>CAYULI010000004.1:0-120788 GCA_964445795.1 uncultured Nitrospira sp. | reverse complement strand
CACCGTGCCTCGGGCTCTGGCCTCGTCGTCAAACACCCCGAAGACCGTGGCGCCGCTTCCTGACAGGAGCGCGGCTTCGGCCCCTTCTGCAAGCAGCCGTTGCTGGATCGTCCGCAAGCCTGGATGGGCTTGGAACACGGGTGTCTCAAAATCGTTTTCCATGACGCCCAGAATGCGCTCCCAGGCCAATGTCTCTTCTTGGGCAAGTCCAGAATGGGGAGCGGATAGCGGCCGGACTTCCCTTCGAGTCGAGGACAGCTGTTGATACGCCCACTTGGTCTCGATCGGAAACCCCGGGTTCACCAGCACGATCCACCGGCTCCCCGTGATGCGAGTGGCGCGCACCCGCTCGCCCTTGCCTGCAACGAACGCAGACGGGGCAAAAAAGAAAAACGGGACATCGCTGCCGAGCTCTTGTCCCACCTGCGCCATCTCGGCCGCAGACCAGCCCAAGCCCAGTAGTCGATTCACCCCAATGATCGTCGCCGCCGCATCGCTGCTCCCGCCGCCCAATCCCGCTCCCACGGGAATGCGTTTGTTCAGCGCGATGTCGAGCCCGACCGCTTTCCTACTGCGCTCAAGCACGGCCGCTGCCGCTCGATAGACTAGGTTGCCCTGATCGGCGCTCAGCGACCGATCGTCGCACGTCAATCTGATGTCGGCATGGTTCCGATTGAGAGAGATGGTGATGTCGTCTTCCAGCCCCACGGTCTGCATGAGTGACCAGAGGTTGTGGAAGCCATCGGTGCGGCGGTCGAGAATCCGTAGGATCAGGTTGATTTTTGCTGGGGCAGGAACGGTGACAGAAGCGGACGAAGAGAGTTCCGGTGCTGAAGAACTGTTAGTCACGACCTCCTTTTATAGCATACTTTTCCAGCCGATAGCGGAATGATCGGGTGTTCAACCGTAGCAGTCGGGCGGCTTTCTTCTTGACCCATTTCGACCGTTCGAGCGCTTTCATCAACAGGTCTTTCTCGATGCCGCTGATCAGGGCTTCAAGGTCGAGCCCGTCTTCCGGAAGATCAGTCGGCGCGCCGTGCGGCTGCTGAGACGATACCGGTCGATGCAGCCACCCACGCACGTCCGCACCGGTCACCGGCGCGCCGCTCGAAAACGCGACGACCCGCTCGATCAGGTTTTCCAGTTCCCGCACGTTGCCCCGCCATTCATGGCCCAACAAGACGTGCATCGCATCGGGGGTCAGGACGGGAACGGGCTTTCCGCTGTCCTTCGAAAATCGTTCGAGGAAATGATTGACCAAGAGCGGAATGTCACCGCTCCGCAACCGCAGCGGCGGCAGCTTGATCGGAATCACGTCGAGCCGATAGTAGAGATCTTCGCGGAAGGACCCGTCCGCGACGGCCTTCTCTAGGTCCTTGTTCGTCGCGGCCACCACGCGCACGTCGACCTTGATGTCCTGGTTGCCGCCGACCCGCCGGAACTCACGCTCCTGGATGACGCGCAGCAACTTCACCTGAATGGTCGGCGTGGTATCGCCGATCTCATCCAGAAAAATGGTCCCGCCGTTGGCCACCTCGAACAAGCCCGCCTTGTTGGAAATGGCGCCGGTAAACGCGCCCTTCATGTGACCAAAGAGCTCGCTTTCCAACAGCGTCTCGGGGACAGCGCTACAATTCACCGCCACGAACGGCGCGGTACTTCGTGCGCTGTTGTAGTGAATCGCGCGCGCGACCAACTCCTTCCCTGTTCCGCTTTCGCCGCAGATCAGCACATTGCTCTTGGAGTCCGCCACCTTCCGCACGATCTCGAAAACCTTCTGCATCGCCTCGCTCTGGCCGACGAGTTGCGCGAACGAGGACTGACTCGCCATCTCGCGCTTGAGCAGCATGTTTTCGGTCGACAGACGCCGTTTCTCCAGCGCGTTGCGGATGATCAGCTGCACTTCGTCGACTTGGAACGGTTTGGTGAGGTAATCATAGGCGCCCTGCTTCATCGCTTCGACGGCCGAGTCGGCCGTCGCGAAGGCTGTCACGACCAGCACCACAGTCTCCGGGGAGGCGGATTTGACCGCTTTGAGCACCTCCATCCCGTCGCCTTTCGGCATCCGCAGATCCGTGATGACGAGGTCGAAGATTTCCTTGTTCAGATGCTCGATGGCCTCTTCGCCGTCGGCCGCACTCGTGACCGCGTATCCGGCCCGCTTGAGCATGATGCTCAACACTTCGCGCAGACTTTGCTCATCATCGACGACTAGGATCTTTTCCACGGTTCCCTGCCTTCATGCCAGAGCCGCACGCCCGCCTCCGCCGACCGGGGGAGACACACGACAAATCGCGACCCCTGTCCCTGCTGGCTGTCGACTTTGATCCACCCGCCGTGCAGATCGACGATGCGATGCACCGCCGCCAGACCCAGCCCCGATCCCCGTTTCTTGGTCGTAAAGAACGGAAGAAAAATCTTGTCCAGGTTTTTCTTGGGGATGCCCTCGCCGGTATCCTGAAACGAGATCTCGACCACGTCGGCTTTGCGTCCTCCGACGTCGATCTTTCGGCACCCGGTGGTGATCGTGAGTTGCCCGCCATGGGGCATGGCATCGAACGCGTTGGTCGCAAGATTCCAGAACACCTGTTTCATCTGATCCTGATCCACCTGCCCGGGGAGCGCCCCATTGGCCAACGCGGTGACGATGGTGATGTTCGTGCGGGTCCGTGCTTCATGTTGTACCAGATCAAGCGTCTCAGCAAGGACTTTGTTCAAATCGTGTTCGGCCAGATTCAGCGCCGGCGGCCTGGCGTACTGCAGGAATTCGGTGATGATGGTGTCCAGCCTCGTCGCCTCCCGCACCGCGATTTCCATCAGCCGTTGGCTCGTCTCGTCGGCATGCAGGTCCTTCTTTAGCATCTGCATCGCGCCGGCGAGCGCTCCGAGCGGATTCCGGATTTCGTGCGCCATCCCCGCAGACATTTCGCCGAGGCTGGCCAGCCATTCCTTCCGCCTCATCTCTTCTTCCAAATCTCGGATCTGAGTAAGATCCTTGAATACCCCCACCAGCCCGGTCTCCCGTCCCTGCTCGTGCAAGGGGGAAAGCGTCATGCCCAGAATGAGCCGGTTGCCATCGGCACGCTTGCACTCCACTTCGAACCGCGTGTTGGTACCGGCTGGCACGATTTCGTCCGAAGGTTGACCGGGATGCCAATTGAACACTTCCCGCCACGGACGCCCTCGGACCTGCTCGAAGCTATACCCCGTCGCTTCCTGCGCCGCTGGGTTGAACGACGTAATCCGGCCGGCCTCGTCCGTGGTAAAGACGCCGCTGCTGATGCTCTGGACGATATTTTCGTGAAAGGCCTGGAGACGGCTCAGCCCCTGCTCTTTCTCACGCAGCGATTGGTCGGCACGTCGCAACTGGTCGGCCAGGGCTCCGCTTAAGAACCCGACGACCAGGAAGGCCAGGCTGTATACCCCGAAGGTCTGCAGAGTCTCCGGCGCACTGAGACGGGTTCTCGGCAGCCACTCCCATGTGTCCATGAACCCGTACAATTGCATGTTGGTCACGATGCCGAAGAGAATGATCGAGAGACTGGCGGTCAACAGGCCGACGCGCCGGCGAGAGACAAGGCTGGCCACCGTAACGGTGATTACGTACAGGACCGCGAACGGGCTTTCGATCCCGCCGGTTCGCGCGATCAGCACCGTTTCGAGCAGGAAGTCGAGACCGACCTGAACCCAGCCGAACACGACCAAGGCCTCAGAGGTTCTGAGTCGACGTAGGATCAACGCGTAAGGGATCGTGATCGCATAGGTGAACACGATCAGCGCGTAAAAAGTCTCGACTCGTTCTCCTTTGGTGACCTCGAACGTGAGCGAGAGTCCGAGCAGCAGCGTGACTACGACGACCCGTAGTCCCATGAGCCATTGAATTCTGGTCCTGATGTCGCCCATGGACGAGCACCGTGCCGGTAAACGGCCTTCCTGATCCCCGAGGACATCTGTCTTTGGGAAGGAGATACGAATCCGCTCTGTCCGATCGACCGATTGGAGATGCCGTCTCACGTGATCCGGAGCATAGCGGGTGAGCGACCCATGTCTGGAAGTCACCCGTTTCACTCCTGGAACCGCATCGGGAGATGCAGCCCTAGAGCGGATCGGTCCCTTACCCGATCGCTGACGCCATGGTGAAGATGGGCAGATACATGGCAATCACGATGAATCCGATCGTCACCCCTAGGAAGACCATCATCATGGGTTCGAGGAGTGCGGTCAGCGACGCCACCGCCTGGTCGACTTCCTCTTCGTAGAAATCGGCGATCTTGCCCAGCATACTGTCGAGCGCGCCGGTGGACTCGCCGACGGCGATCATGTGCGTCACCATCTTGGGGAAAGTTCCGCTTTGGGCGAGCGGATCCGAAATGGTCTTGCCCCCGCTGATGCTGACCCTGGCGTCCAACAGAGCGCCTTCCACCACTTTGTTCCCGGAGGTCTTGGCGCAAATCGTCAACGCCTCGAGCAGCGGCACGCCGCTGGAGATCAACGTTCCGAGCGTTCTCGTAAATTTCGCCACTGACGCCTTGCGAATCAGGTCACCGAAGACAGGCAGTTTCAGCAGAAGCTTATCGATCGCGAGCCGACCTTTTTCGGTGGCATAGTACTTCTTCAGACCGACCACAGCTCCGACGATCACGCCCAAAATGATGTACCAATTCCCCTGCACGAAGTTGCTCATGTCGATGACTAACTGGGTGGGGCCCGGCAAGGCCATCTTTCCGCCGGACATTTCCTTGAACATTTTTTCGAAAACGGGAATGACCCAAATCATGAGCACCGTTATGACGATGACGGCGATGCCGCAGATGGCAGCAGGATAGACCATCGCGCTCTTGATCTGTCCCTTCAGCTTCATCGCCTTTTCGATGTGCTTAGATAGCCGGCCCAAGATCGTGTCCAGCAGGCCTCCCACTTCTCCGGCATGCACCATGTTCACGTAGAGATCGTCGAAAATCTTCGGGTGCTTGCGAAGCGCATCGGAGAAGGTCGATCCGCCCTCAACCTGCAGTTTGGTTTCCGCCACCGCTTTTCGAAGCGCCGCATTCTCCGACTGCGTCGACAGAATTTCGAGGCATTGAATGAGGGGCAAGCCCGCATTGATCATGGTCCCGAACTGGCGGGTGAACACCACTAGATCCTTGTCCGTGACTCCTGATCCGAGACTGAATGAAAATCCCCCTACTCCCGATTTTTCTTCGAGGCTGGTGACAACCACATTTTGTTTGCGCAGCTGCTCGACCGCTTCATCGCGCGACTTGGCGACGAGTTCGCCCTTCTTGACCGATCCCGCCTTGCTTCGCCCCACATACGCAAACGTGGCCATAGTTGTACTCGTCTTGTTGTGGCTCCATGAGCCGGTTGTAGACACTTTGACGACTACGGAGCGAGTCTACTTGGGGGTCGACAACCTGTCAAAACATTTGCATGATTCGTTCTTCCCCGAAGGAGCATCGCGAGAGCGATCGTTCGAAGAGATGGGGATCAGGCGGGCGGATGAGACGAATTCGTGTATCGATAGCCCCGATACAGGTAGTGAAGCCCCGAAGCCAGCGTGAACCCGACCATCGCCCATAGGAGAGGGGTCAGGATCGCCAAGTGAATCTTCTGCCATTTCGTCAGTACGACCAGGAAGACATAGCAGAGCTGGAGCAAGGTCGTCCCTTTTCCGAGTATGGTTGGGGTGATATCGATGGTCATGCCGTTTACATGCGCCACGGCCGTGCCGAGCAAGAGCATCACGTCACGACTTACGACCAAAATCACCACCCAGGAGGGCACCAGATGCAGCACCGACAGAGAGATAAAGCTAGAGGTCAGGAGCAGCTTATCCGCCAGAGGATCGAGCATGGCCCCGAGTTCCGTCCGCTGATTCAGCCACCGCGCGATGGGTCCGTCGATCGCGTCGGTCAGTCCCGCCGCCACCAGCGATGCTAACGCGAGACCGTACTGGCCGTACGTCATCAGCCCGATGTAGACGGGGATGAGGAGAATGCGAAGGATCGTGAGGCTGTTCGGAATGTTCAGAGAGGTGAGCGACAAACCGAGCCTCCGACCTGATAAGGGGAGGCATCATAGTCAGCGGGTCGGACCTTGTCAACGCGGTTGCAGTCTCCGCGGAAGGCTCCTATAATTTCTCCCGCGGGCGATCGCAGAAAGCTGGAGGACTCGATGAGCACGCTGCCGTTGATGTTGAAAAAAGAAGGACTGGTCGAGAAACATCAGCTCGAAGGAGTAGACCCCAGCGACCGGTACTTCAATCGCGCCGTTCTGGTCAATCGCGTCGCGTCCGGATACACCGCCAAGGTCACTTATGAAGCCCTGACGGTCGAGAGCGGCTCGCACTCCACCATCGCCGCGGCAGTAAAAGAGCTCATCGAGAAACTCCAAGGTCTCGGGTTCACCCGCATGCGGACGCGGGCGAACTTCAAAGGCACGCGCTACCTCGCCGAAAAGGAAACCTGGATCGATTACCCCGACCGTTCTTAGTGGCGCGTCGGACGGCCTGCTAGCGGGGCCTGACGAATTCCCGATAGACGAGATCATGGATGGCCGGTCGGAAGACTCGGATACGCTCGTTCTTCCTCGTGGGATGCACCCGATTCGAGAGCAACACGACTTCCAGCTCGCTGAGCGGATCGATCCAGATAGACGTTCCGGTGTAGCCCAAATGGCCGAACGATTGCCCGGAGAACCGCTCGCCGGATGAAGAGGGTGAAGACGGCGTATCCCATCCCAGTGCCCAGCTCGAGCCGGCCACGTCGGTCCGCCTGCTAGTAAACAGCCGCACCACATCGGGAGTCAGAATCGACTCCCTTCCGTGGTAGCCACCTAGCCAGGCTCCGGTCACCGCGAGAACCGCTTCGGCCGTTCCGAATAACCCGGCATGGCCTGCCACGCCGCCCAGCACCGCCGCATTCTCGTCATGGACTTCCCCGCAGAGCAGACGTCCCCGCCACGAATCGAATTCGGTCGGAGCAATCGACCAGGCGGA
This sequence comes from uncultured Nitrospira sp., assembly GCA_964445795.1. Lineage (GTDB taxonomy): Bacteria > Nitrospirota > Nitrospiria > Nitrospirales > Nitrospiraceae > Nitrospira_D. Next base: position 113,791 of record CAYULI010000004.1, on the reverse strand, counting down.
CGAATGTTCCGATGTATGCGCCGGGCTTCCGCAGGGGCGGTACGCTAACGGGTGGGCCTTCAAAGGCTCGACTACGCGTTCGATCATGAACCGGTCCAACGTAACACCACTCACCCGCTCGACGACGCAACCCAGGAGCATGAACCCGAGGTCGCTGTACACACTTCTCTCGTCAGGCCTGTACATCAAGGCTTCTTTCGTGATTTCCTGCAACAGGCGTCGCGCAGCATCGGCCCGCGCTTGAGCCGACGACGGCAGCATCGCACTAGGACTCAATCGTTGGTAGAAGGGCCGCCAACTGGAGAGGCCGGAACTGTGGGTCAGGAGATGCCTGAGCGTCGCCGACCCGACCGGCGTCCCGGTCAGCTCTGGCAAGAGATCGCCGACATGATTGTCAAGCCGGCACTTTCCTTCTTGTAGCAACAAGGCCAGCGACGTGACCGTCGCCAACGGCTTTGTGAGCGAGGCCAAGTCGTAGACCGTCGACCTTGAGACGGGCTCGCCCGGTGGATCAATGGACAGACGGCCGGCGGTTGCCAGTATGACAGGGCCGCGCCCTCGACGCACGGCAAGGACCGCCCCGGGAAACACCTCGGCGGCGACGGCCTGCTCCAGCGCCGTCTGGATTGTAGAAGGAGCCGGCATGGTGGCAACAGGCTCGCCCAGGTGAGGACCTACAGGTTTGAGAGTGAGGCCACGCGTCACACCGGACACGAATGACGGTCATTCGAGTCCACTCAACAGGAATCCTCTGTGCCGATCAGCGGGCGGGACTGGACTCGCCCTCAAGTTTTTCTACGGGCATCGCGCCGCTATCTTGATAGATCTCGCTCGTTTCGACGTCCAGCATCCGCTCGAACGTGTGCAATGTCGCTCGCATCCGTTCGATCATCAACAACCGCTGCTTCTGCAATTGGGAAAGATCCCGTTGGGTTTCTCCAAGTTCCGCACGGGCCTGACGGATCAACTCGCCGGCCTTGAGCTCAGCCTCTTTGATAATGAGGTCGGCGTCGCGCTGTGCGCTCCGCTTCACCTCTTCGGCCAGCGATTGCGCGGACACCAGGGTATTGGACAGCGTCGCCTCCGTGCGCTTCAATTCCGCTACCTGTTGCTCGGTCATCGCCAAGCGGTCGCGAAGCGCCGTGTTATCGCGATTCAAGGCCTCCACCGTCTGCGCCACTTCTTCCAGAAAGCGATTGACCTCCTCGCGGTCGTAGCCCCGGAACTTGACCCGGAAGACCATCTGCTGAATGTCGAGCGGTGTGATTTTCATAGGGTCCCCCATTCGTTGACTCAGTTCATCCGTAGCGCAAGGTCTTTCAGCGACTGCACGACCGCGATCTGAAGGAACGTAATGGCCACAATGGCGACCAGCGGCGACAAATCGATCCCCATCCGCCATCCCAACCACCGCCGGATCGGAGCGAGCACCGGCTCAGTTGCACGATCCAGAAATTGCACAATCGGATTCCACGGGTCTGGATTCACCCACGAGATCAAGGCGCGGGCGATAATGATCCACATGTAGAACCACAGGGCGTAGTCGAGCACTGTCGCGAGCCCCAGGAGTACATTCCCCACCACGAACATCAGCGTCCCAGCTCCTGCGATCGTTTCGTTGCGGCTTCCACCGCATCGATCAGGGTGGCCCGCAAGCCGCCCCGCTCCAGTCGATGCAGTCCGGCGATCGTCGTGCCGCCCGGCGACGTCACCTGGTCTTTCAGTCGGGCCGGGTGTTGGCCCGTTTCCAGCACCATCCGCGCCGCCCCCAGCACCGTTTGCGCCGCCAGCAGCCCGGCCGTCTCCCGCGACAAGCCCATCTTGACGCCGCCATCGGTCAGGGCTTCGATCGCCAAGAACACGTAGGCAGGACCGCTTCCGCTGAGACCGGTCACGGCGTCCATCAACCGCTCTTCGACCGGAACAACCTTGCCGACCGACTCGAACATCTGCCGCACAGCCGCCACATCCGTCTCCGGCACCCCAGGACCGACCGCCAGCGCCGTCATCCCTTCGTGGACCATGGCCGGCGTGTTGGGCATGGTGCGGATCACGCGTGCGTCCGGACTGCAGGCCTCCACAATCCGACGGATCGGCGCACCGGCGATCACCGATACAACGAGGGACTTCGCCAGCTCGCCGCCGATTTCCCTGAGGACCGCATCGAGTACCTGCGGCTTGACCGCCAGCACGACGAGATCGGCCCAAGCCGCTGCCTCGCGATTCACCCCGCTCGTCTGAACCCCATATTTCTTCTTCAGGTGGTCGAGGCGGATCGCCACCGGATCGGTCGCCCAGATCCGGTCGGGCCCGCACAATTTCGCGGAGAGCAGCCCACTGATCAGCGCTTCGGCCATCTGACCGCCGCCAATAAACGCGATCTTGTACGGTAACCCCTGACTAGGCATGGCGCATCCCAAATAGAGCCGTGCCGACGCGGACCAATGTTGCACCTTCCTCCACGGCCACCACGTAATCGTTCGACATGCCCATCGACAATTCGTCCATCGCAACGGACGGGAGATTCAGTTCCGCGATGCGTTCGGCCATTTCACGCAGCCTACGAAAATACACGCGCGCCCGGTCGGCCTCGGTGGGCGGCGGAATCGCCATCAACCCTTTCACCCGCACATGAGGCAAACTCGCCACGGCCGGCACGAGACCGACCAACGCCTCGGGATGGAATCCCGTCTTGGTCGCCTCGCTTCCGATATTCACCTCCAACAACACGTCCTGACGCGTACCGGCTTCACCGGCCCGACGATCGATTTCCTGCGCCAGTTCGATGGTGTCCACGGAATGAATCAGCTCAAACAGGCCGACGATCGTGCGTACCTTCCGGCGCTGCAGATGCCCGATGAAATGCCACCGGATCGGAGCTTCTTTCAGCGCGACCATCTTGGGGAGGGCTTCTTGAACCCGATTTTCACCCAAGATCGTCAGGCCAGCGACGATGCCTTCCTGAATGCGATCGACCGTCACCGTTTTCGTGACGGCCACCAGCCGCACACTGTTCGCAGGCCGCCCGACTCGTTCGGCCGCAGCGCGAATGTTGCACAGCACAGACCGGACGCGGTCGGCGACAGTCTCTCGTACAGGCGGCTCCATGGCGAGCGTCGAGCCTCATGTTGGTTGCCACCACCTCCGGCGAACCGCCCCTATTCTAACGAAAGGGCGAGACAATTGGCAGGGGCGCATGTCAGCCCCGGGCAGGAACGAGCCCGATGGCGCTGACCATCGTCCCGATGACCCTGCCCTCCCGCCGGTACGAGAAGAAGAGATCCTCATGACAGATCGTGCAGACATTGACGCCGGTGATGGCGTCCAGGCTCGTTCCGGCTGCTTGCGCCTGCTTCTTGATCAGCATCTTCAAATCGAGGTGGGCCTTCCCGCCCCGGTATCCTTGGACGACCTGTTCCCAGTCCGGAAACTCGGCACGCAGCCGTTCCAGTACCGGCTCATCGACTTCATAACAGCAGACCCCGGCCGAAGGACCGATGCCGACGCGGAGTTGCCGCGGATCCGATTTGAATCGGGACTCCATCAGAGCAATCGTCTTCGGCACGATGCCGGCCACCGCTCCTCGCCACCCCGCGTGAATCGCCGCGACCACCCGCCGTTGGGGGTCGTACACGAGCACGGGAACGCAATCGGCCGTGCGCACCGCCACCATGACGCCCGGCTGGTCCGTCACCAGGGCGTCCCATCCCCCGTGGAATCGGTCCTCCGCTGACAACGAGCGGTCGACCACCAGCGCATCCGTGGCATGCACCTGTTTGACGGAGAGTATCCACGAGGCCTGCGGCCCTCCCCGCGCGATTCTCGCCGGCGAGCCGACCTCGAAGTCAAGTCCAGCCGCGTGACGGCGCGTGCCGAAAAAGTGCCGCACTCCGCCGCGCGGCGGAGCGAACGCCGGCACCGTGATGACAGGTCCTGATCCCATCAGCCGCCTCCTAACTCAGGAGCCTCATGCATGCCGATGAACCTAGTCGGCCTGCTTGCGGAGAAACGTCGGGACATCCCACTCATCCTCCGGCACCAGCGAGGCCCGATCAAGGGTTTCCCGGGCCTCGCTCATCCGCCGCAGGAACGCCGGCCGGTCGAGGTCCTTGAGCGGACGATCGGTCGCCGCCGCCACACCGACTCCTGCACCAGCCAGCACGGGCTGCGCGGGCTTTGGCGCGCGAGCCGAGGCTCGTTCGGTTGCCGCGGCCGTGGCGACCGGTTCCTGGTCGTGCTCGAAGCCGGTAGCGATCACGGTCACCACGAGATCGTCGCCCATGTCAGGATTGATGACCTGCCCGACGATGATGTTGGCCTCGGCGTCGGCAGTTTGCTGGATGATCGACGCGGCTTCCTCGATCTCGTGCAGCGACATGCTCGGTCCGCCGGTAATGTTCAACAGCACGCCGCGCGCGCCCTCCACGCTGCCTTCTTCGAGGAGCGGGCTGCTGATCGCCTTCTGCGCCGCTTCGATCGCGCGGTTCGTTCCCCTCGCGACACCCATGCCCATGACCGCCCGACCCGTATGCGACATGATCGTCCGCACGTCCGCGAAATCCACGTTTACGTGGCCCGTCGTGGTGATCACGTCGGCGATGCCTTGAATCGCCTGCCGCAGCACGTCGTCCGCGACTTTGAACGCTTCGAGGAGCGGGGTGGCTTTGTCGACGATCCCCAGCAGCCGCTGATTCGGGATGACCAGCAGCGTGTCGACGTGCCGCCGCAAGTCTCGAATGCCGTCCTCCGCGTGTTTGTGGCGCCGCTGGCCTTCGTATTGGAACGGCTTCGTCACGACGCCGACCGTCAGGATGCCCAGCTCGCGTGCGATGCTGGCCACGATTGGAGCCGCCCCGGTGCCGGTCCCCCCGCCCATGCCTGCCGTTACGAACACCATGTCTGCCCCTTCGAGGCACTCGCGGATGTGGTCTTTGCTTTCCAGGGCCGCATCCTTCCCGATTTCCGGCTTCGCCCCGGCTCCCAACCCGCGGGTCCGCTCCGGCCCCAGTTGAATCTTGTACGGAGCGATCGAGCGGTCCAACGCCTGCAAGTCGGTGTTGGCCGCGATGAAATCGACCCGGGCCAGGCCGGCCCCGATCATCGTGTTCACCGCGTTGCATCCGGCTCCTCCGACGCCGATCACCTTGATACGGACCGGCAGCAGCACATCTTCCTGAAATGAAAACATTGCGGCACCTCCTCCCCTTGGCATCGCACGGCGGTGGCCGCCCGCGCGACGGTTATACGTTAAAAGACCTCCAACACGCGCCTCGTCCACCCGAACATCTTGGCCCATGTCCCGCCGTTACGCAGACCGGCCGTTTCCATTTCCTCCGCATGGCGGCGGGCATGCAACAGCAGACCGACCCCGGTCGCGTGGCTGGGGTGGCTGACGATGTCCCGCAATCCACCCACCCCGGAGGGCGCGCCGCGCCGGGCTGGCAGATTGAGGATCTTTTCCGCGGCGTCCGGCATGCCTTCCAGCAAGGAGGTCCCGCCGGTGAGGACGACACCGGCGCCCAGCATCCCTTCATACCCGGCCCGGGCGATCTCTCTGCGTACCAGCTCGAACATTTCCTCGACGCGCGGTTCCAGAATCTCGGCGATATCGCGGCGCGAAAAGGTCCGCGCGGGACGATCGCCGACCGACGGCACCTCGACCGGATGATGGCCCGTGACCAGTTCCGTCCGCGCGATGCCGTGCTGCGTCTTGATCTTCTCGGCTTCGGTCTGCGACGTCAGCAGTCCGATGGCCAAATCTTTGGTCAGGTTCTGCCCTCCGATCGGTAGAACCGCTGAATGACGGATGCTGCCGTCGAGGAAAATCGCGAGGTCCGTGGTGCCGCCGCCGAGGTCCACCATCGCGACGCCCAGATCGCGCTCCTCTTGGCTCAACACTGCCTCGCTCGATGCCAGCGGCTGAAGGATGATGTCCACGACGTCGAGACCGGCTCGATTCACGCTCTTGATGATGTTCTGGGCCGACGTAACGGCCCCGGTGATGACGTGCACGTTCACCTCCAGGCGATTGCCGGAGAGTCCGAGCGGCTCGCGGACCCCCTCCTGGCCGTCCACCATGAACTCGCGCGGCAGGACGTGCAGAATCCGCCGTTCGTGGGGGACGACCGCCAGCGCGCGCGCACTTTCGATCGCGCGGTGGATGTCCTCGCGCGTCACCTCGGCACGCTTGAGCGCCACGACGCCCTTGCAATTCTCGGCCGAGATGTGGCTGCCGGCGATACCGGTATAGACCGAATTGATCTGCACCGCCGCCATCAGCTCGGCCTCTTCGACGGCCTTCTTGATCGACTCGACCGTACTTTCGATATCGACGACGACCCCTTTCCGCAATCCGCGCGAGGAGCTGGAGCCGACGCCGATCACGTTCAGCGCCCCATCTTCGGTCACCTCGGCGACGATGGCGCAGATCTTCGTCGTTCCGATATCAAGTCCGACAAGGATTTGATCCCGTTTGGGCACGCGATCACCCCCTTTCCCGCACAATGACACGGTTCTCGAAGCGGAGATCCACCTCGTTGGCCCCCCGGCCACGCCCGTCGAAATCCAGCGTCTTCAACATCGGCTTGACCTGCTGAAACCGCTGCCACTGATCGCCGAGGGCATCGTCGCCGAACTGAAATTTCACGCCGCGGACCGATGCGACCAGATTGGACGGATTCGCCGCGTTGACCTGCAGTCGTCCTTCATAGGTGTGCCCCACCAACTTGGCCAGCTCGATCCCCGACCGCACCGCCTGTCGCGCCGCCGCGTCGCCCTCCAAGAGCGCGCGTGAGTCGATGCCTGTCACCACCGGAAGCGCCTCGTCGTCAGCCTGCCCCAGACGGGCCAGCACATGCCCGCCTTCGTCGCTGAGCAGGTTCTCAGCGCCGGCTCGAACGATCGCCGCCGGCTTTCGCTCCACGATCGAGATGCGCAGCTCATGCAAGGGAACCCTGGTGACGACCGCTTCCTTGACCCAGGGATGAGACTCCACCCGTTCCTTGATCGCCGAAGTCACGACATCGTGGAGACCCAACCCCGGCCTCAGTTTGACAAGATCGATGACCTCCTGCCGTTTGATCTGATGCAGGCCTTCGACCGTGACCGTGTGGATCTCAAGCAAACGTTTCAACGCGGGGCCGGAAAGTTTGACGCCCGTCACGAGCGCCCAGCCGAGCAGCACCGCACCGGCAAGGATTCCGACCATTTTCACGGCTCGAATCCATGCCCCCATAACCCGCGCCCGTCGTGCCTCGGCCCGTTGGCTCGTCGCCTGCCCCGCGCGGGGCTCCTTCCTCTGATTTTTCCTTGGGCCTGCGGGCCTGGCCCGCCTTGTTTTCAGGAACAACTGCATCACATCGGCTCCTTCGTCTTGCTCTCCGCGAACCGGCGGGCCCGATCGAGGGCAGACTGTAGAATCCACTCGACCAGGCTGTCGTAATCGATCCCGGCCTGCGCCGCCGCCATCGGCAACAGACTCGTTTCCGTCATACCGGGAACGGTGTTGATCTCCAACACGTATGGCCGCCCTTTCGGCGTAATACGGAAATCCACCCGAGCGGCGCCCTCGCACCCCAACACCTGGTAGGTTCGCCGCCCCAGCTCGCCGATCTCGCGCAGGATTCTGGCCGGCAACGGGGCCGGACAGAGATATCGTGTTTTGCCCTTCTGATACTTCGCCGAGAAATCATAGAACCCGTCCGGCGCTACGATCTCGACTGCGGGCAGCACTTTCGGAACGTCCGCCGCCATGCCCAGCAGCGACACCGTCACCTCGTGTCCCGGAATATAGGCTTCGACCATCGCCTCCGTGTCATAGCGGTGCGCCAGGGCCAGCGCGTCCTTCCATTCCTTCCGGCCTCGGACGATCGAGACGCCGATCGTCGACCCTTGGGACGCCGGCTTGACGACGACCGGTAGTTTCAACTTGACCGACTCCAGAACCTTGGCCAATGTGGGGGACGCACCCCGTGGCACTACCGTGCCTCCGGGAACGGGAATGTTGTGCGCTGCTAGCACCGTTTTCGTCATCACCTTATGCATGCCAACCGCGCTCGCCCTGACACCGGACCCGGTGTAGGGCATTCCGATGGTTTCGAGAAAGCCTTGGATCGTGCCGTCTTCCCCACCGGGTCCGTGCAGCGACAGAAACGTGATCGCAACCTTCTGCTCCTGCAGATCGCGGGGCAGTCGTTCGGTCACATCGATACCCACTGCGTCGTATCCTCGACGGACCAGCGATTGGAGCACCGCTTGTCCGGTGCGGAGAGACACCTCCCGCTCGGAAGACCGCCCGCCCATAAGGACCCCGATGCGTTCAGCGGTTAACCGACCGGTCTGTGCCATGTGCGCCGGCCCCTAGCCCTGTCCCACGACTTTGAGTTCCAAGTCCAGCTTGACGCCGGTCTTGCGCGCAACCTGTCCGCGCACCTTCTGGATGAGGGCCAGCACATCTTTCGCGCTGGCGTTCCCCCGATTCACGATGAAGTTGGCGTGTTTCTCCGACACCTGCGCGTCACCGACGCGGGCACCTTTGAGCCCGGCTGATTCGACCAGGCGCCCGGCCGAATCGTTCGGCGGGTTCTTGAAGACGCACCCGGCACTGGGCAACGTGAGCGGCTGCGTGTCACGCCGGTAGCGCAGATAGTCCTTCACCACCTTCTCGATGTCCGACCGTACGCCCGGTTTCAGTTGGAGCCACACCCCGACGACAATACCGGCCGGCAATGTCGCCCGCCGATAACCGAATTCGATATCGCCCGCGGACCGCTCGATCACCTCGCCCGCCGGTGTGACGATCCGGACGGCCTTGACCGCCTCTTTCATCTCGCCGAGTCTGGTGCCGGCGTTCATCACCACACACCCCGCCACCGTGCCGGGTATTCCCGCCGCCCACTCGAGACCCGCCAGCGAGCGACGGATCGCATAGCCGATCAACGTCGGCATCCCGACGCCTCCTTCGGCATAAAGTACCGCTCCCGGCTCTTCCCTGATCCCACGCAACTTCGCCAGACTGACCACCACGCCGCGGATACCTTGGTCGCGGATGAGGAGATTGGTACCCCCCACCACGAAGACCGGCAGCTTCTGCTCCCGCGCCTGTCTGACGAGCCGGACCACATCGTCCACGTCGGCAGGCTCGACCAGCACGTCCGCCGGACCCCCGATATGAAATGACGTGTAGTCCTTGAGCGGCGCATGAAAACGGACCGTTCCGCGGAGACCGGCCACCGCGGCTTGCCACCTGCGCTGTGCATCTGTCCGACGCCCCTTCGTGGCACGAGTGTCACTCCGATGAGCCATCGACTATGCGGGCGATCCGAGCCGCGCGAGAATGGCGGTGCCGGCCTTCCAGATGTCGCCTGCCCCCAAGGTCAAAACAAGATCGCCCGGCCTGAGGTGCGGTACCACGTGGTCGGGCAGCGTTTCCTTTCGTTCGACAAACGTGACCGACGGATGGCCAGCTGCTTTGACGGCCTCCGCCAGCTTGGCACCGGACACACCAGGAATCGGCTGTTCGCCGGCCGGGTAGATGTCCGTCATGAAGAGTGCGTCGGCCTGATCGAATGCGTGCGCGAACTCCTCCGCACAGTCCCTGGTCCTCGTGTATCGGTGCGGCTGAAAGAGGACGACGAGACGGCGATCCCATCCCTGCCTAGCCGCCGCCAATGTCGCCTTCACCTCAGTTGGGTGATGCCCGTAATCGTCAACGACCATGATGCCGCCGGCCTCGCCGCGAAGATGAAACCGCCGTTCGACGCCGGTGAAGGCGGCCAGCCCCTTCCGGATGAGATCGACCGGAACTTCCAGCTCGATTCCGATCGCGATAGCCGCGAGGGCGTTGGTGATGTTGTGGACGCCGGGCACCGCGAGGCGGAACGGCCCGAGATTCTTGCCTCGGAAATGCGCGCGGAATTCCACGCCCCACTGTTTGAGACTCACGTCCGTCGCCTTGAAATCCGGAACCAGCCCTTCCGGCTCGCGAAGCCCGTAAGTGTGGTACCGCTTCACGATGCGCGGGAAGAGCGCCCGGAGTCTGTCGTCGTCTGCGCAGAGGACGGCCAGCCCGTAGAACGGAATCTTGTTGATGAACTCCAGGAACGACTCGTTGATGCGCTCCATCGATCCGTAATGGTCGAGATGTTCCCGATCCAGGTTGGTGACCGCCACGATGGTGGGGGAGAGCCGCAGGAACGATCCGTCGCTTTCGTCGGCTTCCGCCACGAGAAACTCGCCCCGTCCGAGACGGGCGTGGCTTCCTAACGCATTCACCTTTCCTCCGATGACCATGGTGGGATCAAGGCCGCCCTGCGCCAGCACGTTCGCCACCATCGACGTGGTGGTGGTCTTCCCGTGCGCACCGGCAATCGCCACGCCGAATTTCAGCCGCATCAGCTCCGCCAGCATCTCAGCGCGCGGGATCACCGGAATCTGTTTCGCCTTCGCGGCGGCGACCTCGGGGTTGGTGCCTGCCACAGCGGACGAGATCACCACCACCTGGGCGTCCCCGATGTTGGATTCCTGGTGGCCGATGAAAATCTTGCCGCCCAGCTCTTCGAGCCGGCGCGTCGTCTCCGACGCCTGCAAGTCCGATCCGGTGACTTTGTACCCCAGTGTCAACAGCACTTCGGCGATGCCGCTCATGCCGGATCCCCCGATCCCGACGAGATGAATCTGCTGCGTCTTTCGAAACATCGCGGTACGCCTCACTCCCTGTAACCCCAGTGCGACACGCTGTCCGAACACCCGATCACCAAGACCATTAGATTCCTGCCGCTCCAACAGATCGGTTGATGTCATAGCTCACCCCCATGAGTGCGCAGCATTCGCGGACGATCGCTTCGCCCGCATCGGTTCGCCTCATTGCCCGGCTGTGTTCCCCCATTGCCCGCATTCGTTCCGGATTCTCGAGAATGGCCGTGATCGCTTCGTTCAATCGGGCGCCGGTCAGCTCCGCCTGCGGCAGCACGATCGCGCCTCCCGCCGTTTCCATCGCCCGCGCGTTCTTCGTCTGATGGTCGTAAATTGCCGTCGGCAGAGGAATCAGAATGGCCGGTTTCCCGCAGGCCGTCAGCTCAGCGATCGTCATCGCCCCCGCGCGGGCCACCACGAGATCGGCGGCACGAAGCGCCCGCGGCATGTCATAGAGAAAGGGGACCACCTCCGCTTCCACGCCGGCGCGCCGATACGCTTCGCTCACCCGCTGATAATCCGTCTCGCCGGTCTGATGCGTAATCTTCACGTTCGGCAGCCGTGAGACCAGCGCGGCGAGTCCATCCAGTACGGCGCTGTTGATCGCCTGAGCGCCCTGGCTGCCCCCAAAGATGAGCAGCCGGCGACCGACGGGAGTCGGGGCCCTACCGGCCTCGCCACCATTCTGGCTTAGGAATTCCTGTCGAATCGGCGTGCCAACCACCCGGACCTTGCGGTGATCGAACGATGCCGTGGCCGACTCGAAGGCGAGAAAAATGCGCTGCGCGAAGGGCCCCACCGCCTTATTGGCCATACCCGGATACGCGTTCGGTTCGAGGATCACTCGAGGAATCCCTTTCAGCGCGGCCGCCGCTAGCAGGGCCGGGCTCGTGTAGCCTCCCACGCCGATTACCAAGTCCGCGCGGCGCGCGCGCAGGATCCGCAGCGACTGCCAGAGACCAACCGGCAGAGACAGCAGCCCCTGTGCCATTTCCAGCACCCCTTTGCCCATCACAGGTTTGGCCGTAATCAGCGCCAGTTCGAACCCTTCGTGCGGCAGCACCTTCGATTCGATCCCGCGCGCAGTCCCGACGAAGAGGATCTTCGTCGAGGGATCGCGGCGCAGAAATTCGCGCGCGAGCGCAACGGCCGGGTACAGATGTCCTCCGGTACCCCCGGCGGCAATGACCACCGTCATCGCTGCCCCGCCCTGCCCCGGCCGCCCTGCTGCTCTGTCTCCTCCCGTCCAGCCCGCCGGTCCCGCGAGATGTTCAAGAGGATTCCGACTCCCAACAAGCTGACGACCAGCGACGATCCACCGTAACTGACGAAAGGCAGCGTCAGCCCCTTGGTCGGGAGGAGCCCCGTCACAACGCAGGCATTGACCAGCGCCTGAACGCCGATGAGCAGAGTGAGGCCCATCCCCAGGTAACGCCCGAACGGCATGCGCGCGCGGGACGCAATCTGAAACCCCCGCACGACGAACAGCGCAAAGAGCAAAATGATGGCTCCTGTTCCGACCAGGCCGAGTTCCTCCCCCACCAGCGCCAGCACGAAGTCGGTGTGGGCTTCGGGGAGAAAGAACAGTTTCTGCTTGCCCTCGCCCAATCCCACTCCGAACGGCCCTCCGCTTCCGAATGCGAGGAAGGACTGCGTAATCTGAAAGCCGGCGTCCGAGGCGTCTTTCCACGGAGCCAGAAATGTCAGCAGCCGCTGGCGCCGATAGCTCGAGCCGAGGACAAGCACCAACATAACCGGCACCGAGCAAAGCCCAAGGGTGAACAGGTGGGACAGGCGCGCGCCGCCGAGAAACAACATCCCCACCGTGACCAGCCCCATGACCACCACAGTCCCCAGATCCGGCTCCAACAAGACGAGGCCGCTCAACAGCCCCACGACGATGAGCGACGGCAACAAGCCGCTGGAAAAGACCGTGATGCGGTCTTCCTTCCTCGCGAGATATGCCGCGAGATAGATCACGGCGATCAGCTTCACCAGTTCCGCAGGCTGCACCGAAATCGGTCCCAGGCGCAGCCACCGGCGCGCCCCTTTCGCCGCCACCCCCAGCGACGGGACCAACACCATTACCAACAATACCGTCATGATCCCGATCAGGGGAATCGACAGCCGCTTCCACCAGATGTAGTCGACGCGGGACGCGAGATGCAGGAGCAGGAACCCGAAGGCCAGCCAAGCGAGCTGGCGCTTGAGAAAGTACCCGGAGTCGTGGAACCGGTTGCCCGCCACCACGGCGCTCGCGCTGAACACCATCACCAGGCCCACGAGCGCCAGCGTGATCGTCACGATCAGCAAGGCATGATCCATCGCCACGTGCTTCGTCGCGCGCGGGCTGGACATGGGCCACGGCAGTGCCAGAGTCCCTGCGGCTTTGTGCGACATCGTCCTGTGTCAATTCCCCTCTGTCTTGCCCGCGCTCATGCTGGCAAGGATTGCACCAGGGCCTTGAACTGGCGGCCCCGGTCCTGGTAATCCGCAAACATGTCGAAACTGGCGCAGGCCGGCGACAGGAGGACGACCTCGCCGGCGACGGCGCCCGCGGCGGCCAGCTCGACCGCATCCCGCAACGTGCTCACCCGCTCTACGGGTTGGTAGCCCTGCACCGCATTCGCGATCAGGGGAGCCGCCTCTCCGATCAGAATGAGTCGCTTGACCCGCTGTCGAATCGCCGGAGCCAGTCTCGAGAAATCCCCGCCCTTGTCGCGCCCGCCCGCAATGAGCCAGATCGGCTGTTCGATGCTCTCGAGCGCCTTGAGCGTGGCATCGACGTTCGTGCCCTTGGAGTCGTTCACGAACCGGACCCCCCGTCGCTCCCGTACGATCTCCAGCGCATGCTCGAGCCCAGGGAATTCCCGAAGCACGCGACGGACGGCGTCCGGCGTGCAGCCGCTCAGCACGGCGAACGTTGCCGCCGCCATCGCGTTCTCCACGTTGTGGTTGCCGATGATTCTGATCTCGTCCCGCCCGCAGATATCCTGTCGCTGGCCAGTCGCCGTCGTCACGATACGATCGCCATCGAGATACGTGCCTCCAGCAAGATCCGGCGGAAGGGCGCGTGTCTTCGTGAATCCCAGCATGCGCGCCTTCGCCCCGTGTCGGAGCGCGGCGACCCGCGCGTCGTCGAGATTGAAGAGCGCATAATCGGTTCGCGTCTGACTCTCGAAAATCCTGTTCTTAGCGGCCACGTACTCGTCGATCGAGTCGTAGCGGTCCTGATGATCGACGGTCACGTTTAGCACGGCCGCAATCCACGGATGAAAGCGCTCGACCGTTTCCAATTGGAAACTGGACACCTCCACGACGAGGTATTCGTACGGGCAAGGCTCGCCCAGTTTCGCAGCACGGAGGGACCGCACCGCCGCTTCGCTGAGCGCCGTGCCGATGTTCCCACCAACGAACACCCGTCTCCCCCCCTCGTGCAGCATCTTTCCGATCAACGTCACCGTCGTGCTCTTGCCGTTGGTGCCGGTGACGGCGAGAATCGGCATGGACAGAAAGCGGGAGGCCAGCTCCAGCTCGCTCACGACCTTCACGCCGCGCCGGCGCACCCGCTCCAGCGCTTCCATTCGGTAGGGCACGCCCGGGCTGATCACGACAAGATCGGCTGAATCCAGCGCCGTTTCGTACCCGCCGCCGACCGCGATGCCGATCCGCGACTCATCCAGCTGGTCCAGCGCGGCACGCAGCTCGGCCCGATCTTTCTGGTCGGCCACCGTCACCCGGGCCCCAGCCTCCTGCAGCAGACGGGCGGCCGCGACCCCGCTGCGTGCGAGCCCCACGACCGTGACCCTGGTACCGGACAATTCCATGACGTCTTCGCTCACCGTCTTCATCGCAGTTTCAACGTGCTCAGACTTAACAGGGCCAGCAGGATGGCAATGATCCACAAACGCACCACGACTTTCGGCTCTTCCCAGCCCTTCATCTCGAAGTGGTGATGAATCGGCGCCATTAGGAAGATCCGTTTCCCCCGCGATTTATAGGACACCACCTGGAAGATGACCGACACCGCTTCGATCACGAACACACCGCCGACCAGTAAGAGCAGCAATTCGTGTTTGCTGATGACCGCCACCGTGCCGAGCGCCGCCCCGAGAGGGAGCGAGCCCACGTCACCCATGAACACGGAGGCCGGATAGGCATTGAACCAGAGAAAACCCAGGCTCGCCCCGAGGATCGACGCGGTAAAGACGGCCAGCTCCCCGGCCCCGTCGATATGCGGGATGAGCAGGTAATCCGACAACAATCGATGGCCCGTCACGTAGGCCACGACCGTGTAGGCCAGCGCGGCGATCATAACCGGCCCGATCGCCAGGCCGTCGAGGCCGTCGGTCAGGTTGACTGCGTTGGAGCTGCCGACGATGACGAGGACGGCAAAGATGACGTAAAACCAACCGAGGTCCGGCGTGAAATTTTTGAAGAACGGCACGCTGAGCTTCGTGCTGTACCCCGGCAGCCAATACAGCGCAAGCGCGATGATGAGCGCCACGGCGATCTGAGCCGTGAACTTTTGTAGCGCCGAGAGCCCCTTCGACTGGGCCTTGATGAATTTCAGGTAGTCGTCGGCAAATCCGATGGCGCCGAAGCCCAACGTCGCCCCGAGCACGAGCCAGATATGCGGCCGGGAGATGTCGGCCCACAGCAGCGTCGAGAGCGTGACCGCGAAGATGATGAGGATCCCGCCCATCGTCGGCGTCCCGCTTTTCGCCAGGTGACGCTTCGGCCCGTCGTCGCGGATCTGCTGCCCCAGCTTGATGTCCTGGAGCTTCCGGATCACCCAGGGTGCCAGGACGAAGGCGATGAGAAAGGCCGTCACGGCCGCGTAGATGATGCGGAAGCTCTGATAGCGAAAGACGTTCAGGAAGGAGAATTCTGTGTGGAGGGGATACAGCCAGTTATACAGCATCGTTCGATGAGTCCGTCGTCAACGCGGCGCCTGCGGCCCCGCAGGCACTGCGATGCGTCTCTTATGAAGCCCGTGTCGCGGGACGCCGAGCCCCTAGCAACACCTGAACCACCTGCTCCAGTTTCATGCCTCGGGAGCCCTTGACCAGCACCACGTCTCCCTGCTTGACCAGTCCCTTCACGGCGGCGGCAGCGGAGACCGCATCCGGCACTTCCAGGATGCGGGCGCGATCCATCCCCGCACGCCGGGCACCCTCTGCGAGGCTCCGCGACAATCCTCCGCACGCCAGCAATTGATCGACACCCTGATGCGCCACGAAGGCCCCGACCTCTTCGTGCATCTGCGCCGCTGCCGGACCCAGCTCCAGCATGTCGCCCAGCACCGCGACCTTCTTTCTCCCTACGCCGGTCTGCGCTAGGAGTTGGATTGCTGCTTTCATCGATGCCGGATTGGCGTTGTAACAGTCGTTGATGACCTTCACGCCGTGTGCCACGAAAATCTGTGAGCGCATCTCGGCTGGGCGGAAACGAGCCAGTCCTTCCGCAATTACTGCACCGGGCAGGCCGAGCACCGTGCCGACCGTGGCGGCCGCGAGCGCGTTGGTTACGTTGTGCTCGCCCTGCACGCGGATATGTACGATGGTGTGCCGCACCTTGCCGGGGAGCAGAAGCTGGAAAATCGTGCCGTCACTGCCGTCCGGCTTCGCATCCACCGCGCGCACGTCCGCTTTCGGAGATAACCCGAACGACATGACCCGACAGCGGGCCCGCGCCGCGAGGTAGTCGTAGTAGACATCGTCGGCATTCAGCACCGCCGCCCCATCGGAGGGGACCGAATCAAGCAGCTCCGCCTTGGCTTGGGCGGACCGGTCCATGCTGCCGAAGAATTCGAGGTGGTCCGGTCCGATGTTCGTGATGACGCCGATCGTGGGCCGGGCGATCTCGCAGAGCCTGGTCGTTTGGCCGAGGTTGTCGACCCCCATCTCGATCACCGCCCCTTCGTGCCGTCCGTTGAGACGGAAGAGCGTCTGAGGCACTCCAATGCGGTTGTTCAGATTCCCCTCGGTTTTGAGGATCCTCCACCGGTGGGCCATGACGCTCGCGATCATGTCCTTGGTCGTGGTCTTTCCGTTGCTGCCGGTAACGGCGACAACGGGAATGTCGAACCGACTGCGATGGTGGGTCGCGAGTTGCTGGTAGGCGAACAGCGGATCGCGCACGCCGAGGATGAACGGCATCGCCCGTTTCGCAGCCGCCTTCAACATGCGGGGATCGACCCGATAGGTATCCTGGACGATCGCACCGATCGCGCCCTGCGCGAACGCAGCGGCGATGAAATCGTGCCCGTCGAAGCGATCGCCCGTCAACGCGACGAACAGATCGCCGGGCCGAAGCGACCGCGAGTCCAGCGAAATGTGCCGGATGCGTTGCTTCATCCAGCCGGGCGCGTTCCCGGCCAGCACTTTCACGCTAATGACTTCCCTCAGTTCTTCAACGGTAAACAACGCCATCGGAATCTTGGCCTGCGCCGACGAGCCGCCGTCCGGTCTACGCGCTGGTTTTGAGCTGGGCAATGGCTTCACGAGCGACTTCTCGATCGTCGAAATGAAACTTCTTCGTGCCGATAATCTGATGATCTTCATGGCCCTTGCCGGCGATCAGCACCATGTCGCCGGGGCGCGCTTCACGCACTGCGACCCCGATGGCTTCCCGTCGGTCGGGGACATTCCGGTACTGCACCTCCGGCCGCTGACGAAGGGCCTCGACGACGCCCACCTCGACTTCCTGAAGAATGGCCAGCGGATCTTCCGTCCTGGGATTGTCGGAGGTCAGGATCACGACATCGCTGTACTGCACCGCCGCCCGACCCATCTTGGGACGTTTTCCGCGATCGCGGTCTCCGCCACAACCGAACACGGTAATGATGCGCCCCGTCTTCAACGCCTGTGCAGCGGTCAACAGGCGCACCAATGCGTCCTCGGTGTGGGCATAGTCCACGACAACCGTGAAGGCCTGGCCAGCCATCACCCGTTCGAACCGCCCCGGCACATTCGTTACCTGTAGAACCGCCTGTCGTACTTGCTCAGGCGTCGCCCCTTCATGAAGCGCGACGCCGATAGCGGACAAGAGGTTGTAGACGTTGTGCTCCCCGACTAAATGACTCTCGACCAGGAACGAGCCAGCGGGCGTGGCCGCTGTAAATCGCGTGCCCGCCAAGGAGAGACGAACCTGTTCGGCGCGCAGATCTGCGGGCGCTTTCAACCCGTAGGTCCAGACCGGCGCGGGACAGAGTCGTCGAATCCGGTCGCCGCTCGGGTCATCGAGGTTCACGATCGCGCGCTTTCCCGGCTTCTGCGTGCCGGTCAATCCGGTGAAGAGTCGCAGCTTAGCCTGAAAGTAATCCTCCATCGTTCCGTGAAAATCGAGGTGATCCTGCGTTAGGTTCGAGAACACCGCCACGTCGTACTCGCAGCCGCTGGTTCGATCTTGTGCTAGCGCGTGGGACGACACTTCCATGACGGCCGCCGTGCATCCGGCCGTCACCATCCGGGCCAGGAGCTGTTGCAACTCCAGCGCTCCCGGCGTCGTATGCGAGGCCGGGAGCGCGTCCGGTCCGATCTGATAGGCTACCGTTCCAATCAATCCCACCCGCTGGCCGAGCGATTCCAGCAACGCCTTGCACACATAGGTCGTGGTGGTTTTCCCGTTCGTTCCGGTGACCCCGATTATGCGCAGGCGGGACGACGGCTCTCCGTAGAAGCGCGCGGCCAGCCACCCCAACGCCTTCCGGGAGTCCGCCACCCGGACGCAAGGAATCGAGAACCCTGTCAACGGCTGTTGCGTCACCAGCGCTGCCGCGCCAGCCTGCACCGCGGCCGGGATGAATTGGTGTCCGTCCACCTGCTCACCCCGGACGGCCACGAACAAGCTCCCTGCGCGAACGGCGCGCGAGTCGTCAGTGATGGCCTTCACGGACACGTCGGCGTCGCCGCGACGCTCCAGAATCTCCACCCGCTCCTCCAAGGCCTGCAACATGTTCGCCAACTTCATCGCCATTCCGCTATCGCGAAGTCACTGTCTCCCCGATGCCAGGGCGAGCTTGACAGGCTCATTCGACGACACGCCCAGATAGTTCAGCACTTGCTCGCCCACGCGCCGGAACACCGGCGCCGCCACGGTCCCCCCCCAAGCTTCGCCGTGCGGCTCGTCGATGACCACGATCATGGCGAGTCGGGGGTTGTCGGCCGGGACGAAGCCGACGAAGGATCCGACGAACTGGGTTGCCGAGTACCTCCCGGTGCGCGGATCGACCTTCTGCGCGGTTCCTGTTTTTCCCGCCACCCGGAACCCTGGAATGGCCGCCTTTCCTCCGGTGCCGTCCGTGACCACACCCTCCAGAATCGCGGTGACCGTGCGAGCCGTCTCCGGGGATACGACGCGCCGTTTTACGTGGGGCAGAATCCGTCTCAGAACTCGGCCATGCGCGTCCTGGATTTCTGACACCACGTAAGGCTTCATCAACACGCCGCCGTTGGCAATGGCGGCCATCGCGGTCACCATTTGAATGGGCGTCACCCCGATTTCCTGCCCCATCGAGATCGAGGCCAGCGAACGACGGCCCCATTCCCGCGGATGCTTCACCAGGCCGCTCGCCTCCCCCGGCAGATCGATGTCCGTGCGTTGGCCGAATCCAAATGCCTGAAGGTACCGATAGAGCCGTAGCTCTCCCAGCGCCGCTCCCACCTTGGCCGCGCCGATGTTGCTCGACTTCTGAATCACCTGCGCGAACGTCAGCCATCCCAGCTTTTCGTGATCGTGAATCACGGTATTGGCGACGGTCATCCGACCATTCTCCGCAAATACCATCGTATTGGGCTTCATCACGCGTTCTTCGATCGCCGCCGCCGCCACGATCGTTTTCATCGTCGAACCGGGTTCATAGATGTCTGTGAGCGCGCGGTTTCTCCACCGATCCGGCCCGATTGCGGCCACCGCGTTCGGATCGAACCGGGGGCTGACGGCCAGCGCCAGCAGGGCCCCGGTCTGCGGGTCCAGGACGATCATAGTTCCCGACTTTGCGTGCGTCCGGGTGACGGCGTCGTCCAACTCCTTCTCGGTGATGTATTGAATTACTTCGTCGACAGTCAGAACGAGGTTATGGCCCGGCGCCGGGCTTTGTTCCGCCAGCCCCTTGGGAAACACCGTGCGGCCCAAGGCGTCTCGCTGCAGAACCGCGACGCGCTTCTCGCCATGCAACTGCCCCTCGTAGCGACGTTCGATTCCTTCCAACCCTTCTCCGTCCAGACCCGCGAACCCCAGGACGTGTGAAAGGAGCGGCCCCTTTGGGTAGAACCGCCGGCCTTCCATCACGACGCCGATGCCATCCATCGACATCTGCTCCAGCTGCCGCCCCTGTTCGGGGTCCAATTTCCGCGCCAGCCAGACAAATCCGCGATCCTGTCGCAGCTTCCGCTCGAGTTCGTCCGCCCGCACGTGTAGGAGCGGCGAGAGGTTCCGTGCAGTCTTGACCGGACTCTCGAGCGCAGTCGGGACGCCAAAGACCGACGGCACTTCCATGTTCATGGCCAGCACCTTGCCGTGGCGGTCCATGATGGTTCCCCGCGTGCCCTCCAGCGACACCGTCTTTTGATGTTGCCGGGCCGCTTTGACCGTCAATTCCTCGGCCTGGAGCACTTGCAGGGTCACAAGGCGGAACAGCACCATCCCGAAGCCGCACAGCAGCACCATGAGCACGAAGTACCGCCGACTGCGTGAAACCGACGCGGCCACTATCTCCTCCGGCTCGGCAACTCATTCTTCGCGACCCGCACTTCGAGCGGTTCGGTCGAAGGCATCGGCCCACTGTCGGGCTGCGTTTGGACGACAACCACTTGACCCTGTTGCGGCAGGATCATGCCCAGTTTTTCCGACGCCACTTTGGCGATCCGGTCAGGGGCGCTCAGCGCGGACAGTTTGACGCGCAGCGCGTCCCGTTCACGTTCCAGCAGAACCTTATCGTGTTTCAGCCGCTCAATCTGATAGCCGACCCGCACCATATCCACCCGTTCCCATACGAAGACAAAAACCAGACACACCCCCATCATGATCGCGAACAGTTTCACGAGATCGGTCCCTCCGGTATTCGCTCGGCCACACGCAGCTTGGCGCTACGCGCCCGCGGGTTCGCCCGACATTCGGTTTCACCGGGAACGACTGGCTTCTTCGTTAATAGCGCGAGCCTCGGGTCGGGGTTCTGCGCCAGGACGCGGAAGGTCTGCTTGACAATGCGATTCTCCAGGGAATGAAACGAGACGACACAGATCCTCCCTCCGGGAGCGAGCGCATCGATCGCGTCGTGCAGCGACGGCTCCAGACTTTCCAGCTCTCGGTTGACGGCAATCCGCAGCGCCTGAAAGGTCCGCGTCGCATAGTGGATACGTCCATGCCGATACACGGCCGGCACCGAGGCGGCGATGACCGCGACAAGGGCTCCGGTCGTTTCAATCGGCTGGCGCGCCCGCTCGCGGACGATCGCGCGCGCAATCCTCCGGGCGTACCGTTCTTCGCCGTACTGGAAGATGATGTCCGCGACCTCACCCTCCGGCAGCGTGTTCACCAGTTCCGCTGCCGTGACTCCGCCAGTCTGATCCATCCGCATGTCGAGCGGTCCCTCGTGCTGAAAACTGAATCCCCGCGCTGGATCCTCCAGTTGTGGAGACGACACGCCGAGATCAAAAATCACTCCATCGACCTGGGAAATTCCTGCCGCAGCGAGATGTCGTTTCAAGTCCCGATGATTCCCCTGAAGCAACATGACTTGCCTTCCAAATCGCACCAACCGCTGGCGGCAAAATTCAAGAGCCCGCGCATCGCGGTCAACTCCTATCAGCTTCGTACCGGGAGCTGCGGCCTCCAGTACCATTTCCGCATGCCCACCATATCCCACCGTACAGTCAAGGATGGTCATTGGCCGATGTAATCCAAGCCACAATACGAGCTCCTTCCCTAAAACGGGAATATGAGGTACACGATCAGAAATACCTAGCTCCACCACTCATTACCACTTTTACCCACTTAGCGTGCGGAGTATACTCTCGTAAAAATTGTTGTCAATAGGAATTTCATGCACTTACAGAGCATTGTCGCGATGCTATCGGAGGAGTTGAACCTGCCCTCTGTCGGAGCGAAGGTTGTTCGTGTTTTGGCTCAAACAAGGCACCGAATATGTGAAATCGACCCTAGCAGCGGCAATATCTCCGACTCAAAGCCGGGATAAAAATGGAAGGCCTCATCAACGCGGGATTAAATTGAATGGGCGAAAAGGCACGCGAACATTGGCCCTCAAAATTGATGCGCACGATAATATTCGTCTCGTTGACATGTCTCCAGTTGCGGAAGACAATGTTGTCACGATGTCGAAACCAATCACGCCAACGGGTTACCGCCGCGCCGTCGCATTCGGTGTCACCCTGTCGCTCGCGGGTTTCGTCCTCCTTTTGAACGGAGCCCTCGCAGCGCCTCCTCTTGAATACTGCCCGAACCGCACCCCGGATCAGCAATTAGGCGCCGCAGCAAAGAGCCGCCAACCCGATTGCGTTCCGCTAGTAGATAAAAAAGAAACCGCCGGCGATGAAGACCGCCGTGCGGCGAAAAAAGGGCGGGAGTTGCGGATCGAGAACCTCCAGACGGAGGTCATCGCCTTCCTGCAGAAGTACAACCAGTTCCTCGAGTGCTGCAAAACTGACCTCGCGGAGCTTCAGACGATCGACGCGCTGGGGGACGAAGTCGGGGAACTGCTCGCCGTGGCGCAATCCGGGCTGTTCAGCGAACACGTGAAGCTCCGCGGCTGGACTCTCCGCGAATTGCTACTGCCGGTCGCGCAGGCGCGAGCCGACCTGAAAACACTGCGCGAGAAACTCGAGCACGTGGCGACAAGACGCGAAAAGCTTGCCGAGTTCGATTACGAGGAGGCGGCCAGAGAGGCGGCGCGCCTACGCGAAGTGGAGGAATCGCTCGACAGGGGCATCAGATCGCGTTCGTTGCCGACCGGCCCAAAGACCGGGACAAGCATTGGAGCCAGTCCCAGCGTCGGGAGCGCGATCGGGAAAACACCGAGGACTGGGGCGCAGATCGGAGCGGAAGGCGCGGTCGGGACGGACATCGGCGCCAATCCCAGAACTGGTCGGGACATCGGCGTGACCGGCCCGACCGGATTCGAAATCGGGTCGACCGGCAGGGCCGGCGCCGACATCGGCGACTCCAGCTTGAATTCGGATCAATCCGTAGTAGGGTCGAGCTTGCCACCATCAACAGTCGGATCCAGCATTTCCGATACGACTGTGGGTTCGAGTCTCGGGCGGTCCGACGTCGGATCCAGCCTGAACGACACGTCGATCGGATCGACGCTGGGCGACTCTTCCATCGGCTCCAGCATCCAGAATCGCAGCACAGGCCGCTAGCCTTCCGATGCTCCGTAACGAAAGCCCGGCTTAATTCTCGGCAGAAAGAGGCGGCATGGCCTCCCATGTTTCGCCTGCGTTGCGACTGCGATACAAGCCGCTCCCATTCGTCCCAGCGTAGAAAAGCTTCGGGTCCGTGGGGCTCTGCGCGATCGAACGCACGTTCGTCGTCGCCAGTCCGTTATTGATCGTCTTCCACGTGCCCCCGCCGTCCTCGCTGCGATGTACGCCGTCTCGCCCTGCGAGATAGATCACTCCTTTCCTGGAACGATCAAGGAGCATCCCGAAAATCATCTGATCGGGAAGCGACTCGCCGATGCGCAGCCACGACTTGGCGCCATCGGTGGTCTTATAAAGGCCGCTCAGTGTGGCCGCATACACGGTGTCGGGCTCGAAGGGATCGACCTGTATCGCGGTCACGTTGAGCGCGCGCGACGTCTTCACCATCTCCGGCGGCACGAGACCGTTGTTCACCTTCTCCCAGTGCCCAGCCTGATCGACGGATTTATAGACGCCGCCGCTGGTTCCGGCGTAGAGGATCGATGGCCGCGTCGGATCCATTCCGAGCGTCACAACCATGAGGACTTCTTTCATCCCCTCCATCTTCTTGGCCCACGTCTCGCCGCCGTTCTTCGATTCGAAGACTCCCATCGTCGTCGCCAAAAAGATGTGGGTATTGTCGGCGGGATCGAAGATGAATTGATTGACCACGGAAGAGATTGTCGCATCGTCGAGGCCCGACCTCATTGAGACCCAGCGCTGTCCCCCATCGTGACTCTTGTAGACCGCGTCGCCCTTTGTGCCGGCGTAGACTGTCGCAGGATAGGCTGGATCAATCGCCATCGAAATGACCCGCGAATGGCTCATCCCCTTCGACAGATTCGCCCACGTCTGCCCGCCGTCTCTCGTCTTATAGATGTAATCGTTCGTTGCGACATAGATGATGTCCGAATTGTTCGGATGGAGCTGGATGACGACGATGGGATCGCTGCGATTGCAGCCGAGGAGCGAGACGGCAAGAAGTAACAGCAAGGATAGAGGGGTCAGCATCGCCTGGGTCTCACGCGAAGGGGCGGGGTTCATGCTCCGCGCGCGTCCACCGAACACCGCCCTCCATCGAACAAGATCATCAATCCTGGGTGCCGCGGTAGGTGCGCACAAGGACGATCTCCCGTCGCCTCGATCCGTGGTCCGCCGGATTACCGATAGTTCGTGAACTGGAGGTCGACTCCGAAATCCTTCCCCTTCAGCAACGCGATCGCCGACTGCAACTCGTCCTTACTCTTGCTCAACACCCGCACCTGCTCGCCTTGAATCTGCGCTTGTACTTTGAGTTTCGAATCCTTGATCGCCTTCGTAATCTCCTTGGCCTTCTCCGACACCAGCCCGCTCTGAATCTTCGCCACCTGCCGGACCGTCCCGCTCAAGGCCGGCTCGATCGCTCCATACTTGAATGCTTTGAGGGACACGCCGCGCTTGACGCACTTGGCTTTGATGATTTCGATCACCGCTTTCAACTTGTACTCGTCATCCGAGACCACCGTCAGTTCCTTTTCTTTCTCCTTCAGGAGAATCTCCGTTTTCGAGTCCTTGAAATCGAACCGCTGCTTGACCTCCTTTGTCGCCTGATCGAGTGCGTTTTTCAGCTCCTGCATGTTCACTTCCGACACCACATCGAACGAAAACTGATCAGCCACAACCCCCTCCTTCCCTCTCTTTGCTCACCAAGGGTCGCCTGGTTGATCACTCACTGCGCGCACGCACCGAGCACGGCCCTTGATGTCGCCATTCGAGCAATTCGAGTGCGCGGGGCGCCAGCAAGGGAGATTGACGAGGTGCCCGCCTTCACCGGAGTCGGCGAGCAAGAGGACAGCCAGGCTGCGCTCAGCAGCATCCTGTCTCATGTGGCAGTTTGAATCCACGCTTGCCTTCTCCATCGTGAATCACGGTCTGCGCTCGCCCCGCCGAGCCGCCTCCCGCCATCACAACTACTTCGCTGCTCGTGAACGGCCGCTTGAGAATCACATAGCCATACCACTGGTACAGGCTGTCGCTCAAGACAATCACCCCCAGGATCGCCACCGCCGCCACCAGCACCGCATCCACATAAAGCGGGAACGATTCTCCCCCCGCCAGCGTTACTGCCTTCGTCAGGAACATCCCGAACATTTCATACGAGCCGGTCAGCGTAATCACGCCCACAAAGAGCATCGGCACAGCCGTCACCCAGAGATAGGACGACTTCCACATTTTGATCAGCACGGTCGTCCCGATGCAGAGCGCCAGCGTCCCCAGCAGCTGATTCGCCGCGCCGAACATTGGCCAGATCGTGGAAATGCTCCCCGTGTCTATCAAATATCCCCATGAACCGATCACGAAGCCGCTGCTCAACAGCACGCCGGGCCACCAGTTGAGCCGGCGAAACGGCTCATAGACCCGCCCCGCTGTTTCCTGAATGAGATAGCGCGCGACACGCGTCCCCGTGTCGATCGTCGTCAGGATGAACAGGGCCTCGAACACTAGCGCGAATTGATACCAATAGGCCATTAGACCCGACATTCCTGGCAGCGCGGCAAAAATAGACGCCATGCCGACTGCCAAGGACACGGCTCCCCCCGGCCGCCCCGCCACATCCGCTTCGACTAGTCGAGACAGTTCGGCGACCCGCGACGGCACAAATCCCAGCGTCGTCAAAGCATCGGTGCCCAACGTCGTATTGATCGCCAGATAGTCGCCCGGAAGCAACACCGACGCCGCAATCAATGCCATCACGCCGACGAAACTTTCCAGCAACATCGCCGCATAGCCCACCACCGCCTGCGATTCCTCTTCGATCATCTTCGGCGTTGTGCCGGACGACACCAGCGAATGGAAGCCGGAGACAGCCCCGCAGGCAATCGTGATGAAGAGAAATGGGAAGAGCGTGCCTGGGATGATCGGTCCCCCACCGTTCGCGAACACCGTGATCCGCGGCATCTCGATGGTTGGTGCCATGAGGATCACCCCGAAACCGAGCAGAAACACCACGCCGAGTTTCATAAAGGTGGAAAGATAGCCGCGCGGCACGAGCAACATCCAACCGGGCAGCACGGATGCCAGAAAACCGTAGCCGGCCAGGAGCCAGACCAGCGTCGCTCTGTCGAACTCGAACAACGAGGCATAGGACGACTGCGCCACCACACGACCGAAGAGCACCGCCGCGATCAAAAGCACGACGCCGAGCGCCGTCACTTCGGCGACCGCGCCAGGGCGAAACTTCTGCAGGTAGAACCCCATCATGAAACCGATCGGGATCGTCATCGCGATCGTGAACGTGCCCCAGGCATTATGATAGAGTGCGTTCACCACCGCAAAGCCCAGTCCCGCCAGTGCCACCACCACGATAAAAAGCACGGCCACGGCCGTAGCCGTGCCGGTGATCAGGCCTAACTCATCGCGGGCGATCTCCGGGAGTGAGCGCCCGTTGCGCCGCATCGAGGCGACGAGGACAATGAAGTCCTGCACCGCTCCAGCCAGCACCGCGCCAATCACAAGCCAGAGAAATCCGGGAAGAAAACCGAACTGTGCCGCAAGCACCGGGCCTAACAAGGGCCCTGCTCCGGCAATCGCCGCGAAGTGGTGGCCGAAGAGTACAAGCTTATTGGTGGGGTGGAAGTTGACACCGTCGTTCAACCGCACCGCCGGCGTTACTCGTTGGTTATTCAGTTCGACGACCTGCTTTGCCAACCAGCGACCATAGAACCGATAGGCCAACACATAGATGCACCCCGCCGCGACGACCAGCCAGAGACCATTCACTTTTTCGTTCGGATTGACGAAACCGGTAACGTGAGCGAACGCGATGGCCCCTAAGATGGAAAGCAGCGCCCAGAGCAGGTTCACAACCGCGTTCATGCGGGGCATCCTAACATAAAAAGAAGGAGGCGAGCGCCGTTCGAGAGCATGCACCACCCCTCGAACGGGGAATAGGCGCGCGGCAAGGCTCATCGCTAAACTGCCTGTTGTCATGGAACAGACACGCCCCTACCAGCGTGCCCACTATCGAGTCGAGGTCACCTATCCGGCCA
This sequence comes from uncultured Nitrospira sp., assembly GCA_964445795.1. GTDB lineage: Bacteria > Nitrospirota > Nitrospiria > Nitrospirales > Nitrospiraceae > Nitrospira_D. Next base: position 86,649 of record CAYULI010000004.1, on the reverse strand, counting down.
TGTTTTCCGATGCGGCGGCAATCGGGGAAGGGACGGTGACAAATCTTTCGGTGTTCGGCTGCACCATCGAATGCGCCAGTTTTGTGCCGACGACACCGCGCTTGGTGGTCCGCCTGATTCTGCCCGATGAACAGGAGTCGCTTCCCATCGATGCAGCGGAGGTTCGATGGGTGAAGGGGCGGCGGGTAGGGCTGCAATTCAACCGACTCGAACGCAAGGCGAATCTCCGTCTACACGGTTTTGTCTGGGACCGGATGCTCGAACGGCTGCAAGCCATCAAGCTACAGAGCGCGTCCCCCTCCTGATCCGCGAGCCTATCCAGGCACGCAACCAGTTGTCGACCTGCGGTGACCAGTGTCAGTTCGCCACGCGAATACACGAGCGCCATGGCGCCTGTTCAGACACGACAGGGGCTGGCCATTGGAAACGGCCAGCCCCTGAGGGTCTTCTCAACCAGTCGTTATCCCGTTCGAATTTCTCAGGCTGCTTTCCGCGGCGCGTACTCGACAGACCGAGACTGCTCCGCCAGCGAATGGACGGAGGTAGACACGGTGCTGGACTCGTGAGACAAGGTCCAGAGTCCCATCGCAAGCACCGCGACTCCTCCCATTAACGCTAGCCCTGCATCAATGACCGAACTCCAATCCATCATCGTGTTTACCTCCTTTCCATGTATAGAATTGTAGGGGGGCGCCTGCGCTAGGTCGCGCAGAAGCCGGCCCCTTGCCGGCGGGCCTCCTCGCCGGTGAACTCCACATGCCCGCAGTTCAAGCAATGCCGCACGTTGACCCACCCTCCGCCGGAAGCCCGCTCGTCCTCCAACGCATCTCGAATCATCAGTCCCTTACACCGGCGACATTCCGTGGATGTCATCTCCATGGTCCTCCATCCGTCATCAGAAGAGGCCGTGCGCCCAGGGACGAATCGGATCGGTCGAGAACCCTTCGGATCGGGACCACGGCCCAACATCACTCGATGGTTCGTGGCATGGCCCCGTCCGTTCCTTCGAGACGCCAACGCTCTGTCGTTCCGACGGACCGCATGTCGTCGCACCGACGGACCGCCGCGACTGTCTCCACCATGCGGTGAGCCATTTCCCAGTTTCCATCGCGCTCCTCCTTGTCTCGCCATGTTGAACCTTTCTGTTTCTCTTACTTGTTTCCTTCACGTCTTTTCGCGTGATCTTGTTTATTTCAATCCAGCCACTTCGATAGAGACACTTCGCCGGGAGGACGCCCCGCAGCTTGGAACAGTCTGCGGAGCCTCCCGGCCAACTCACTTATGTTGATTGGAAGAGTACTTGAGGCGGTACGAATCCCCTCTCCTGTCTGCAGTGTCAGTCCGGGAAAAGAGACGGTGACCGAACTTACCGACTTTCGATCGCGATCCGGCGGCACTTCGCTTCTTCCCGCTTGGGGAACGCAACGGTCAAGAGCCCGTTCTTATGAGTGGCCGACGCCTTATCCTGATGGACGAACGTCGGCAGCTTAAAGAGGCGTGTGAATTGGCCATCGCCGATCTCGCGGAGATGGTATCTCTGCGACATTTCCGTCTCCTCCTTCTTCCGTTCTCCCTTCACCGTCATGACCTGGCTGTTCACTTCCAAAACAATGTCCTTCGGGTCCCACCCTGGCAGGGCCGTTTGCACATAAAATGCTTCTTCGTCCTCCCAGACATTACAGGCCGGAACCCAGGTCTTCACGGGAGCGTCCCACGCGCGCAGCGCTTCCTCAAACATTCGGTCGATTTGCCGATCGAACGCGTTGGACTTGGTAGACGAGATCACAGCAGGCAGATAGGTGCTCATCGCTCTCCCTCCTCCTTATCTGCGAGAGGCTTTGCTATCAGGGTTCAGGTTGTTTGATAGTGTCGGATGGAGGGCGTCAGACCGAGGAACCACCGGGGCAACACATGCCGCCGCTACCCTCCCAGAGTCGGGCCTAGCACCGATCCATCCGGTCAAGTATCAGCAACGGCGCAGGAGATAATTCCACCCTGAGAGAAGTCAAGGGGGGGAGGGAACGGGGCGAGCTTTCCCCATCAGGGCCAGACAGAGCAGGCCGATTCCGATCCAGACGAACTCGCGAAACCGCCTGAGAAGGGCGAAGGTGAGCCCGGTCACGTCGCTGTAGCCGAAGGCTTTGAGCAACAGGAGATTGCCGCCGTCTTGGGCGCCGAGACTGCCGGGGATGAAAAACGTGCCGCCCTTGATGAACGCGGACAGCGCGCCGATGGCGATGGACGAGAGCGCCGTCGCCGGTTCGCCGAGATAGGAGATGATCACATAGACCTCCAGCGCCTCCGCCATCCAGCCTAAGAAACACAATCCCGTTGAAGCATAAAAGACCGGCCGTTTGTTCGTATAGAAATCGAGGATCGTCCGATCCATCGACCGCAGCCTCTCTTCGCGCGTCTCCAAGAAGTCGATCCTTAGACCGAGCTTCCGTAGGCCCTCCAAGATCCAGGTGAAGAGTCCCTTTCTCTGGACAAGAACGAAGGCCGCGGTGCCGAATGAGAGGAGGCCGACCCCCAACAGCGCCGCGGCGATTGTTTGACCGAGCGAACCGTTGTCACCCAATAGCCATACCATCAACGCGATACCGAGCAGAATAAATAGTATCTCAGCAATTGTCATCGTCGTCTTGGCGATGACGACGGAGGCCAGCCCTTCGACCATTGGGACGTTGTGGCGCTTCAACAGGTAGGCCTTGAGCGGCTCGCCGCCCACATAGGCCGTCGGCGTGGTCATGTTCACGACTTCGCCCGCGGTCCGGATCGCGAGCAAGCGCCAGAAGGGCACGGTCTGCGCCGACGGCCCGAGCGCGACTTTCCAGCCGTAGGCTTCGAAGACATACATGACGACGGACGGAATCAGGATGACGATCAGCGCGACGGGACCCAACCGTCCGGCGGCGTCATAGATGTTGTCGGGTCCGACGTGCCAAATGAGCAGGCTGAGCGTGAGGACGCCGAGAAAAGATAGAAGCCCCCTAAGCACGAGAGACCGCGGAAGGGCGAATGATCCAGACCATGATGCCGGCGAACACGACGGAGCCGGCCGCGGCCATCCACAGGAACCAGTCGAGCCTGCCGATCATGGCGAAGAGGAGCACGGCCACGGAGAAGTCACGGGTGGCCACGTTCTTCACCATGAAATCCGACCAGGCGGCGTTGACGGGCGTTTTCCACGCCCTGGCAGCTTTGATCTTCTGCGCCTTTTCCACGAGGAGAAACGACAGGCCGTTACCCAAGACAGCCGCGGCCCCCAGAGCCAACGCAACCCAGGCATGCTCCTGTCCCACCCAGCTCGCATAGAGCCCTGCCGCGATGCCAGCGAAGATGGCCATGTGCACGATGTTGTCCATAGCGATGTCGAGCCAGGCGCCAAAGGGGGACTCAGTAAACGTCAGGCGCGCAACTTCACCGTCACAACAATCGATGACCGCCGCCAACTGGAAGAGCAGCGCGGCCACGATGCCCGCGCCGTAGGTACCAAACCCGAAGCAGGCGGCCGCAACCAGGCCGATCGCCGTGGCCAGCAGGGTGATCGCGTTCGGCGGCAAGCCGACGGCCAGGAACAGGCGCGTCAACCAGCGGGAGAGTTTGCGATTGAAATAACGGTCGACGACCCCCTCGAACTCGCCCTTGAGGGAGCTGAAGAGTTTCTTCTCGGCCGCCCGCACGTCGTCCAACGTACGCACGGCCTGATACCATCGAGGCCCCTTGCCTCCGGCCGAAACGATGCGCGCGCGCCCCTCGGCCGCGGCGCGCTCGAGCCAGCGGCGGATGGGCACCCCCCCGGCCGTGCCCATTGTATCGCCCGCTGCACGCATGACCGACGCCGGCAACACGACGAGGTCCGCGGCGCGTGGCGTGCGCCCATCGAACTGCTCCTCAGCGAACCCTATGAGCCGCTCTCCCCGGGCGCGCAACCGAAGGCCTTGCGGCTCCGGTTCACCCAGTCGGCAGTCTGCGTCCTGTGCGACGACGATCGCCTGGCCGTCCTGCACGTCACGGCGAAGTTGTTCCACCAGGGCGCGGGAAAATACGCCGTTCACGCTCGCCACCAGCGCGAACCCGTGAACCTCAGCGGCCAGCGCTTCCCAGGTGCGGGGATCGTCGAGCGGGAATTCGCGAATCGGCATCCAGCGCACCGGGATCGTCACGCGGGGACCTTTGCTCAGAGCCTGCCTCAACTGATCTTCCTCAGGACCGGCCAGCACGATCAGTTGGCGGATGCCCGTTCGCTCGAGTGTGTGGACGGCGCGCTGGAAGAGCCCGATCCCTACGACGCTGGTGAGCGGCCCGACTTCGCCGGGCCGTCCGATCGGTCCCCTGAACACGCTGACCGTCGGGAGAAGAATCGCCGTTGCGAGCCCCTGGATTTCCGCTCGATTCTGGATGAGGCTTTCACTCATGGTCGACGCCGGTCAATTGTTGATCGTCTCTCATATGCCGTCGTTCATCGCTCGCGAGATCCCCGTCAGAAACGACCGCCTCACAATCGCGGTAACACATCCAACTCGGCCTTACGAATGTCCTCCATGAAATCGATCTCGGTCCACGGCAAGCCCCCGATCTTCTCATGTCCAACCTTCACGTCCTGAAAGAACGGGAAGAGCGCGTCTTCATACTCCATGTTCCAAGCCCCCTTGTCGACATAGGACCGAAGCGACGCCACCACATGGGGCGTGTCCGCGTGCCGCACCCGCAGGAATCCGACGCCTTCTCCGGCATACTCGTAGTGCTCCGGCATCTTCTTCGTCAGTGCGATAACCCGACCGCCAGCCACGACCACCATGCACTCCTCGCCGGTTTGGCGAACCGTCTCGTCCATCAGCAAGGCGTTCTCGTAAGGCGACTGGACGAGCCGTCGCAGGATCTCCCGGTGGAACAGCACGTCGGCGTCCATCACGATCACGTCGTCGTCCAGTGCCGTGCGGGCGATCCAGAGCGAGGAGATGCTGCCGCGATGAAACTGCTCGTTGACGAGAAAATTGACCTTCACGCCGCAGGCGTCGCTTGCGACCGCCGCGCGGATCATCTCCTGTTTGTACCCTACAACGATGTCGGCTCGGCGGATGCCGACGCTCGCCAACGAGGTCAGATAGCGGTGCAGCAAGGTCTGTCCGCCGATTTCGATGAGGCACTTCGGCCGATGTTGGGTGACCTGCCATAGGCGTTTGCCGACGCCGGCTGCGAGGATGACGGCTTTCATGCCGGTTTGCATGCCTGTTCGAAGGCGTCGAGGAATCCGGTGAACTGCGATTCGGTCAGCGCACCCATGTTGGCCACACGGAAGATCCTGTTTTCCAGGTTGCCCTGACCGGCATAGATGACGTAGCCAGCCGCTTTCAGCCGGTCGTGCAGCGATTGATACGAGACGCCCTCCGGCACATAGTAGGCCGTGATCGTGTTTGACTGGCGGTCCGGCGGCAGGACCGGCTTGATGCCCAACTTCGCCATGCGTTCGCGGATGATCGCCGCCATCCGCTTGTACCGGTGAATCCGGTTGGCCACGCCTTCCTCGAGCAATTCGCTCAGAGCTTCGTCGAATGCGTAATAGATCTGGACCGCCGGCGTGAACGGAACGGTGCCACGGCCGTCGTTGTCGATGTAATGCGTCAGATGTAGGTACCAGGACCGCTTGGGGTAGGCGCGCATCCGCTCGACGAACCCTTTCCGCACGAGCACGAACGAGACACCGGGGATCCCTTGGATGCACTTCCCCGCCGTCCCCGCCACCATATAGATGTGCGACCCGGCGATATCGATCGGTTCGCCGGCCAGGGCGCTCACGGCATCGAGCACGAAGACGCGGTTCTGATTATCGACGATGTCGGCGATTTCTTTCACCGGGTTGATGAGCCCGGTCGTCGTTTCATGGTGCACCATGCCGACGACGTGCACTTCCTGGTGCTGGCGGAGGGCGAGGAGCAGTTTATCGGGGTCGGGCCGGACCGTCCACTCATACTTCAGTTCGCTGACTCCCAGGCGATGAAGCCCGACTATTTGAGACATCCGCTCGCCGTACACCCCGTTGTTCAGGATGAGGATACGCCGGCCGTGAGGCAACGACGACATCAGTGCAGCTTCGACTGCGGCCGTGCCGGATCCGGTGAGCACCACCGCTACATATTCCGACTCCGCCCCCGGCACGAAGGCCCGAAGGAGCTTCGTCTGGATTCGATGCAGCAGTTCGGCGAACTCGGACTCACGGTGGCAGAGATCCGGCCTGGTGAGCGCCTGTCGCACTCGCTCACTGATGTTGACCGGCCCTGGATTGAGCAGCACCACTTGCGATCCTTTCCTAGTCCTCACGGGAGCGCCCCCGGGCTCCCTATCCTTCGATCGCTTTCATGAACCGCTTCGTGATATCCGGCGGGTCGAGCACCACGCGCCCGGCATCCTCGGCGAACTCATTCACCTTGATCAGCAACATGCTCGGCCCGTCTTTCTTGAGCATAGCTTTGAATTCGTAGACAAGATCATCACGATCGAGCACCCGCTCGACGTTCACGTAGCCCGCTGCCTTCGCCACTTTCTCCAACGGCACGACGTTGGAGATGGTCGGCTGGTTCCCCGTCGTGCCATACACCTCATTATCCAACACCACATGGATAAAGTTCTTCGGCTTCAAGGCCCCGACTGTCGCCAGCGTGCCCATGCCCATGAGCACGTTCCCGTCACCGTCGAAAGTGATGACCTGTTTGTGCGGCTTGGCCAACGCGACGCCGAGCGCGATGGCCGGGGCATTGCCCATTGATCCGATCATGTAGAAATGTGTGGGTCGGTCGGCGATCTTGTGCGCTTCCCGCGACGGAAAACCGTTGCAGATGATGACGGGCTGGTCGGTGAGGAGTTCCAGCAACGCCGCAATCGCCTGCGCGCGGCTGATCAATGTTCCTTGTTCCGGTCTCATGGTTGTATTTCGACTTCTCTCGCCTCGCCTCTCATGCCACACACACGCATCGCATCACGGATGCAATCCTTTCACGACGCCCTTGGTGATGAAGAGCGCGACGGGGATCCGCAGCTTCATAAAGGTTTCCGCGACCCATTTGAAATCTTCGACGGCAGTCTGCTCGGTCAGTGTGCGGTGGGGAATCTTCATCGTATCGAGCAACTGCGGCATCACTTCACCCATCACCAGATGCTCCGGCGCATCCTTGCCTCCCTGTCCTCTCCACGAGACGACCAGAATGCAGGGTTGACGATAGATCATGTTCAGGGAAATCAGCGTGTTGAGCGAGGTGCCCAGCCCGGAGTTCTGCATCAGCACGGCGGGAATTTTTCCCGCCATATAGGCCCCGGCGGCCATGGCGACCGCCTCATCCTCCCGGACCGCTGGCGTATAGAGGCGTCGATCCATCAACTCGGCGATAATCCCGCCGAGGATTGAATCCGGCACGCCGGTGAAAAAATTGACGCCCATGTCCTGGAGCGCCTGTACGAATGCGTCGCTTCCGATCATGCCGCGTCACCCCTCACACGGAACCCTACGGCCTCGCACCGCAGTCTGCCATGAGCGGACCACATCGATGCCTTAAAAGGAGGAAAACCCGCGCATTATATGCTACGCCCCGCACAGACTCAAGGAAGACCGACGGGTTGCGCTCGTGCTGACAGCATGATAGCGTGGCGTGGCATCATTATTATTGGCCCTCGTCCGGTTTGACGTCATGAACCGAGCCACCGGCCTGCAGGTCCTGCTCGCACTTTCGCTCGTCCAAACGGTTCTCAGCACGCAGGTCGCGTGCGCCGTTCCGCTCGTCAACGATCCCAAAGGCTTTCATGATATGGCGTGGGGCGCGGCGCTGTCGGGCCGGCAGGACTTGGAGGTTACCCGTTCTAGCCCCCACATCACGGAGTATCGACTGAAGACGGAATCGCCAGCCTTCGCCGGGGTACCCGTCACGAGCATCGCGCTTGTGGCCGTCGACGATCAGTTTGCCCGGGTGACGATCCGATACCAGGGGGAACAGGTGCACAAGCAGGTGCTTGCCTATCTGGAGAAAGAATTCGGACCAATCGATCGGATTCCGGGGCAGATGACGCGCGGCTTGAATCAGCAGTATAATTGGCGCGGTCCGGAAACGGAAATCAACCTGACGTACCAGGCGAGTACCGAACGTGGGTTCATTTTCATCGACAGCCGGACACTGGCGCCGCGGTTTAATGACCAGTTGACCGATTCAGCCGAATAGCCCGGACGGCCGAGATGGCTTTTCGCCGCTTCTTCATCCTGTCCGCCTTCACCGCTAGCCTGACGTGCTCGGCGGCTCCGGCCAGCGCGGTTCCCATCGTCAACGACCCAAACGGTTTTGAAGGCATCCCCTGGGGCGCCACGTTCTCCGAGGGTGAGCATTTCGGCAAGGTGGAAGAGGCCGGCCGCCTCCAGACCTTTGAGATCAAAGGCGCGGTACCCAAGCTGGGCCCCGTGGATGTCGACTCGATGCGGTTCACCACCTTCGAGGGCAAATTCGGCCGCGTCACCGTCCGCTATACCGGCAAAGAGACGCACGAAAAGATCTTGGCTTACCTGCAGGCGACCTACGGTCCCTTAGACCGGACGCCGGGACAGATCGCCGTCGGACCGATCCGGGTCTACGCCTGGCACGGGTTCGACACCGAAGTCACGTTGCGCTACGAGGTTAGAGACGAACGCGGGATCATTTTTTTCGAGAGCCGCTCGTTGCGCGAGAAGCTTGCGGAAGGGCATTCGGCCACGGTCTACTAGTCCACTGTAAATTCACTGCCGCAAACTTTTCTTGACAACCACCACGCGCTTTCGCATGATGCGTCCCCATGAATAATGCGGCGAAGCTCCGAGCCATGCTCAAACGCCCCGGCCTCATCAAAGCCGTGGGCGCGCACGACGCCCTCAGCGCACGGCTGATTGAGCGCGCCGGCTTTGACGCAATCTGGGCCAGCGGGTTCGCCATTTCCGCCTCGCTCAAGTGCATTCCAGACGCCAGTTTCATCACGTCCAGCGAGCAGCTAGAGGTGGAACGGAACATCGCCGAAGCGGTCTCCATCCCCGTCATCGCCGACTGTGACACCGGATACGGCAACGCGCTGAACGTCATGCGAACCGTCAACGACCGCGAGCGGGCCGGTGTCGCCGCCATCTGCGTCGAAGACAACGTCTACCCCAAGCGCTGCAGCTTTTACGCCGGCGTCCGCCGCGAATTGATTCCCATCGAAGAGCACTGCGGAAAGATCAAGGCCGCGAAGGCTGCACAGATCTATCCGGAGTTCGTCGTCATTGCCAGGACTGAAGCACTCATCGCGGGCTGGGGCCGGGAAGAGGCCTTGAAGCGGGCTGAGGCTTATGCGGAAGCCGGCGCCGATGCCGTGCTGATTCACTCGAAGTCGAAAACATTCGACGAACTGCGCGCGGTCTATAAAGCCTGGTCCGGTCGCGTGCCGTTGGTCGTCGTGCCGACCATTTTCGACCAAACGACTGCGGCGGAGATGGAAGAAGCGGGCGCTAAGATCATCATCTATGCCAATCAGCCGGTACGCGCCGCCATCCGTGCCATGCAGGACACCCTTGAACTGATCAAAAAGGACACGAGGCCTGGGGCCGCCAACGATCGCATCGTCACTCTGTCGGAGGTCTACGACATCGTCGGGGTCCCGCGCATGGAGGAGGACGAAAAGCAGTTCCTGCCCGTGGGCGGAGAGAAGATCACGACCGTCATTCTCGCGGCCGGATTCGAGAAGCAGTTACTACCGCTGATCGAAGACAAGCCGAAGTGCTTGCTCGACATCAAGGGCAAGACCATCTTGGAAAGGGCGGTCGCCGCTCTTAATCAGTGCAACATCAAGGACATCGCCGTGGTCCGCGGCTACAAAAAAGAGGCCATCGCCCTTCCCAACCTCCGGTACTATGACAACGATCAATACGAGGATACGGGAGAACTCCACTCCGTCTTTTGCGCAGAAAACGAACTAAAGGGCCGGACGCTGATTCTGTACGGCGACATCATCTTCGACACCGCCATCCTCGAAAAGCTGCTCAAGAGCCCGGCCGACATTGCGATCGTGGTGGACTTGGCCTGGATCGATCAGGAACAGCGGGGCGCGCAGCCGTTGCACCTGCTCCCCGATCTGGTCTCCCTCGAGGAGCCGCCGGGGAAGAGTTATCTCTCGCGGTTCGTGATACCGGAAGGGGAGCACCGGGTGGTCCGGATCGGGCAGCAACTCTCCCACGAGCAGGCGCACGGAGAATTCATCGGCATGGCGATGTTCTCAGAGAAGGGCACCCAGGCGCTTCGGGATTGTTACCGGTTCGCGCAGAGCAGGTATAAGTCGGCTGGCTTTCACGAAGCCGGCAGTTTCACGAAAGCCTCCTTCACCGACATGCTCCAGGAACTGATCGATTGTGGCCACACCGTCCACGCTGTCCCGATTTTCAAGGGTTGGATGGAAGTCGATTCGTTCGAGGAATACCAGAAGGCTTGGGCCAAGATCCGGCAATAACTCCGTTCACGCCCCTCCGGACCTCCCTTCACAGCAATCGACCGTTGGACTGTTTCCAATGGTCTCGCAACAGTCTTCTCCTTTCGTGGGGGGCCGCTCCCCTCTCACAGGGGATTTTGCCCGGATGGAAGCCTGCTATAGTCCTCCCTAAACATGAGCACGCGCCCTCGCTGATGATTTTGCTGGGGGAACCACATGGTGAGGAAGGCCGTAGTAGGAGCCATGATGAAACCGAAGAAAGCCTATACACCGCTCGACGGTCGGCATGCCGAGCGTGTGGCTGTCACGTGCCGCGTGCATTATTCCGGAGAAGTCCCGACACAGCCCCATGTCGGGGAAGGACTGACCACAGACGTCTCCCTGTCCGGATGCAAGATTATCAGCGAGCGCCCAGTCACACGGGGAACGCTGTTGACCTTGTCGATCGCCATCCCGGATGGACTGCCGCCCCTCCATCTTCCTTCTGCCCATGTCGTCTGGGTCTCTGGGTGCCAGTTCTCCGTCCGATTCATGCACATCAGCCAGGAGGTTCGGAAGCGGCTGCAAACCTTCATCTGGAAGAACATCTCCCACAACACGCTCAGCCACCAACATACCCGGTTTAGACTCGCCTAGCCCAGGATTCGAACCGCTGCAGTCCCGCTTCGACCAATCCGATTTCGCTCGTTCCTCTCAGGAACCAGCCTTGGTAGAGACAGCCAGGCGTAGGGGAAACCCTCCCGTGATCATTCGTTCCAAAATGGGAGCCCATCGATTCATCAACCCTTTTCTCGATTCTTAGCCTTTTCGTACAGTGCGGCCCCCCCCTTCAGAGTTATGGCCTTATCCCACGCCTAGGGGGAAGGCAAGCGGCAGCCTCCACGGTAGGCTTACAACATCGTGATGGACTGATCCCATCCAGTAATACCGAACGGAGGACGGTGCATGATGAAAGTGATGAACCTCAAGCCGGACAGTTTCCTTCTGCAGCAAGACCAGATCATAAATCGACGCCGCGAGGTCCGCGTGAGCGCACAGCTCGGGCTCATTTTTTCAGGCGTAGTTGATGGACGGCTCATGATGGGCAACGGGCATGTAATCGATCTCTCGCGGGACGGCATCGGGATTCGGGGAGATCGAGTGCTTAGACGCGGCTTGGAGCTGGCGTTGTTCATCGAGCTCCCTGACGCCGAGGACCATCTCTGCATTCCTGAAGCACGCGTGTCCTGGATCAGCGGTCGGCGCTTCGGCGTTGCTCTGCCGACGTTGAGGCGCGAAGGTCAGAATCGGCTCCGGTTCCTCCTTATGGGGATTCAGTCAGGGAGATGGGCCTCGTCGCAGAATAAGTAACGGCTCAAGAGACTCAAACTCGCACAGGAGGCACGACGGCCATGAATTGGTGGAAATCCGGGACACCGGCCATTAACGAGAAGGAGAGGGCGGGAATGGAACGTCGCAGAGAGCCCCGCGTCGGCGGGCAGTTCAAGGTGCGATACTCCGGGACGGACGAGGATAAGATCGTCATGGGGTACGGCACCATCGTCGACCTCAGCCGTTACGGATTCGGCATCCAAGGCGGCAAGGGGCTCAAGTGCGGGATGGAACTCGCCTTGTTCCTGGAGCTGCCGGACACGAGCGATACTCTCTGTATCCCGCAAGCGTACGTGTCGTGGATCAACGGACGCCGGTTCGGCGTGGAATTGCGCGCGGCACGTGACAAAGACCCGATCTGGCTGGACGCCCTGGCTTGCCAGAGCTAGGTCAGGGACACAGGCGCCGCCGTGGTGCGTATCAGACGGTCCTTCGGCGTCGAGCTCCCGAAACCGAGTCTCCGCGGGAGGAACCGGTTACGCGCGTTCCTGCTGGCCCACAACGTCATCTACCTGTAACGGCCTCATCTGCTCCGGTTCGAATGGGAAACCACTCACTGCCGTCTTCTCGCACCCTGTGTATCCAGAAGGGCGCCTCTTCCGCCCTCGTCCGGTGGACCAAAACCAGACCGCGCGGTCCCACGGTCGACCGCTCGCTCCCCGAGTTCTTGGGTCGATCGCCGCTCACTCGCTCCCTTGGCTATCGCCGCCGGATGATTGTCTTGGGGTGTATCGCGTGGTATCGTAGCTGGTGAGTAATCACTCACTTGCACGAGACTCCGACACGAATCGATCCATGCGCCCGTCTCGAACCTCGAGTCAGGAACGACAGGCCAGCCTGATCTCGGCGGCGGCGGCACTCTTCGCCGCCAAGGGGTTCAAGGGAACAACGACCAAGGAAATCGCGAAGGCGACCGGAGTGAGCGAGGCTCTGCTCTTCAAGTACTTCCCCACCAAGCGGGCCCTCTATACCGCCATCCTTGCTGAAAAAGCCCAATACTCCGGGTTGCGCGAAGCCGTCGAGGAAGCCGCCAAGAAGCGGGACGATGAACGGCTGTTCACGCTGCTCGCCAGTTACCGGATCAGAAAAGGCGCGGACCCAACGTTGCTCCGCCTCCTACTCTTCAGCGCCTTGGAAGGGCACGAATTGTCCGAGATGTTTTTCCGTCAGCAGTACCGTGTCTTCTATGACCTGCTCGCGAGCTATATCCGCCAGCGCATCGACGACGGAGCATTTCGTCCCGTCGATCCCCTGCTGGCCGCTAGGGCGTTCTTCGGGATCATCGTGCACCACCGGCTTCTGCACGATATCTTCGGCCTGCCCATGCACCGCACCCACGAAGACACCGTGAGGGAGTACGTGTCCCTCTTCCTGTTCGGACTGGCGAACTCCCCGGGCCGGAACGATCGTGAGGCGCTCACATGAACCGCATCACGAGACACCCGTTCCTCGCCCTCGGCGTGATCATCTTCTTTGCGGTCACAGCCCTTGTCGTCTTCCGTTTGAGCAGCGGCGCGAAGACAGACCAACGTAAGACCCGGGTCATTACCGTTGGCACCGTCACGCCGCTCAGGCAGGACCTCGACATTCGGCTCGCCTACACCGCCGACATCTCGCCGAATCAAGTGGTCAACCTGTTCTCGCGAGTCGATGGGTACATCGCCAAGATGCACGTAGATAAAGGCGACTTCGTGAAGGCCAACCAACTGCTCGTCGAGATCGACCACACGGACTACCAGCACGCGGTCAACCAGGCGAAGGCAAACCTCTCCGCCGCGAAGGCCAAGGTGGCCCAGCAGTCGGCCGCCGTCCGCAACGCCAGACTGACCCTGGACCGTATGCAGGCGCTCATCAAGGATCAGTTCGTCTCGCAGCAAGATCTGGATAACGCGCAGGTCAACTTCGATGCGGCGACGGCCGCAATGGATTCGTTACGGGCGCAGGTCAAGCAAATGGAAGTCGCCCTCGCCCAGGCGGAAACCAACCTGGCCTACTCCTACATCCGGGCGCCGTTCTCCGGATACGTGGCTGAGCGCAATCTCGATCCCGGCGCCTACGTCACCAGTGCCACGGCCAGCACCTCGACCATGTCGCGCGGCATCCTCAGCCTCCACGACATCGACACAGTGCGCGTCTTGGTGGAGGTCGTCGAGAAAGACATCCCCCTCGTAAAAATCGGCCAGAAAGCCGAACTCCGGGCCGAGGCCTATCCCGACCGTATCTTCGAGGGCACCGTCACTCGCATCGTGCAAGCCCTTAACCGCGCCACCCGCACGATGACAGTGGAGATCGACCTATCGAACAAAGACCGATTGTTAAAGGGCGGCATGTTCGCCCGCGTGGAGGTCATGGTCGGCACCCATCGTCAGGCGGTGCAGATTCCTATCGATGCAGTCAGCCGACTCGAGGACATGCAGTATGTCTATGTCGTCCGTGACGGGAAAGCCCAGCGAGTGAACGTCGAAATCGGCGCCCACGACGAGAACCGGGTGGAAATCACGAAGGGGCTCATCGGGGACGAACAGGTAATCGTCTCTGGCAAGGACCTCGTGCACGACGGTACCCCGGTACAGACGCAACCGTTATTACTGATGAAGGGTCAGGCCTCCTTACCGATCACCCCTTCCCTGCCCGTATGTGGTTAACTCTCCTCGCCCTCAGAAACCGGATCGGGATCCTAATGCTGTCCCTGGCGATGGTGGTGCTCGGCATCACTTCCCTGCAACGGCTGCCTGTCGATCTCTTTCCGAACATTCAGGTCCCAGTCGCCTTCGTCGGCGTTATCTATAAAGGAGCGCCCCCGCTCGACATCGAACAGAGCGTCGTCTACCCGATCGAGAAAGCCGTCAGCTCAGCCTCGAACGTCGAGCACGTCGAGTCTTTCTCCAAACAGGGCATCGGCGCGGTGCAGGTCTGGTTCAATTGGGGCGCCGACATCAACGTCGGCCAGATGGAGGTGATGCAGCGCATCACGCAAATCCTCAACAGTCTCCCGCCCGGAATCCTGCAGCCCTTCATCGTGAAGTTCGATGTGTCCAACATCCCGGTCTCGTTCGTCACCGTCTCGAGCGAAGACCTAGACGAACGGGCCCTGTACGACCTGGCATTCAATACCATCGCACCCCAGATTGAGCAGATCGCCAATGTCGCAGCGGCCACGGTGGAAGGGGGGAAGATCCGCCAAATCAACATCAACCTCGATCCGGCGTTGCTCAACGCGCGCGGGCTGTCGATCCTCGACGTAGTCAAGGCTGTCAAAGCCGCGAACCTGATCCTCCCATCCGGCGACATCAAAGCCGGCAACCTTGACTACAACGTGTTCACCAACAACCAGTTCAAAACCGTCGAGCCGATTCAGGACGTGATCGTGAAAGTCAATCAGCAGGGTAACCCCGTCCGCGTGCGCGACGTCGGGACGGTCACGGACTCGTCGGACATCCAGACGAACATCGTCCGGGCGGACGGAGTCCGGGCCGTCTACCTCCGTGTGAACAAACAGCCGATCGCGAACACTGTGGAGGTCGTCGACGCGCTCCGCGCCGCGCTGCCCAAGATGATCGGCATTCCGCCGGGCGTCAAGCTCGGGATTTCGTTCGACCAATCCGTCTACATCCGCCAGTCCATCCGGAACCTGGTCGAGCAAGCCCTGCACGGCTCCCTCCTGGCGGCCGCGGTGATCTTGATCTTCCTTCGCAATCTGACCAGCACCCTCATTATTTCGGCCGCGATTCCCCTCTCGATCCTGGTGACGTTCATCGTGCTCTACTTCTCCGGACAGACGTTGAACGTCTTCACGCTGGGCGGGTTGGCGCTCGGCATCGGCCGCCTGGTCGACGACTCCATTGTGGAGTTGGAAAACATCCAACGGCACCTCAACGCGAATCCGAAACGCTGGGACGCCATCCTCGAGGCCGCCCGCGAAGTGGCGATGCCGATCTTCGCCTCCACGGTCACGACCGTCGTCGTGTTTTTGCCCATGTTCTTCGTCGTCGGGATTGCGCGATTGCTCCTCATTCCCTTGACTGTCACCATCGCAATCGCGCTGTTCACGTCGTTCTTCGTCTCCCGCACCGTGACCCCGGCGCTCTGCTATAAGTTTCTGAAGCCTGAATCGGACGCCCATCGCTCGATGCCCGGCTGGTTCGTCCGGATCATGGATTGGAGCCGCGCACGCTACGAATCGCTGGACCGGAGCTATGAAGAGTCGCTCCGTTGGGTGCTGGAGCACCGGCGCATCTTCATCACGTCCGTCCTGCTGGTGTTTACGGGATCGCTCCTCTTGTTGCCCATGATCGGCACGGAGTTCCTGCCGGTGTCGGACGAAAGCCAGTTCCGGATCGTCCTGCGTGCGCCCGTCGGCCAGCGGGTCGAGAAGACCGAGCAGCAGGTCGCCGAAGTCGAGCATGTGCTCCGGGAGAACATTCCCCCGGACGAGCTGGAAACCATGGTGTCCAGTACCGGCGTGCTGGCGCAAGGCCGCTCCTCGCTGTTCAACCCGAACACCGGCCCCCATACTTCGGTGATCTCCGTCTACCTCGTCCCGCCGGACAAGCGGAAGCGGAGCCAGGTCCAGATCATGAACGACGTGCGGCCCAAGGTCATCAAACTGTTCCCCGGCGTCGCCATGTTCTTCGACCCGGGCGGACTGGTGAAACGCGTCACCAGCTTCGGCTCGCAGAAGGCCGTCGACGTGGAAATCTACGGCTACGACTTTGAAAAAGCGCGGGGCGTGATCCGGCAGGTCGAGGACGTCATGCACAAGACTCCCGGGCTGGCAGATATCGAAGTCAGCCGGGAGGAGAACTATCCCGAGATCAACGTGGTGGTGGACAGGGAAAAGGCCGCGCTGCTCGGCATCAGCGAGACCGACGTAGCCAATGCCGTGCTGTTCTCGCTCAACGGCAACGGCCAGACCGACCCTATCATCTACACCGATCCGCAAAACGGCAACGAGTACTACATCAGCGCCTGGCTGGCGGAGGAGTACCGGGACGAGCTGAGCGATCTGGAGAACATCCTGTTGACGACAAAAACCGGCGAACCCGTGCTGCTCAAGAACGTCGCGTCGCTCAAGCTGAACGCCGGTCCTGTCAAGATCGACCGGAAATACTTTCAGCGCGTGATCCACATCACCGCCAATCCCGTGAACCGTGATCTCGGCGCGATCGCGGAGGACCTGGAGGCAGCGTTCGCCAATCTCCAGCTCCCGACCGGTTTCACCATCCGGTTAGCCGGCCAGATCCAGCAACAGCGCGAAACGTTTCAGGGGCTCCAGTTCGCCACGCTGTTGGCGCTCGTCCTCGTCTACATGGTGATGGCCGCGCAGTTCAAGTCGCTCGTCGACCCCTTCATTATCATGTTTTCGGTACCCATGGGATTCCCTGGGGTGATCCTCATTCTGTTCCTCACCAACACCACCCTTTCCACGACGTCGATGATGGGCATCATCATGATGTTCGGCATCGTCGTCTCGAACGGGGTCCTGTTGGTCGATTACACGAACGTACTCCGCCGGAAAGGCAGCCCCTTGTTCGAAGCCGTGGTGAAGGCGGCGCGCACGAGACTCCGGCCGATTCTGATGACGTCCCTCGCCACCGTCTTCGGCCTGCTGCCGATGGCCACCGGATTCGGGACGGGCGGGGAGACCAACGCGCCGCTGGCGCGGGCCGTCGTGGGAGGACTCAGCGTCTCAACGCTCTTGACGTTGTTTCTGATTCCAACGGTGTATATGTTCCTGGAGGAACGGTTTCCGAGAAACTTGGAAGCGGAACGGCGGGAACAGGCCCCGGCTCAATTCGGCCCGCCGCCCGCGATGCAATAGCGCGGACGCTCGCTACCCGACGCCAGGGAAGAGCGATTTCAGCTGCATCGCCAGCCCGATATCTCCGCTGATCTGCAGTCTTCCAGACATGAGGACGGCCGGCCCGCTGAGCTGCCCGTTGAGGACCTTGAGACAGTCTTCGCCCGCCATCGAGAGCGTGACGTGGGGATCCGCATGGGTGCCTTCCACCACCACGCAGGTACCGTCTTTCACACGCAGGTGATACTGTCCGCCCTGCGCGCCGCTCAAGTCGAACTGATAGACGACGTCGAGATCTTCCGCCGCCGCCGCCCGGTCAAATTTCGACGGGAGAGACGCGAACAGTTCTTTGACGGTGACGGGATTCATCGTGAATCACAGTCGAACCAGGCGCCGTTGCCTGTGCGGGGCGCGGACCCGCAGCCCCCGCACAGGGCAGCAACAGGTCACGATCTCAGTAGCGGAGGGTCGCCGTCGCCGTGCTGCGACGGGCGCCGAAGAACCGCTTCGAGAAGTCTTCGACCAGTCCGGGATCATATCCCTTGCAACTGAAGATATCGAGATAGGCGTTGTTGGTGTCGTTGGCGAAATGGCCGCTAATCAGCGAGGTCGAGATCAACTGCACCATGGAATATCCGGCGACCCGACCTTCCCCGAAGTTCACGACCTGGCATTCTCCGAAGCGCTGCATGCCAATGAGCTCGCACAGCTCGACGACGTAACGCTTGATATAGTCAGCGTCGCGGATGAGGGCGGGATTGCAATCTTGGAGGTCAACTGCCGTGCAGAGTCCCCAGGCTTTGCCGTCGCCCACCATGTCCTGGATGGGAACCGGCGAGGCCGCTGGGGCATTCGTTGGTAAGATCGTAGAGTCGGAACCTGCCGAGAGACTCATAGTGGATGTCACCTTTCTGTTTGTTCGATGGTAAAGGCACAGAATGACTCGGACTGCGTTGCACTATACCACGAAATGTTTCCGACGCTACCCGCTACTGGAATTTTTTCGTCCCGCGCCGTACGGGCGCCGCGCGGTCGGTTGACAAGGTTTGCGACCCTCGGAGACAATGCCGCCCATGACGGCCGGATCCGACACCCCCCTCGGCGAAATCCCGGACCGACTCTGTACCTGGTGCAAGGTGCCGATGAACAAGCGGTTGGTCGGCGGGAAACAATTTGTGCATTACACCTGCCCCAAGTGCATCTTCCAGCACACCACCCGGCTGGGTCAGCAAGGCTCGCAGAGCCGGCAACCGCCTGCAGCAAGACCCCCTACAGATCCCCAGGCAGGAGCGAACGGATGACTTCCATCCGCCGCCGGTTGACGCCGAAATCCCCGTAACCGGTGCGGGAGGCGGAGCGGAAGTGAATCGTCTTGCTCTCGTCGTCAAAGAGAAATTCGACGTCGTCCACGAAGCGAAACAGCAGACTGGTGAACTCGTAATGGAGGTAGGAGTCGTTTTCTTCTACCAGCTTTGTGCGCGGCAACATGCGAATGACGGCCTTCAGTGCCTCCTTCGCCTCGACCCGCGACCTGCGATACTGGATCGGCGCGATGGCATGGCGCGCGTCCGTCGCTTGGGTCGAGACGCAATTGGGGCTCGCTGGGCACGGTACCAGTGACCGCCGATTCATGAGCCATGCCCCCTACTCGTATCAGTGATCTCTCGCAGCCCTCTCCTCTGACAAGGCTTCATCGGGGGGATCATGCCCACAGAGTCTTGGTCCGACAGGATAAATGTCGACTGATGCGAATTCAATACGCCAGCGTCGTCAGCGCCCGCCGGCCTTCGCCTTTCTCTTCGACCTTCACCGACACTCGCCCGACGATGCGACCATCGGCGGCCTCGACATCCACACGCCAATCGCCGGGATCGAGCCGCTGCTTGAACGTGTAGGCGCGATAGCCGCCTTCCCGCCCGCCGGACATCCTGATCGGAATTCTGTCCACGTGCATGAACGGCTTGCCGTCGCTCGGCCGGAAGTACCAATGGTGATACACGGTCGTGTCCAACGCGACGGGGGCAAAAACGGCCGTGAAGCAGTAGATCGGTTCATTGGCAGGGAACGTCGTGTTCGACCGCTTCCATACCTCATACCATTCCTTCTCGAACGAAAGCTCGAACCGGTCGCCCGTTTTCTTCACTTCATGATAGATCCCGCCGAACTTCAGCGAGAGCGGCACGGGGGGGATCCAGTTGAGAAAGTAGAATCCGACCAGTAAGCCGATCAGGGCCAAGGCCGGAGCCGTGACGCCGACCGCCTCGCCTCTCGATCCATCCGGGTTATCGCGGTAGATCAATTGCACCACGCGGAGCGTGACAGCGACGCTGAGCGCGGCGCCGAGCAGGAAGATCGCCACGTTCATGTACCCTGTCATGACCGGCAGAAAGAACGTGAAGAAGGCGAAACACACGAGGGCGTAGAGGCTCACGAGGAGGCGCAGATTCGAGAGCCGGTCACGCAAGAATTCGTTCCCGACCAGGAGCATAACCAACAAGGCAAAGAAGATCGCCGTGCTCGTCAATGTGGCACTCCGCGAGTAAAAGATGGTGTAGGCGCTGAACAGGCTGCCCAGCAGGAATTGGCTCGCCATCGGATAGTAGGGGCGACTGCGCAGTACCCAGCGGGCGAACGGTGACAGCGCCGCGAGCTGCTCTTGATCCGGTGCCGGTTCAATGCCCAAGCGCCCGGTCAAGACGATGAGGACTCCGAGCAGGAGCAGATAGACGAGCAAGAGCAGATTGTCTTGGAGCCGGTCGATGCGCGTCAGGGTGATCGTGTCGTAGGTCACCCCCGACAGGAAGAACAGGGCGGGCATAAAGGGCTTGGACAGGAGGGAGCGCACCCGTGCGAGCGGATTCATGCCCCCACTGTGCGAAATCCGAACGGTTTGTTCAATCAAAAATCGGTTCTTGGAGCGAGGTCTTCTCCAAGGCCTTCATACCGCGGTCGGCCGAGGCTGCAACGAGCGAACCCTGAGGCGTACAGGGCTCGGGTACGTTGGGCTGTGAGCGAGGCGAACACGACGCTGGTGGCGGGTTTTGGCAACCTGTCAAACAAAGGCGGGAAGCGGCGCATATACAACTGGAAGGCCGATCACGCGCTCCAGCCAGCCGGCCATGGCCTCTTCCTTGAGCGGTGCGCGGTTCAATCGGGCTTCAATCTGGAATCGCCCGTTGAACCCGACGATGCCGATGATAGCCGATGCATCCTCCCCTTCCGGCAGTAGGTCTTGCGTTTGAAATTCGCATAGCGTGGCGTAGAGCCGGCCGTCGGGCTGAACGGCCTCCAACACCGCGGGCAGGTCGTCGAGGGGGCAGTGGACCGAGCAGCGATACGCACACCGGGCGTTTGGGTCGACGGTCTGGAACTCGGTCAGGGCGGCTTCCGAGAAGCCCGTGAGGTAAGCACGCACACCAGCCGGCTCTGGAGCGAAGGTCTCGGCCAACTTGCTGGCCGGCACCAGGAACTCGTACGCGTCGGAGGTGTTGTACTCGAACTGGCAGGGGCCGAATGCATCGGGCCAGGAACAGAAGAACGGTGTGGAAGGGTCGAACGGCCGCAGAACCACGGCGTCCTTTTCGACCGCGGTTTCGATCGGCAACTCCAGTGTCGCAATGGCTTCCAAGAAGGCAGCACGCCGTTCGTCCAGCCACTGTGCCCGCTGTGCATCCCCGCGTGTCTCCCCCGGCGTGACGACCTCCGTCGTCTGCAACCGGATGCGCACAAAGGAGTGGGCGTGCCGGAACCCGAGCCAGAGCATGCCGCGTTGGTCATGGAACCGCAACCGCTCCCGAATGCGCCAGGGGTGGCTCACAGAACAGTAGGTGCCGACGTCTTGGTGTCGTTGATAGACCGTATGGTAGGCCCCGGCCAGCAGGAAGAAATCGCCGCGCCATTTTTCTCGGACATGGACCAGCGTCACGTCTTCCATCGCCCAGGGATCGAGCTGGTGGAGTTCGTCTGGCGACCCGACGGTCCACTCTTCGACATAGCAGATCACGTCGCTGGGTGGCGCCGCGGCCTTGAGGCCCAGCGCCGCCAGACGGTCGCCCACCGCAAGCGCCTGACCGAAGGTCAGCGGAGTCGTCGTTTCCCACCGCCGTTCCCGCATAGAACGCCCTCCGACAGCTTCTGATGGCGCGAGCGCGCGGACCGGCTCGACACACCGTTCACGACGTGCGGATCCGAAGCCAGCTACCGGACCGGCCGCAAGGCCTTCTGCTCAATGGTCGTGTCGGCGATCAGCCGGTCGATCGTGTCTTTCAACGTCGCCGCGAGCAACTCCTGGACATCCTCCTCGTCGAACCAGAACACCGTCTGTGTCCGTTCGCCTTCCACAGTCCGAGTGGTGGAACTCTTGTCGACAAGGTTGCGCGCCTGGATGCTCAGCCGGCTGCTCGTGCTGAGCGCGGTGGAGAACACGCGACTCTTCGCGTTGGCGGAAAAGTCCTGGACCTGTCCGGAGATGATGATGTCGGCATCCGTCACCGACCCGGCGGGCGACACGCGCACATTCCAGGGAAGCTCATGCCAGCCGCGCGTCTTCAGCCGGTCCGCCAATGCCTGGGCGATCACCTCGCCCGGCCGCTCGCCGGCGACGTTGAAGTACGTCACCCCGCCCCACAAGTGAGTGCGCATGCCGATCCGGCTTTTCTCCTGGCGTCGATCCTCAAACGGCTCGATCACGATCTTCACCGGCTCCGTGTCTGCGGATTGCGCCAGCGGCTGTTTCAGATGTAGGTCGAGGTACCGGATCTCGCCCTTTCCCCCGCAGCCGGCGATGGTCAACACGCACAGGCCCACTCCGCACCATAGGGACGCTTGTCCAGACAGTCGTTTCACTGGTTCCTCCTTGCGCTAGCGAGTTGATAACAAACCATTTTGGACCCGTCAGTAACCCGAACCGGCGCACCTGTTGCGGATCGAGTCCCAATCTCCCGTTGGATATTGAACAACCTCCGAGTCTACCCAAGTCGCCGAATGGAGACAATTCCCGCGAGAAAGGTGATACGTTATGGCGTCACGATCGGCAGGAGCGCGCGAAGCGTTTCCCGGGTCACATCCGGCACCTGTCCAGACTGAATCCGCGGGTCGGTCAGCGGCACGCAGCGCATGATCTTCAGGAACGGCCGTTCTGCCAGAACGGCCGCGATCTGTCCCTTCCGGTCGTGCGTCAGGGGCAACGTGTATCCTTCGCCGCGCCTCCACTCCCACAGTGTAGACGCCAGTGACAGTTCCAAACCTCTTCCCGCCATCTGGTGAAACCGATCGACGATATGCCGCTTGTATTGCCTGAGTCCCTCGCCTTCAAGGATCAGGGCGCAGGCCAGATGGTGGCCCCACCAGAAAAGCGTGCGGAACGCGAACTTGTCGGGACCGTGGAAATGCTTGGGGTAATCGAGGTACTGATAGGGACAGTCTTCGAGATGCTCCCCCTTGACCAGTTGATGCTTCGCGCCGTCGAGCCCCGATGGAGCCAGTAACGGGACCCCCGCGAGTTCCATCACCAGCGCAGTGTGCGTCGCCTCCAACATTGTCCGCACCCTCGCCATGATCGCAGCCTTGCGCCGGAAGAACTGGGAGTCTGCCAACAGGGCCATCTCATCGTCGCTGAAGAGAAGGGGGCGGCTCATACGAGAATGGCCGACGGGTGGCTGGCTGACAGGCGAGAGGGAGGACGGTTCGTTCTCAACGTACCCCCTGTCGGCTTGTCCGTCTCATTTCTGATGCGATTCGAACGCCGTGACGGTTACTTCGTAGTGACGCCGGCAATCGGCGCACCGGAGCAACATCACATCCTGAAAGACATCCATCTGGCGGAGAGTCAGCGACGACTGATGGGTTTCGACACAACCGCAGAGCAGCGATTCGCCGAGTGCCTGTCCCGGCGACCCATCGGGGACCGCCGAGGCCGACTCTTTCGGGACAACCATCCCCAAAACCGCATGGTGGGCCATCTTGCAGGAGCTGCACGCGAGCACCAGCGTCCGTTCGTCCGCCATACGTTTTACCGAGACGCACAACGGATGCACCGACCAGCACTGCTGGAGGAACGCCCCGCTGCGAATGATCTGCGCCATC
Source organism: uncultured Nitrospira sp. (assembly GCA_964445795.1). GTDB lineage: Bacteria > Nitrospirota > Nitrospiria > Nitrospirales > Nitrospiraceae > Nitrospira_D. The sequence goes on along the minus strand of CAYULI010000004.1, from coordinate 62,927 downwards.
GTCGCTCTGACCCGGAACGGCAGACGCTACATCTTCCAGAGTGCGAACATCAGCAAGATCCCGAGGAGGTACGGCACCACACAGGAATAGAGCACCGCGGCGCGCGCCCGGTCGGGCGAGCCTGTGCGGGATAACCGTTCCTTATAGACGAATTCGAAGGCCAGAATGATCACGGTGAGCGTCAGGGCAAAGACTCGGCTCGTTCTCGGCCAGGTGAACTGCCCACTGATGAAAAAATTCGCGGTGAAGAATCCGCTGAACAACAGAATAAACGGGGCTAGCGCTAGCCTGACGGCTTCCGCGAAGAACGCATGCCACCCCGGACGGGTCTGAACCGGGGTCGCTTGTGAACCGGAACTCACGAACCGACGGCGACCGGAACTCTCTCCGGCTTCGCCGATGGAGAGGCGGTGCCCCCTTGAGCCGCACGACAAGCTTTGCATACGCGCGGCCGCGCTTTGAGGAAGGAGACTTTTCCGCTGGCCAGACAGCTATAGTGGACGAACTCGTCGCAGACCGAGCACCGAGACCAGCCGCCGCTGAAGAACGTCTTGTCGCGGTAGAGGCCCTGGTGGCAGACCTTGCAATGTCGCGGCTCGATCGGGAGCAGCAGGGGCGCCCATTCCCCACCCGCTTTTCGAATGCTCATGGCAGGAGAGTATAGCCAGGCGGTCGGGCGAAAAACAAGAAGGCGAATGCGAACCGTCATCGTTCAAATGGGGTAACTTACCAGTAAACTGATTCTCCCACATAACGAATGGCGATTGACGCTGGCTCGTGCCTCGCCGTTTGACACCCTACAGGCCGTTTGTTACTCTCCGCGCGGATTCACGCTCGTGCACGACGAGCACGATGGCATCTCTATGAACATCAAGGATTATCTCGAACAGAAACGCATTGCGGTCGATCGGTTCCTGGACATCGTCACCCCCCCAGCCGCCACACCGCCCACTGCATTGCACGAGAGCATGCGCTACAGCCTCATGGCGGGAGGCAAACGTATCCGGCCCATTCTGACGATCGCGGCGGCGGAGGCCGTGGGAACGCCTTCCCCGCCCGGACTGATGGCCGTGGCCTGTTCGCTGGAATTCATCCACACTTACTCCCTGATCCACGACGACCTGCCCTCGATGGACAACGACGACTTCCGCCGGGGCAAACCGACGAACCACAAGATCTACGGCGAAGCGATGGCGATCCTCGCGGGTGATGCGTTGCTGACGATGGCGTTCGACCTCATCAGCCGGCCCGATCTCATGAAGGGCTGCGACCCGGCGAGACAGGTGCGAATCGTTCAGGAACTGGCACACGGCTCCGGCAACCTGGGAATGGTGGGCGGACAGGTGTTCGATATTCAAGCGGAGAACAGGGACATCGACCTGTCCACGTTGCAAAACATTCACAAGCACAAGACCGGCATGTTGATCCGAGCCGCCGTACGCATGGGCGCGATCGCTGCCGGAGCGACCGAGCGCCAGCTCGACGACCTGACCGGCTATGCGGAAGACATCGGCCTCGCGTTCCAGATCGCCGACGACGTGCTGAACGTCACCGGCACGCGCGAGGAGCTGGGCAAGAACCCTAACACGGACGCAGAACGCGGGAAAAAGACCTACCCGACGTTCTACGGCGTCGACGGCGCACGCAAGCTGGCGGATGACTGTGTCACCCGCGCCAACAATCGCCTGGCTACCTTCGGACCGGCCGCCGATCCGCTTCGCGAGATCGCGCGCTATATCACCGCGCGGCGCAATTAGCGCCGCGCGGGATCGAGACACGAGGCGACAAGCCATGGGTCCCAAGCACGATCGCCATTTCCCGGCCCATTGCCGATCGCCCATTACCTATCGCCTATTTCCGTGAAAGCTCTCGTCACAGGCGCAACGGGGTTTGTCGGCGCGGCGGTGGTGCGCGCGCTGGTCAAGGCCGGCGTAGACGTGCGGGTGCTCGCCCGCCGCAACAGCGACTTCACGAACCTCCAGTCGTTCACACTGGATCGCGTCTACGGGGATCTCTGCGACAAGGAGTCCCTGCGGAAAGCGCTCGCAGGCTGCCGGCACCTCTATCACATCGCCGCGCACTATGCCCTTTGGGCGAGAACCCCGTCCATCTTCTATGACGTGAACGTGACCGGCACGAGAAACCTCATGGAGGCAGCCCGCGACGCGGGAACCGAACGGATCGTCTACTGTAGCACGATCGGCGCCATCGGCCTGCCGCCGGACGGCGGTCCGGGCACCGAAGACACGCCAGTCTCGCTGGAGCAGATGGCGGGTCACTACAAACGATCGAAATATGTCGCAGAGCAGGAGGTGCTGAGGATGGCCAAGGCGGGGTTGCCCGTCGTCATCGTCAACCCCAGCGCGCCGGTCGGAGAAGGCGACGTAAAACCAACGCCCACGGGGCAAGTCATCGTCGACTTCATGAAAGGCCGCATGTGGGCCTACATCGACACCGGCATGAACATCGTCGATGTGGACGACGTGGCCGCCGGACACTTGCTCGCCATGGAAAGGGGCCGCATCGGGGAACGATACATCCTGGGCACCAAGAACCTCACGCTTCGGGAAGTCTTCGAGATTCTCAGCAAGCTCACGGGGGTGAAGGCACCCGCGGTGAAACTGCCGCGGGAAGTCGTCCTGCCCCTCGCTTACCTGAACCTGGCGTTCTCCTTCGTGACCGGCATTCCCCCACGGATCCCGCTGGAAGGCGTGAAGATGGCCAAATACCACATGCACTACGATTGCAGCAAAGCGATCCGCGAACTCGGCATTCCTCAGACGCCCCCGGAAGTCGCGCTCGAAAAAGCCGTCCGATGGTTCCGAACGCACGGCTACGCCTAAAGAATCGCCATTGGCCAGTCGGCTCTTCGCCAACTGGGAACTCAGGAAACACGAGCGACGCAGGACAGAAGACAGTGATGGATATCCCTCTCCTGTTTGCGAAGACGGTCCTATTCCGTCCTTACGTCTTTCTCTTTCTCGCCGCGTTTCTCTTCGCGGCAATCCAACTACTGGGCTGGCCGAGAACCTGGCGCTTCTGGTTGATCAGTTGGGCTACGGCCTTCCTGTGTGAATTCTCCTCGACTAGGACGGGCATTCCGTTCGGCTGGTACCACTACACGGGCTCGACGGTCGGGCAGGAGCTGTATGTGTCCAACATCCCGTTCATGGATTCCATTTCATTCAGTTTTCTACTCTATGCCGCCTACTGCCTGGCCCTCTGCTTTCTGCTGCCGCGCGACGAGACCGCTCCCGCGTCACCTATGGTGCCGCTCCGCTTCGGGATCGAGGCCCGCACAAGCCCGGCAGTCCTTTTCCTCACTGCGCTGTTCTACGCGCTCATCGACACGGTGATCGACCCGGTGGCGCTGCGCGGTGATCGCTGGTTTCTGGGCAAGATTTATTATTACCCCGACCCCGGCGTGCATTTCGGCGTCCCGCTGGCGAATTACCTCGGCTGGGCAGTGGTGGGGCTTCTTTCCCTCTGCCTCTACTTTCCGCTGGACCGACGCTTGCCGGCGCTGGAGACCTGCCCTTCGACCGCGATCACGAACCGTCTCCTCTTTGGCATCGGCCTCTATTATGGGGTGCTGGCCTTCAACCTGACCGTCACGTTCTGGATCGGCGAGTCGCTCCTGGGCCTGACGGGCTTCTTTATCTACGTCCCGGTCACAGTCCTCTTGGTGGCGCGACTGCTGGACTGGTCGGGCAAGAGTCGGACGATCACAGTCCGCCAGTAGCATTGCCCGTGGAGACTTTGTATAGTGAGCATCGACCTATGAAGGCGAAACTGATCGGCGCCATCGTCCTCATCCTGTTGATCGGGCTCGGAACCTTCATCTGGGTCGGCTACCAACTGTTCACCACCGGTTTCAGCGCCAAAGCGGAGCCCCACGCGCTGGAAGTATTCCTGGCACGCCAGGTCCGCTATCTGGCCATCCCCTTGGAGCATCGCAACAAGGCCAACCCCGTGACTTTGACGCCGGAAGTCCTCCAGGAAGGGTTGGCCCATTTTGCGGACCACTGCGCCACCTGCCACGCTAACGACGGAAGCGGGCAAACCCCGATCGGAAAGAATGTTTACCCCAAGGCGCCGGACCTGCGCGAGCCCGCGACCCAAAACATGTCCGACGGCGAGATCTTTTGGGTGATTCACAATGGGATCCGCTTTACGGCGATGCCCGCCTGGGGAGAAACCGTACCGGATCAAGACCTCGACAGTTGGAAGCTCGTGCATTTTATCCGCCATCTGCCGAAACTGAGCCCTGAGGAACTCGAGAGGATGAAATCGCTCAATCCGAAGACGAAGCGCCAGATCGAGGAAGAAGCCGCGTTCGAGAAGTTCCTGCAAGGCGACGACGCCGCCGGAAGCGCCGCCGCGTCCGGGCATCATCACTGATTTGTTCTTCGCACAAGGAGCCGGTGGACTTATGAATATACGCCTTCTGTTCGCAATGGCCACCCTGTTCATCTCAACGATAGTCCTTGCCCATGGGGGCAGCCAGCACGTGCTCGGTACAGTGACCGCCATCGACGAGAAGCATATCGAGGTGAAGACGCCCAAAGGCCCCACGGTGACGGTGCTGTTGACCAAACAGACTCGTTTCAAGGAAAAAGGAAACCCGAAATCCACGGATCCCCCGGCCGTGGGCGACCGCGTGGTGATCGAAGCGACCAAGGACGCCAACGTGCTCATCGCCACGGAAGTGCATTACTCCGCAGCGAAGAACGCGCCGGCCGCGGCGCGGTAGCCTCCCCCATGGCGACGTTTCATTTTTCCCGCATGCTCTATGAGTCGCCGTTCCACGGCGGCCTGCGTCTGGCCGTCACCCGGATCGCGATCACCGGCGTGGCGGTCTTCCTGGCCGTCGCCACCGTCCCAGGGCTGGAAGTCGAGGGTCTCGGCGCTGGCATCGCGGTCGTGTTGGTGCTCACAATCCTGAACCTCCTGCTCCGACCGATCCTCTTCATCCTGACTCTGCCGCTGATCGTGCTGTCGCTGGGACTGTTTCTGGTGGTGCTGAATGCGCTGCTCCTGGAGCTCACCGCCTATTTGGTGAAAGGATTCACCGTGTCCGGATTCTGGTCGGCCATCGGCGGGGCGCTGGTCATCAGCCTGGTCAGCATGATTTTCAACACCTGGTTGATGGATCGCCGTTCAGTCGAATCCGTCACGGTCGAGCGCCGCCCTCTCACGATCATTAACCCGGACGACTGAACGCCGCCTTTTCGTTGAATTGCCCTTCCGCCGTTGCTAGAATGCGCCCGCTGTTTGAGGGAGGATCCGATGAGCATTTCGGCCGCACAATCTAAACCGGCCAAACCGGCGCCCGAAACCACTCTTCAGCGGACGCTCAACTCCGCCTTGAACGAGCTGTCCATGGAGGCGGCCCTGGCGGCCATTTTTCATGAAGAGAAGGGCCCGCTGGTGGGCCATGCCTCGCGCGGTTTCACTCCGCGGGACGTGCAGGCGATCCTCCGCACACTCTCCACGCAGCCCGCCGCGGCACCGCCGGCGACCGGCCAGGACCAGGAAGGCGGCCGCACGATGCGTCTGCGGCTCATCACCCCCGGGGCGAAATCGCTGCTCGCCATCCCGCTCCGCTACCGCAATCGCTCCTATGGCTATCTCGTCATCGGACGAAAAGAAGGGGCGACCTTCGCAAAGAAGGAGAAAACACTCCTCGAACAGGCCGCCGACGGCATCACAAAGGCGCTCGAGCGAGAAGGGTTATTCGACACTAACGTGGTCATGAGCCGCCCGTTCGTGACGCACGAGCCCGTTCCGGCCCAGCCGACCGTGACGGAGGCATTCGCGGCCCCACCGTCGCGCTGTACACCGGAGTTACAGGAAAAGGTCGAGGCGATCCTGGCGGACGTCAATCAAGATGTGCCGTACGATCGCGCCTGGGCCTGTCACTACGATCCCCTTGGGGGCAGCGTGGAAGTCCTTGGATTGGCCGGAGACCCCAAGAGCGACCAGAAGGACCACAAGAAAGACCTGAAGCCGGGACAACGCCTCATGCTGGACAGTTCGGCAGCCGGGTGGGCGATCCGCCATCGCAAGCCGCGCGTCGACCACGATCTGGCCTCCACGCAGGGCCGTTTCCTGGACCACAAACATCTCTACAAGGACCGTTACCTGTCGTCGATCGTCGTGCCCTTTTTCGTCCGGGGTCAGGTCGGCGGCACACTGACGCTGGCCTCCAAGGAAGCCGACCGCTATCAAGTCACCGATGCGCGCACGCTCGAACCCGTGATTCTGAAGCTGGCGGACCTGTTGCAGACACCCGCGCCGCCCTCGGCACTTCCGGCACCGATGTCTGGAGTCGGCGGGGCTTCTCCGGCCGCCGAAGCGCCACCTCCTGTCTCGCTGGAGCCCATTATCCGGAAGCAGGAGCGGCAGGCGGCGATCGGTGAGTTCAGCGCGTTCCTGGCAACCGAGATCCGGGAACCGCTGGCCTCCATTCGCGCCCAACTCGAAGAGGTCACGGGCGAAGGGATTCTCGATTTCGATCCGCAGACTCGCGTCGAAAACGCCATGCGTGACCTGATCCGAATCGAGGCGATCCTGAACGAGATCCTTGACTTCGCCAAACCGTTGGAACTCAACCGCCGTCTCTGCCGGATTCCGGAAATCCTGGAAAGCGCGCTCGTCGTCGTGGGCACGGATCTGGAAGTCACCCGCATCCAAGTCACGAAAGACTACGCCAACGTCATCGCCCCCGTGCGGGCCGACGAGGCCAAACTCCAGCAGGTCTTCCTCAGTATTTTCAAGAACGCTTGTGAAGCGATGAGCCCCGGGGGGCACCTCCATATTCAGGTTACGCAGCACCGCGTGGGGCGCGGCATCGAGATCCAGATCCTGATCAAGAACGACGGTGCGCCGATTCCTCCGGAAATTATGGACAAAGTGTTCGAGCCCTTCTTCACGACCAAACGATCCGGCACAGGGCTGGGTCTCGCGACCGTCAAGAAAATCGTCGAGGAGCATGGCGGATCGATTGCGATCGGCAGCGCACCGGGCGAAGGAACGACCGTCACCATCCGCCTCCCCGGAGTCAGTCGAGGGCCGGCCTTCCGGCATCGAGGACGCGGCCGCCGGCCGCACCGGCGGCCGGGCTGACCACCGCTCGTACGCTCCATTCGCTGGACAGAGGCGATTCAGAACTCCCGATTACCTTTCAAAGATAAAGGCGACGACCACACGTACCAAGATCCCCGCTTTCCAGCTTGACAGGGGTAGCTTCCCATCGCTATGATCGCGGCCACTTGTTTCGGTCTAAAATGGCGATCGTGGTCGACCGTATATTCTTCAGCCACCATCATTCAAAGGAGTAGCGGTATGAAGCTTGTAATCGGCACTGTTGCGACACTGTCCGGTGTGCTGTTCATGCTGTCGATGGCCTCGGCCAATCCAGCTCTGCTCCCGAAGCACGAAGGATATCCCATGAAGAACAGCGGCAGCCCGGTCACCGGCCAGCCGACGGCGAACGATCCCGGCCAGTCCGACGCTCGCGGGGAATCCACGCTGCTCAAGGCGGCGGCGTTCGACGACAAGCACGTCATCCAGAATCTGAGAAAGACCGACAACGAGCGGATCACCGCCAGCGAAGGCGCGGGACGGCTGCCGAAGGTGCAGGGGCCGCAGATTCAAATCGCGCCGCCGGTGACCTCCGCCACGAAGATTTCCGGCGATCGCAAAATCGAATAACCAGCATCTCAACAGAAGAAATAAGAACGGGGACGGTTGTGTGCGATTCAACCGCCCCCGTTCCATTTTCAGCCATGGGAATACTTCGTGCCACCGAGCTATCCCTGAGATTCCATGAGCCGAAACCGCCATGGCTTCTTCGCCCACACCCCGGCGTAATCCACGCCGATCCTCGGGAACGTCCCAACATTGCTCCGCAGGACTCTTGTCGCGCGATCTTCAAACCACAGCTGCTCACGGATCGTCAGATCCGCCCGGTTGAGCGACCGGTCGATATCCAGCGCGCGACACAGGCGCCCCGGTCCGTCGATCAGTTTGCCGTCGATTTCAACCGCCCGGATCAACACCGCAGCCGGGAACTCTTCCCGTTCCGTGACGACATTCAAACAGTGATACATCCCGTAAATGAGGTAGACATATGCGACACCGGCTCGGCCGAACATGACATCGGTGCGTGGGGTTCGCCCTTTCGACGCGTGGCAGGCCCTATCGTCGGGCCCGATGTAGGCCTCGACCTCGATAATCTTTCCCGCGATCGTCCCCGTTCCGTTCTCCCGCACAAGATACTTTCCCAGCAGCGACCGGGCGACGGTCAGCGTCGGACGACTGAAATAGCGGCGTGACAGGGTCTTCGTCGGCATGATCTTCACATAGCCGTCAGCCTTACGTCTTGCACGTTCAGATGCTACGCAGCCATGGTTTGAAAGCCGATTGCTGAGTGCTCATGGCGATTGACTGGTTAAAAATACCATGCGAGGCCACCCATGAACATCCGGGGATTGCCGGGGACGAAATGGATATCGTTGACCGGCGCTGCCTCGTTGCGGAGTCGAGACTCGAACGCGAACACGGCCTGCTCCCACTTCGTATTCAGCAGATTCTGGACGAACAGAAACGCCTCCAGCCGACCATGGGACAGCGCGACCGGTAGCCGATAGCGCATCGACAGATCCACGTCGATCCATGAGGGTGCGTTGATGGAGCGATCTTCCGTCAGGGGGCGAACTCCGAGATACGTGGCTTGCACCTGCGTCGTCAATCCCTCCGGCCACCGGAGCAAGACGGCCCCGTAAGCGGTCAGTTCTGGCGCGAGCGGAATTGCGTCGCCGTTGCGGAACTCGGCCTTCGTCCAGGTAAAACTGCCATTCAGGTAGAGCGGCCCCCACACATGGCCACGCGCGGCCACTTCGACCCCGCGCCGCCTTGTGGCGCCACGGATTTCGGTCGTTCCCTCGTCACCGACGAATACCAGCTCCTGCTTGAGGTCCAAGGCCCACGCAGTGGCGATCATCTCAAGGCCGTCGGCTCCCCAGGGCCTCACCCGGATGCCGGCCTCGTAGGTCCTCGCCCGTGCCAGAGGGGAAGAACCAGGCGCGACCGCTGAACGTGCGTCGTTGCTGTGGAACCCTTCCCCGAAATTCAGAAAGAACTCCGTGTTCCACCAGGGGCCCACAATCACATTCGCTTTCGGCAACACGATGCTGGACCTCGTGCGTCCGGCGGGCTGTTCCGCACAATCGGCGCAGCGGTTCCGAACATCGAACGTGAAGACCTCGCTACGCACACCTCCAGCGAAACGCAACCAAGAGACCGGTTGGAACTCGGCCTTGAGGTACGGAGCATAGGAAGCTTCCTGGATGTCGGAATCCACCGTGGTCCCCAGCGGCGTCCGCGTCACCTGAGGGCCGAGCCGGGCGTGAATGTCGTCCACGCGAGCTTGCACGCCCCCCGTGACAGCGCCATCGCCACCCAAGAGCCGAACCGCCTGCCGATAGCCGACGTCGCCTCCATAGACCACGCGCGTATCGGACTGGATAAACCCGTCGCCGTTGACGGGATCGTTCAAAAAGAATGTGAAGTTGGTATAGAGATCGAACTTGTAGTATTGACCGTACGCGTTTGCGAAAAATCTTCCGCCGGAGTTCGCATCGTAATGATAGTTGAGGCGCCCCGTCGAGCGAAGGGTTCTCCCGCCTTCGGAAGGATCGACCGAGCCGAACCGATCAAGAGATCCGTCCTGGACCGCGCGCAACGGGATTTCCCCGGATCCGTTCCATTGCGCTTTGTGGAAAGTTCCGGTCAACGAAAGCTCGTCGCGCCCCAGCGGGTTCATCGTGGCCTTTCCGAGGAGATTGGTCCGAAAGTACCGATTGTCGTTGATAAACGGTCCATCGGTGTAATACCCCTCTGCCGCAAAGAGCGTTCGAACCTCGTCCCTGGTCGGCGAGAACATCAATAAATGCCGGTGGGTGTTGAATTGCCCGCCCGCCAACTGGATTCCCCCTTCCTTGACGACCTCCCTCGTTCTGAAATTCACCGCGCCCGCCGTTGCGAAATCGCCGAACTCGGGAAGGTACGCGCCTTTGTACACGTCCAGACCTTCGATCGTTTCGGGAATGATGAAGTTCAGATCGGTGTAGCCCTGCCCGTGCGCGTGCGTCCGCAAGTTGATGGGCATGCCGTCGGCAAAGAAGGCGACATCGGTGCCGTGGTCCGCATCGAACCCGCGCAGAAAGTATTGGTCCGCTTTCCCCGCTCCCCCGGAGTGTTCGACCGCGATGAGTCCCGGAATCAGGCGCAGGACCTGGGCAGGCCGTCCCTGAGGCTGCAACAGATATTCTTTGTCTGGGATGAATTGCTGGGATGAGGCCGCGACGGGCCGTTCGGCCGTCACGGACACATCGGGTACCTCGATCTCCGGCGTGTCGGGGTCGTGCGCCTGCGTGAGATCAGGCCAGGCAGCGACACAGAGCATCAGCAAAAGAGCGAACGCAGCGAGAGAACCGTTGTAGGTCATGGCCGCACCTCCCCAAACGGTTCGTGGGTCCATGACCCACGAAGATCTTGCGCGAGGGCTCGCGCGGGTCTCAGACCTTCGTGGCCTGACTAACGAAACAATGCGCTGGTTCAGGAAATCGAGTTCGCGCTCAGGAGCAATTGAACTCGACGGATCGAGCGGACGATGAGGTGCTCAAGCTTGTACTCTTCCGTGCCGATGACTTCTATCTGGGCCCGGTTGACCGGCAGCAGCACCTTCTTGGCCCTGGCTCCCACGATCGCCCGAACGGCGGCCGGAGGCATCTCACCCACCGTGGTGCTCGACAGGACAAGATTGAGCGAGAGGACAATCACGTCCATGGCTGGAACCGTTTCCACAATCGCACGTGTTCCGGTGCCAACGTGCGCCGCACCGGCAGCCTTCATGGCCATCGCCGCTGCCGAATTCGTACCCAGCCCGATGATTTGGTGAGTTCCTCCCAACTGAGCCTGCAGCCCGGCCACCAACCGGCGCCCGAGTCCTCCTCCCCGGCCGTCGATCACACACACGCGCATGGTCAGCTCAGTCGCTTCCCAGTCGTCGTCATGGTGAGTTTGCCGTGTTTCACGCCCTTCACGCTCACCAAACCGTCCGCAATCTCTTGGATCTCCGCTGCCTTGCCCTTGACGACCAGCACTTCCAGGCAATGGTCGTGATCGAGGTGCACGTGCATGCCGGCCAGAATGTGCCCTTGAAAATCATGCTGGATGTGCGTGAGCTTCCGGGTGAGGTCGCGGACGTGATGATCGTAGACGAACGTGATCGTCCCGACGGTTTCCCGATTCTGATCCCACTCTTGTCCGACGAGATTGTCGCGTATCAAATCGCGGAGGGCCTCGGACCGGCTGGTGTACTTGCGCCGTTGGATATGTCGGTCAAAGGCCTCCAGCAGCCGCTGATCGAGGGATACTCCGAAACGGACGAGTTTGGTCATGGGCATGCCGTGCTACGATTTGCAGAACTGTAGCACTGATGAGACGAGCACGTCAAGGCAAGAGCCCCGCTCTCTGCACCGGTCTTCATTTCCTGGACCGACTACTCGCTCTGAACGGGGATGTACATGATCGCCCCCTGCCGGTTGACGAGCAGGAGTGCCAGGTCGGTGGGCTTGAGCGGCTCGGCAAGTCGTTGAAACGTCGTGAAGTCTTTGATCGACTGGCGGTTCAGTTCCAGAATCACATCGCCCGGCTGGAGTCCGGAGGCTTCTGCGAGGCTGCCTTCTTCGATATCGGTCACGACCACGCCGCTGTTGACAGGCAGATCCATCTGCCTCGCCAGCGGGGGGGTGACGTCGTCGAACACCACCCCTGAGAGCGGATGCGTCGTGGAGGCCGAAGCCAAGGGTGGCTGCGTCTTCTTCGTTCGCTCGCGAGGCGCTTCCTGCACGATCAACTCCGCTTGGTACGACTTGCCGTCGCGGATCACCTCCAGGCGATGCTTGCTCCCGATCGGCGCCTGCGCCACGAGATTGCGCAAGTGTCCGCTGTCCATCACGTCGCGTCCGTCGAACCGCACGACGACGTCGCCGCGCCGGATCCCCGCCCGCTCGGCCGATCCCTTGGGCTGCACGTCGGTGACGATCGCGCCTTTCACATCTGGCAGGCGGAAGACCTTCCCCAATAATGGACTCACATCTTGCGTCGAGGCGCCAAGGAACCCCCGGACGACCCGGCCGGTCTTGATGAGGCTCTGCATCGCAGCTCTGGCCATGTTGCTCGGAATCGCAAACCCCACACCCACGCTGCCGCCGGTCGGGCTCGCGATCGCCGTATTGATCCCAACGAGTTCGCCATGAATGTTGACCAGCGCCCCGCCTGAGTTTCCCGGATTGATCGGCGCGTCTGTTTGGATAAAATCCTCGAAGTCGGCCACCCCGACGTCCGCCCGCCCGACCGCGCTCACGATCCCGAACGTGACGGTACGGCTCAACCCAAGCGGGTTGCCGATCGCGAGCACGAAATCGCCGACGGCTAGGTTGCTGGAATCGCCCCACGGCACGGTCGGCAGGTTCGTCGCGTTGATTTTGACCACGGCAACGTCCGTCTTCGGATCGGTCGCCACCACTTTGCCTTTGTACTGCCGACGGTCGGCAAGAATGACCTCCACGTCCACCGCGTCGGCGATGACGTGGTTATTCGTAATGATGTATCCGTCGGGCGAGACGATGACACCGGACCCCTGGCCGTATTGTCGGCGCGTCGGAGGTTCCCGGAAAAGACCGAAGGGGAGCGCCTCGTCGCTGAAGGCCTGGTCGCGCACCATGACGGTCGAGGCGATGCTGACCACGGCGGGGATAACCTTGCTGGCGGTGACCTTGACTTGGCTCTGCAGATCGTGCCCGTTCGCCGCCAGAACACGATGCGTTCCGGCCTCCCCGAACGCTCCGCTCAGCAGGCCGACTGCGAACAGCCACAAGCAGAAGGGATATGCGCTCCTGGTGACACCCATCTGTCGAATTCCGTCGGACTCGCGTTGCTCCGTGATCATGAAATCGCCGTCGCCAGCCTACCACGGTGGTGGGACCCACGCACTCATAATTCGATATGACGCAGCCTGAGCGCGTTGGAAATGACAGAGACGGAGCTGAATGTCATGGCTGCGCTGGCGATCATCGGACTCAGGAGCAGTCCCGTGAAGGGGTACAGCACGCCGGCGGCGATGGGTACGCCGAGCATGTTGTAGGCGAAAGCGAAGAAGAGATTTTGCCGGATGTTCCGCATCGTCGCTTTGCTGAGCTTGCGGGCGCGGACAAGCGCCCGAAGGTCTCCTTTCACCAAGGTCATTCCCGCGCTTTCGATCGCCACGTCCGCCCCCGTGCCCATCGCGATACCGACATCGGCCAGAGCCAGGGCCGGCGCGTCATTGACGCCGTCGCCCGCCATCGCGACCACCCGACCCTTGGATCTCAATTCCATCACGATCTCCCCTTTTTGGGCCGGCAAGACCCCTGCCCAGACTTGATCGATTCCCAGCCGCTTGCCCACCGCCGCCGCCGTCTGCTCGTGATCGCCGGTCAGCATGACCAGCGCGAGCCCGTCTTCTATCAGCATGCGCACCGCTTCGAACGTCGTAGGTTTGATCGGGTCTGCGACGCCCAGGAGCCCTCCGACTTTCCCGTCGATCGCGACGAACATGACGGTCTGCCCTTCCTGGCGAAGTCGGTCCGCCTCTTCGTCCAGCACAGCCAGGGTATTTCCTGACACGCCGATTGTGTCCCGTAGATAAGAGAACGTCCCCACGGCCACCTGTTGCCCCTCGACCACTCCGGACACTCCTTGCCCGGGGACGGATCGGAAGTCTGTCGCCGTCGCCGGCTCGACACCCCTGTTGCGCGCGCCGACGACGATCGCCTCGGCCAGCGGATGCTCGCTGCCCTGCTCGACGCCGGCCGCGAACCGGAGCAGGTCCCTGTCCGACCAAGGTGGGGCGAACCGGAGCGCCACGAGAGCGGGCTTTCCTTCCGTCAAGGTTCCGGTCTTATCGAACACGACGGTATCGACCTTCTCCAATATCTCGAGAGCCTCCGCTTTCTTGACCAGCACGCCGGCCGTCGTGCCGCGGCCAGTGCCCACCATGATGGACATCGGCGTGGCCAGCCCAAGGGCGCAGGGACAGGCGACGATCAACACCGCCACCGCATTGACCAGCGCATAGGCCAGCTTCGGTTCCGGTCCCCACACGACCCATACGACGGCAGTCGCGAGAGCCGTCGCCACCACCCCCGGCACGAAATAGGCGGCCACGCGATCCGCCACCCGTTGGATCGGTGCCCGCGTCCGTTGCGCGTCGATGACCATTTGGACGATGCGTGCAAGCAACGTGTCCCGCCCGACTCGCTGAGCCCGAATGACGATGCTGCCTGTGCCGTTCATGGTGCCGCCGGTGACAGTCGCTCCGACCCCTTTCTCCACAGGGATCGATTCTCCCGTGATCATCGACTCGTCGACAGCGGTGCTCCCCTCCACAACCACTCCATCCACCGGCACACGCTCGCCCGGCCTGACCCGCAGCCGATCCCCGACCTGTACCAGCTCCAGCGGGACATCCTCGTCGCGACCGTCGACGCCCACCCGCCTTGCCATTGCCGGCGCCAGTCGCAAGAGACTCTTAATCGCCTCGCTCGTCCGGCTACGCGCACGCAGTTCCAGCACCTGCCCGAGCGCCACCAGCACCGTAATCACGGCCGCCGCCTCGAAATACACGGCGACCGTTCCATCTGGTCGGTGAAACGAAGCGGGGAGGAGCCCCGGCAACGCGGTCGCGATCGCGCTGTAGCTGAACGCCGCTCCGGTTCCGATAGCAATCAACGTGAACATGTTCGGAGCCCGATGCACGACCGACACCCAGCCCCGGTAGAAAAACGGTGCGCCACCCCACAGGACGACTGGCGCGGCCAAGGCCAATTGGACCCAGTTGAGCGTCGTCCTTCCGACCCAATGCGACAAGGGTACGCCAGGGATCATGTCGGACATGGCCAGGATCATGACTGCGAGCGCAGGCCCCAGGCTCCACCAGAAGCGGCGGCTCATATCCTCGAGCTCGAGGTTCGGCCCTTCGGCAAGGCTGACGACTTTGGGCTCCAGCGCCATCCCGCAGATACGGCAGGCACCCGGTGCTGTCTCCAACACCTCCGGATCCATCGGACAGATGTATTCGACGGCCGCGCCGGCCGGGACCGGCACGACCGGCGACGGGCGCTGGTCGGGCGGCGACAAATAGAAATCCGGAGCCTGGCGGAACTTATTCAAGCAACTCGTGGCGCAGAAATAGTGGGTCGTGCCTCGATACGCGTACGAGCCGGCGGCGGTAGCCGGTTGTACCGTCATGCCACACACGGGATCGATGGCCTCCGGCGCAGGAGCCGCCGGCGTCATCATCGGAAGCGGTTTACGGGGAGAGGGTATGGTCGCGAGATTAATCGACTTGGGACTCAGCGCCCGCTCGGGGTCCGCCCGAAACCGTTCCAGGCAGGACGGCGCGCAGAAATAGTAGGTCAGGCCTTTGTATTCAAACCGGCCCGCCGCGGTCGCCGGATCGACAGTCATGCCACAAATTGGATCGATGGCCATCTTGGCTCGCCTAGTTCGCAACGGATAACGGGCGGGAGGACCAGAGGAGGAACACGTTCCCTTCTACGCCCCCATTATCTCGTCACTTCTTCGCGTCGTTCTCCAGAATGCTCCGGATGATCGTGACAACGTTCTCCGGCGTCATGTTGGCGCCATCGACCTTGATGTTGCCGTCCAACAACAGAGACGGCGTGGACGACACTTTGATCCGCTCACCCCATCGACGGCCGTCCTCGAACGCCTTGGCCGGCTTGCCGCTCTCGAGGCCGGCTTCGAACGCCGCGACATCGAGTCCGACCTCTTTGATCAACAACGAACGGATCGATCGGTCCAGCACCCCATCGATCTTGTCCTTGTGGATCGTGCGAAACAGCACGGCCTTCATTTCATCGCCCTTGCCCATGCTCTTCGCCTGTTCGTACATATCGAACGCCGTCGGCAGCTTGCCGCGAATGACCGGAAACCCAACCATCGTGATCTCGACCTTATTGCCGAACTCCTTGATCAGGAGGGGAATCCCCGTCTCCTCGAAGTGATGGCAATGAGGGCAGTAGAAATCGGCGAACTCCACGATCTTTACCTTGCCGGGTTGATGCGTCGACGGTTCGTCCTTCAGCAACTCGAATTTCCCCTTCAGCTCCGGCTTCCCCGCCTGGACTAGGGATGAGGCAGCCCCGGCTATCGACATCACGATCGCAGTCCCCACCACCAACAACCGAGCAGTCTGACACCACGTCATTGCGATCTCCTTTCCTCTCGATAAACCATTCTGCGCACCACGCTTCTCCTCTACTGCCTATAAGATACTAGGAATCATCGGCTTTTGATATAATGGCCGCGTGACGCTTCGTTGGCCGGTTCTCACCCTCTGTTTCCTCATCCCGGTCTATGGCTGTGCGTCCACAGATGAGCGGTACGAAACCGGTCCGTCGGATGCGCCACACGTCACCTTCGCGCAGGTCAAGGCCTCGCCCGATTCCTACAAAGGTCAGACGGTCACATTCGGCGGCGCGGTCCTGTCGGCACGGCGGTTGAAAGAAGGGACCCGAATCGAAATTTTACAGCTCCCCCTTTCGTCCTCCCTACAGCCCACGGTCGAGTTGCACCAGTCTCAAGGCCGGTTCGTCGCGTTGCAACGGGAGTTTCTCGATCCCGCCACCATCCCTCCCGGCACCTTCGTGACCATCACGGGAGAGGTGGCCGGATCGCTGACGTTGCCGCTCGATGAAACGGAATATACCTACCCGGTCGTGGAGATCAAGAATCTGCGCGTGTGGGGAAAGTCCGATGAGGGTCCCGTTCGAATTCGACCGTACATGGGACCAGGACCCTACTGGAGCCCCTACTGGTCTCCGTACTGGAGACCCTACCCGTACTGGTGAGCGAGACTCGCGCGACTTGCGCGAAAGGCGGGACATGTGAATCGTCGAGTCTCGCTCGTCTCGCTGTCCCCGCCCATCCTGCCCATTACCGGAACGTCGATCCCACAATCCGCTCGACCCGATCGTCCCGTCCCCCGAGCTCCCGATATTTCCGGTACTGCGCCAGCGCACGGCCCATATCTTTGCGGTGGAGCTCGTAGAACACGCCGAGATTGTAATGGGCTTCCACGTAATCAGGCTTGAGCGCCACCGCCGTTTCATACTCGTGCTCGGCCTCCTCCAGTCTACCCAGGCTCGTATAGACCACACCCAGGTTCATGTGTGCCTCGGCGTATTCTGGCCGATAGCGCAGCACTTCCAGAAATTCCCGCTCCGCCTCGTTCGGCTTCCCCTGGCTGCGATAGAGGAAAGCGAGGTTGTAATGGGCGTCGACGAGGTCCGGCTTCGCGGCGATCGCCTGCTTGTAGGCGTAGGCCGCTTCGATCAAATCGTTGTTCTTCTCGGCAATCCGTCCGGTCAGATACCATGCATTGGCATGTTTCGGGTGGGCCTTCGTGAGCCGGGCGAGCATCTCCCGGGCCGCCTTCGCCTCTCCCTGGTTGTCGTAGAGGGTGGCCAGTTCGAACAAGGCATCCGGTTGGACCGGCACGATCGAGAGCAGGGTTTTGTACAGGTTTTTGGCGGCGGTCACATCCTGACGTTGTTCGAACAGTTTGGCGAGATCAAGATAGGATTCCGCATGCCTGGGGTCCACCTCGATCGCCCGCGCCAGCGCCTGCTCTGCTTCCGCGGTCTTCCCCTGCGCCAGATAGACATCTGCCAAACCATTCAGCGCGTCCGCATGGGCAGGCTTGAGTTTCAACGCACGGAGAAAGGCGTCGGCGGCGTCGCTAGGCCTGCGCGCCTTGAGCAGCACAATTCCGAGCAGATGGTGCGCTTCGGCGGAGGATGGATTGAGGTGCAGGGCCTTGCGCGCCGCCTCTTCGGCGGCTTTCAGGTCGCCTTGCCGCAGCAGAAGGGCGCCGTGCTCCAAGTGATGCTGGACGGTGTCGGGCTGTGCGGCGGCTGAACCGAGAGGAACGAGCAGGCTACCCAGCACCGCACAGGGCAGGAGCCCGCATTGCAGGTATCGTCGGAGGGCCTCCCGAACCATCGATCCTCCCGTGAACGACTGGTAGCCGGACTATAAACGGCGGGTAACAGCGAAATCAATCCGGGCTTGGCAGATGCCGATCACAGGAACGGGAGGGATAGTGGAGCCGGCGGGTCTCGAGAGGGGACGCCGCCGGCTGGCCCATCACCGGGACGACTCCGGGACTACTTGATGAGAACCAGTTTGCCGCTTACAGATTTCGGATCAAGATGATCGCGATAGGTCAAGGTGTTGCCGGCCGTCGCGTACAAGAGGTCGCTCAAGGGCACTCCGACGTATTTGCTCTCTCCCGGCTTCAGCACAAGCTGCGCCCGCAGGACAGTCGGCGCAGCCTGGGCCGTGTCGGCGGTCATAAGAAAACCGCGCTCGACAGACGATTTATTGGTGACTTTGATCAAAACCGGCGTACCGGGACGTACCTTCAGGTCGAGAACGGACGTAGGGGGATAAAGAATCTTGAGGTTGCCGACTTCGGTCGCATACACTTCGAAGTCTACAGGCAATTCCTTGAATGGTTGGCCGACCACGGAACCCGTTTCCAGATCGCCGACTTCCACGCCTCCCGCTTGCAGAGCCCACGCCCCTGAGCTCAACAAAGTCACCGCTAGACACCCAATGAAGCCGATTGTGCACCTGCGAAACATAGCGACCTCCCCCTTTGGTTAAATCGATGCATGACTCCCCTCGGGCGCCGAACATGGCGGCAATCCCGAACCTTCCAACACTTGCCCTCCGATGACCTGCTCGCCCACGACGAGAAACAGGGCTTTCACGCGTTGCACCCGATCCAAAAACTTTCCGCTGGCCACAGCGGTCACTTCCCGTGAACCGTCCGATTGGAACACATCCCCTTCTATCGTCACGTGATAATAGTCAAACCCTTCAAACAGCTTATTAAATATTTGCGTCCGCAGCACTTGTTCAAGCGCGACATCCTGACCGAAGCAGGTGCTGCATGGAGCAAGCAGGATGACGATAAGAACAACCCCGATAGTCAATCGCATATGCTTCCTTTTGTAGGGGATCACTTGTAGAGTGTCATGGCCAAGTTGTCTACCGACGGAATCCTAGAGAAACCGACATATGCTACAATTTGCAGTCGAAAATGCCGGCGGTGTGCCCGCAGCCAGACCCTAAACCCTCTGCATGGGGGCGTCGAGAACTCATCGGCGCCAGAGAGAAGAAACGCCCGCCGAGAAAAAGACACCCGTCGGTGATCGCGGTTCCACGTGACGAATTACTTCCCTTTACCTTTCTCTTTCTGTTTCGTCGATGCCTGTTCCGCATGAGTCAGCGATTCCTCTGCATGTTTCACTGCTTCCTTGGCATGTTCTAAAGCTTCCTTGGCATGGGTGTCGCTGGTTCCCTTGACCGCTTCCTCCAGATGGTGGATCGCCTCCTTCTCATGCGCAATCCCTTCCTTGGCATGCTTGATCGTTTCCTGCACATGACCGTCAGTTCCAGCAGACACCATGGTCGGCCAGGCACTTCCCACCAATCCGACACAGACACAAATTCCCAAGATCCATCGCAGTTCGTTCATCCCAAACTCCTCCTTCGCCAATTCGTTGGATATTCGACTCTCGACCACCCCACGCCGCCGTTTTCGAAAACACTATCCCGAACTCTGTTGGGACTGCGCACTCATGTGCCGGAGGCAGAACGGACGCCGGCTCGCAGTTGGCCAGACGAACCGTTCGGCGCCGTCCCGCTTCTGATGCATCATGGCCCCGAAGGGCCGGGGACTCGGAGGGAGGCCGCCTCCGACTCCCCGGACAGGTCTGGAAGAAGGGTGCGCAACTACCAGACCTGCAGACCTGTTTGTGAGAGTGGTCAGGTTTGCCTCGATCGCTTTGATCCGTCCGCACGATTCCGTCCAGGTCGACGCAGCCCGGTCCGGGATGGTGGAGCATACTTTGTGCGTGCCCCATCGACTAGACCGATGATCGAATTCTTGAACACACGCATGCTGCCTCGACCGATCTTGGTGCCTTGCAGGCGACCTTCTTCGATCCACCGATAGATGGTCCATTTACTCACGTTCAAGATCTCAGCCGCCTCTCGAACACGGAGCAGTATCGGTTCCACCGTTCAACCAACATCTAACAGGATGTGACGGGGGAGCGACCAACCTAGCGCTCCCCCGTGCGGAGCCGATGCAGGAGGTAGCCAAACACCAGCCCCGATGCCACATCGACATAGGAAAGAGTCTTACCGAACCCTCCGCATCTCAAAGTACTCGTCGTACCGATGCACGAAGTCTTTCGCCGCGAGCGGAGCGTGGCACGCCCGGCACTTTGTAAAATCTTCTGCCAATGGTTTGCCGTTCGGGCCGAACGCGGAGAAGACCCACGCGCCGGTCTTCAAGTTGTCCGGCACTTCTTGTCCCCAGCCTTCGCCTTTCCCCATCACAAAGACCTTGGCCAGATCCGTCTTAATCAGCTTGCCATCGGACCCCTTCTCGGGTACATCACCATTCATTTTGACTTTGTACAACTCCATGACCATCACGGTCCCATGAGGGAACATCTGTCCCGCAGCGGTCTTGGCACCGACGGGATTGATGTACAACTCGCGCACCTGCTGTACGTCCGGCCGTTGCACTTCGGACAAAAATTTTGGCCAATTCTTGTAATCACCGGGAAAAGGCAATTCGCCGTCTTTCGGCTTGGCCGGCACTCCGGCCGGCTCACTCGCCTTCAACTCGCCGCACCCCCAGAATCCGATCAACATCGACACAATGAGCACGATCCGCATCTCCGGCCTCCTTACCATCAACTTATCTCGCATCAGATCACCATTCGATAACTTGATCATTCAATTCGCATTCGTTTCGCATAGAACCACACGCTCTGTGGAACTCATCGCCAACGCGAACGAGTTATTCCAGGGCTAACCACTTGCCACCGCATGAGGGTCTCGCGCGTTCGATTCCTTCCTATTCATAGGTTCATCGTGATGCTCACTCTCCATTCCGACGGAAGGTAGCGCACAGCCCTTCGTTGCTCGGCACGTATCGTTCTGGCCGAACACGCCAGGCCTGATTTCGGTAACGGATTGAGCGTCCGAGCTGGTCAGGCGGTGCGTCCCGCCAAAACTATACAGGGAACGATTGCGGAGGTGCCCGGGAGGGGAAAAGCTCGGGGGCTGCGTTCAACGGCAGAAGAGCGGGCGGATCGATCACCCAGGCCATTGCCGAGAATGATTCCTCCCGTAGTCCAGCGAGCGTCAATCCGCTGTGCGCCATGGCCTGACACGACCATGCGCACAATTGAGAGTGGTCGGCCCCGTGGGTGTGGTGAACGTGCGAGGCGGCGAGGTCGGGCAACGAGCCGACGCAGGCCGCCGCCACCGCGACGAGAGCGACATAGACCCCGAGCGTCAGAACGGCTATGAGTGATACCGCCGGTAGGCGCCGACTAGAACATCGCATACGCCGCTTGTACCGCATCGGCCCCATCTTGTCTACCGACGCCTGCTACGCGCTGCAACATGTCTGCCCAGGCGTCTTTGGGGAATTTTCCGGCGGATCGATTACCCAGTGAGCGGCGAGCGGACCCATGCCCACGACTTGAGCAGACGACGAACCAATGCCCAGGGTGCTCCCACGGAGAGCCGCTGCAGTCGAGCGGAGGCGTCCCGAAATCCCGGCTCTTCGGCGTCCACCTCCGCGAAACAATTTTAATGGGACAACGCATGGCTGCAACCCTCCCGTCATTACGGGATCAGTGGGAGGAGATAGGGGAACGTCTCTCACTGTTTGCGTCCGCTTACTACAAACCCAGGGAAGGAGGCGGGCCGTTCGGCGTGTGCATCCACACGATAGTCACAAGCATTAACCGACCTACCCCTGCATGCCTCGCAGGAGTTGGCCAAAGCTGCGCCGGACGGCGTTCATCCAAGTTGGAGGGGCGCTGACGAGATTGGCCCGGCCAGGCTGCCCCTTATCCAACCGTGCGAGGCGATCCGCCACGTCGCGGTACGGTCTTTGACCGGATTCCAGCGTGCGGTACACGCTCACCGCCTCGGCGTAACTCCCTTGAGCCTCCAGAGTTCTCGCCAGCAAATACTGCAACATTCTGGCCTCTTGTGGCGAGCCAGGCTGCCGCTCCAATGCCGCGCGAACAGCCGCCAAAGCCTCCTCGTACCGCCCGATTGCTTTCAGACAGAGTCCTTTTTGGGCCAGCGCCTTCGTCCCCCAGGACTCCGCCGCTTCGAGTGTCTCGAACAGACCGATCGCCTTCAAGTAGTGACCGGCTTGTTTGAGTGCGATTGCCTGTCGATAGACCATGTCCGGATCCTGCTGACTCTGCGCCTCGCCAGAATGCAGCTCGGTAGCGCCTGAGGATGATCGCGCGATGATTCGGTCGCTCTCTGCCTGTTCGTCGGCCATATCTTCCGGCGCCAACCGAATCTCAGCCGGAGACGCCATGAAGGGCAGCACGCTGTTACGGTTTCGTGCCAGAGCCGAGTTTAACACGATCAGTCCGGTAATGATCACGGCCTGCGCCGCATAGCCATAGACCAATGCATGATCGCACAGTTGGTTGATGAGGCGAGGGATACCGCCGGTGAGCTTGAAAATGACGCGGCAGGCCAGTCCGGTAAATAAGGGCGCCGACCGTCCCGCCACCTGAAGCCGGTGGGTGATATACGCCGCGGTTTCGTCTTCTTCAAGGGCATCCAACGTGTATTCCACCCCAATCCGCTGCGCGAACTGCACCATTCCCGGTCCTCTCAGAAGATCTCGGAGCCCTGGTTGCCCGGACAACAGAATTTGCACGGCGCGACGACGGCCGTCGTTCAGGTTGGACAGGAGGCGCAGCTCTTCCAACATGGGCGCCCCGATGTTTTGCGCCTCATCGATGACCAGCAACACTCTCCGGCTCGCCGTATACTCTTGTTCCAGAAACTGAGAGAAGGTTTGAAATAACTCGACCTGATCCAGGCCTTTAGTCGGCAGTCCGAACGAGGCCATAAGCCAGGGCATGAGGCTCCCGAGTTCCGTACGAATATTTGACAGCAGACCAATTGTCCACTGATGTCGCGACTGATCGAGGAGTTGATTGAGCAAAGTGGTCTTGCCCGTTCCCGGCTCGCCCGTGATCACTATGAACGCCGACCGGTTGAGGAGACCGTATTCCAGAAGAGTGAGCGCCATTTTGTGGCGGTTGCCCAGAAACAAGAATGCGGGGTCCGGCAAGAGCGTGAAAGGCTTGGTCCGCAGTCCGTAATGCACTTCGTACATGGCGCGTTTATCTCGCCTGCGTCATCAGCAGGTCGTGGGCCCTCCGCGACGTCAGGTCCGCGCGACCAGATTTGTTCAGTACCCCACCAACCACCGGCACACTGCCCTTCAACATCGTTATCGCGCGCTCGACTTCGGTGGCTGACGTCCGGCCTTCTTCCACCACGACCAGCACCGCATCGATATGAGGCGCAAACCCGAGCACATCGGCCCGGGACAAGACGGACGGAAGGTCGAAAACCACCAGACGGCCCGGATAGCGGTGCTTCAATTCGTGCACCAACGCCGCCATCTTGGGCGAAGCCAGCGCTTCGGCCGAATTCACGATCCGCCGGCCGCCAGGAAGCATGACGAAGCGGCCGACCCCCGGATTGATCAACAGCTGTCGGAGCGGCACGTCATCGAACAAATACTCCGTCAGGCCCGGACCGTCAGGAATCCCGAAGGTTGCGTGGACACTCGGACGGCGCAGGTCGGCATCGACCAGTAACACAGTGTGCGCCAAATCCATAGCCAGCGCCAGCGAGAGGTTCACCGCCGTCAGCGTCTTCCCGCTGTGTGCGCTGGGACTCGTGATTCCCAAGGTATTCCAGCCGTGCTTGCGGAACTCTTGGACCACCTGCGTGCGGAGCATCTTGTAGGCGTCCACAAAGGGGCCGCCTTCGAACCCTGTGATCAACCGCTGCGCGCGCATTACTTCCTCGGTGAGTTCGACCGTCCTGGTCGCGGTATACACGACCGGCACCACCTCTAATCCAGCCGGCGGCATTGGCCGGGCCGCTCCATTGGGTGTCTCTCCCGGCTGGCCAATGAACCGTTTCATCGCTTGTTGGACGAAATCCATCGGTTGGCTTCCTTAGTTTTGAATCGCCCCGTTCAGCCCAGCCGCCGCAAGATAGCGAACCAGAGCACGTCCAAGGGCATCCACAGCACATGCACCACCACGATACTGATCGCGACGACCCCGAGCCCTGCCAACCCGACGAGCGCCCGTCTGCGATCCAGCCTCGCAATATCGGCTTCGAGCGGAAGGTAGGGAATCATCACCAGCGGCACGGAGCGCATTGTGCGCCCCAACTGCTCCGCCGAGTAGATGGTCTCGTCGAGATTCTCCGCCAACACGCCGCTGCCAATCCCGCTCGCCAGCGCGATGAATGCCCCCAACAGAACAATCGCGAGGCGATTCGGCCGATCGGGCCGCTCGGGTAACTCCGGCGGATTGATGAGCGAGAATCGCTCGCCCTTCCGCTGCACCTCCAGTTCGGCGGAGACCTGCGCCTCCATCAGCCGAGAGGTAATCTCCTGGTACTTACGCACGGAATTCTCTCGATCTCTCATCAAGTCGAGATACTCGGGTTCGATCGCGGGGGTCAACTCCAGTCGTCTGGCATACTCGGCCACCCGGCGCTTTAAGACGGCCCGTGCCGTTTCAAGCGCCTGTAACGACGCCTTGGTGGAAGCCAGCTGCGATTGAATATTGATGTACGCCGGATTCTCCGGCTTCACCAACAGCGGTGCGGCCGAACGGCTACTAGCGGCTTGCAACTCCCGCTCCAACGACTCGACAACTGATTTTGCACGGATCACATCGGGGTGATCCTCCTGGACGCGTTCGCGCAGTTCCGCCAATGCGGCCCGTTCCGCCATCAAGCGCTTGGACAATTCATCGCGGCCGTCAGTAGCCCCAGTCTCCTCTTCGAGTGCCGCGATCTCCTGTTTCATCTTGATGATGTCGGGATGCTCCTGCGACAAAAAGGCAGAACTGCTGGCATACTGTGCACGCAACGCCTTCAGCCGCTCTCCTGCATCTAGCAACCGCTCGCCGCTCGCGCTGATGATCGGCGTATGTGGTTTCAATGTCGCCAACTCGCCTTCCAGATAAGTCCGGCGTTCGCGCAAGCTGCGGATGTCGCGGTCCGCATCGATGAGTTCACGCTGTGCCTGATTCAGGAGCTGCATGTTCAATTGCACCAGTTCGGGCAATGCCCCATCCGCCTTCTGCTTGACCACCGCGATCTTCTCTTCCAGCTCTTGAATGTGCTTCGACAAGTTCTCAGCTTCTTGCCTCAGGAAAGCCGTGGTTTCCTGGGCATGCCGTTCCCGGATCTTGAGATTCTCGGCGAGAAACAGGCTCGTCAGCTCGTTGGCCACCTTCTGGGCCAACTCCGGCGTTTCCCCGTCATAGGCCAATGTGAACGCGATCGTCGCCTGCGTCGGATTTTGCGTGCGTTTGTCGATGACTTTCACGTTCATGACGTCGATCTGAATGTCTTTCGCAAACTGGTTGAGCACCTCCTCCGTCGAGCTACGCTTGCGCAGCGACTTATACAGGTCATGCCCTTCGACGATCCGCCAGAGCGTGGATCGGCTGAGCACCTGTTGCTTGATCGTCTCGATACGTTGATCGGCATACGTGGCAATCGCCGACCGGACCAGATCGGGTGGGATTTCCTGCTCTTCAATCAAAATCGTCGCGGTCGAGCGATAGACCGCCGGCAACCAGAACGCCAACGCGACGCTCGCCCCGAACAGCGCCGCCGCGACCAGCGCGATCAACTTCCGACGCCGCCGGATCAATGCTATGTAGTCCCTGAACGATCGGACCGGTGCGTCCGTCGCGGCCCGGTTGTGCATTCTTGCTTCCGATTTCATCGTGACACCGACCACTTCATTCCTCCATACGTCAGCATGACGAAGGTGCCGTTGGAGGGATTCCATTGATCCAAGCTTCCGATCGCCCGTTCCATGTAGGTGTAGGCCACATCGAGCGTCCACCACGGATCCAGTTTCCAGGACAGGCTCGGACTCACGGATGCGAATCGCGTGCGAGGAATCGACAAACTCAACCCCCTCGTTGTCACCCCGGACACGCCGTAGACGGCTCCGGTCACCCCCAACGTCACCGTCTCACTGAGACTGTAACTGAACCTGCCCCCGTATCGGTCCGTCTGCAAGAGCAATCCGAAGCCGCTTGGGTTCACATCCCGGTCGGCATCGAGCTGGAGCGACGCTCGTTCGAACTGTTTCTTGAGGCTAGCACGGTACAGCCAGACCGTCTCGTAGTCCGACACGGATCCGCCGAAGAACTCCGCGGTGGATGTGATGAACCGCACGCCACCGGACAGAGACCCGATGATTTCGTGGCCGAAATCGTGTGTCCATCCGGTCCGGCCGCCATAATAGGTCGAGCGCTGAAAGATGGATGGCATGGAGATATGGCTGTATTCAGCGCTCACCTGTACCTGATCCAACTCTCCCACATTGTACGTGACGCCCGTCATGCCGCCATGAACGCGATAATCAACGAGACCGAATCGCAAGCCGTCTTGGTATCGTGCGTCCATGAACTGGTAGCTGTTCTGCCAGGAAAGCCGCTCGGTCAGTCCTACAGTCACGCTGGGGACCGCTGTTCCGAGATTGCGCTGAGTAAATCCCAAAACAAAGCCGGTCGTTCTGAGTTCTCCCATCAAAGTATTATCGCGCGTAAACCCGCCGTCGAACCCGAGCGTCACGCGATCCCACCGGTACGACGCCTTGAACGGGAAGTAAATGTTGGTCAGCTCGCGCTCGTTCTGGCCGAAGTACCGCACGAAGTCCGATTTCAGGCCACCCTCCACCTCCGCCTTCTCGGTCGCCCCCTTGAACTGCACCCCCGGCGTCACCCAGGTACCCCACACCTCGTTGTTCCCGTTGAACAGGAGCAAGTTGCTGTTGTATTCCCCCTTGAGGCTCAGCGACGGCTCCACAGCCCATTCCGCCGCATGGCTCTCGGTGAGCCCGCTCACGAGGGCGATCATTGCGACCATACCCAGCCATAAACGGCGCCCCGGCTCGCACCTCCGTCTTCCGCACCGTTTGCCTTCGCACGCAACCGTTGGCATGCGATCACGGCACCATCACCACGTCCCCGCGCTGCAGCAGAATGTTCTGCTGCAGATTTTTCCCCTTTTGCGCGTCGCTGTACCGAAATGAGAAGACCTGCTCGTCTACCCCGCTACGGCGGATGATTTTGATGTCGTTCTCCGCGGCATAGGGGGTCAACCCACCTGCCATACTGAGCGCCTGCAGCACGTCCGTCTGATGGCCGACTTGGTATTCCCCCGGCTTGTGCACGCGCCCGAGCACATAGATGCGATAGCTCAAGACCTTTAACACGGTTACCGTCACATTCGGATTGGGGAGAAACTTCGTCAACCGCCTGGCGATCTCGGCGCGAACATCCTCAGTCGTACGGCCAGACGCCTGCACTTCTCCGATCAACGGAAAGGTGATCATACCGTCCGGACGGACCACGGATTCTTGAGTCAGGTGCTCGTCTTTCCAGACGGAAACTTTGAGGACGTCTTCGGGACCGAGCAGATAGGCCGGCTCCGCCGTCGTCACGTCGGCCCAACCAGGATGATTGGGGATCAGAACCACGGCGCAAGTCAGCCCAAGCCGCCACAGATGGGCTACTGCCTGACGGACCTTCCCTGTTCTCATCCTGCCACCTCGCCAAGCAGCGCCTTGGCCTCTTCTAAGCCGTCGAACCGTGTGCCGGCATCGACGGCTTTCTTCAAATACGCCGCCGCCTCCGCATGCTGACCCGCCTTCGCCAAGGCCGCCCCGAGGTGATAGTTCAGAACGGGGTGGTCGGGTGCTAGCGCGCTCGCCTGCTGGAGCAAGCGCAATGCATCGGGTCCGTGTCCCAGTTTGTGATGAACCCAGCCGAGGGTATCGAGCAGGTAGGGATTCGGCTGCCGGGACTCGAACCCGCGGCTCAACGCAAGTGCCCGTTCGAGACTTCGGGAATCGCCTTTGTAATCCACGAGCATCGACGCGAGATTGTTGGCGGCTAGAATCGAGCCGGGCGCGACCCGCAACACGGCTTCGTACTGGCTGATGGCCTCTTCGTAGCGGTGCTGGGCCGTCAGGCTCAAGGCCAGTAACAGCCGGAGCTGTTCATTGTCCGGATTCGATTCGAGTCCTTCCAAGAGCGTCTTGTCGCCGTCGGCTATCCGCTTGTCTGCATAACGGATGCGTGCGAGGTGGGCCCAAGGCGTCGTCCATTTCGGATTGACGCGCGTGGCTTTGTCGAGCTGGGCTTCCGCAGCCCGCGCGTCGCCTTTTGTCAGGAAAATCTCTCCCAGAAACCCGTCGGCATACGGATGCGCGGGCGTTTGACTCAGCACGGCTTCCAGGCGCTCTTGAGCCTGCGCCAGTTTTCCGCGCCGCATATCCAATTGGACAAGTGCCAGCAGAGGCTCAGCCGCTGTCGGCCGCCGCTCGAACGCCCGGCGATAGGCCTCTTCAGCAGCGTCCCATTGCTGTTGCGCCGCCGCCATGTGCCCTTCGGCCAAATCGGCCGCCGCCTCATCGACGCCAGCTCGTCGAAGTTGAGCGAGCGTCCCTTGGCCACTCTCCCAGTCTTTCTCCCGTAACTGCAACTGGAGAACCATACCTAAGAGCGTGATATTTCCGGGATCTCGAGCGAGCAGGGAGTCGAGCCGTTGTTTCGCTTCTTTGACCTGCCCGGCCGCCGCATCCAGCTGAGCCAGCAAAGTCTGGGCCTCAAGCAATGACGGCTTAAGCGACACCGCCCGGTCGAGACTCTCCCTGGCCAGAGCCGGCTCGCCTGCGACCAGATGCGCACGGGCGAGCAAAACATGACCTTCTGCGAACTCCGGCTGATCCTTGAGGACCGTACGGAAGTCCTGGATGGCATCCTTCCCATTGGCACGCTGCAACGCCATTTTCCCCCGCAGCAACAACGCTTCGCTGGATCGAGGGCTATCCTTGAGAACCGCATCGATCTGCTGCGCCGCAGCCTCGGCCTTTCCCTCTGCCCAATCTAACGCAGCCAACTTGACCCGGGCCTCGACGGCTTCCGGTTTGCCGGTGAAGGCGTGCTCCATCTCACGATACAATTCGCGCGCCTGATCTGCCCGCCGGGTGGACTCATAGAGGCTCCCGAGCGCCAACCAGAGCTTCCCCGCACGGGGAAGGTCTTTTTTGGCCTGTCGCAACAACGCTTCCGCCTGCTCCATCCCGCGCCGCTTGGACACGTATTCGACCAATGCCAATCGCCGCTGGACACTGTCGGGATCTGCCTTCACCGCCTCCTGCAAGATCTCTTCGGCTTTCTGAAACTGCTGCTGCTGATCGTACAGTGCCACCTGACGCAACCGATGCGTCAAAACCGTCGGCTCCAACTGCACGATCCGCGCGAGCGTGGCCTCTGCCTCCGCCATCCGCCCTTGCTTGAGCTCAGTCATAGCCAATGCATCCAGCAGTTCGAGATTGGCCGGATGTGCCTCCAGCGCCCGACGGAGATAGGGCACCGCATCGCCCGGCCGCTTCGTCGCCGTGTATAAGGAGGCGATGAGAAGAACCGCGTCGACGTCCGTCGGCGCCGTCGCGACCAGTTGTTCGGACTGCTCGACGGCTTCGTGGAGCCGACCGGACACTGCGACCATCGCGATCTTTAAGGCCTTCGCCGGTACGTGATCTGGCCGTTTCGCCAAGAGACGGTCCGTAATCTGCCGCACCTCGTCGAGCGCCCGCGCTTCCAGATAGTATTTGGCCAGCTTGATCTGGGCCAGATCATGGTCGGGGTTCAGTTCCACCACCTGGCGATAGCCTGCCAAGGCATTGCGCCAGTTCTGCTCCTTCTCCTCGACTTGCGCGTAGAGGAAGTACGCCTCCGCGTCCTTGGGGTCGATCTGCAGCACATTGCGGAGCGCAACCCGCGCCTTCGCATAGTTACCCTGCTGGAAGTATGCCTGCGCCCGCAACCGGTATTTCGCCTTGCGCTCCTCCGGGCCTCCGCAAGACACCACGCCCAGAGTGGCTAGAAGAACCACGCCTATCACGATCGCCCGTCTCATATCTATCCTCGCCTCCTCTGATCTGTCCCGGTCACAGGCCCCAGACACGCAGTATGACGCCGCTCAGCATGGCCAGCGCCAGCCAGGCGAGCCGCGACCGCCACGCCTGTATGTGCAACAACAACTCAAACGCAAAAAACAACACGATCAGCTTCGCTGCCAGCCCCCCTACTGACACATCTCCGACAGTCACCTCGGGAAGAAACGGCATGATGCCGGCCAAGAGCACGATGAGATAGTCCAACGGGGTCGTTTGAAATTGGGCTTCTCCCGCGCAACGAATCGCCAGGATGACAAGAATCGCGGTCACCGCGACGGCGGCATCGACCGCCAACGACACCCCCGTGACCGACGTGCGGGGAAATACCTCGCCATAGTACAAGAGAGCGGTACTCCCGACGTATAAGGAGCCGCGCACCACCCAATCGGTCGCTTGACGTGATCCCAGCGCCGCAACGAGCGCGATCACAAGGCCGGCGGCGATCCACCCGGCATCCGTCGGCATTTCCCGTGGCAGTGCTACAAATCCGAGCAAATAGACAGGGATCGTCAATGACAAGAGCCTGATCGACCAGACGCCCACAAGCGACCCGTCGGACATGGACGACTCGGCTACCGTCGGTTTCTGCCCCAACACCGGGATGTCCGGCAGGCCCGTCACTGCCAGCTTTGGAATACCGATAAACAGACTGAAGATGGGGATGGCAAAGAGAAGATAGACTCCTGCCAAGACCCCATCCGACTGCCAGCGGAGGAGGTAGGCGCAAATCACCATGAGGCCATGCACAAGATAGATTGTGGTGACCGCCTGCCGGTGCGTCAACCCGATGGCCAACAGCTTGTGATGCACATGGTTCCGATCCCCGACGAAGGGAGATCGACCTTCCCGCAAACGTTGGACCATAACACCGACGGTGTCCAGCAAGGGAACGCCCCAGAGGAAGAGCGCCAGCAAGGGGCTATAGACCGTGCGGGTGGAATCGGTCAACAGAACGGCGGCGACCGCCAGGTAGTGGCCGAGAAACTGACTGCCAGCATCGCCCATGAAGATTCGCGCCGGATATGTATTGAAGCGCAAAAATCCGAGCAGGCCGCCGAGTACCGAAACCATGAGCAATACCAACAGCGGTTCTTGGGCCAGGTAGGCCAAATAGGCGATTCCGACAAAACTGACCAGTGCCATCCCGCCGGCTAGGCCGTCCAGGCCGTCGGAGAGGTTGACGGCATTCGTGATCGCGATGATCACCACGCAGGTGAGCGGAGCCGCCACCCACACTGGAAGCTCCCCGTTGTCCAGAAACGGAACGGAAGATAGCCGCACGCCAGCCAGACCGACCACGGTCCCGGCGGCGAGCAGCTGACCGGCGAATTTCATCCGGTAGCTCAGCCCCACCCGGTCATCCCAAGCGCCAAACAGAAGAATGATCAACCCGCCGAGAAGGCTGGCCAGAATCAGCTCATCCTTGGGAGCCCAGACGAGCACTGCGGCGAAGGTGGCGACGGCGAACGCGATGCCGCCCACTTTCGCGATCGGCTTGTCGTGGGCATGCCGCGTGCGCGGCACATCGATGATCTGGAGGCGCCACGCCGAGGCAGATAAGGCTGGGATCAACGCCGTGCAGATGATCAGCGAGCCCATGAAGCTGAAGAACATCGCCATACCCATCGCCGCCTCATCTCAATCCGGCACATACCGCGCCAGCTCTGGAGCGACCAACCCGGCCATCGCCTGGAGACGCCTGTCGACGTTGGCTTCGGTTTCGCCCGCGTAGATCGAGGACACCAGACGCACCAACGCCCCATCGGATCGATGCCGCGTCAATGTGTCCCAGAAGAGCCACCATTTCACGGCATATTCGCTAGTCATCCAGCGGTCCCGCTGTTTGAACCAGTAGTAGACGACCTGCCTGTGTCCGTCTTTCTGGATGACAAGCCGATTAACGGCCAGCGTTCCCCGAACGCCGACCGGCTGCGGCAACTGGAGCGGCTCGAACGACGTGATCTCCCATCCGCCTCCGGGAATGCACTGCCTCGGAGAATGCGATGACCGGCCCTTCTTCGGCGATTGGTAATAGGCGATGTATACGTTGACGGGTCGTTGCTCGGCCGATATAAAATCCGCGAGGATGTAATCGTCTACCTGCAACGCCTCCAAGTACTGCCGCTCCATAGCCGCCGACGTTCCGCGCCACTCGGCGAAGTGGAGAGGAAATTCGAGCAGCGCCTGTCGCGAAGGAAGCTGCAATTCCTGTGGCAAGGCAGTCGGCCCAACCAGCGCCGTCAACCCTACGAACGCTGCTCCGACAACCAAGGGCCCGTAAGAGGCGGTGGCTCGGCGCAACGGCCCGGATGAGGCCACAGCCAGGCGGTCGGCCGCGATCGCGGGCGGTCCAATCAACTCGGCTAGGGGCTTCCGGGAAGCCTGAGCCCCCACGCGCGCCAGGAGCCACATTTCTCCGCACAGCAACCCGAGGCTCGCCACGAAAAAGACCCAGCCTTCGAAGAAATGGCTGAAACCTTCGGCGGCGGCCTGCCCGTACCATTCAACCAGCACCCCGATCGTTCCGATCCGGAAGCCGTTGAGGAGAATCGAAATGGGAATGCTTGACAACACCAATACCGCGCGCTTCCACGGGCGTTCGCGGTACAGATAGGCGCACAACAAGGTCAACGCCATAAGCGGGAAGAGATAGCGGAGGCCACTACAAGCTTCGACGACCTGCAGCTGGAGCGGCCCCAGGTCGATTACGTTGCCTTCACGGTAGGCCATCACCCCGATCAATTGAAGACAGCCGATCCCGAGTGCCGACGACAAGAGTTGGAGCCGGGTGGACAATTCATAGTGCAGAAACTCTGGAATCGGAATCGCCGCAAGCAAATAGAG
This sequence comes from uncultured Nitrospira sp., assembly GCA_964445795.1. Taxonomy (GTDB): domain Bacteria; phylum Nitrospirota; class Nitrospiria; order Nitrospirales; family Nitrospiraceae; genus Nitrospira_D. The sequence continues at coordinate 29,791 of CAYULI010000004.1, read as the reverse complement.
CAACGGAAACATCAACAGGGAGAGCCCTGAAAAACCGAACACGCAGCCGGTAAACCCGACCACTGCTAGCCAGAGGGATATCAGCACAACCGCGTGCATAGCGGCGAACTGGCCGATGACATAGACGCCGAGAGCCAGAACAATGATCGCCAGGCCCCACCAGGCCCTCCGACGCTCGACTGTCCGCAGCGAGTCCCGCCGCAGCCAAATCAGGTAGAGTGAAATCAGCGGGATGAATGGACCGTGGCTATAGTTGTCATCTTCGAACCATGAGTGACCCAGTGTGGCCAGGCTGTCCGCATAGAGGTAGCCCAGGGATGCCATGACGACAGGCAGAATGCCCCACAGGACCCAAGCACGTATGCCCGGGGAGATGTGAACCGGGGATCCAACGGAGGCAGCCGGCGGCGTGGTTTCGAGGGCAGCGGGAGGTGTAGCCATGGTAGATTTCCCAACACGTTTCGAACAATCCTGAATGAAGATGACTAAGTCTAGACGATCAAAAAGGTTGTTTACTCTATCGCTCACGTGTCATGCAATGGATTCGCCAGTCTCAAGTTTGTGTTAACGAAATGTTAAAATGCGTGGCGCTACCGGGCTTTTGTGGGCGGAAGTCCAATCTCGCCCACCGCTTGATTCGATTCAGTCTTCGCCCAACCCTACCTCTCATAAGGAGAGGACTAAGGTGAGTCGGAGGATTCGGAATTGTCTGCCACGATGAAAACCTATCCAGATTAGGTCGGAATAGCTCTATTGAACTCTAAGGTCTGTGGGAGGGCTAGGAGGAATCCGATCGAGTTCCTGAACGAACCGCTTCGTGATCTGCCACCAGGGAGCGTCTTCATTCCAGGGTTCCGGACCCTGTTTACCCCATCCTCCCCATAACACCACACCATCGGCATATTGGGCCATTGTTGCCAATTGGAGGGCCCAATAATCGGGCTCGACCGGTTGAGACGCCAGCGTAGGGTTCGCTTCATGATACTGGGGCCATAGAAAAGCATAGACCGGCTTGCCTTTGGCAAAACGACGGGCTTCCGCAATCTGGGCCCTCGCATAGGCAACCCAGGCCTGGCGGTCCGGATAGAATGTATAGATCGACGGATACAGCGCATCAACATGATCGGTAATCAGAGCCAGTCGATCGTTGTCGGCCTGCCAGGCCAGGAAATGAGGACCCATCGGAGCACTGGCCGCGCGCCAGTAGTCATAGATGGGCACGGTGCCGTAAACACCGACGGACAGACCCGGAGCCTCACTCCTGATCCAGGATAGGACTTGAATGAATTTCGCCACAGTGGACTGGATCGTTGCCGGGTCAGCATCGGTTATCGGCCACCGCTCGATGTCAACGACGACCGGGCCGAACGATTCGTTCCAGTTGCGCGCAAGCGAGCGGACTAACTGTTCCACGGGCATGGCGGTCGAAGACTGGTTTGCCATAAACATCTGCGATTCATACCAAACCGTTATCGGGTGGACCCCAAATAGCCGGAGATCCGGTTTGTTCGTGTAAAGTGTCGCATCGTAAACAATGAATGGTCGTGGACTAGTCGCCGAGGCGGCCAGATCGACGACGACATGATGCCGGGGCAACAAGACCCCCGCGATCACCACGCCGGTCAACATGAACGGCCACCATCGAATCGAAGACGACGTCATCGTGCTCAGTTCTCCTCGACCGCGACCGAAACTAGGTTACCTGACATCACGCGTGTTGAGGACTTGCAGCGACCACGGAATCCAATAGCCCCCCCCACGCCTGCAGCGCATGTGCACGAGAATACTTTCGTTCGAAGGCCACCCGAGCACGCTGCCCGGCCTCAGCCACCTCTTGCCGTGTGCGAGAGAGCGTCAAAATCCAGCGGGCCAGCCTGTCCGCGTCCCCAATACAGAAACTCCACCCGCATTGTTCCCGCTCCAGGATGCCTGCGATTTCTCCGGAGGGATCACCCACATAGATGACGGCACGGCCCGCTGCGGCAACCCCATAGAACTTGCTGGGCACGATCAGGCCCTCAAGGTCCGGGCGCAGAGAGATCACATGCACATCCGGCAGACTCAGGCTCCACCGCAATCGTTCGGCCGGCTGATACGGGCGGAACTGCACGTTCGTCAGGCCGCGCGCCACCACTTCCGCTTCAAGCCAGCGCCGTCCGATACCATCGCCGATGAACACGAAAGCGATCTCTTCCGCCACTTTGAGCAGATCGGCGGCGTCGATCAGGGTCTGAAATTCATGAACCTGCCCCATGTTGCCGGAATACCCCAGCACGAATTTATTCTCCAGGTGCCACTCCCGCACGAGCGGGTTGTCCTGCTTGGGAACCGGCTGGAGAAGGTCGCCGTCCGCCCAGTTTTCGATGATGGTGACCTGTTCCAGGGGGGTGCCTTCATCCAAAAGTCGCTGTCTCATGAGGGAACCGAGCACGACATTGATTCGCGCCCGCCGCAAAGACCAGTTTCGCAGGCGCTTCAGGAGCGGAGCGACCTGCCGCACACCAGGTACATCCATCGCGACGGCCACCTCCGGGAACAGATCCTGTACCCAATTGACGAGCGTGCCCCGCTTGATCGCAGCCGCCAGCGCGGCGCAGACCGACATCATCGGGGGATCGGTCTTGGCCACCACCACATCACCGGGTCGGACCGAACGGAATAACCGCCAGGTCGCACCGGCATAAAACGTCAGATAGTCGAGCGTTCGCCCCCAGAGACGAGCACGGCCGAAACGCGACGTTCGGACTCGATGGACGTGCACCCCGCGGATGACTTCATCGGATCGGAGTGCCGCCAAAGGATCCGTATATAATTGCCTGCCTGTAATCACATGAATATCCCGGCCACGCGAGGCTAGCTCGAACGCCAGATCGCTCAAGAGCTGACTCGTTGCCGAATGATCGGGGAAGAAATACCGATTGACGAAAATAATCTTGCCCATATGTGGCGAGGGCGCGGCATCCGCCGCCTCGACATTTTTCAGATCGGCAACCCGCGCTCCCGCCGCTCGAGTTCCCGCATCTTCAGTACGATCAGGTATTCGTAAAAGGATTGCAGCACGCAATAGGTGAACCCGGGCCGGCCATCCATAAAGCCCCGCTGCCACACAAACAAGTAAAAAAACTTGATGAAGGGACGCCACGGAAGCCGAAAGGACAAGTTTTTAAGCGCCCGGCGGCGCAGCGCACGGTCGCGGCTGAAGAGTCCCTGCTGCGCTTCGCGAGACTTCGAGGACTGATCCCGCAGCTTCTTCCCCTCGTGCGCTTCCCACTGGGAATACTTGTTATGTTTGTCGATCCATTCCCCGATCCCCTTGCTAAAATTGTAATGCACCAACATGCCGCGCAGGTAACCGTGCGCCCCGTCGATCACAGGAACCGGATTCACGAGTCGTTCGAACCGCACGCGGCCAGGACGGAAGAATCGCATGATCATGCCCGGCGGCATCGCATGCTTGATCCAGGAGCCCATGAACATGTTGCGCCGGCCGCAATAAAACGCGACTTCCGAACGGTTTCCATCGTTTGCGATAACGAGCAATTCATCTCGCAGCTCCGGCGTCATCCGCTCGTCCGCATCAAGATAAAACACCCAGGGATGTTTGAACGGAATCTGCTCGAGGGCCCAATTCTGATGGGCAGACCAGTTGTCGAAGCGCCGCTGCACCACACGCGCGCCCATTTCCTCGGCAATCTTCACTGTGCGATCGTTGCTGAACGAGTCCAGCACGACAATGTCGTCTGACCAGCGCACCGACTGCAAACAATCCGGCAGATTGGCCTCCTCGTTCAATGTCAGGATGAGAATTGACACACTCATCGCTACGACTTTTTAGCGATTGCGATCATGGATTTGGCCAAAGCGGGCACGCGGCCCACCCGGCGAAACGTCACGGAATGAAATCCGGCTTCCTCAAGTAAGTGCCTCAACGTCTTCATCGACCAGAATTTGATGTGCCCGTGATCCCACAACGCGGTGAAGTGACGGTCGAGCTGGCCGGTGAGCGCCATCGCCAGGTTTTTCCAGTAGCCATGGTACGGCGTCGAGACGATCACGGTGCCCGACGGCTCGACGAGATCGAACAGCGTACGTGCAAACACCCGCGGGGCGTAGAGATGTTCGACGACCTCCAAACTCACCACCACCGGAAACGTTCCATAGATATCGGCGAGTGCATCGTAGGCCGATCCCAGGTGCAGATTTAGCTGCGGATAGCGTCGATTGGCCTGCGTAATGCCTTGGACAGAGGCGTCGACACCGGTGACGTGATAGCCTTGCCGGGTCAAAACCTCAGCCACGGATCCGTTTCCACAGCCCAGTTCAAACAGGCGCGTCCGTTCCGGGGGAAGACCCAGCGCGGCCAGCTCTTCCAACAGCGCGGGCAGGAGATAGTCGTGCGACGCATTGAGCTCCGGGTCTTCGTAAGCATATCCGGAGATATCGACTGCTGTGCCCGTCATGGCGCATCCTTCTGCGGCTCATATTTTTTGATGATACGGGCCGGATTTCCGCCGACCACCGTCCAGGGTTCGACCGACCGGAACACACTGGCGCGCGCCCCGACGACGGCTCCTTCGCCAATCGTCACGCCAGGTCCAACGAAGGCGTCGGCAGCGACCCATGCCTGCTGCCCGATTTTGATCGGAGCTGTGGTGACCGGCATGTTCTTGACTGTATAGTCATGGCTGGCCGTGCAGAGAAAGGCATATTGACTGACCGTGGCATAGGGTTCGAGCGTGACCCGATCAACGGTGTAACAATCCACATAGTCCCCGAGACAACTCCCTTCCTTCATCGTCAGATTCCATGGAGCCCAGATCTTGGCCGAGGGATAGGGATGTGCTCCCCGTTCAATCGTGGCACCAAACAAGCGCAGAAGCCCGCGCCGCCAGGCATGGAACGGCCTCGGACTGGGACGGAAGAACAGGCACCAAACCACCGTCCACAACAACCGGCCGATACGATTCCGGTACGAGTGCGGACTGGGAAAGGATTGAAGCGGCCGCCCACTATGCATCCGTTTGTTTACCTCAGTGGTCCAGGATGCCGGCCACATTGCGTCGGCTGCGCCAGCATCCTTTCATGAATCGCTCGCTCCCGCTCATCGAACCGGTACCGCAGCACCCGGGCTGGAACCCCGGCAACCACCGCGTAGGGCGGGACGTCCTTGGTCACGACAGCGCCTGCGCCAACCACCGCACCGTTTCCAATCGTAATCCCGCGCATGAGGATCGCGCCATGGCCGATTAAGACATCGCTCCCGATTACGGTGACACAGGATGGCGGCCGCCCGGAAAAGACAATCGGCGTCCCGGGCCGATCGTAATTGTGATCGCCCCCGACGATCGCGACATACGCCGACAGCGAGGAGTAATGTCCGATCTGAACACGCGGCGGCAGCTGGCAGTGCGGGCCGATATAGACATAGTCCCCGGCGACGAATCCCGGACCGATACTGACCGAATGGCCCATGTGAAAGCCTTTGCCGACGAGTGCCCCCCGGTATCGCAGGCGAAGGAGGACCCAGACCCGTCCCCGCTTGAGAAGTTCCTTCCCGTACGCCATGACAGCACTGGTCCACTCCACGACAGCATGTCGGCTGATCCTCGGCCTAGCAGTCTCCCCCGTTTCACCTGGCATACCGGACGTTCGATCAACCATGCCCATAAACCCGCCTCCTCGGCTCTTCCCTAACAGCTTCATCGGGATACTCGGAGAGCCACTCATCTGATTCGGCAACGGATCTGGCTATTCCTCCAGGTCTCATCACGCTCACGAGAAACAAGAGCGAGGTGGGATTGCCCACATTGATCAGATACCGCTCGAAGACGGCGAGCAGGAGATACCCGACACAAAGCCCGAAGAGGATACTTTGGCTGAACCCTCGCTCCGGGTCATGAGAATCGGCCCACAGCAGGTGCAACCCTCGCATGATCAAATACAGCACACCGAGGAACCCAAACACCCCGACCTCCGCCAATGTCGCGAGATACCCGTTATGCGCCGACGTATCGGCCTTCAGCAGATGTTCATGGGCACGGAACCCAACGCCAATGACGGGATTATGCACAAACAACTCCCATGTCCCCTTCCACGCCATGACCCGACCCGACGCCCCAGAACTGATACCGCGATCAGCGGTACTCAGCGCATAGAACCGATCGACTGTCTGATACAAAACATCACCATAGGCCATCGTCAGGACGACCACCAACAGGAGCGCGATCCCAGCAAGTAAGAGCACCGGCCGACGACGGGCACGCAGGCGAAGCCACACCACTAACCCCAGCCCTGCCACTGCGGCGACCGCTGCGGCCCGCGAACTGGTAAGAACGATAATGCCAACAACCGGCCCCATGACCACCAGCCGCAGCCCCAATGTCTTGATCGACATCGCTGCAAGCAGAACAGACACAGAGACCACCGCAATGGCGTTGGGATTCAGAATGTCTTTGCCCGTCCCCAGCCGAGTACCGGGCACATAGTCATACCAGGCAAATGCGATCAGCAACCCGGCCGTAAGGACAGCAAAGACTTTGAGGCCCTGTTCGTATCGCTCCGGATCAAGATTGGAATTGAATTGAAGCGCCAACCAGATGCCGCTCAGCGTCAGGACCACATAGCCCGTCGAAAGCAGTGCGACCGGACTCGCGAAACTCGACAAAGCCGACACGGCCCCGAAGAGCAGCACAGCGGCGGTCGCGGGGCCAGACATCGCTCGTGGGACAAACCGGCACCGGCTTAGCGCAAAATACGCAAGCGGCCACACCAGCGCGGCACCCAGCAGGAGCATGGACATGATTCCCTCCCGTTCCCCCTTCAGCCTCCCTGCCAGCGAAGCAGCGAAGACGCCGCTCAGCCACACACCCAGCACCACTCCAACCCAGGTACGGGGAGGGGTCTCATCGGTCAACATGTCGTCCGATACGGTCATTGCATGCGTACTCGTCTCACCAACACAAGCGCCATGGTCCCCACTAGGACAGCCTCCCCAGCCACCATCGCGCCAGCCAACCCTGGCGCTCCATACCGCGGGACAAGGACCAGTCCCAGTCCGGCCAGCGTTGCCATTTGAATGACCAGCCCGGCCACAGGAGTCCGGTAATCTGAGAGGGCATAGCAGGCATTGCGGAGCAAGCGGCTGAGACTCATGAAAGGTAGCGCCATAATCGTCACCGAGAGGATCGAGGCGGTGAATGCTGCATGCTCGGTTGAAAACTGCCCACGCAAAAAAACTGTTTCGACAATGGTTTGGGCAAAGGGTACGACGACCAGAACCACGGCAACACTGGCCACCAGCAGGAACATCCCATGTCTGATGATTTGCGCGAGCCCTGCCCGGGTGTCACGTCTAAAGGCTTCGACCATGCCGGGGAACACCATCGTGGTCAGTGGAATGATGAACAGAGCCAGCGGCACGGACACGATGGTGCTGGCATAAAAGAACCCGGCAATAGACCCGGGAGGAAGCCAGGATGCCAGGCTACGCTCGGTCAGTGTGACGCCCGCATACACCAGCTCCCCCAAGAGTACCGTTGCTGCGGCCCCCCACAGCACGAACCATCCACTTCTGCTCGCAACCGACCACACATCCAGGAATGCCAGTCCCGCACCACCCGTGAGAAGGACCAGCCGTCCGACGAAGAGACCGAGCACTCCGAGATTGCCGACCGCCACGCCCAAGGTCAAAGCATCGATGCCGAGACTTGAGGAGAACATCATGATCGAGACGATGATACAAACCGACACAATCGAGCCAGCTAGAAATCCCGGCACAAACGCCCCAAGAACGACAAGGGCTCCACGAATGAGACCGGCTGTATTGGCAAGAACAAGCGGAAGCAAGAGTGCGTGCAGCGTATGGGTGGCGACAGCCTGCTGCGTGAGGTCGAAGCGCGGAAAGAGCTGTTCCAGCAACAGCGACCCGCTTCCCCACAGAAACAAGACGACGCCAGCATTGACCAGCAACAGCCCGTAGACCGCGGGCATCAAGAGCGGAAGGACCGTGCTCGGCCCGTTCTGCGCTCCGACACGGGCGATGAACGCTGTTTCTAACGCATTACCGACCTGTGTACCGAAAAACATCTGAACGCTCATCACCGCGATAAAAACGTCGAGTTGCGGGCTCAATCCGAAGGTGGAAGCCACCGTCACCTCTCGGGCAAAGCCGAGAAGGATCCCGAGTCCGGTAAGGAGAGAATATCCTGAGAGTGCGCGGAACGACTCGACCGCTTCCGTTACCCTTTGTCGCACAGCAGTGAACGCCATCCCAATTAGGGAGGCATGAGCCACTCGACCAGACCAGACCGATGATCGAGCAAACAGGGCCATAATTCTCTGCATCAACCAGGTTGTTTTTCCGTCTTAAAGAAGCCCGGCCATCGTGGGGTCTCCTCCACGGCCAAATCCTGACTCCGGGCCAATGTCCGTTGGAGGCAGTCCGCCAGACCCAGCGCCCACGTTTCGGGGGTGTACAGCGACACGAGCTCCCTGGACGCCGCTCCCATCGCTTCGAGATCCACGGCGGGTGACGCGAGTGTGGCCATCGCCCTGGCCATACCGGCCGTATCGAGGGGATCGCAGACGTATCCGTTCCATCCCTGGCGCACGAGTTCCGGCACACAGCCGCAACGATGAGAAACAAGGACCGGGAGGCCGGCCGCGAGCGCTTCATTGACGACTAACCCCCACGGTTCACTGAGACTCGGCAGCACCAGGCAAGACGCCAATCCAAAGTAGGCCCGCACACTGTCCATTTGTTGAAAGCCAGCAAACACCACACCGCGTATTGATTGAGCCGCTTCCCGCAGCTGAGCCTCCTGAGGGCCACTGCCGACAAGCACGAGTCCCCAGGCCGATGACCCTGTTTCCCGACGATAGCGGCTATAGGCCTTCAGCAATCGAAGAACATTTTTTTCAGGAGCAAAACGACCGACAAACAGAAAATATCGTTCCGGGACTCCAAGTTTGATCCGCACCGCGTCGGCTTGAGAGCGGGCCTCCTGAGCTCCTTCATAAAACTTTCGGTTATCGACAACGTCGTACCCCGTCCAGATCCGCTCTCGAGGAAACCCCATTCTTGTCAGATAAGCCGCTGCCCGTTCTCCGGCCACAAAGGCCGCATCGTAATGCCGCCGAACCCACCAGCCCTTCAGCCATTCCCGGAGCGCGATGCGCGGCCGGTCCCCCCACTGGGAGTCTCCCATATAGACACTGGCGCGCCCATGCTGGCGCGCCCATTGGGCCGCAGCCCGCATCGCGGCATAGTAGTAGCCAGTGATCACCACTGCCTGCGGATCGCACTCCTCCAGCCACTGCCTGACACGCCCAACAAGCGTGGACGGCCGGATGTTCTCGACCGTTTCTCCGGGAACTGCCTCGAGATAGTCAAACCCCACATCCACCTTCTGGACTTTCCACTCACGTATCCGCTCCGTTGCGCCCAGCGCCATGACCCGGATCGAGTAATCCGGCCGCAACGCTTGCAACGCCCGAAACCGCGGGATGCTGTAGGGGGCAAGTACCGGCTCTAGGCAGCAGATCGTCATGCTCATCCGAGCTTCCTCTCTCGTCAGGGAAGGTCTGAGTAATTCGAATTGGGGAAACGGGAATCAGTCAATTTCCCAGATTTACGGCCGCTGCCGAATCAAGAACAGGGGGTTAATCAGACCTTCCTTAATGGACATGCAGTCTACTGCCTGCGGTCCGGTGAAAATGCGCCGCAAATATCAAGTTTGTGTTAACAAATCGTTAAAATGGATCGCGACAAGGCACGCGGCGATTGGCAACGAGTTGAAAACGGGGACCGAAGATTTCGGAGGGTGAAACCCGTTGACTGACAGCTTATGGCACTGCGTCTTTCCAGCTAGCGCCTTCTTTGACGCCACTGGGCCCTACCACTAGAACTTCAGTAATTCACCCATCTCTGCGTGAGCTAATTCGATGGCGCCGCGGGGGGTATAATGCACATCGTCCGTCAACACTTCGATTAACCGATCAGGCCGATTGGTTTTCCATCCCAGTTCATCCATGAGTCGGCGGGAATTGACGAGCAACACGTTGGGGTCGGCTGCGGCAATGGCCCGCTGCGCTCCAGGATAGAGGTCGTACTCCACTTGCGTCCAGAGTTCTAGACCTTTCCGGTACGGATCGCTCATCAGAATCACGGGAAAAGCCGGATCACGGGTCCAAGTTCGTAACCGCGCAATGAGCGCTTCCGTGTTGGCGCGGAAGCGCTCTGCCGTCGCACCTTTTTGAATAGGTGGTAGAAGTTGGCAGGTCACTCGACCCACAGGCGCTCAACCCGACCGTTGCGCAACAGAACAGACCTGCCAGGCACTGGCGGCCCCAGGCTTGTCGCTGGCTGGCAATCCCGTGCTTGAGCTTCGATGATGTTGTGGTCCGCGTCACAAATCAGAGTGAAGATTCGCAGTTGCTTTTCGGAATACCGAAGGATCCGATTACTCAGAGGACCGACTTCGGAGCAATATCCACCGGTGAATCTCGCGCTCTTCCGGTTCAGCAGGAAGACATGCCCTGGTAATACTTTTTGATGAGACTCTGGATTGGTACCACCGGGGTTCCGAAGGATCTCCACCCAGCATCCAGACGGTGGTATCGCCGACCAATGGGCCTGCCGTCCGCCACGATGGCTTTATGGAGCCAGAGATGTCACCGTCACGACAACCTGGGATGAAGCCCGAATCGGCAGAGGCTTGATCCATTGGAAATTCCATCCCAATGAGAACAGGAGTCTACCACTGACGGTCCGTCCTGCGGATATCGCGATTCTCAAGTTTGTGTCAATACATCGTAAAACGGGGGGGCTCGGAACCACTCGGCTGGGCTCACCCACACATCAGACATAGCTCCGAGGTGGGTTGTTTTCCGTTTAGCCAATGCACCTGATCTCGGTTACCCGACCGACACAGCCTGTTCGACCGTGCGACGCAAGGCCACCGGCTGGAGCCGCCGGGCACGGCGTGGTTGGGAGAGAGGATTCTGCCGCATCAGTCGGCTGCCGGAACGCATCGGCGGCAGACGCCGAGGCTGAGACAACCCCACAGCCAGCTCTGGATGCACTGGCGCGGTCGCGCCACCCGCGCAGGGGAGAAGTCGAGGTACGGCCTCTGCCGACGAGTCCTCCACCAATTTGAAACCGACCCCCTTGATCGCCAGGAGACGGCATCGCCGAAGCGGGTCGCGATCGAGAGCTTGCCGCACCGCGTGGACGTGAACATCCAGTGTATGGTCTCCGACCGCAAAATTGGGCCCCCACACAATGTCGAACAACTCGCGCCGCGTGAAGACTCTTGACGGAGCCTGCATGAACGCTTTAAGCAAAGCGAACTGCTTCGCGGAGAGCTTCACCGGCACGCCGGCGACGGTTGCATGGAGACGGTCTGAATCAAGCTCCACCGCCCCCAGTCGATAGACTCCACGCGTGAGTCCTCCGTGGCCGGCACGCCGAAGATAGGCACCCACTTTCGCGAGAAGGAGTCGGTTGCCGTCAGCCATTTCATGCACCCCGTCCATTCCCCGCTCGAAGTCGAGCAGGTGCTCTTCTTCCCCCAGGCACATCCCGTCTGGCACCAGGCCGAGGAATGGAACCCGGGAAAGAGCGGGACTGGTCCGTAGCACATCCCAATCCGCCACGCGTCGATCAACCAGCACCAGCGCCGGATGGATCGTGTTGGCGAGAGCGAGCACGTCGGACACAGAACTCCGGCTGCGTGTAGCATAGCCGGCCCCTGACAAGAGCTGATCGAGGTTATGGGTCAATTCCGGGTCGCGGGACAGAAGCACCAGAATGGAACCAGTCGGAGCCGGATTGGCAGCGGAGCCATCGGCGGTCGTGACATTCGTGACGTTCCAGACCTCGGTACGTGCGCGACGCCCAAGTGCAACAGCCACGAGACCGATCATTCCAGGAACGAAGAGACCCAGCGTCGACGGTAACGGAGGGATGGGATGCACCGGGGCTCCACTTTCGGCCCGAAAGGGGGGAGTGTCCAACAAAACCCGGTGCAGTCCCACACAGAGACAGGACTTCGCGCGGAGGATAGCCCCGACAAGCGCGCTGACAGGTCCGCCATCCTCCCACACGCCCGACACTACGTCAAACGACCTGCCTATCAGCCCTTCGGTCGAATCGACGAAGAAGCCGGATTCTGACTGTTCGAGTTCTCCATCCACCGAGGTCATGGAGGGATCCGAGGCCGAGCCAGATTCGATCACCAGACTCCATGATGCCACTGTCACAGCTTGTGCAGATCCCGGTCGACCGCATAGGACAACACCCGACACGATGAGCAATGCAAGCATGTGTAGGCCCCATCTGCGATTCAGGCCCACCATGGCATGCTCCACCGTCCAGGCACGCTCGCTGGAAGCAGGTTGGCCCGAGATCGACAAGACGACTCGGGCGACCGACTGTTCTGCCGACCGGCAACGCCCCACAATCCGATTATCCCGCTTCCGAACAACCAGGCGGCCGCCGGCAAGGGCACCGGCGCCAATTGAGCGGTGCCGTGAAGCGAAAACGTACCGGACGTCAAATACGGAATCCCGGTGAACGGATGCGTCCATGAAATACCGAACGCCTTCGTACCCTCATTGAACGATCCGGTGGCATGGCCGCCAATGTTGAGTGATAGATTGAGAGGCATGTGCCCTCCCCCCAAGATCCCCCCCCATCCGGAGGAGGCGTTCGTCACACCGGCGAAGAGGGAGCGGAGATCGGCGGTTATGGTCGTGCCGCTGGTCTCAGCGGTGGGCGGCGGCAGATTGAGCGATCCGCCATCGCTGGTAAAAATCGAGAACATCAGGTGACCGATCGTGATGGGATCGATGATGTTCGGCGGCGGCTGATATTGGCCCATCACGAGCTGTCCGGTTTGCGTAAAGCTGCCGGCGAGCGTGCCGAGCGATCCGAAATCCAGACTGATCGAGCCGCCAGCGATATCGAGTTGCGATACGACCGCCGCCTGGGTAGTCGCCGGCAAGAGCCACAGGGCGAGCGCCAGCATCATGACGGATGCGCTCGCCTGCTTGGCTCTCTGCTGATGGAGGGTCTTCATGGTCTCAGACCTCCCTGTACCATAGCCCGATGGTCAGTGCCGGACCGTTAGGATGGCATCAAACCGATCGACAATCCCGGCAGGACAGATTCCCCCTGCCGGGAATCCCTGGCAGTCTTTGTTACGCGGTCGCGTTCATCTTCCGACGGGCCAATCCCACAAGCCCAATCAACCCACTGCCGAAGAGATACACGGCCGCCGGAACCGGGACCGGGGCGGTCGAGCCCCACATCAAGAGGGTATATGCCGGATGCGGCTCGCCTGACCCGGCGACACCTTGCGGGTGGAGGTGGTAGTCCCGAGATAATCCCAGATCGGGCAGGAAAACCGAAACATGATTGGCACTTGCCGCCACGACCTGCGTGTCATTGGTATTCTCGAAAATGGAAGCGCCGAAGAAGGAAATATTTTCCACCGTGGACGTCATGTTGAAATGCGTCCAGGTGCCGAGATCGAAATTGATTGTGTCGAGAAAGAGGGCTCCTTCGCCTGGATGCACATGGAACATAACGGGGTTCGTCTCGGTCCCAGGGTCTCCCAAATTCGGTCCGAAGACCCCCGCATCCAAGGTCACGGCCTGCGCATTAACGCTCAAGGCGAGCACGACGGCGAAGGTCGCACCGGACAACGTTGCCTTCAACTTCTTTGCAACCATGATGCACTCCTTTGATGACGATACGAATGAACGTATTTCCATATTGCTTCTTATTGACTCCCGCGACGCTGTTGGTTGAGTGAAAGGCCCTGTCACCTCCTTGTCATGCTCCCAAGATGCACGGACCATAGTCAACGACCCGCCCGAATCGAAGAGTTGTCCCGCCTGTCTCCGATTTTCCTTTTCTCCTTCGGTATGGACGATCATTGGTAGCACAGCTTCCTTGGAATCTGCTACCGCTCCGCGCACCCGTTGCAACAGATGTGATGAAAAATTGGTTACGAAGGCAAACCCTCCTTCCGGTTTCTCACTCGGTCTCCAGCTCGGCATTCCCGTCCTGCAATCGACTGCTGCGTTAAGCGGCCCGTCCGATCTGCCATTTGCGGTTGTTGGTCACGAGCGAGCAGCGGTAGAATGCACATGTCTCGCGGAGGGCTCAATGCGCAAGCTGGTTCATTGCCTCCTGGGAATCACGTCGCTCCCCTTGCTCGCCGCCTGTTCCGCCGCGCATCCGTTGACCCAGCCTGTGGCGGAACGAAACGGCCGCGCTGCCGCGTTCAATGAGACCGACGCCGCGGCAGACCTTCACACCTGCCAGAGCGAGGTGCGCCGGGCCGCGCCGGTCAATATCCAACCCCGGTGGCTTCCTCCGCTCGGCCCCGCGGCCAACGGTGTGGTGCTCGGAACGGTCGATACCGCTCATCCTGTCTGGCCGTCCCATGAAGCGTACCGCCAAGCGATCGAAGAGTGTACGAAAGCGCATGCTGTGGGCCCACAGAAGCAGCCTCCCTCTTCCCCCTGATCGGCTCCCCGCGTGATCCGGTATCTCCGTCGCTGAAAAGAGGTCGGGAGCCTTTGTTGTCACGATCTGCATCACCCTTGGCTGACTAGCAAATGAATCGCGACCCCTTTGGCATGACGACGACACTTGACCGCGTGCTTAGCGAGGCCCGAAGATCCCTTCCAGGAACCCTGGCAGCGGTGGCCCGCCCAGCGCCCCGGTCATGGGGATTTCCACCCAGTCGTCCTCGGCAAAGCCGAGCTTGCCTCGTTCGACCCGATGCTCGTTCCCGCGATGGCCGTTGGGTACAAACAGTTGCGGATGGTCGAAGGGTGCGGCGGCGATGACGACCCGCTCGTCGGTGAGGGATTCCAGCCACGCCACCACGGCATCGACCTCGTCGGACGTCATGTTGGCGATGCCGAGCGGCTCGATTGGGGTGCCGTCGCGCTGAACGATCGGCGCGACGTTGCCGCCCCGGCTGTAGAACCGCACCGCTTCGCGCAGCGAATGGGTATCGCCGTTATGAAAATAGGGCGCGGTCAGCGCCACGTTGCGCAGCGAAGGCACCTTGAAGGCGCCTTCGACGCCGAACCCCTTGGTCACCGCCGCACCGTCGAACCACGCTGGTGGCCCGTCCGGGAAGAGGCGGCGACTGTGCGACAACGGGCCGAATTCGTCGCTCGCCCCCACGCCCAAGTCGTCCTCCGTGGGTCTCACGCCGATGTTGTTAAAGCCCTTGTCGATGATATTGCCATCCCGGTTGCGCACCGGGCCGTTGGCCGCCGACGCGATTCGCCGGACCGAGGCATCGGTCAATTCGGGGCCCTCGTGACAATTGGAGCAGCGCAGATTGTTCGGCCCACGGGTGCGATCGTTGAAGAGATGGGCCCCGAAGAGCGCCAGCCGGCTGATCGGGCTAGGGTTGAGGTTGGTCCAGGGATTGAGCGCTGGATCGTTCGGGTCCGGATGCACGCGACGAAACCGGTCCCACGGGGTATCGTCGGCAATCAGGGTGGACTCGTAGAGCTGGACGGCCAGACCGAAGAAGAGGGCGAAGTTGTACTCGAGCAGCGTGTACTCCTCGGTGGTCCGGTCCTTGTCGGGACGATTGACAAACGAGATCGTGCCGTCCTCCGCCACGCGGACAAGCTGTGCACTCCGCCAGTATCGGTCCTGAAACGCTGCTTGGATCAGGTCGTCATACGACCGAACGCGGAGCCCACGCTCTGGATATCGGCTCAGCGGACCGAGCACGCTGTCGGACGGATCGACGAGTTGCAGGTGCAGCGGCCGGCCGCCATGCACGCGCCGCCCGAGCCGGCGGATGATTCTCCCCTTGCGCAAGTCACGCGCGAGATCTTGAGCGGTCCGACCCGGCGCAGCCATCTCCAACTCATTGACGATCGGACTCACCGCCTGGGAGGCGAGGCTTGAATTGGCCAGCGCCACCCGCTCCTTGACAAGCCGCCCACTCTCCGATGCCAGCACATAGGCGTCGGGGTCTCGGTCGCCAAGATGATTCACCCCATTGAAGATGTTCTCCGCGCGGCCGTCCCAGAACTGGCGATGGTTGAACACCGCGTTGATCACTGTCGGCGTGTTCCGGGGCTCGACCCGGCGGGTCTTCAACCGACCGACCTGAAACCCCAGTGGGTCTGGGCCCTGGGCGAGATAGGGTACGCCTTGCGAGCTGACCACGTCATTGCTGTCCGTCAGCGGATCGAGCGCGCCGCGCTGCCCGGCGATCGCCAACCGAGTGAGGGGAAACTCCAGGCCGGTCAGTTGGTAATTGGGCCCACCCCACTTGAAGGCGAGGTCGGGGGTCGGCACCCGCTTCAGGCCGGGCGACAACTGATTCTTCGAGCGCGGATCAGCTCCGGCGCGAAAATGACAACTCGCACAGGCCGTCTTGCCGTCGCTGCCCACCTGCATGTCCCAAAACAACGCCTTGCCCAAAACGATCGCCGCCTGCCGGTCTTTCACATACCGCCCCAGCTCGGCCGGATCCGGTCCCGGCACCGGGACAGAACGCAAATCGCCCGGCAGGTGCGGGAGATCCGTTGCCGGCGGGGGATTGGGCACGCGAGGAATCGTTCCGTCTGCGGACAATGCCAGTGTGATGGAGGTGGAGAGCGCGACCAGTATGACCGCGCCAATTGAGGTGTGTGTGTGTGTCATCATCCCTCACGTTCCCCACTCATCTTGCTACAACCCGCATAACGTGGCTGACACCCGCGTTGTAATAGGGTTCCATCGCCACATTCAACGCCTATTCGCCTGCCACACCAAATTTTTTGCCACATTCGTTGCAAGAATTGGCGTGAATCGGCAGATTGCTCGGACGAAATCCCAGCTCTACCATCAACGCAAATCCGCTCCGTTCGTCTGTCTCGCGAGTCTTACACAGCATTTTCCATCACATTCGTTGCAGGCATCGGCAGCCGTCCGTAGCCCATCCCCCAGGCACACGCTATACAACAACGCATCGAGGATGCGTCCTCGACCAGATTTCTTTTCACCAATTTTTTCACCAAGGAGGGGTTCCATGAATCAACACAAGGTCAAGGTAGTCGGCGCTCTCGCGGCGTTGGGACTGTGGCTGAGCGGCCCTGGGCCATCGCACGCGCACATCGCGGTGACCCCAAACCCTGCTGGCCTGCAATCCGGCATTACGTATGAGTGGCTTGCGGAAACTACTCATGGCGGCGATGGCCAAATAATAGGCTCGGTCGGCGCGAAGAGCTGGGCAGAACCGGGTAATCCGGTGGGCGCAAAAGGCTGGACTCACACCAGCGACTGGGTGGCACTGGATATCAGTGCCTTGCACGAGACCAGCCTGGTCACCATCGAATTGAATCGCGGCAATTCAGGGTCTCTTTTTCCGGCCTTCAGTCTGTACTCGGGGTGGGAAACGGTGAATTCGGACGCAACCAATCACACGTACAACAATATCGGCAACATCAGTTGGGCGACCAACCTGACGTTCATCGATCACGTAGCCAACGCCGGTGGACCGAACGGCACGGACAATGGAGCGGGCTTGACGTCGGTCTCGAAGCAATTCGTGCTCGAGCCCGGCCACTATACTATCGTCTTCGGGGGGAATCCTCCGTTTGAGCTCGGACAAACCGGCTCCCATGAGTTCATCGCCAACCTGAATGTGGCGCCGGTGCCGGTACCCGCCGCACTGTGGCTGTTCGGTAGCGGCCTGACCGGCATCGTCGCCCTCGCGCGGCGGCGGATGGCGGCCTAGCCATAGTGAGAGGACCGATGCCGGACGTTCGGCATCAGTCCTTCCCGTGAGGGTTCAATGTCAACCGGTATCGGGTCGAGCTGTCGGACCATCGCGGTTCGACCCGATGCTCGTTTCCACTGACGCGATGAAACATCGTGACACCAAGGAGTCGCCATGATGGCTGTCCGGTCTGTCAGTGCATTCTGTCTTGCAATGGTACTCGGCATCTCGATCTATTCCGGACAGGCCCAGGCTGCCGCCATTAATCTCACCAACGTCGATTTCGAGTATGATGGCTCGCCTTGGACCCTCGGATGGAAATTCACGGTGAACAGCCCTTCGGTCGTCGAGTCGCTCGGAGTCTATGACTCCGGACTGGACGGCCTTGCCGGTTCTGCACTGGTCGGGCTGTGGCTGGCGACCGGCGGTGAGGCGGTCGCGCAGGCCACTGTTCCTTCAGGGACCGCCGCGACTCTGGACGGACACTTCCGCTTTGTGCCGATCGCGCCCACGACCCTTTCGCCAGGAGTCGAATACGTCGTAGGGGCCTACCTCAACGGAGAATTGGCCACCTCTTTCTTTGGTGGCAACGGCCTCGTCGATCCTCGCGTGAATGTGATTGACGCCCGATACTCGCCCTTCGGGAGCGCAGCGTTCATGTTCCCGAGCGAGACCGATCCGGGAACCGAGGGTGCGGCCTTTCTCGGCGGCAATTTCCAATTGACCCCCGTTCCCTTGCCCGCTGCAGCCTGGCTGTTCGGCAGCGGGCTCGTCGGTCTGGGATCGCTGGTGGGAGGCAAGAGACGACAGGGACACTCTTTTGCCGAACGCAGTGACTTTTCCTACCAGGGGAAACACACGTGCGGCTCGTCTGATCCGTGAGCCAGTCTTTCCTTGATCATCGGAACGCGTCGTTATGCGCACCAGTATTGCTCGCTTTCTCGCCGTCGCCGTCATGGGATTCGGGATCACCGTGACGACCACGTCTCTCTCCCAGGTCAACAGTCCGACCGATCCTCCACGGCCCCCCTCGCTGAAGACCGTGCCGGTGCCCGAACCGGCGAACCTGGGCGAGTTCATGAAGGACCGCCAGGCCGCCATTCGCCTCGGCAAGGCGTTGTTCTGGGATATGCAGGTCGGTAGCGACGGCGTGACCGCCTGCGCGAGTTGCCATTTCAGTTCCGGCATGGCGGACAACCGATCTAAAAATCAACTCTCGCCGGGCTTAAAGCGCATCACCGCAACTGGTGCGCCCAATCCCGACACCACGTTCTACCGCAACCTCGGTCCGGTCGGGCAGATCACGGCCGCGGATTTTCCGTTCTTTCCGTTAAGCAACGATGTGCTCTCCTCACAGGGCGTCCGCAACTCCGTGTTCCTCGGCATTGGGAATGGCCCCACCGATCTCACGCGATCGGAACCGGATCCCGATGGATTCCGCGTCGGCACACGCAACGTGCGCCGTGTGGAACCGCGCAACACGCCCACCGTCATCAACGCCGTGTTCAACTACCGCCAGTTCTGGGACGGCCGCGCCGACAATGTGTTCAATGGTGTCAACGAGATGGGCGACCGGGATCCGAACGCCCGGTTGTTCCGGGCGGACAATCCCGCCAACCCCGTGCCCGTCCAAATCCGGCTGGAGGACTCCAGCCTCGCCTCGCAAGCGGTCGGCCCGCCCGTCAACGAGAATGAAATGTCAGCACGCGGCCGGACGATGCGGGATGTCGGCAAAAAACTCGCTCGTTGGGCGCCTCCCGGACAACCGGTGACCAACCTGCGTCCCCTAGCGCTCCAGCTTGTGCATCCGGAAGACAGCGTGCTCGGCTCCTTGAGCCGGTGGCCGCAAAAAGGCTTGAACGTGAGCGGATATCCCGAGCTGATTCAAGCGGCCTTTCACCGACAGTGGTGGGATTCGACGAAACTGATTCGTGTCGGAACCGACGGGACGCCGACGGTGATCGATCCGCCAGCCGGAACGCCGGCGGCGAATGAATTCTCGCTCATGCAGTACAATTTCTCGCTGTTCTTCGGATTGGCCATCCAGATGTATGAGGCCACGCTCGTCGCCGACGATTCGCCCTACGACCGGTTCATGGATGGCGATCCGAACGCCATCAGCCCGCAGGCCATCTTGGGCGTCGATCTATTCCGCAGCCAAACCCGTGGCCAATGCATCACCTGTCACGAGGGAGCGGAGCTGACCGGCGCATCGGTCCGTCAGGTGCGGGCCAGTCCGACGCGTATTCGAGACGGCCAGGCCATGGACCGCGGCTTCAATAACATCGGCGTGCTGGCAACGCTTGAAGATCTTGGTCTGGGTGCAAAGGATCCGCTCGGCAATTGGCTTTCGACCGTCAAACGGCTTAATCCGCCGCCGCGCGAACCGATCGTGGTCGATGGAGCCTTCAAAGTGCCGGGGCTGCGGAACGTCGAACTCACGGCGCCGTATTTCCACAATGGCGGGCAGGTCGATCTCTCCGCCGTGTTGGATTTTTACGATCGCGCCGGCGACGCCCATGAAGGTATGGTGACACTCGACGGCATCCAGATCGAGCCGATGTCGATCCTGGGCCTGACACCGGAGGAAAAGGCAGCCCTGATGGCCTTCCTGCTCTCGCTCACCGACGAGCGGGTACGCTTCCAACAGGCACCGTTCGATCACCCGCAACTGTTCGTCCCGAACGCCGTCGGTGCGCCTCGCATGATCATGCCCGGCGATCAGTTGATGGAAATTCCCGCAGTCGGACGCTTCGGCGGTCCGCCGCAAAAGAAGTTTCTCGAACCATGAGAGCTGTGCACCCGCCAAGCGGAGATCCTGCCTGTCCGGTTGCGCGACACTTGTTCCCGGGTGTCCGGCTCATGTCGCGGCGTGACCGCCCCGCACGGTTGGATCGGTTCGACTTCATCTGACATTGCTGGAAACACGCGCACGGATTCCGGCGCGAAATGGTCGGCCATGTCTTATTCGAATCGAATCGGCCCTTCAGACAGACGACGGCTTTCCACCCGGCTTCTCATAGCGGCGCTGTCGCTCGTTGCTCCCGGTACCGCCACTGCCGTCCCAACGCACCGGCCCCTGGACGAGATGCACGGAACCTGCGCAGCATTCCAACTGGATCTTCGCGAGGAATTGCGGGCCCTGGCGACGGAACCGGCCAGCCTGATCGCTTGGCCGGCGCAAGACCCGCCTGCCGACCGCCTCGTCCTCTCCAAACCAGTGGCGGTCACCCTGCTGCCGAGAGAGCACGTGCGCTTGAGCGTGGAGCCGAAGCGGGCAGGAACCTATGCCGGACTGGTCGGATTTCGCGTCGCACACCCAGGGCGGTACCGACTGAGTGTGGGCTCACCCGCGTGGATCGAGGTCGTCGGCAAGAGCGGACGCATCGAGCCGACGGCCTTCGAAATGCAAACCCAATGTCCCACACTATTCAAGACCGTCGTCTTTCCCCTCGACGCCGGAACGGCCTATTGGGTTGAGCTGGCATCCTCGCGCGACTCCGTCACCCTCCTGCTGACGGAGGAACCGGCCGGTCCATGAAGGGTTCCGTGCTCGACCCTCGATGGCCCGCCCTTTCCTAGAGACCCCCGTTCACGATACAGTGGACGATCCTCCCATGAGCATGAAGCTCTCCTTTCTCGGTCCGATCTGTCTCGTGACCCTGATCCTTCGAGCAGTGCCCGCGCAGGCCGAACTTCAACCCACAGACCTTGTCATCCTCGCCAACGCCAAGAGCCCAGAGAGCGTAGGTGTGGCCCAGCACTATGCAGCCGTGCGACGGATCCCCCCAGACCGCATCGTTTCGCTCGATCTCCCACTGCGCGACAATCTCACTCGGCAGGAGTATGACGATCTAGTCGTGGGCCCGCTTCGCCACACGCTAACCGAACGAAACTTGGCTTCCTCCGTTCGTGTCATCGTCACGACCTATGGCATACCACTGCGCATCGAAGCTCCGGAGCTTTCGAGGGATGAAGAGATTGGTCTGGCAGAAGCCCGGAGTTGGGTGAAGGCCAGCCGTGCCACGTTGGAACACCTGCTCAATGCATTCGAGCAGATGGCATCCAGCACACCACCATCGGATCGGCTGGCGAATCCGCCGGCACAAAATCTTCTGGAAATGGGGCGCACAGCCTCACTTGTCTCTCGTGTCGATCAGGCCTGGCACACGGCCGTCCAACACACTCAACGGCTACCGCCGGGCGAAGCGGAACGTGTGTTGCCCGAATTGGTCCGTCTCACGCAAGAATTCGGCGGCTGGGGTCTCTTGATCCAGAAAAGGGAGGTCTCCGGTCAACCGGCTCAGCCTCTGGACACCCCGCAAGTGGCCGCCTGGCGCGCGCTGCTCGAACAGACTCAGCCGCTCTGGATCGCGCTGGGCCGCACACCCCTCCGGTCGCAGCGACCGTTGCTCTACCGCTGGGCCGAACGGCTGTTTGGTGTACGGGGCGTGCTCGAACTGGCCAGCGCGGAGGTCGATCGCCTCACCTACACCGATGCGGACGCCAGCCTTGACAGCGAACTCAGTCTCCTGTGGTGGGACCGAGACCTTTACTCGCCAGCGTGGCGCTGGCCCAATCCGCTGTACGAGCATGCCCTCGTCAACCCGGATGATCCACCGACATTGATGGTCAGCCGGCTGGATGCGCCATCGCCCGAGATTGCGAACCGCCTGGTCGATCTGGCTGTGCAAACGGAAGGAACCGGCTTGCACGGCACGATCTATTTCGACGCACGAGGACTGGCTCCTACGAGTGCGACGGACACCTATGGCCTGTACGATCAGAGTTTACGAGAGGCCGCGGCATTGGCGCGAGCCCGGTCCTCCTACCCCGTGGTGCTCGACAATGCCGAGCCGACAATGACCGCTCTTCCGGACGTGGGCCTGTATATCGGGTGGTACCGGCTCCGTTCGTACGACGATGTGTTCACGTTCCGGCCCGGCGCGATCGGCTATCACATGGCATCGGCCGAGGCTGTTACGGTACATGACCGCAACGAACGCGGCTGGTGCAAGAACGCGTTGGAGCGCGGGATCACGGCCACGCTGGGTTCGGTGGGCGAGCCCTACCTCGATGCGTTTCCCGATCCGAAACGCTTTACGGAATTGCTCTTGGCTGGAAAATACTCTCTGGCGGAAGTTTCCTACCTTACCAGTCGCTACGTGAGCTGGCGGATGGTCCTGTTCGGCGATCCGCTCTATACGCCGATGCGAGGACGATCACCCATTGTCGATCATTCCTCGCCCCCACTACCCATCCCCTTGTCCGAACGACGGCTCGGCGACCCCGATGCGCAACGGGCACGGGCGATCCGACTGCAGCGAGACCGCATGGCCAAACTGGTGGCGATTCTCACCCGGGCCGAACAGGCGGCGCACCCCTTACCCCACCGATGAATCGGGTTGCCGTTCTGAAACGCCAGGGGAGGGCGTCGATCGCCACCCTGCCCCGGCAGGCCGGGCCAAGAGCTGGGCAGGCTTCCCGGACCCGGCACTGGGAATCGTATCGATCTGCCGCGCACGTCCTTGATGAGGGACAGGAGGAAACACCTATAGGTCCGACTCACCGGCGCTGCGCATCCTGGCTCACGGAACCTGCCCGGCTCGCCGAGCGCGAGTCGGATGGGGAGGCTTGTCGACGTTGAATCGCCGCCGCACGCATCGCGTAGTGGCCGGATTCGACGATCCGACCGCTCTCCCGAAGCCACTCGGCATATCGGTTGAGAATCACCGCCAGCATCGGATGGTCGCGTCCCAGTGTCTCTTGTTGGATGACCAATGCCCGTTGGTATCGCAGCCCCGCTTCCTCCAGTAGCCCTCGCTCGTGCGCCAGCCAAGCCCAATTCCCCAAGATCGTCCCGGTCAGTGCCGCGTCCGGCCCGACCACCGTTTCGCTGACGACAAGGGCTTCCCGGTACAGACGATCGGCATATTCGGAGAGGCCTCGGGCATGGTAGAGGTTCGCCAGGTTGTTCAGCCCGATCGCGATGGAGGGATGTTGAGTCCCCCAGCGAGCCCGCCGCAAGTCGAGCGCCTGCTCGTAGAGCGGCTCGGCAAAGGCAAACAGGCCCTGCTCTTTATACAGCGCCGCCAGATTGTTCAGGATGGGCGCCGGATCCATTGACGCCTCTGACGAGTCCCCTTCGAGAAGGGTCAAGGCAAGACGGAACTTCGCCTCGGCCTGAGCAAGGCGCCCCTGCTTGCGATAGAGTCCAGCCAGATTGTTATACCCGATCGCCAGTTCCGGATGACCTGGCCCCAAGGCTCGTTCAGAAATAGCGAGGGAGCGCAGGTAAAACGACTCGGCCTGGTCGAGTTCCCCCTCTTCCAAATAAATTTCCGCCAGATTATTCAGCACCGAGGCCACCTCGTCGTGGTCCTCCTCTAACACACGCTCCCAAAGCGCTAACGCTCGCTCATAGTAGGTCTTGGCGACTGCGTACCGACCTTGGGCATGATAGACCAACCCCAACTGGTTCCACGTCGCTGCGGCCCGCACGTCACCCGATCCGAACCGCTCCGCCTCCTGCTCGGCCAACCGCAACACCCGTTCCGCTTCATCGTAGCGGGCGGCCGTCCGCGCAGCGGCGCCGGCCTGCATCAGCGATTGCCAACGATCCGGCACGCCGGGGTCGGCATCGGACGGGAGAGATAAACCGACGAGAAATAGAGGGCCCAGAAGACAAATCACCAGGCCCTTGACTCTGCGGTTCGCTTGCCCCCGGTGCAACCATATCCTATGCACGCCCATCTCGTTTCCCTTTCTCTCGCACCGAGCCGGAGAAGTGCTCAGCGGACCCCCTCAGTGGCAGACGACACATGCCGCACGAAGAATCCCCTGCCCTGAGCACGCCGCCGTTCGGCCCATACGTCGTATAAGCCCACACCTCGTAGCACTTGCCATCCGATCGCCCCGACGATACTCCAGCATATTTCCCCATGACGAAGCGCCAGAGCGGGACCTCCCCTCCGCCCGCCAATTCGCACGACTCCACGACAAAGACGCTGCCGACCGGAAACGGCTCGTCGTCCGAGAGCGTCGCGGCCTTGGGACTAACATAGAACCGGAGCCGGCCGTTGCCGTGCGGCGACGCCAGGTCGGATTGCACCATGGGCCAGGCGTGATACCGAGCCGGCAGGGGCCACTGGAGCGCTCGTTTCTGCGGCTGACCGCCATTCGACAACTTGAGGGCCACAGTCAACAGCCGAACGATCACGACTTTCAACGTTTGCTCGCTGGGATCATTATCCGACTCCGTTCCCAGTGCTATCGCTTCTTTCGCCGTATCGAGCATCAGAGACATCGTACGCCTCCTGTCCGGGAGTGACGGCCCATGTCGGCGCCGCCTTGCTTGATTACGCATGTTCTTGGTCCTTCATCGTGCAGGCGCGGCCCCTGGCGCAAACCGCACCTCGGCAGCCAGCAAGCCCCCCGCTTCTTCCGTAATTTCCACCACGACACGATCGCCCACGCTGACGGTCCCGCCGCTCCTCGCCACGCCCGTTGCCCGGTAGCGGGTGTTGCGGTCCAGCCGAATCGTCTCGCTACGGCCGTCTTTCGTCTGGACAACCATCTGGCCATCCGTCAAAGCTGTCACGGTGCCCATCACATGGGTATGGCCTTCGTGCGCCCCCAGCAGACAGACGCCGATGAGGTCACAGCACAAGACCAATAGGAACAGCTTCCACAATGGAACCCTCATCGAAACACCTCCTCCTGACTGTAGCGCGGGGGCACAGGACATGGAGACCCTCTGCCCGTGCCCCCCACTGATCCGGGCGGGAGGCCGCTTCGCCCGGACACGAACTCGACCTAATCTTGTTGGACTGAGGTGCAAACGCGACTGCGGCCGGGCACGCGCAAGAGAGAGGTCGGAGCGCGTCCGACTATCTCTCGTGCGTTACCCCAGCGCTCCTACGAAGAGCATGGATGGCGGCGCACGAGAGTGAACCGCCGAGATGGAGGCCCCTGCTCCAGCTTCATGCGGAGACAGCGCGGCCTGCCGGACAACCGGCCCACTCGATGCCATCGGAGACGGAAGAAAGACGACTGCATCGGACGTAGCCTGGCAGACCCAAGCGCAGAAGACATGATGGGAAGGAATCTCGGATGGTCCGGCAGAGGGGCTGTGGTGTGAAGATCGATCTGATCCACCGGCATGCTCAAAGTCACACACCCCATGCAACCCCACCAGCGCCGGGTAACACAGCGCGACCAGCACCACCGATAGGATCCTCACCGGACGGTTGCATCGGGGTCGAAGCGTCATCCTTTGGTCACTCCCATGCCAATCCGGCCGATCCTTCTAGCTAGAGAAATGTACAGAGGGACAGTCACGAGCCCCCAGCGAACCGACCAGGCAGGTGCTAAGGCTTAGCCCCGTCTTGCTGTTTGATGCATTCGACTTCCAATACGATTTCCACCTCGTCGCCGACGGCCAGTCCGCCGCTGTCCAGCACCTTGTTCCACACCATGCCGAAATCCTTGCGATTGAGTTTGCCAGTACCAGAGAATCCGGCGCGGGTCATGCCGTAGAGATCTTTCGGCTGAATCCCGTTGAACGTCCCGGTCAGGACGATTTCCTTCGTCACCCCGAGGAGGGTAAGGTTACCCTTGGCCACATATCGGTCGCCGTCTTTAGTGACCGATGTCATCCGATAAATCATGGTCGGATATTTCTCGACGTTGAAGAAATCGGGGCTCTTCAAATGAATGTCGCGTTTTTCGTGGTTGGTCGTGACCGAGGCGGTCTTGATCTCGGCTTCGATCGTCTTCACCGTCTTGGCTTCCGGGTCCATCTCGATGAATCCCTTAAAATCCATAAACCGGCCCGTCGTTTTCGACACGACCATATGCGCCACCTTGAACCCGACGATCGTGTGATCGGGATCGACGTTGTACCGTTCCGTCGCCGCTTCCAGCGGCACCGAGACAAGCAGCCCGGCAACGAGGACCGCGAATCCGCACTGTGCAGGCCTCATCGGTCTGTCCTCCTCCAGATGAACTGTCTATCTGTTACCCACTAAGCTAACCAAACTACGCTATCCCAACAATACTGTCCGACCCATAAAAAACGCCAAAACGCCTGTCACCGGTACGAATAAAAAGCTAGCCAATCTCTCTATGAGTTGCAACTGATGCCTGCCAGCCCATGCACCATTTTTTATTTTATATCATCCCCGATCACGCCGGCCCGGTTGCCCCGGCCCTTTCGGCAGCCCTTTCTGTGATAGAGCGGCCCAATTCCTTCTCCAGAGGGGGGTCTCGTCCTTGCCATTTCCCTGCCGCTTTGCCTACAATGTCCGGCGATAGTGGGCCTCCGCTTCGTTCTGATGACCGGGCAGCGGTCGGACACTACGCCGGTGACATCCATCGAAATCCTCCGCAAGGTTCCGCTCTTGTCGTTCCTCTCGGACGACCAACTCCGCGAGATCTCTCCGCATGTAATTGAGCGACGATTCGAGAAAGATGAATTCGTCTTCCGCGAAGGGGATCGGGCCGAGTGGTTATATTTTTTACAAAGCGGCGTGGTCCGCTGCCTGAAGTACGGTGAGGACGGGAAAGAGTTCATTTTGAAAGCGCTTCTCCCCGGTGACGTCTTCTGTTGCGAATCAGTCACCTTCGACGGATCGTCGGTTCATCCCGGCAATGCCCAAGCCATGGGACCCGTTACCGTCCTCAAAGTGAGCCGCCGGGCTTATCTCCAGCAGATCGCACGCCACCCCCAAGCCGGCATACAGCTCATCAGTTACCTTGGCGGCCGTCTACGCGAGTCGCAGGACACGGCCAAAAGCCTGGCGCTCGACCCGGCCGAAAAGAGGCTGGCGGCCCTTCTCGTCCGCTTAGCCGACAAAATCGGCGAACCGGTCGAGCAAGGGATTCGGATCGCCGTCGCCTTCACCCGTGAGGATCTCGGCCACATGGTCGGCCTGACCGAAGAGACCGTGGTCCGCATTCTCAGCCGCTGGCGGACGCAAGGGTTGGTCTCGTCGAACGGCGCGAAAACCCTCATGATCCGAGATCTGCCTGCCCTCAAAACCCTTGCCGGCTAAGTTCTTCTGGCCCCTGTTCTCGGAGTCCGGAATCATCCCTCATTCCCTGAGCTCCTCCATAAAAAACTTTTCCAGTTGATCTAGATCAAGGTGCCCCCTCGCCCTCTCCAATAGAAGGTCGGCTCGCGCTATGAAGGCCCCCGGTACCGGGAGCACCGGCACCTGGTCCTTCGTTCATGAGTCCATTGTTCTTCACATCGAGGAGGCCACTATGTCCAGAACGAAACTCACGCTGTGGGCGATCACCCTGGGAGGGGCGATTGGCGTGACAGGATGGCTGTGCCCACCGGCAACCGCGCTCGCGAAAGTGCACGAGGTGAAGATGATTGCCACGGAAGCGGAGATCGTCATGCACGGGACCGGAGAGAAGTACAAAGCTTGGACCTTCAACGGCCAAATGCCGGGACCGGTCGTGCGGGTGACTGAGGGCGATACCGTGAACTTTACCCTGGAAAATCCGGCCACCAATGCCAATGAGCATTCGATGGATTTCCACGCCGCGGAGATCGACTTTTTGAAGAACTACCGCGCGATCAAGCCGGGGGACACCATCCACTATACCTTCGTTGCCAAGAAGCCGGGCGTCTTCTTCTATCATTGTGGGGCCGCCCCGATGCTTCAACATATCGCCCGGGGGATGTTCGGCGCGATCATCGTCGATCCCAAAGACCCGAAGGTCTGGCCGAAAGCAGAGCGAGAGTTCGTGCTGGTGCAGTCCGAGCTCTGGAACAACCCGGACGACGTACAGGCCATGTTCGATCGGAAATTCGACCACGTGATCTTCAACGGTGGTGTGTTCAAGTACCATCCCTTTTTCCCGGGTTCCGAAGCGCTGGAGGCCAAGCCCAACGAGCGGGTGCGGATCTACTTCGTGAACGCCGGTCCGAACGAGTTCTCGGCGTTCCATCCGATCGGCGAGATTTGGGACAACGTGTACGAAAGCGGCAACCCGGCGAACAACTTGAAAGGGGTGCAGACCTACGTGGTCGGTCCCGGTAGCGCGGCCACCTTCGACCTCATATCCGAATCGCCTGGTGTCTATCCGCTGGTGACCCATTCCTTGACCGCCGCCTTGCGCGGCGCCATCGCCGCCTTAACCGTCACGCCGGTGGCCAAGGATGCGCCGTTGATGCCGCTCACGCCATGGAACCCATAAGCGGCGCTGGACCGGACAACATGATTGTTCACGGCTCTCTCGTCCATTCACATTTCAACAGAAAGGAGCGGACACGATGACACTCTCGATACGACTCGTAGCCCTCTCGCTTGCGGTAGCCGTAGCGTTCAGTAACCCGGCGGTCTGGGCGGCCGAGAAATCGCTGTACGACCGGCTGGGTGGCCTGGGCCCCATCACCGCTGTGGTTGGCAAGTTTCTCAACATCGTCGGCGAGGACGCCCGGATCAACGGCTATTTCGCCAAGGCCGACCTCAAAAAACTCAAGAAGCATCTGATCGACCAAGTGTGCCAGGCAAGCGGAGGCCCCTGCACCTATACGGGGCGTGACATGAAGACGGCTCATGCCGGCATGAAGATCACCACCGCTGCCTTCGATGCCTTGGTCGAAGATCTCGTCAAGGCCTTGGATACCTTTAACGTCCCGAAGAAGGAGAAGGACGACTTGCTGGCCGTGCTGGGGCCGATGAAATCCGACATCGTCGAAGTGCCATGACAATATCGCCGGTGGGGCGGTGCGGATCTCCGGGCCCACGCCGCCCCGGCCGGCCTCACACGTTCCTCAAACCCCTAGCGCCGACTGACGAACAAGGGTCGTTCCATCACGTTCACCACCGGGGAAAGGAGCACTTCAATGAAAAATTCCTGGACCAATCGAGTGATTGTTCTCACCATCGCCACCTCGGTCACAGGTCTTTTGGGGATCACGCCGGCTTCGGCTGACGAGACCGGCAACATGGTGGTCTTCAAGGGGGGGTTCATGCAGCTCAACAGCGATCGGGGCGGGGAAATTTTTACGGACACTCAAA
>CAYULI010000003.1:13942-129736 GCA_964445795.1 uncultured Nitrospira sp. | reverse complement strand
CGCAATCACCGGCGGGCCGCGTACAATGCGCCGCGAGAAGAGTATGAAGGTCTGACCATCGTACCGATGGGAATTCAGCCAGAGCACTGTCCGCCGGATATGCTGATCGCGGCCAGACGCTCGTGGGATCGCGCGCTCGAACTCGGCACGGCCTACGGTTACCGCAATGCGCAGGTTACCGTCATCGCGCCGACGGGAACGATCGGGCTCGTGATGGACTGCGATACGACCGGGATCGAACCGGATTTCGCCCTGGTGAAGTTCAAGAAACTGGCCGGCGGTGGGTACTTCAAAATCATCAATCAAAGCCTGCCGAGCGCCCTCACGACCCTAGGCTATACCGGCCAACAGGTCGCGGACATCGTACGCTACTGTGTGGGGGCGCAAACCCTCAAGGGTGCGCCGTTCATCAACCACGACACCCTTCGTGCAAAGGGTTTCGACGACGCGGCGCTGGAGCGACTCGAATCCAGCCTTGCCCAGGCCTTTGAGATTCAGTTCGCCTTTAATAAGTTCACGCTGGGTGAGTCGTTTTGCCTCGACAAGTTAGGATTGACCGACGCCCAGCTGAACGAGCCGCACTTCAACATGTTGAAGGCGCTGGGCTTCACGCAGGAGGAAATCGCGGCGGCCAACGATTATTGCTGCGGCACGATGACCGTGGAAGGCGCGCCGCATCTGAAGCCCGAACACCTCCCGGTGTTCGATTGCGCAAACCGGTGCGGACGGATCGGACAACGCTATATTGCCGTTGATGCCCACATTCGTATGATGGCGGCGGCGCAGCCGTTCATCAGCGGTGCGATCAGCAAGACGATTAACATGCCGGCCGACGCTACGGTTGAGGACGTCAAGGCCGCCTACTTGCTGGCGTGGAAGAGCATGGTCAAGGCGGTCGCAATCTACCGAGACGGGTCCAAGCTGAGCCAGCCGTTGAGCGCCTCGACGGACAGCGGGAAAACGGTCGAGGCGTCGAGCGACGTCACAGCCATGGCGGAAAAGATCACCGAACGGGTGCTCGTCCGGTACCTGGCGAAACGGCGCCCTCTACCGGCGAGGAGAAACGGGTACACGCAAAAGGCCATCGTCGGCGGGCACAAGCTCTACCTCCGGACGGGCGAGTACGAGGACGGCACGCTCGGGGAAATCTTCCTCGACATGCACAAGGAGGGGGCAGCCTTTCGAAGCCTAATGAATTGTTTTGCCATCGCCATCTCGCTGGGCCTGCAGCACGGCGTCCCGCTGGAGGAGTTCGTCGAGGCGTTCGTTTTCACGCGGTTCGAGCCCAATGGACCGGTCAAATTGAACGACCGGATCAAGATGTCGACATCCATCATCGACTACATCTTCCGGGAATTGGCCGTCACCTACCTCGACCGGTACGATCTGGCGCAGGTCAAGGAGGAAGACCTGCGGATGGATTCCATGAAAAAGGACGAGCAGGACCCAGAATGTGTGGACGAAGAAGCCGATCTCGAAGCGCTGGCCAAGTCCGCCGTCATCACCGAGCACCTTCCCATCCGCCGCAACGGCGGAAAGGGCCACGGCCATGGAAACGGGCACGGTCTCGCGCGGCAGGTGGAAATCATGCGCGAGACGGTCACCTTGACCGAAGTACAAAGCGCCAAGGTCAAGGGCTATGAAGGCGATCCCTGTCCGGAATGCAAGCAATTCACCATGGTCAGGAACGGGACCTGCCTCAAATGCGTGAGTTGCGGTGCCACGAGCGGGTGTTCGTGAATTCGGGGAAGGATGCTATGAGCTTTCTCGGCCTGCTCCCTCAGATCAGCATTCCCCCTATGGAGGCCAACGGGGTAGACGATCCGACTGCGGCGAAGCGTTTTGTGGATCGGTTGAAGAGCCGGTTGAGCGAGATGCAGAAGGAGCTCGATGATGACGAACAATTGGAGGTCGTGGCCTTTCTTCCGTCGGGAACGGCGATCGTCGTGGTCACCGTGGGATATCAGAGTCCGGCGCTTCTCACCCTCAAGGGGTATGAGCAGGCATCGGGGAAAGCCTGCGCGATCCTCGTCCATCAAGCCTCGCTGCAGATTCTGGTCTCCGTTGAAAGGATTCCGGTCGGACAAGCGAGAAAGATGATTGCATTCGAAATTGAGTAAGGCGGGTTTGGCACAACCAGATGGTTGTAACCGAACCAAGGAGAGGAGGGTGAGGAGCCACGCGCCCTTTTTCTCGTATCCGGGGTGGCAACGGACTTGATTATCGGAGAAAGACGTGGAATGGTATGAGTTGAGAACCGCATACTTGCGGGAAACAATCCGATAGGTTTCTTCCGAAAGTGACCATGGAGCGGCCATTATGCCTACGACTACACAGCTCGTCATTACCAGTCCAAGCAAGCCGGGCGTCATCGCCAAAGTCGCCTCGGTCCTCGGTGAGGCCGGTGTCAACATTAAAGCCTTCTCGGCTCCCGAAGTCACAGGCACTGGCAAGCTGCGGCTGCTGGTAGCCGATTTGGACGGGGCACGCACTGCCCTCAAAGCCGCCAAAATCAAGTTTGCCGAAGAAACCGCTCTCATACTGAGCCTGGAGAATAAGCCCGGGGCTTTGAAAGAGGTGGCCGATCTGCTCACGAAGAACCGCATTAATATCAAGTGTGGCTACTGCACCCCGTCGCGCGAGGGTAAACGGGCGATCGTCGTCCTAACCGTGTCGAACACGGAAAAGGCCCTGACAATCCTAAGAAATCAGTCCCTCGACGAATTCTGATGCATGAGCGCCGGTCCCTCCCAAAGGACCGTTGATCGGTTGCCGGTGATCGTTTGCATGGTCGCCGGAGCGATCGTTCAGGGCTGCGCGAGCGCACCCCCTCCCGTTGACCGTTTCCCTGGATACCCAATTGGCTATGTCGAGCGTGGCATTGCGTCCTGGTACGGACCCGGGTTTCACGGCAACAGAACGGCCAACGGGGAAAGCTACGACATGCATAAGCTGACTGCAGCCCACAGGACACTCCCGTTGGGATCGATTGCGGTTGTGCGGTCGCTCACATCAGGGCGCCAGGTGACTGTCAGAATCAACGATCGCGGACCCTTTTCCAAGGGAAGAGTCCTCGATCTATCCCTCGCCGGGGCGCGAGTCCTCGGCATGACCGAGAACGGAACGGACCAGGTTGAACTCCGGGTCGTCGGATATACCCCCAGGCCTGAAGGAATGGGAGTCCTGCGGGTTCAGGTCGGAGCCTTTGCCGATTTTCAAAACGCGCGAGCGCTGTTTGAGCAAGTCCGCACGGAGCACGGCGGGGGAAGGATCGCACAAGTCGATCTACCTGAAGGGCGGCGTTATCGTGTACAGGTGGGACAATTCTTGACCGAATCGGAGGCACACCAGGCCGCAAACCGACTGGACAAGAAATATAATGTCCAATCATTCATATTCAGAGACGACGGAGGGAACGGATCCTGACCTCCTCCCGACCTATTCGACGCTCCGCGATTTCGTCGAGGACTGTACCGGAAGAGATTGATTTCTCTATCACTTTTGTTCAATTGCTTGCCCTGCCTATTGTCCTATGATACATGTATAGCCTGATGAGTACCCTCTACAAACGGCAAGTCGCTCCCGTGCTATCACCAGAAGTCTGGGCCGAGAGAGGCGCTCTCAGCCTCCCCCGGTCCACCCGGCCATCCTTTAGGCGGTCCAGCCAGGCTGGACGTCCCTAAACTTACGGCTTCCATGGACATCCTGATCCTTCTAGGGCTCATAGGATTATCCGCCATTATTTCAACTGCCGAGATCGGCTTTTTCTCGGTTAATGAAACGCGCCTAAGGGCGCTAGCCCAGAACGGAAGCAAACGCGCCGCCATGGCTTTGCAATTGAGGAGTGACCCCCAGAAACTGCTCTCGACCATCCTGGTGGGGGACCGTCTGGTCGGGACTGCGACTCCGATGTATGCCACGTTCATAACGTTGAACGCATACGGGGGCAAGACATTCTTCGATGAGGCTATCGCCGTTATGGTGGGTATGCTGACGTTCGTTCTGTTGGTGTCGGTCGACGTGATCCCGAAAACGTTGGCCGCGAAATTCGCCGTCCCGGTAACATTGAACATGGCTTATCCGGTCTACGGAGTTCAGGTCCTGCTGAAGCCCATCCTGTTCTTCATGGTGCCGCTCATCCATAAGTTGACGGGAGGCAAGGGGCTGACGCTGCCGTTGGTGACCGAGGAAGAGCTAAAGATCATGCTGGACGAGGGCGGGAGGGCCGGCGCACTCGAGTTCGAAGAAGTCAAGATGATCAAGAACGTGTTCCAGCTGAAGGATATTACCGCCGAAGATGCCATGACTCCCCGCATCTACATGTTCGCCCTCGACGGCAATCTTCGACTCAAGGAGGCTCAGGAACTCCTGTACAATTCCAAATATTCTAGGATACCCGTCTACGACGGGACGCTCGACAACATCACCGGGATTCTCTACAAATCGAAGGCGTTGACCGAGCTGGCCAAAGGAAACGCCGAGGTCTGTTTGCGGGACATCGCGCAGCCGCCGCTCTTCGTGCCAGCCGGCAAGACAGCCGACGATCTGATGAAGCAGTTTCAGCAGGAGAAGCGGCACATGGGCATCGTCGTCAACGAGTTCGGCGGCGTCATGGGACTCATCACGCTCGAAGATCTCTTGGAAGAAGTGGTGGGCGAGATCGTCGACGAAACTGACATTTCCGAGGAACTGATCAAGCGCATCGGGAAAAACCAGATCCTCGTGCATGGCCGAACCGAAGTCCGCAAGGTCAACGACTTCCTAAAAGTGGAGCTGGGTAACGAGATGCTGACCATCAGCGGTCTGATTCAGGAAGAGCTTGGCCGGATACCGAAAACTGGCGAGGAAATTCGCATCGGGAATTGCCGCTTTGTGATCCATGAAGCGGACCCGCGCTCGATTCGCAGTGTCCATATCTTCAAGGACGAAAAAGTGCCGGTGACCGTCGAAGCGCCGAGCTTGAACCCTGTCAGCTAGGGCGCTCCTGTCTCTGGACGAGATCGAGAAACTCCCCTTCCGTCAGGATTTCGACACCGAGTTCGCGAGCGCGGTCCAGTTTTGTGCCGGGTTCGGCGCCAGCTACCACATACGACGTTTTCTTGCTGACGCTCGACGAAACAGTCGCGCCCAACCGTTCCACCAACGCCTTGGCATCCTCGCGGGCCAATCGTGAAAGCCCTCCGGTGAATACGAACACCTTGCCCGCAAGCGGAAGCGTCGGGACGGAGATTCCCCCCTCCACCGGTTGGATTGACAGTCCTCGTTCCAGCAGCCGCTCGATCACACGCCGGTTGGAAGGCTCTTGAAAATAAGACACCAGACTGGCCGAGATCTCCGGACCGATTTCTTTGACCGCTTGAAATCGCTCCCGGTCGGCCGCCAAGATCGCAGCGAGAGAACCGAATTCTCTGGCCAGGACTTTCGCGATGTGTTGCCCGACATGCCGGATTCCAAGTCCCACCAAGAACCGGTCGAGGGAAACCGTTCGGCTCCGGTCGATCGCCTCCAGAAGCAGGGCGGCGGAGCGGTCGGCGAAACCGTCGAGCGTCAACAACTGTTCCCGAGTGAGGGAATAGAGGTCGGCCAGGTCTCGGACGAGCCCGCGGTCGACCAGTTGGGCTACGGTCTTCTTTCCCAATCCTTCGATGTTGAGCGCGGCTTTCGACGCGAAATGTTCGATGGCGCCCTTGAGCTGGGCCGGGCAGGCGGCCTGCCCCGTGCAATAGAAATACGCGCCTTCCCGCGCGACGGCCGCCCCACAGACCGGACAACGGTCCGGCATCGAAAAGGGAGCCGATCGTCGTTCTCCTGGAACGGGCACCCGCTCTGCAACTGCAGGAATCACGTCACCGGCCCGCTCGACCTTCACTGTATCGCCGACGCGGATATCCTTGCGGGCCACCTCGTCCGCGTTGTGAAGCGTCGCCCGGCTGATCGTCACGCCCCCCACTTCAACCGGCCGCAACAACGCCAGGGGAGTCAGCGTGCCGGTCCGGCCGACCGACACGACGATGTCCTGGACGATGGTAATCTCTTTGCGCGGGGCGAACTTGTAAGCGATCGCCCACCGGGGACTCCGGGACTTGGCGCCAAGCCGTTCCTGCCAGTCGCGATGGTTGACTTTCACGACCACACCGTCAATCTCGTAAGGAAGCCGGTCGCGCTGTTGTTCGATTTCTCGATGAAAGGCCATCACCTCTTCGATCGTCGCACAGCGCCGCCGATGCTCGGGAATGGGGAGCCCCCACCGGGCGATGGCCTCCAACTCTTCCCAGTGGGAGCCGAGGATGAGTCCTTCGACCACCATCGCCTCGTAGCAGGTCACCACGAGCGGGCGCTCGGCTGTGATGCGCGAGTCGAGCTGGCGGAGCGATCCGGCCGCCGCATTCCGCGGATTGGCAAAGGCCTCTTCGCCCCGCTCCGTCATGCGCCGGTTCAGGGCGTGGAAATCGTCCAGACGCATGTAGACTTCGCCCCGCACGACGAGATGGGCTGGGGGCCGGCTCTCCACCCGAAGTTGCAAGGGGAGAGAACGGATCGTGCGGAGGTTGAGGGTGACATCTTCCCCGACCAAACCGTCTCCTCTGGTGGCCCCTCGTACGAACATCCCCTCGTCATACACCAGTTCGACCGAGAGCCCATCGAACTTCGGTTCTACCGTGTATTCGACCCGGTCTGTCCCCAACTCCCGTTTCATCCGCTGGTCGAATGCCATGACGTCAGCCGGATCGACGAGAGAGTCCAGGCTCAACATCGGCCGCTCGTGCGCCACCTTGCCGAGCTCCTCCAGGGGCGGCGCACCGACGCGCTGAGTGGGAGAATCGGGCGTGACCAGGTCGGGATGCGCCTGCTCAAGCGCGACGAGTTCTTGAAAGAGCCGGTCGTATTCGCTGTCGGAGATTTCCGGGCGGTCCTTGACGTAATAGAGATAGTCGTGTCGGCGGATCTCCTCTCTGAGGCGTTCGAGGCGATCGCGTATCGCGCGGTTCGCGTCCGAATGAGTTAGACCAGCCATGTCGCGGTGGGAGGAGAGATCAGTCCGATCAGATCAGACGGGCCGACCGTAGCACAGGAACGAGCCGGCGGTCAAACCGCTCCCTGGCCTATTTCGCTTTGACTTTCGCAACGTTGGCCACTATTCTAAGGCACCCTTCGGCCTATAGAATACCGGTCTAGGGTGGTGTCGCCTTCCCGTTGAGCGACAGGCGGGAATGGGCCCAAGGAGGAGTATATGCTGAGGAAGGAGCATGGCGTGAACGATTTGCCGTTGAAAGGAATTCTGGCTGGAATTCTCATGCTAATGGGCGGTC
The DNA here is from genome assembly GCA_964445795.1 of uncultured Nitrospira sp. Classification (GTDB taxonomy): domain Bacteria; phylum Nitrospirota; class Nitrospiria; order Nitrospirales; family Nitrospiraceae; genus Nitrospira_D. Next base: position 122,426 of record CAYULI010000003.1, on the reverse strand, counting down.
CCCTATTAGCGGGCTGTGTCGTGCTTGAGGAGAAGTACAACGCCGAAAAGGCGCGGAGTCTGAACTTCCAGCGGCTGCTGGCGCAAGAGGAAAAACGAACGGCCGAGCTCGACAGCGAAGTCAAGCGGACGAAGAAAGAGTTGGCCGAGTTCGAGGCGAGGAATCGGGAATTGTTGGCCCAGGTGCAGGCGGCGCGGGAACAGATGGCTCGCCTGCAGGAGGAAGCCGAGGCGATCAAAGAGTCGGCCATGCTCGAGCGCAAGGCGATGGAGGACATGCGCAAAAGTTTGTCCCCGTCCGCTAAGCTCAAGAAGCCCGCTGGCCCAACCGATCCGCTCGCCGAACTCGGCGATGTGCAAGCGGACCTGCCCAAGGATACGGCTGTGAAGGCCGTTCCTCCGTCGGTGGAAGCCGTGCCAGCGCCCAAGACTGGGGCGACGATCCATGTCGTCAAACCCGGGGAGACGCTGTTTCGGATCAGCCGGCGGTACGGAGTGGATGTCGAAAAGTTGAAGAAGATGAACAAGCTCCCGGACGACATCATCGAAGTGGGACAGAAGCTCATCGTGGGAACAGAGTAGGGAGCTGGCGCAGGATGGCGACTCCGTCCTATTCACTCACCCTAGACGAGTTCCGGTCCTATGCGAAGCAGGGCAACCTGATTCCCTTGTACCGGGAAATTCTGGCGGACCACGACACGCCCGTCTCGGCGTTCGCCAAGATCGACCATGGCCCGTCCGCCTATTTGCTGGAGAGCGTCCAGGGCGGGGAGAAGTGGGCCCGGTACTCGTTCCTCGGCAGCGGCTCGCCGATCGTGCTGGTCGAAGACCGAGGAGACCTGGCGGTCAAGAAAGGCCCGCGTACGACGAGAATCCCGAGTCACGGAGCGCCGCTCGATCGCCTACGGGAATTCATGGAAACCTATCGCCCGGTGACCGTTCCCAACCTCCCACGATTCGTGGGCGGGGCCGTCGGATACCTCGGCTACGACATGGTCAAGACCTTCGAGGATCTGCCTTCTCACCGGAAAGATCATCTGGGGCTCCCGGAGTTCGCCTTCCTGCTCACCGAAACGCTGGTGATCTTCGACAACATGACCCAGAAGATCAAAGTCGTCGCCAACGCGCACGTCAAATCTCTGTCCGAGCGGCACGTTCGCTCGGCTTATCGGGAAGCGACGGCGCGGATCGAGCGGATGATCGCCCGGCTCCGCCGGCCTTTCCGCCAGACCCAGCCCAAGCGCCGACGGGACCCCATCCGGTTCACGCCGAACATGAGTAAGGCGGATTTCGAAAAGATGGTGGCCCGCGCGCAGGAGTACATCAACGCCGGCGACATCTTCCAGTGTGTATTGTCACAACGCTGGGAGACGAACTTGAAGACGCCGCCCTTCCAGTTGTATCGCGCGTTGCGCGTCGTGAATCCGTCACCCTACATGTACTATCTACGGATCGCGGGCGTGGAACTCGTCGGCTCGTCACCGGAGATTCTCGTCCGGTGCGAAGACGGCCTGGTATCCGTACGCCCGATCGCAGGGACCAGACGTCGGGGCACGACCGCCGAAGAAGACGCGCAGCTCGAACGGCGGTTACTGGCCGACACAAAGGAGCGCGCCGAACACATCATGCTCGTCGACCTCGGCCGGAACGACGTGGGCCGGATCGCCGAGCGGGGGTCGGTGCAGGTCGAATCGCTGATGAACGTCGAACGGTATTCCCACGTGATGCACATCGTGTCGAACGTCACCGGCAAGCTGGACGCCTCCAAGACGGTGTACGACGTCTTGAAGGCCTGCTTCCCGGCTGGAACCGTGTCCGGTGCTCCCAAGATCAGAGCGATGGAGATCATCGAGGAGTTAGAGCCCACCAGGCGTGGTCCCTACGCCGGCGCCGTCGGCTACATCAGTTTTTCCGGCAACATGGACATGTGCATCAATATCCGCACCGTCGTCGTTTCCCGTCATCGTGCGTTTATCCAGGCCGGTGCCGGAATCGTGGCGGATTCGAACCCCGAGCATGAATACGAGGAAACCTGCAACAAAGCCCGCGCGATGATGAAGGCCATCGAGCTGGCGGAGCAGGGACTGGAATAACCACAGGTCGTGCGAGGCACGCGGGCAACCTCCGATGCGCGAGGCCCGCACATTGATCATTCCATGCTAGTGATCATCGACAACTACGATTCGTTCACCTACAACCTCGTCCAATATCTCGGCGAGCTGGGGGAAGACGTGCGGGTGTACCGAAACGATAAAATTTCGGTCCAGGACATCGAACGCCTGCATCCCCGGCGGATCGTCATCTCTCCGGGACCCTGCACTCCTAAAGAAGCCGGCATTTCCGTGGAGACCATCCGCCGGCTCGGCGACAAGATTCCCATTCTCGGCGTCTGTCTCGGACACCAGTCGATCGCGGTGGCCTACGGCGGGGAAGTTATCCGGGCGCCGCGCCTCATGCACGGGAAAACGTCCCAGATCAAGCACGACGGCAGGACCATCTATCAGTCGTTGCCGAATCCGTTCGAGGCGACGCGCTACCATTCCCTAATCGTGAATCGGGCCAATCTGCCTGACTGTCTTGAGGTCTCGGCGGAGACAGCCGAGGGGGAAATCATGGGGCTGCGCCATAAGACACTCTGTGTGGAAGGGGTGCAATTCCATCCGGAATCGATCCTGACGACGGTCGGCAAAGACCTGCTCAGGAATTTTCTGAAACTGTAAGCAAGAGCAAGACGCAGTCAGCCGTGAGGATTCAGCTCAGCTAAAGCTCCCGTTGAGGGCTAAGGGCTGACAGCAATGGCATGATCAAAGACGCGCTTGGCAAGCTGGCCGACCGGACCAATCTCTCCGCACAGGAAGCGGAAGAGGCAATGTCGGAGATTATGGACGGCACGGCCACCCCGGCCCAGATCGGCGCCTATTTGATGGGGCTCCGGCAGAAAGGGGAGACGGTTGACGAAATCGTGGGGTCCGCACGGGCGATGCGCTCGCGAGCCACGCGGATTCGAGTAGCCGCCCCGGTCGTCGTCGATACCTGCGGCACGGGGGGGGATGGCGCGCATACGTTCAACATCTCTACGACCGCCGCGTTCGTGGTCGCCGGGGCCGGCATCACTGTGGCCAAGCACGGCAACCGGTCGATCTCGTCCAGATCGGGAAGCGCCGATGTCCTCACAGCCCTGGGCGTGCGCATCGATCTGTCACCTAATTTCGTGGCCGACTGCATCGACGAAGTGGGAGTCGGGTTCCTATTTGCGCCGCTCTACCACGGTGCGATGAAGCATTGTGCCGGACCTCGACAGGAGATGGGGATCCGCACCCTGCTGAATATTCTCGGGCCGTTGACGAACCCGGCCGGTGCAACGCATCAGGTGCTCGGTGTGTACGATGGCCGACTGACCGACATCCTCGGGCAGGTACTGCTCCAACTCGGCTCTCAACATTGCTTTGTGCTGCATGGCATGGACGGACTGGACGAAATCACGCTCTCGGACCGGACCAAGGTGTCGGAAGGAAAGGGCGGTGTGGTGTCCAGCTTCTTCATCGCACCGGAAGAGTTCGATCTGCCGCGAATCCCGCGTAAAGAAGTCGCCGGCGGGAATCCGGAAGAGAACGCCCGTATCACCAAAGACATCCTAGAAGGCCGGAAAGGCCCCAAGCGGGACATCGTGTGCCTGAACGCGGCGCCGGCCATGGTGGCTGGCCAGAAGGCCAGGACCTTGAAGGAGGGATTCCGTCTGGCTCAACAGGTGATCGATTCCGGGGCCGCCGCGCAGAAACTGGAGCGGCTCATCGCCTTTACGCAGAAAGCGCCGCGGTCATGATTCTCGATCGGATTCTCGAGCACAAAAAAGCCGAACTGCGACACAAGCAAAGCCGGTCATACCTGGCGGATCTCAAAGCCGCCATTCGGGATGCCGCGCCGCCGATAGGGTTCGCCGTCACGCTGGACGCGACGCGGACGGCCGCCAGCCCGGCCTTGATCGCGGAGGTCAAGAAAGCCTCCCCCAGCCTCGGTCTGCTGCGTCCAGAATTCGTGGAGCGGTTCGACCCTGTGGAAATCGCGCGCGCGTACCACAAACATGGGGCCTCGGCCTTCTCGGTCCTGACCGACAAGGATTTCTTTCAGGGCGACCTTCGATATCTGGCCGAGATCAAAAAAGCCGTGCCGATGCCCGCCTTGAACAAGGAATTCATGGTGGGGGAGATCCAATTTTACGAAGCACGGGCGCACGGGGCCGACGCCGTCTTGCTGATCGTGGCGGCCCTGGATCGGCGGCAGTTGGTGGACTTCCATGCGTTGGCCACGGAGTTACGCATGGATACCCTGTTCGAAACCCATCATGAGCGCGAACTCGACACGGTGCTCGAATGGATTCCTTCTGCCAGACTGGTCGGAATCAACAATCGCGATCTCCGCACGTTCACCACCGACCTAGGCGTGACGTTCCGGCTAGCCAGGCGCATACCGTCCGATAAGCTCATCGTGAGCGAAAGCGGCATCCACACGCGGGACGACGTGGTACGCCTGACCGAGGCCGGCGTCCATGCAATGCTGATCGGAGAAGCCCTGATCCGGGCTGACGATATTGGAGCGAAGATGGCCGACTTGCTCGGCCGGAGTGTCGGCCGAGCGACAAGCTAAACGGAGGAACCATGCGGCGATGGAAACAATGGCTGATCCTGGCAATCCTTCTGACGGCGGGCTGCACCGGCGCGATCTATGACAGGGCAGAGACATCGTGGAATGCCTGGATCGGATCGAGCAAGGACGACCGTGTGAAGGACCTTGGAATTCCCACACGCTGCCATACGTTCAAGTCCGGAGGGGAAGTCTGCGAATGGCCTGTCCGTTGGAATGCAGAACTCGGCGGGACGATGACTGTCCAGTTTGATTCTCGAGGGAACGCCTGTCAATGGACCTATCGCGATCTTTACGAGGAGCGACGGAGCCGGGCCATCTGTTCATGAGCGGATGGGGATGACGGCATGAAGGTGAAAATCTGCGGCATCACGAACGAAGCGGACGCAGTCCATGCGGTGGCGGTCGGAGCCGATGCCTTGGGGTTCGTCCTGTACCGGCAGAGTCCGCGGTATATCGAGCCGGCGGTCGCGCGGGCGATCATCGCCGGGCTTCCTCCGTTTGTGCTCACCGTCGGCGTGTTCGTCAACGAGGAGGCCGCCACCGTTCGACGGCTCATGGACGAATGCGGTCTGTCGCTGGCCCAGCTTCACGGAGACGAACCGGCCTCTTACTGCCACTCGCTCGGACGTCCTGCGTTGAAGGCGCTCCGTCTGAAGGACCGGGGGGCGTTTCTGGCCTTGGCGGAATTCCAAGGCCGGGCCAACGTCCGCGGATTCGTCATCGACGCTTTTTCGGAGCGGGCATACGGGGGCACCGGCCAAACAGCCGATTGGACGCTGGCGGCGGAGGCGGCTCGAGCGGCGCCGGTTCTGCTGGCCGGGGGCTTGACGCCGCTGAATGTGGCTGAGGCGATCGCACGGGTGCGCCCTTACGGAGTCGATGTCAGCAGCGGTGTCGAGGCACAGCCGGGAAAGAAAGATCCGGCAAAGGTGAAGGCCTTTATCGAGGCTGTCAGGCTTGTGTCCATCTGATCACCCCGACTATACTCTCTCGACTGGCTAGTACAGGATCATACACTCGTATGAGATCTCTCCCCGATTCGCGCGGCAGGTTCGGTCCCTATGGGGGCCGGTACGTACCCGAAACCCTGATGCCCGCGTTGCTCGAACTGGAACAGGAGTACGCCGCCGCAAAAAAAGACCGCCGGTTTCAGAAGGAACTGGCCTACTATCTCAAGCAATATGTGGGGCGTCCCACGAGTCTCTATCGGGCCGAGCGGCTTACTAAGCGGCTCGGCGGCGCGACGATCTACTTCAAGCGGGAAGATCTCTGCCATACCGGCGCGCACAAGATCAACAATGCGATCGGGCAGGTCCTGCTGGCTCTGCGGATGAAGAAACCGCGGATCATCGCCGAGACGGGGGCGGGACAACACGGCGTGGCCACGGCCACGGCCGCCGCAATGTTCGGCCTCCAATGCGAAATCTACATGGGAACGGAAGATATGCAACGGCAGGCTTTAAACGTCTTCCGGATGCGCCTCTTGGGAGCGACAGTCACGGGCGTGGATGCCGGAAGCCGCACCCTGAAGGACGCCATCAGCGAAGCGATGCGCGATTGGACGACCAATGTCCGCACCACCCACTACGTGCTCGGCTCCGTGCTCGGCGCGCATCCCTATCCTATGATGATCCGGGATTTTCAGGCGGTCATCGGACGGGAAGCACGCCGTCAGATCCTCGCGGCTGAACGAAAGCTGCCGGATTATCTCGTTGCCTGCGTGGGCGGCGGCAGCAATGCCATCGGACTGTTTCACGCGTTTCTTCGCGACAAGACAGTCAAGATGGTCGGGGTAGAAGCGGGCGGGCTCGGCATCGCGAGCGGGAAACATGCGGCCCGCTTCTCCGGAGGCAAACCGGGCGTGTTGCAAGGAACGATGACCTATCTGCTCCAGGACGACAACGGCCAGGTTAACCTGACCCATTCGGTCTCCGCCGGTCTCGACTATGCCGCGGTGGGCCCCGAGCACAGCCTCTATCACGACCAGGGCCGGATCGAATACACCTATGCGACGGACGAGGAAGCGTTATCGGCGTTCGACTTGCTGGCGCACGAAGAGGGCATCGTGCCGGCGCTGGAAAGCGCCCATGCAATCGCTCACGTCGTGAAACTGGCGCCGCGATTGAGAAAATCGCAGATCATCATCGTCAATCTGTCTGGCCGCGGCGACAAAGACGTACAGCAGGTGGCGCGCATTCGCGGGGTGACGCTATGAACGGCCGCTTGGAATCGACGTTCGAACGACTGTGTTCCCGCGGAGAGAAGGCACTGATCGCCTATATCATGGCCGGCGATCCCAGCCTGGCGGAGACCGAGCAGCTTGTGCTGGCCCTGGAGCGAGCCGGAGCAGACATCATCGAACTGGGCGTGCCGTTTTCGGACCCGATTGCCGACGGGCCAGTGATTCAACAGGCGGCGGAGCGCGCGCTCAGGAACGGGACGTCGTTGCGGCAGATCCTGGCGCTGATGCAATCCCTCCGGCAGCGCACCGACATGCCCATCGTCCTGATGGTCTATTACAACTCCATCCATGCGTTGGGGGTCGAGGCATTCTGCAAAGCTGCTGGTGCGGCGGGCGTCGACGGGTTAATCGTTCCGGACATGCCGCCGGACGAGGCGGGACCGTTGAAGGGCCCGGCGGCAGCGGCAGGCCTGCGCCTTGTGTTTCTCCTTGCCCCCACGAGCACCCCCGCGCGGCGCGCGTATGTCGCGAAAGAGTCGCAGGGATTTCTGTACTATGTGTCGTTGACCGGCATTACCGGAGCGAAGATTCAGAATATGGTCGAAGTCCGTAAGAATGTGGAGAAGATCAGAAAGACGGCCAAAATTCCCGTGGCCGTCGGGTTCGGCATCTCAACCCCTGAGGATGCCGCCACAGTCGCTGCCATGGCCGACGGCGTCATCGTCGGTAGCGCGATCGTAAAGCAAATCGCAGCCCGCCAACAGAGCCCCGATCTCATCCCCGCCGTCGGGGCCTTCGTCGGGTCGCTGAAGGCGGCGATCAGACAAGCCTCCGCAAGCTAACCCGGCGCTCCTGCAACCGCACAAAGACCAGCCGTTTGGGTACGGCATGGTCTGGGTGACCCGGAAAGGGCAATCTGGCTACCGCCTGACGGTGTTGAGGACCGGTGGCATATACTTGATCATCTCGTCGGTGAGTTCCGCTGCGACATCTTTCAGGTTGGGCTTGAAGAACATATAGCTGCTGGCCTTTTCGTGGCGGGCCTTCCAGATCGTGGCACCGGTAGTCGCGTCGATCAACCGCAACGTCAACCCCACCCGGCCGACGTTGTCGCCTTCCTTTCTGGCGTACTCCCACGCGTTGATCCGGACCACCAGAAACGACTCGACGTTCAGCGACTTCCCCAGTTTGATGGCCGAGTCTTTGTCCGACTGCCCCGTCATTTCGAGGCGGGAAAAGTAAAAGACCAGCGAATCGAACGCCTCCTTCGATCCTTGAAAGATATCCGTGACCTGTTCGGCCGGGACGACCCGCTCGATGCGCCCGGCCTTGCTGAGGGATGCCGCCAACACCTCCTGAACGTCTTCACGGGCGCTGTCGTACTGGCTGGCCATCGGCGGCAACACGGCGATTGATTGCGGGCGAAAGACTTTTGCGCCGGGGCCTTCCCACATTTCCTGAAGGCCGCCGCACCCAGAGAATGCGAGCGCGGCACATACCCAGCTCAACACCCACCGCCGTGACATCAGCTTCGTCATACCGTCAGTATACCATCAGAAGGTCAAAGAGACGGAGCCGGACGCGAGCGCGCTGCGCTCCCGAAAATCGTAACCGCCTCCCACATCGACACGGAGCGCGAAGATCCGTAGACCGAATCCTGCCGTGGGGGTGAAGGGCGAGTTGGCGTCCCGCACATTCTTGAAGGCTCCCACGCGCAGGGAGAGAAATTCCGACAGGATGGTCTGTTCGGCCCCGAGGCTCAACACCTGGCTTTTCTGCCCGGGCACGAAGGTCTTGTTCGAGGTGGCATCCATATCGGCGGTCAACGTCAAGGACGAGTAGGGGTTAACCGCGACGCCGCCTCGCACTTGGGGCTGCAGTTTGAATTCAGACCCGTCCGGAGCATCGAAGGTCGGCTGATTGATATCCTTTGCCACGACCCCGAACCGCAACCAGGAAGCAGGACGGTAAATCGCCCCGACGTCGATTCCGAACGCGGTGCTCAGTTTGGCCTTTCCGAAATTGTCTGACAGCTTGACCTCATCCCCGTTGATCGTCGCCGTTCCGGCATAGGCGGCGCCTTGAATAATCTTTCCGGTCACGCCGATCGAAAAGGTCTTATCGGCTAAAGCGTATGCGTAGGAGAAGGCGGCCTGACGCGCTTCGAGTCCGCGCAGAGCCAGTTGACCGTCAATCGTGATTGGCGCTCCTCCGCCGACCGTGACCGGTCGGGAAACGAACGCACCGGCCGTTGCGACGTCGGAGACGTTGAACCCGAAGGCGTGTTCACCGAAATGCCCCTTGAAATAGAGCCCGCCGGTGCCGATGCCGGAGAGCGACGCACCTGGCTGGTTGATGCGATTGGCCAGTTCCTGCGCACGGCCGAGGTTTGCAGGGTTGCTCGTGTCGAGGTCCTCAATGTCCTGGAGTGTCTTCAGCACGCCCAGGCGGTCGATGCCCTGTGCGCTCGCCTGCACCCGGATATCCACCGTCTGAGTCATCGCGAGGCCCGCCGGGTTCCAGTAGGTCGCCAGAGCGTCCGTCGTCACAGCGACCCCAGCGCCGCCCATGCCAGCGGCGCGCGGCCCGACCACGGCAAATTCCACGGCCATGGCCTGTGTCGGGAGCAGAGCCAGCAGCGTCGGCACCAGAAGACGTCGAGAAGCGCATTTCATGCGAGACACCTCGGCAGGATCCAACATAAGAGAGAGACCAATCACGAGTCTAGTGGCAGCCATCCCGTCCGTCAACTGTTAGACAATCATCTGTTAGACGATCATGCCGTCCTGCATGTAAACGATGCGATCCGACTGAGCCGACAGTTTGTCGTTGTGGGTGACGATAATGAACGTCGTCCCGCGGACCTTGTTCAACTCGCGCATGAGCGCGAACAGGGCCTCGCCGGTATGACTGTCGAGGTTACCGGTCGGCTCGTCGGCCAGGACGACATCCGGCTTCTGCATGAGGGCCCGCGCCACGGCAACGCGCTGCTGCTCGCCGCCGGAGAGCTCGCCCGGCTTATGATGGAGGCGCTCGCCCAACCCGACCTCTGCGAGGAGAGCGGCGGCCTCCGTCTCCACAGTCGAAGGATCCCGGCGTTGCACCAGCGCGGGCATGCAGGCGTTCTCAAGAGCCGTAAACTCCGGGAGTAGGTGGTGGAATTGAAAGACGAAGCCGATCCGCCGGTTCCGGAACTCGGCCTGCTCGAACTCCGACAGTTTGAACAGGTCCTGCCCGTCGAACTCCACCGTCCCCTTCGTCGGTCGATCGAGCGTGCCGATGATGTGCAGCAACGTGCTCTTGCCGGCGCCGGACGCGCCCACGATGGCGACCAGCTCACCCCGCCGGATTTCCAGATTGATCCCCTTGAGGACCGGCAGTTCGCGCGCCCCGATGCAGAAAGATTTATGGAGATCGGTCACTTTGATCATACGGTCATAGCTGGACGCCGAAGGCTCACCGACTATTCGTACCGCAGCGCCGCGACCGGTTCCAGTTTGGCGGCCTGATTGGCTGGATGGACCGTGGCCGCCAAGCTGATCATGATGGCCGATCCCGCGACCAAGAGCACGTCCTCCGCAAGCACATGGACCGGGATCTTCGAAATGTAATAGACCGTCGGGTCGAAGGTCCAGAACGTCTGGATGAGCCAGAGGAAGGTGTACCCAAGCGGAATGCCGATCGCCGTCCCCGACAGGCCGATGATCAACCCGTTCAACATGAAAATCCGGCGAATGCTGCGGCTGGTCGCGCCCATGGCCTTAAGAATGGCGATCTCTTTCTGCTTCTCCGTTACGATCATGGTCAGCGTGCTCACGATGTTGAAGGACGCCACGATGGTGATGAGCACCAGCAACAGGAACATCATCGTCTTCTCCAACTTGAGGGCTGAAAAGAGATTGCGGTTCATCTGCATCCAGTCCCGGGCTCCGTGGCTGAACCCCAATGCACGCTCGATCTCGCGCGCGATCTCGCCCGCACGAAACACGTCGGTCACCTTCACTTCGATCCCCGAGACGCTCTGTCCCATGTTGAAGAATTTTTGCGATTCCCCCAGTTCGATGTAGGCCAGCGACGAGTCGTACTCGTACATCCCCGAATTGAACAATGCGACGACGGCGAACGTGCGGATCTTGGGAACCATCCCCATCGCGCTGATCGGTCCGACCGGAGACACAACGTTCACCGTATCGCCGACAAAGACGCCGAGGCGCAACGCTAGCTCCTTGCCGAGAATGATGCCGGGTCGCTCCACCGATTGCGGCTCGCCCTGAGGATCGTCGACGGGCACCTGCTTGATCTTCACCGGCGCGAGGAGGTCGGATAACCGGCCCGCCGAGACGTTCTTCGCGAGTTCCGTGACGTCGGCTTCCCGCTTCGAGTCGATACCGCGCAAGACGATCCCCTGGACGCCGGACGGCGTTGTCAGCAGCACCTGGCGCAGGACGAACGGGGTCGCGGCCACGACGTTCGGCACGGCTTGAATCTTGTCGATGAGCGTCTCGTAGTCCGTCATGTTTTCTTTCATCCGCTCCTGCACGATGATATGGGCCGTCGTGCCGAGAATCTTGCCCTGGATGTCCTCCTTGAACCCGGTCATGATGCCGACGGTGCCGATCAAGGCGGCCACCCCGAGCGTGATGCCCGCGATCGAGACGAAGGTATTGAGCGAGATCGTCCGATTGCGGCGTTTGGCCCGCAGGTAGCGGAGCCCGACGAAGATCTCGTAGGGGAGGACCACCGCTACTTCTCCGGTCTCAATTGCGGAAAGAGAACCACGTCGCGGATGGAAGCCTGATCCGTGAAGAGCATGACCAACCGGTCGATGCCGATACCTTCGCCGGCCGTCGGAGGCATTCCGTATTCCAACGCCCGGAGAAAGTCTTCGTCGACCAGATGAGCTTCCTCGTCGCCGGCGGCGCGGTGCGCGGCCTGGCCTTCGAACCGCTCCCGCTGATCGAGCGGATCGTTCAGCTCAGAAAAGGCGTTGGCAATTTCCCGCCCGGCGATGTAGAGCTCGAATCGGTCCGTGAGCGCCGGATTGGAGTCCTTCCGTCTAGCCAACGGGGAAATTTCGATGGGATAGTCGGTGATGAAGGTCGGCTGCTGTAGTGTGGGCTCGACGGTCTCCTCGAAGATTTCGTTCACGACGGTGAAGAGCGACGACTTGGGATCGACCGGCACGTTCAACTGCCTCGCCGCAGCCAACGCCTTGTCCCGATCGTGAAGCACCGAGGGGTCGAGCTTGTTCACTTCGCAAATGGACTGGTGATAAGACCACCGCCGCCAGGGTGGCGTGAGGTCGATCTCCTTGCCTTGGTATTCGATGACCATCTTGCCATGAATCTGTTGCGCGAGAGTGGACAGCATCTCTTCTGTCAGGATGATCAGGTCGTGGTAGTCGGCGTACGACACGTAGAATTCGAGCATCGTGAATTCGGGGTTGTGGATCGTCGAAATCCCCTCGTTTCGGAAATTCCGGTTGATCTCGAAGACCCGCGGAAACCCGCCGACGATCAACCGCTTCAGATAGAGCTCCGGCGCAATGCGGAGATAGAGGTCGATTCCCAGGGCGTTGTGGTGCGTCACGAAAGGCTTGGCCGTTGCCCCGCCGGGAATGGGATGCATCATCGGCGTTTCAACTTCGAGGAAGCCGCGCTCGATCAGAAAGGCGCGAATGCCCGCAATGATACGGCTCCGCGTCTCAAAAATACGATGGACTTCCGAGTTGGCGATGAGATCCACGTGGCGCTGCCGGTACCGGATCTCCACATCGGTGAGGCCGTGCCATTTTTCCGGAAGGGGCCGGAGCGCCTTGCTGAGAAACGTGAGCTGGTGAACTTCGACGGTGAACTCGTTGGTCTTGGTCCGGAACAGCACGCCGGTTACGCCGATCCAGTCTCCCAGATCGAGCTGCTCGAACACCTTGTATTCGCGCTCGGAAAGCAGGTCCTTTTTCAGGTACACCTGCAACCGATCGGCTCCGTCTTGGAGGACCGCGAACCCGGCTTTGCCGAAGCGCCGCAGCGCCACAACGCGCCCGGCGAGGGTGCAAGAAATCCGCTCCTGTTCGAGCACCTCCTTGCTCTTTTCGCCATGCAGCTTGATGAGCTGGCTGGCCCGATCCTTGACCTCGAAGCGAGCTCCATAGGGGGCCACGCCGGCCTCGCGGAGCAGGGCGAGCTTCTTGATCCGTTGCTGCCGCTGTTCGTTCAGTTCGTCGGTCATAAGCGAATACCTGGTACCTAAGAGCTGGCAACTACGGCCTTCTGGCTATTTGCTGCTTGCCGCTGGCGACTTGCTGTCTTAAATAGGCTTCGATGAAGCCGTCGATCTCGCCGTCCATCACGGCGGAGACGTTGCTGGTCTCATAGCCGGTGCGGTGGTCCTTCACCAGTTGATAGGGCTGGAACACATAGGACCGGATCTGGCTGCCCCAAGCGATGTCTTTCTTCTCGCCGACGATGGCATTAAACTCCGCCTCTTTTTTCTTTTGCTCCAACTCGAAGAGCCGGGCTTTCAGAATTTTCATGGCCCCGTTTCGGTTCTGCAGTTGTGACCGTTCGTTCTGGCATTGGACAACGATTCCGGTCGGCAGGTGGGTGATGCGGATCGCCGTTTCGACTTTATTCACGTTCTGGCCGCCCGCGCCGCCCGATCGGAATGTGTCGATCTTGAGATCTTTGTCCTCGATGACGACGTCGCCCTCGTCGTTCAGCTCGGGGTAGACGAACACCGAGGCAAACGACGTGTGACGCCGCTTGTTTGAATCGAACGGGGAGATCCGGACGAGGCGATGCACCCCCGCTTCGGCCTTGAGGTAGCCATAGGCGTACGGACCGGCGATGGACACGGTCACGCTTTTGAGGCCCGCTTCGTCTCCGGCCAGGAAATCCAGCGTGTCCACCTTGAACCCCTTGCTCTCCGCCCAGCGTACATACATCCGGAGCAGCATCTGCGCCCAATCTTGGGACTCCGTGCCGCCGGCCCCTGGATGGATCGCCAGAATGGCGTTGTTCGGGTCGAGTTCGCCAGAAAGTAGGAGTTCGACGCGGAGCGCCGCCAGCCTCGGCTCAAACCGGTTGAGCTCCGCGGTCAGTTCCTGCTCGAGCGTTGCGTCGCCGGTTTCCTGAGCCAGTTCGAGCATCGCGCCGAGGTCGCTCAGTTTGGATTCGATCTCGCGCCACTGCTCGATTTCTCGCTCCAGCACCGCCTTCTTCCGGCTGACGGCCGCGGCGGTGCGGGCGTCGTTCCAGAAATCGGGCTGCCCCATCCGGGCTTCAAGCTCTTGCAGATCGGCCGTCATGCGAGCGAGGTCAAAGATGCCCCCGTAACTCGGCGACCTGTTCTCCGACGGCTCGGACGCGAATTTGTGCCTCCTCTAACATGCAACGATCCTTTCCCGTTATGCGGGCGTGATGGCGGTTGTGCCGTGGGCAGGTTCCTTCGGGCGGAACAATCCAAACAGGCACACAAGCGCGCAGATTATAACACAGCCGTAGGCAAACACATCCCCGTACGTACTATAAAAAGTGTGCGGCTGCCAGACCGGGAGCCTGGCCTGAAGCACCTGTTCCGTGAGCAGCGGGGTGGCATCAAGGATGCGGCCGAATGGGTCGATGAACCCGGAAATGCCCGTGTTCGCCGAGCGAGCGAAGGCCAGATGATTTTCCACCGAACGGAACACCACCATCGCGAAGTGTTGGGCCGGCGCCGACGACCGGCCGAACCAGCCGTCGTTCGTGATCGTTACCAGAAATTCCGCCCCGTTCGCGGCGAACCTCCGGACGAGGTCCGGGAAGATCACTTCATAGCAGATCGCCACGCCGAATTTGATCGGACGTGGGGAACTCGGCTGGCCGCTGTTGCCGGTTTTAGGTGTCAAGGACAACAGCGTCGTGCCGGGACCCGCCTCGAAATCGCCGATGCCTTCGACGAGTTTGTCGAGGAAAAACAGGAGCGACGACTTGAGCGGGATGTATTCTCCGAACGGGACGAGATGGTGCTTGTCGTATCGGCCGAGCAGGTTGCCGTCGGGGGCCAGGAGATATGCGCTATTCAACAGGTAGGGCCGGCGATCCGGGTAGTACCGGAGCACTGGGCTCCCGAGGAGGATCGGCGCCTGGGCGCGCGCCGCCCAGGCGATTACCTGCAATTGATAGTCCTTCTCCCGTTCAAGAATGAAGGGGGTGGCCGCCTCTGGCCAGATCACCAGATCCGTACCGGTTCCCAGTTGCGCGGTCAGCCGGTCGAGGCGGCGCATCGTTTCATCCCGAAAGGCGAGGTCCCATTTCACCGCTTGATCGATGTTCGGTTGCACGACGCCGACCGTGATGAACGTGCGCGGAACACCGTGAGGATCGCCGGACAGGACAGCGGCGCCATAGGCCCAGGACAGTCCGAGCATGAGTGCGGCGGTCATTACCAGTTCCCATGGCAATCGGGCTGGGCGAAATCCCCGGAAGAACGGCGCGAGCCAGGAGAGTATCTCGGCCAGCGCGAGGTTCACCAGGACGATCAGGAACGAAACTCCGTACACTCCCGTATGGTCTGCAATCTGAATTAAAGTAATTTCCCGATACTGCGAATAGCCCAGCAAGCACCAGGGAAGTCCGGAGAGAAGATGGGTGCGGGCGAGCTCGAACCCCACCCAAAAGAATGGGGCCAAGAAGATTCCGTATCGCGGTAAGATTTCCCGCAGCCAAACGACGGTGAGGCTATACAACCCGACATAGCTTCCCAGGTAGGCAGTCAGCAGCAGCATCACCGCGTAGCTCACAGGCAGCGGGACTTTGCCGTAGGTCGTCATGGCGGTCACCACCCAGGCCATGGTCCCGGTGAATCCAATGAGGCCGGTCAGGCATCCAATCCAAAACGCGCGGTGTTTCGTACATTGGTCCAAGGCAAGGTGCAAGGGAATGAGCACAACCCACGCAAGCGTACTTAGGTCGAACTTCGGGAAACAGAGAGGAAGCAACAGCCCGCTCGCGCAGGCAAGAAGGATCTGGCGCGCACGAGCTGGGTCCATCGGGCGGTACCTTAGCGAAACCTCCCTGGACTTGCAAGACAACGGACACGAAATCAGGGACTTGGGAATGCCGGCCTTGTCGTGGGCCTTCATCGGTTTGTTGCTCGCGACCCTGTTTCTATCGGCCGCTTCGCCGGCTCTGGCGGAGGAGCCGAGCGTATCCCAAAAGATGACAGGGAAGCTGGTTCGAGGAACGGTCAATTTTGCAACCGGCTGGATCGAGATTCCCCTTCAGATGTACCGCGTCTGGAACGATGAGGGATGGGTGGCCGGGTTGTTCCGCGGACCGATCGACGGGTTCGGGTTGTTCATCGCCCGAACCTTCGCCGGAATGGTTGAAATTGTGACGTTTCCGCTGCCGATCCCCACATTCGATGCCATGATCCAGCCGGCCTACGTGTGGGAGCCGGAGCCTCGGCGTGACACCATGGCCGCCCCGCCATGAAGACCCCGTACGACCGTCCCGTGCAATTCCCGCGCGAAACGGGTATTCTGTGCTCCGATGGAACGGCGCAAGCATCCCAGGGTTCCGGCGCAACTCAAGAGTCTTCTCCGTGCGAATTCTCACGAAGTCGAAGGAGAAACGGTCGATCTCTCGATCGGCGGGGCCAGAATCGAAAGCGATCTCGTCGTGCAGCCGGGCAAACAGATCGTGGTGAAGCTCATCGTTCCCGGCGTCGCGGAGCCGCTCTACATCCCGCGGGCGCAGGTCATGTGGATTCACGATCAGACGTTCGGCGTGGAGTTCTTGGAGATCCGCCAGCAAGAATTGGATGAGTTGGAGCAATTGATCGAAGAGTGCATCGCGCTCGACGAAGGCGGACAAGCATGATGCCGACGGCCAGCGAACAGCGGGCACGGCAGGAAGACCCGAATGACTGGTTCGGCGCCGAGGCGGCGGTCGGTGCGCAGGCCGGGCGCCATGTGCGGCGGCAGGCGCGCGGGAGGCGGCAGCTCGCCACGACGATCATGGGTCTGGCATTTTTCAGCGGTTTGGCGCTGGGGGTGGCGCTCGCGTCTCGTCTGCGGCCACGCGCGAAGTAGGCTCGCCGCTCACAAGTAAGTTACTTGACTCCGCAGTACGCGCGGCCTATCGTACCATTGTGGGAGGAGTTAACGCCCCGAGGGAATGTGGTTCAAACGGGGATCGAGCGTCGAGGATGGTGTGCAGGCCCAGCTTGTACTGGGAAGCCTAAAGTCCTCCCAAGATCTCCACCGTACCTATCGCTCTCGGTAGGTGCGTGCTCCTCCCACCTTAACTCATCCCTCTTTTCTTTTCGAGATTACAGGAATAGCCCGAGGCCCTGTCTCACCGTCCGACTCGGATCGAGCGCGTTGCGCGCCATCATCGTTTGTGGTACCAAGACTCAACTGCACTGGTTTTCGATCGAGAGGGTGAATGACGAAACACACGGCGTCCGCAGTTCTGAAGTCCCCATATCCTGTCGCTCCATCCCCTGAGTCAGCCGCTCCGAAGCAGCCTTCCGCGAAACTGGCACAACAAGTCACCGCGATCGAGATGGGCGCGCGACAGCGGGAGATCTCAGTTTCGGAATTTTTCACCAAGAACCGGCATCTGCTGGGGTTCGACAATCCACGGAAAGCGCTGCTGACCTGCGTGAAAGAAGCCGTCGATAACGCGCTCGATGCCTGTGAGGAAGCCGGAATTCTGCCGGACGTAATCGTCAAGCTTGAAGTCGTGCCGACCAACGACACGACCCCGACGGCCAGCCAGGCCACCCGGTTCCGGATCACGGTGACGGACAACGGGCCCGGCATCGTCCGCCAGCATATTCCGCGCATCTTCGCCAAACTGCTCTACGGTTCAAAATTCCATCGGATGCGGATGAGCCGCGGCCAGCAGGGGATCGGTATCTCCGCCGCCGGCATGTATGGGCAACTCACGACCGGCAAACCGGTCACGATCATCTCGCGCACCGGTCCCAGGGCGGCCGCTCACTTTTTTGAAGTCCAGATCGACACGAAAAAGAACGAGCCGCTGGTCCATGAGAGCAAGCAAATCGACTGGGACCAGCCGCAAGGAACCCAGGTCACGTTGGAGGTCGAAGGCAAGTATCAGAAAGGCCGCACCTCGGTGGACGAATGGCTGGAGCAGACCTCGATCGCCAATCCCCACATGAACCTGATCTACCAGACACCGGAAGGCGAGACGAAGAAGTATCCGCGGACCTATCACGAGTTGCCGCATCAGCCGAGGGAAATCAAACCGCACCCGTACGGGATCGAGTTCGGCGTGTTTCTCAAAATGTTGCAGGACACCAAGAGCCATTCGCTGTCCGGTTTCCTGGCAAGCGATTTCTGCCGGGTGTCCCCGCAGTTGGCCGATGAGATCTGCAAGGCCGCCAAGGTCTCGCCCAATCTGAAGCCGCGGGAGTTGAAGGGAGCATTGGCCGAAACGTTGTACCAAACGATCCAGAACACAAAGATTATGGCGCCGCCGACGAATTGCATCTCACCGATCGGCGAGAAGGCTATCCTCTCCGGCCTCTACAAGCAGATCAAAGGCGAGTTCTACACGGCCGTGAGTCGGCCACCGGCCGTCTATCGAGGCAATCCCTTCATCATCGAGGCGGGGTTGGCCTACGGCAACCGGATCGAGGATCAGAGCAAACCGCAGCAGCCGGCCGTGCCGAAGGCGGAAGGGGAGCACGAAGAGGACGAGGCCGAGCTGGCGCGCGTGATCCGCTACGCGAATCGGGTTCCGCTGCTCTACCAGCAGTCGGCCTGTGCCACCTTCAAAGCCGTGCTGAACACAACCTGGAAAAATTACGGCGTCGCGCAGTCGCGCGGGGCGCTGCCGGTTGGGCCGATGGTCATCTTCGTCCATATGGCATCGGTGTGGGTTCCCTTCACCAGCGAGTCGAAAGAGGCAATCGCCGATTACGACGAGATCCAGAAAGAAATCACGCTGGCGTTGCGCGAGTGCGGCAGACGGCTGGGGCTGTTCTTGCGCCGACGCGAGCGGGCCGCGAGCGAGTACCGGCGCCGGAACATCTTCGAGCTGTACATCGAAGAGGTCGTCGAGGCCTGCAATCGTCTCAAAGGCGGGACGCTCCAGAAGGACAAACTGAAGGCTCAGCTTCAGAAGATCGCGACGTCCCGCACCGGCGGGCTCAAGACCGATGAAGTGCTCGGCAAAACCGGCGTCGGGCCGGAAGGCCTACCCCATTCGATCATCGTGACGCCCGAAGGAGCGGAGGGCGCGGCGGACCTGGCCTCTCAAGCCGAACCTGCTGCGGGCGCTCCCGCTTCGGCCGGTAAGGCCGATCACCTCAAGGACGGCGAATCGCCCGCTCAGTCGACCAAGCACAAAGGGTCGAAGGTCGGCTCAGGCAAGGGGCGGGCCGCGAAAGGGCCGCTTGCCAAAGCAACCCAGATGGCACTCTTCGACAGACCAGACAAACCAGACAAACCGAATAAACGGGAGAAACCGCACAGACGGTCCTCTCGTTCATCGGCGAAGGGAAAACGGTAAGGCCCATGGCGACCAAGACAAAGAGGATGACCGCAGTCGAAAAAAAACTGGTCGGCCTCGCCGACACCGTGATTCACGCGGCCGAACGGTCCAAAGATCCGACGTTCGCGATCCCCATTCGAGCCCTCTCGAACGTGTCGTTCAACGAACGCAAGGGCATGATCGAGATGGGCAACAAGAAGCAAGCCAGGTCGTTCTTCAATGTCGGCATGGCGAAGAAGTTCGTGCAGACGGTACTGGTGGCGGACGCGCTGGCCGAATTGCAGCGGGCGGGCCTCACCACCTCGCTCCGCGAAATTTACTACCGGACGAAACATACGATCAAAGACTCGCACGAGAACACGTTCGACTCGCAGGACGAATCCGATCCGGTGATCGAAGACCTCGAGGTCTCGCTTGCCGCGTTGCGCGAAGAGCTGCACGTCCGGGCCGAGAACAGCGGCAGCATCGTGGGACCGGTCGTGTTCGGCGACGACGGGGATCGGGTCGATTGCTCGCGATTGGGCAAGGGCGGCTATTCCGTGCCGTCCATCGTCGAGCCGGAGTATCTGGAGATCCGCCGGTGCACCGCTGACTTTCTACTGCTCGTCGAAAAAGGCACACAATGGAACCGGCTCTCGGAAGATAAGTTCTGGCGCCGCTACAACTGCGTGCTGCTGACAGGCAACGGGCAGCCACCGCGGGGAGTCCGGCGTTTAGCGAGACGGCTTCATGAAGAATGCAAGCTGCCCGTCTACGTTCTAGTGGATAACGATCCCTGGGGATACTACATCTATTCGGTTGTGAAGCAGGGCTCGATCAATCTGGCATTCGAAAGCCAGCGGATGGCGATTCCGAAGGCGAAGTTTATCGGCCTCTCCAGCGCAGACCCGGAGCGGTACGAATTGCCGCGCAACGTGGGCATCAAGTTGAACGAGAAGGACATGGCCCGCGCAAAGGAGCTGATGAACTACCAGTGGTTCCAGAAACCGGCCTGGCAGGCCGAAATCAAGCGGATGCTGGCGAGCGGGTTGAAATACGAGCTGGACGCGCTGGCGAACAAAGATTTCCAGTACCTGACGAAGAAGTATCTTCCGAAGAAGCTGAAAGAGAAGGATTGGCTCGACTGACGGTGGCCGATCCCTATCTGCCGGCTACAAAATTGGACGAGAGCCAGGCCCGCAGGTGTGATAAGCTCCCGACCCCATGCGAATCTTCGTCCTCGGCGTCGGTGCGGTCGGTTCTTACCTGACCAAGCTGCTCACCCGCCAGGGACACCGGGTGGCATGCGGCGACCGCGATCCGGACCGGGCCCGGTACTTCTTGGGTGACGAACTCCCGATTTCGGTTTCGCGGGTGAACGCGCGCGACCTGTGGAGTGTGACGAAGGCCGCCCGCGGATCCCAGTTGATCGTCAACACCTGTCCGCCCGTGGTGAATAAAGTCGTCATCCGGGCTGCGCTCCGCCTGCGCGTCCATTACCTCGACACTGCATCCCACTACACAGGCCATCCCTTCCGAGCCGAACAACTGGAATTCCAGGAGCGGTTTTGCCATAAACGGCGCGCGGCGGTCGTTACGGCCGGTGCAGCGCCGGGACTGACCAATCTCTTCATCGCCGCCGCCGCGGACTTCCTGGATTCAATCGAGTCGGCGAAGGTCCGGCTGTACGAAGCCACGGAAGCCGCCGTCCCTTTGTCACAGTGGTCGGCGGAGGCGTCCTTCGATGAAGCCGTCGCGCGGCCCCGGGTCTACGTCGATGGACGCTACCGCTTCGGTCCCCGATTTGGGGAACGAGAGGTGTTCCGGTTTCCGCCTCCCATCGGGCCGGTCGGGGTCGTCCTGGCGGCCCAGGATGAGGTCATTACCGTCCCTTCGGTGATTCCCCTGAAGTCGATGGACGCGAAATGTGGCGGCTCCGACATCGACCGTCTGCGGCGGTGGTACCGGCAGGGGAAACTGCGCAAGTCCGGCGGCCCGGTTCCGTCCCGTTTCATGCCAACGCCAACCCCGAGAACGGTCCATCGATTGCTGCGTCGCGGTCTCCTCCACAACGCCCGTTTCGCCGCATCGGTCGTCGTCGAGGGTCTTGAGGACGGACATCCGACAACGGTCCGCTGGGACGCGATGGTGCCCAGTCTCTTCCAACTGCGCCGTCAGGGTCTGCTGTGTTCCCCAATCGCGTGGGCGACGGCGCAGATGGCCGCGTTGTTTGTCAAACATTTCCCCCGCGATGCGAGCGGCGTGTACCCACCAGAAGCCTTACCGGCGGACATACGCAAATCCATCCTGCGCGACGCGAAAGCCCGCGGCTTTCGCATTACAAAACGAATCCGTGATCGCCGCCCCTCCGAGCCATGACCGGCCCATTTGCCGCTCCTTGCACAGACTTTTCGGCGGATGCTAAGATCGGCCCATCGACAACAGGCCAAGGTCAAGGCCGAGGGGAAGGACGACTCACAAGGTTCTTCTCCTGGAGACCTCGGACTGAATCCGAAATCTTCGGTGCAATAATGCCCAATGTCACATTGCTCGTTTCACCCACGTGCGGAGCCTGTCCGTCGGCGAAAAGCCTCTGGAAACAGCTCCGCGTCAAGTACAGTTTTTCCTACCGCGAGGTCGATATCACGACCCCGGACGGGCAAGAATTAGCGGATCGCCACGCCGTGCGCGCGGTGCCGGCCACGATCATCGACGGACGGTTGACCTTTGTCGGAGTCCCTAGCCGGGAGAGCGCCGAAAAGGCGCTCCAGCTCAAAATGCGCCCGCGCGAGACCTAGACAGATGGACGAAGACGACATCGAGCTCCCGATCCTTCCGCGTCTCGACAAGGGGCCCACACCGGATTGTCCGATCTGCGGCGATCCCATGTCGTTCATTGACGGCGATTGGGCCTGTGTCGATTGCAACGGCGAGCTGCTCGGACCAGAAACGGGGTAACTCCGCGTCGTTCGTCGCTCGTCACGCGCGGACGAACGCAGACAGGTACGATGATGACGATGCGAAAGCGTTCCGCACGTCATCCATCCAGAACCCTGCGCTAAATGCTTCGCATCGTCACCGGCCGATTCCACCCCCACCTCGAATCCGCCCTCGTCCATCACATCCGCCGCGCCAAAACACCGGACCCCGTTGCACCCCTGGCCATCCTCGTGCCGTCGAAAGAGTTGGCCGGGCGTGTCCGCAGGCTGATCGCGGTCGAACACGGGCTCGCGCTCCTCAACGTGCACATTCTCACGTTCCATCAGCTGGCGCTTCGTCTCTGGGATGAGGAGCGGGAACGCGGCGGTTCTCCGTCACCGCTTCAAGTGGTCGACGAGTTGTTCTTCGAGCAGCTCATCCGGCACCTCGTCCGCAACCGGCTCCAGGAACTGACGCCGCTCCACCAGATCGGCCATTCTTCCGGAACATGGGGCGCCCTCTGGTCAACGGTCCGCGACCTGAAAGATGCCGGCGTGGAACCGGCAGTCGCGCTGCGCGCACTCCGCGAGGGCTGTTTCGGCGATGACGATTCGGCCTGGCTCGAAGCCTTGTTCTCACTACATGCCGCGATGCAGGAGGCCGCCAGGGCGCTTCACGTTGGAACCCTGGACGATCTGGCCCAGGCGGTACGCGCATTCGTGCCGGTCTCCCGGTTCATCGCCAGTTTGCAGCACGCTTTCTATTACGGGTTCTACGATCTTACCCAGGTGCAATTGGATATGTTCGAGGCGGTGAGCCGGATCGCTCCCACGACCTTGTTCTTCCCGCTGGACGACGATCCGTCGTTCGATTTCGCGCGACGATTCTTCGAACGGTATATCCAGCCGCTGGCCCCCGCGCCCGACACGGTGCTTCGCGCCGGAGACCCGCAGCCCGGCGATTCGTCCCCCGCACGTCCCGTCCCAGAGCTGTTCGTCAGGAGCGTCGTCGGCACAGAAGAAGAATTGGCCACGGTGTGCCGGACCATTCTCGACCTGGCTGAGACACACGGGTACCGGTTCGACGAGATCGGCGTAGTCGCGCGGAGTCTGGATCCGTATCGCACGGCGCTGCCGTCGGTGTTCGAGCGTCATCGCATTCCCTTTACATCGACCGCCGGCACTCCGCTGATGCACGAACCCCTGTGCAAGACGTTGTTGCAATTGGCCTCGCTCACTTTGAACGACTGGTACGGCCCCTCCGTAGTCGACGCGGTGTCTTCGCCCTTATATCGGAGCGAGCAGTTCGAATCGCATCCGGAACGGATCAGGCCCGATCTCTGGCGGCTCGTCGTGCCGGCCCTGCACATCGTCCGCGGGATCGAGGAGTGGGCGCGTCTAGAGATCGCGAGCCGGTCCTCCGTTGAAATTGCCGCGGTCGACGACGAGCGTAGCTCAACGGGATCGTTGTGGGTACCCCAGGAAATCGTCCGATGTCTGTGGGATGAGGTGAACCAGTTGCAGCGCGAATGCGCGGAATTGCCGGAGCGCGGGACCGTGGCGCAACTGGTCGAATCGATGCGGGCGCTGGCGACCCGACACCTGCGCCGTCCGTCCCCGGCGGAGGGACCGGAGGAGAATGCCCGCGACACACGGCTCCTTTTGGTCTGGGAGGCCGTCGACCGAGTACTGGCACAATTGGCCCAGCTTGACGTACTGGGCGATCCGATCACCTGGGCCGAATTCGTCGAATTGCTCATCCACGTCGTCGAACGAACGACCGTCCCGGTGGAACCCATGGACCACCGCGGGGTCGCGGTGCTGGATGTCATGGCGGCAAGGGGCCTTCCGTTTCGCGCACTCTTCGTGCTGGGACTCAATGAAAAAGTGTTCCCGCGCTACATTCGTGAAGACCCGTTTCTACGCGACCAGGCGCGCCGGGTCCTCGACGAAACGCTCGGGTTCAAGATCGATGAAAAGCTGGCCGGGTACGACGAGGAGGAGTTGCTGCTGACCCTGCTCCGGCAGGCAGCCGGAGATCGGTTGATCCTGTCATTCCAGCGCGCGGACGATCATGGGCGGGCCCTGGCCCCCTCGCCCTACGTCGGGGAGGTAGCCCGGTTGTGCCGGCTCGATGAGCGAGTCATCGACGCGGTACCACGTCGGCTCACGGACCGCATGGCGCGGCGTCCCGGGCTGAAGGCGCTGGTTCCAACCGGGGAACTAGCCCAGTGGTTGGCGATGAACGGCCAGGATGCAGCCCCGCTGCTACGGACGACCGGAAGGGATCATGAGTCGTTCCGCTTCGGGACCGAGGCACTGAGGCGCATTGAGGACGATCAACCGGCTCTGACGGCTTACGACGGTCTCACCGGGCCGCTGGCCGCTCACTGGACGAAAGTGTTGGATCGAGGTCTTGCTCCGACGCCGCTGGAACGGTACGCCCGCTGTCCTTTCCAATATTTTTCCGCAGATGTCCTCCGGCTCGAACCGGTCCGGCAGCCGCTGGCGCAAGAGCTGGACGCGGCCGTTCTTGGGACGGTTTGCCATGCGGCACTGCGCCGGTGTTACGAGCGACTGCTTCCGACCGGATGGCCGGCGGAGCCGGTGACGGACGATACGGTCGAATGGTGCATCCACTCGGCGGTGGAGGAGGCGGCCGCGGATTACGAATCCCGCCACCACACCGGTCACCATGTGCTCTGGGAAATGGCAAAGGATACGATCATCTCGCTGGTTGCGGCGGCGGTCGAAGCCGACGAAGCGGCGCAGGCCGGAGACCACTTCATTCCGGTGGCCTTCGAGGTCGAGGCCGAAGGAATGTTCCCGCAAGAGGGCGGGTCGGATGCCGCACCCATGCGAATCCGCGGACGGGTCGATCGGGTCGACCGCCACAGGAGTTCCGGAGAAATCCGCGTCGTCGACTACAAATTCAAACGCGGCGGTTCCATCAAAGCGGAGGACCGCCATCTCGTCCAGGCGGCGTTGCGGGGTGTTCGGCTGCAGCCCCCGTTGTACACCTGTCTCGACATTCCGGGATACGGGAAGCCGGGCACCGTGCAACTGTTCTTCCTGGCGCCGCGCTGGACCCCGCCCATCGCCCGCTCGTCGTTCGCTGCGACGGTCTGGGCTTCGGCCACCGGTGCGCGCCTGCGCCACACCGTCACTACATTGACCGACGGAATTCGTGCCGGACGATTCTTTATTCTGCCAGGCGGTTACTGTGACACCTGTGAATTTCGCGTCGCGTGCCGGCGTGAGCATGGTCCGACCTGGTGGCGATCCTATCGGGCGCCGGAGCCGAAGGCGCTCAAAACTATCTGCACATTGCGGGCGAAGGATGAGTAGCACGGAACCGATCCCAGACCGCCTCCAGCGAGAGCGGGCGGAAACCACATTCGATCGCAACGTGGTCGTGGTCGCCGGCGCCGGAACAGGCAAAACGACGCTGCTGGTGAACCGCCTGCTGCACCTGCTTGTCAAAGAGCCGGAACCCGTGCCGATCATGCGGATCGTCGCGCTGACGTTCACGAACAAGGCCGCTACCGAGATGAAGGGCCGGTTGCGCGAACGGCTGCTCCGGCTGGCGGGGGCCGGAGAGGACGGCGCCCGGCAAGGCGACGGCGGCGCAGTCTCCCTCGACGAGCTGCGTGCTCGATACGGTCTCAGTACGGACGAGCTCGTCCGCCGCGCGCGGGCGGCGCTCCACGACATCGAGAAAGCTCAGATCGGCACGCTCCATAGCTTCGCGGCTCACCTGTTGCGCTTACATCCGCTGGAAAGCGGGGTCGACCCTGCCTTTCAGGAGGATGACGGTTCCCGGTTCGAGGAGCAGTTCGCCGCGGCCTGGGACGTCTGGATTGACCGAGAGCTGAGCCGGAAAGGGACGCGCCACCGGCTGTGGCGGGCGGTGTTGCAACAGGCGACGCTCGACGAGCTGCGCGACTTCGCCCGAACGCTCTGCAGCGAACTGATCGACCTCGCGCGCGTACGGGAACAGATCGAACAACCTGGTTGCGCGGAACCGCTCGTGCGCTGGCTGACGGACCTGTGCAATCGAGCGAACGCACTCCTCGATACGCACGCGGGAGCCAAGCAGCGAAAAATCGAAACGATGCTGGCCGCAAGCGCCTCCCTTTTGCGTTGTGCGATCGAGAAGGGACCGGATGGGCTGCGGGACATATCGGACCAGGATCGCGGAGTCCTCGCCAGGGAGATCGGCAACGCGGTCTCCGGATGGGAGCCGGCCGATCTCGCCGAAGCCTCCCGGATCATCGAGACCGCCCGGCGGCTTCTGACGGTCGATCACAGGGTCTTCGTCCAGGCCTTGCAGCTCCTGTCGCCGGTGGTCTCGGACATCCGCGGCTCGTTCGTCCAGAAAGGCTGGCTGTCGTTCGACGGCCTGCTGGCGCGAGCGCGTACTCTCCTTCGCGATCACCCCTCGGTGCGTGAACGGATCAAGCACGAGTACCGCGCGGTCCTCGTGGACGAATTTCAGGACACCGACCCGGTGCAATACGAAATCATCCTGGCCGTGTCGGAGCAACTCGGAAGCTATGCGACGGCCTGGCAGGAAATCCGGCTCGAGCCGGGCAAACTCTTCATCGTTGGAGACCCTAAACAATCGATCTACGCCTTCCGCCGCGCCGACATCGAGGCCTTCGAGCGAGTGCTGCACAAAGTCGAAGCGGATCGGGGTATGGTGGAGACGCTGACGACGAATTTTCGGAGCGCCGCCGCCGTCCTCCGTCCCGTCAATGACATCTTCGATCGGGTGTTCCGACCCCGTCCCCACGTCCAGCCGGCCAATGTCCGCCTGGAAGCGCCTGCTCATCGGATTCCGGCGCAGACCGAATCAGGCGTGCGTCTGCGTATCGTGACGCCGCCCGCCTCGGACGAGCCATTCGACGCGGCCGGCGCGACGAGAGCCGAAGCGGAGATGCTGGCACGGTGGCTGGATGAGGAAGTCCTCCGGGGCGACAGGATCAAACCAGGACACGTCGCGCTGCTGTTTCGCAAGCTGACCCAGGCCGACACGTACCTGGACGCTCTCCGCCGCCACGCCATCGCGTATGTGATCGAGGGGGAAAAACATTTTTACCGCCGGCAGGAGGTGATCGATCTCGTCAATCTGCTCCGCGTCCTCGACAACCCGCATGACGCCGTGGCGCTCGTGGGACTGCTGCGGTCTCCGCTGGCAGGGCTCACAGACCGGGATCTCTACGATCTGCGCCAAGCCGGGTTGTTCGACTATCGACAATACGAACGACTGGACTCGTGGCGCCATCCCTCGGCACCGTCGCTTCGCAGGCTCTATGAGCAATTGGCCGTCCTGCATCGCGAGATCCCGGCACTGCCGCTCGCCGATGCGATCCAATGCATCTTCGACCGATTGCCTGTGCTGGAGCTGGCCGCCGCCTCGCTCCACGGCGAGCAAGCCGTGGCCAATCTTTTAAAAGTCAAGCAGACGGCGGTTGCGCTGGCCGACCGGCCGCACCTCACCCTCAGCGGTTTCGTCGAGTTGATGGTCTCCAGGCTGGAAGAACAGCCCGACGAGACCGAAAGCCCGTTGGTGGAGGAAACGTCGGACGCAGTCCAGATTCTCACGATCCACAAGGCCAAGGGCCTGGAGTTTCCCATCGTCGTCCTCCCCGGCCTGCATCAGGGGTCCGTCCGCGAACGGTCCGCCCCCACTGTGTCCTACGACTGGTCGAGTGGGCTCTACGGCCTCGCATTGGGAGGCCGGCACACGTTCGGTTCTCTCCTGCTCCGGGAAAAGACGGCGCTCCGGGAAGAGGCGGAGCGGCACCGGTTGCTGTACGTGGGCATGACGAGGGCCAAGGACCTGCTCGTGTTGTCAGGTGGCGCTACAGCACGGTCCTCTAGCGAGAGTGTCCTGCAGCTGCTGGAGGACATCGTTCAAGGCGGAGTAGGGGAACCCGGCACCACAGAGCTGAACGTCGGGGAGAGTTCGATTCTACAGACCGTCGTCGAGGCGACGGACCGGAAGAAGGTTCGCCGGTCGCCCGTCGGCCAAACAGCGGATGCTCCTCTCGATCCGACCTGGATTGCATCGCTCTGGCAGAAGCGGGATTCCGCATGGAAGGAGGCGCGCACAATGCCTCTTCACCTCTCGCCCACCACTCTTGCAAGGCTGACGGAGAAACCGACTTGGGGCAGGCCGTCATCCGGATCGGATACGGAGACCAGCCGTCTGATCGGTATCCTGGCCCACCGGGTCCTGGAACAATGGGAGTTTGGGGAAGACTGGGATCGCCTGGTAGACCTGGTTCACAGGGTTGTCCAGAGCCATCTGTCGCCCGACCAGCAGGCCCTTGCGTTAACGGTGACCGAGTCGTTGTGCGAGCTGTTCGGTCGTTTCAAACGATCCGAGACCTACGAACGGTTGCGATCCGCCAGCATCCTTGGAAAAGAAGTCCCGTTCGTCATGCCGTGGAATGGAGGACAGGTGATGGAGGGTGTGATCGACGTCCTCTACCGTCTTGACGGGCAGGTCTGGATCGCCGACTATAAGACCGATGCGGTCCAGCCGGAGGAGGCTCCGGCCCGTGCGGAACGGTATCGGGCACAGGGCGACATCTACAAGGAAGCGGTGCGGCGGAGTCTGGGACTCGACTCGATCCGGTTTCACTGTTTGTTCCTGCACTGCGGTGTAGCCGTGGAGCTGTAGAGGAGGGAGGCCATGACGAAATGGGGATGGGCAGTGGTGGTAGCGGCGGGCCTGGCGGCGTGCGCCAGCCCGAAAGTGGCAACCATGAACGTGTTGCCGGCTCCGGCTGAAACGTCGGCCAAGGCGGCGCCGTTCATGAGGGAAGGAGACCGGCTCTTCCTAGCCAAAGATTGGGCCGGAGCCGTCCAGGCATACCAGTCCGCGGTCGCACAGCAACCGGACCTGGCCGAAGCCCATTATAATCTGGCGGTGACACTGGACCGCTTGGGCGACCACGCGGAAGCGAGGAAACACTACCTGACCGCAGCCAACCTTGCTCCCGGTAACAAAGTGATCTGGGATTCTCCTCCCCTCCATGAAACCGGGCTCAACCACAACTTGCGGCAAAAGTCGTTTCTGGACCCCAACCCTCGCGGCGGGTTCTGATCATGGGACGCAAGGCAGCCGGATCGCATATCTCCTCCGCGGCGTTCGCCCGGCTCGTGCGGCAGGCGATTAGAGACCTTCCCCCTCCGTATGCACGGCTGATGGAAACCATCGCCGTGGTGATCGAGGAGGAGCCGCCTCGTGAGGTACTGAAGGATCTGGAGATCGACAGTGCAGATGATCTTCTCGGTCTCTATCAGGGAGAATCCTTGAGCGACGACTCGTTCTTCAAACCGGGCGGAACGCCACCAGCGCAGATCTCCATCTACCGCGGCCCGATCCTCCGGCTCTGCGAAACGCCGGAGGAAGTGGTCCGGGAAGTGTACGACACGGTCCTGCACGAACTCGGCCATCATGTCGGCTTGCAGGATGACGAGATGCCCTACTGACTCGCGCGTCCAGCCCGTTGAAAGCCCCACACCAGCATCGTCATACCCACGATCACCATCGGTGCGGAGAGAAGTTGTCCCATCGTGATGGGCCCGAGCACGAATCCGATGTGAGCGTCCGGCTCACGGAACAATTCCGCGATCAGTCGGCAGATTCCGTACCCGGCGATGAAACTCCAGAACACCGTGCCGGGTGGCGTCGCCTTCCGGCCGATCGCCCATAAGACGGTGAAGAGCAGCAGGCCCTCTAGACCGGCTTCGTACAGTTGCGACGGATGGCGGCAGGCCGGGCCGCCTGCCGGAAACACCATGCACCACTCGACATCGGTGGGGCGCCCGTAGAGTTCGCCGTTGATGAAATTCCCCAACCGGCCGAACCCCAGCCCGATGGGTGTCACCGATGCCGCCAGGTCAGCGACCATGTAGGTGGGCAACCTGAGCCGCTTACTGAACCACAGCAGCGCCACAATGGTCCCAATCAGCCCTCCGTGGAAGGACATGCCGCCTTCCCAGACCGCAAAAATCTTCAACGGGTGCTGGATGTAATAGGAAAAATTGTAGAAGAGCGTGTACCCGAGGCGCCCGCCAATGAACACGCCGAAGGCGGCGAACACGACCATGTCATAGATCTGGTCCTGTCCGATAGGCAACCCCTTGGCTGCCGCCTTGTGCTTGATCATGAAGTAGGCGATGCTCAACCCGATCAGATACATCAACCCATACCACCGGAACTGTAGCGGGCCGAATTCGAGAAAGACCGGATTGATCTGCGGGTAGGGGATTGCGGCCCACAAGCCCATGCTGCCTCCAACCTGATTGCGCCTGTGGGATCATAGGGAAGAGGAGGCCGCTTTGCAAGCCGACGGATCGGCCCCCACATGTGCGTGCGGCTGTCTGCAAACCGGCTCCGAACGCGCCCTTTCCGGAGTGCACGTACAGTACCTCCTGTTGGGTTTCTGAAACGACTGTGTCGTGATCTGTTGAAAAATCGACACCGTTTATTAATCGCGGTTAATCGTTGCGTGCGATGGGACTCGGTTTTTATGGCCCAAACGCCGCATTTCTGCTTGGCACAGTTACTGCTGAACTGCTTGAAGAGAAGCGGCGGCGAAAAGAGCCGTTCTTCAATACCGTCCTCACTACACACCTAAGGAGGTTCGCCATGTCGGAGCAAGGGAAGCAAATCGCGAAGATGGCCGCCATGATAGCCGGTGGAGCCGTGGTCGGTGCGGGAATCGGGCTCCTTTTTGCGCCGCAGACCGGCGCGGAAACCCGCCGGGACATCGCCCGCTACGCCCGCAAGGCCCAGGTGCGGGCGACGCGCTGGGGACGGGCGGTCCGATCCGGCGTGAAGGACGTGGTGGATCGTAGTCGTCACCTCGTCCGGCCGCGGGACACCAAGCCGGTGATCGAAGCAGCATAACGATCGGAGCCACGGTACTTCTCCGCATGCGGCCTGTTGCCGACCCGGCACAGGCTGTTTGCGTTTAGCCCCCGCCGTTCACCTCCCCACGACGCACTGCTCAGATCCTCCAATCTTTCCGGGATCCTTGAATCGTCTCGACCTCGATGCTAGAGTCCGCCACGACACACAGCCCTGCCGGAGTGGCGGAATTGGCAGACGCAAGGGACTTAAAATCCCTCGTGCCCACAAGGCGCGTGCCGGTTCGATCCCGGCCTCCGGCACCACGTACGGACTCGACCCAAGTTGTCAACCATGAGAGCTGTACTGTGCAAATCAAGGCCGTTGAGGACGAGTCGGTTCTCGCTGATCTCGGGAATGTGCTTATTTTTGGGTATCAACACTCTTGGGCTTGCCCAGATCACACCGACCCCTGCCAATCCGCAGCTCCCCGCGACGCAGAGCTTGCAGAGCGGGGTCGACACGTCGGCCGTTGCTGGAGTCCAGACGACGGGTGTCACGACGCCCACTGTCACCAGTATCCAAGGGATCGCCTCGATCACCAGTTCAACCCGCCCCGGTTCGTTGAAGTCGGCAGGGCGGGGGTTGCCGGGAATGCCCGGCGGGCCTCCGATCAAAGGATCCTTGGGTTATCAGGATCCGGCTTCGAGTTATATGCGTCCGCCCGTCCTCGGTCCATTGCTGTGCGATCCGCTCATCGAGGGATTCTGCGATTGATGGTCCGTCATCTGCTGCCATCCCGGCTGGCTCTGTGTGCTGGGAGGCTTTCTATTCAGACCATCGGCGTCGCGGCCCAACCAGGAACGAATGACACCATCATCGCGATCTATCCCGTCACCACCGGGCTCGCCCGACCGTCCGCCACGAAAATCGCCTGTACCATGGCGGTGGGAACCCATGGTGCGGTCGATGCCATCGGTGGATCGATCAAAAATGATAGGGCGTCGGCACGATCTACCATTTTCCGAGCCAGTGACGCGAGCCGGCATAATAGGCCCCGCCCATCGCCCCGAGGATCGCGAGCACCTGCGCGACGTGCTGGAAAATGACTCCGGGCGGTGTCAGCCGGCCCACGAACACCAGAATGGCGGCCACGATGATTGCGGACAGCGTGGTCCGTTTCGGACAGGGACGAAAGCGGAGCGTTTCATAGGATCGGAGGACCCAGACGACGATCCACGCAAGCGCTCCGACGACGCTGGCCACGCCGATGTCGGTTGCGCCGATGAGGAGACTGTCTCCGATCAGCTTCGAGGTGGCGCGGGACGCGAGGTCCAGCTTCAATCGGAATCCTTCACCGAGCGACAGGATCAGCCAGACCATGATCATACCGATGGAGAATTCCCATCTGGTCATTTCCCTGATACGCCCGCGGATCGCGTCGCGCTTCGGAGCGGTCGGAGAGGCGGTCAGCCGGCGGCGAACGATCGCCGTGAGGTCGTAGCCGCAGGAGCAGGCTAAGTTGGAATCGGGGTTCATTTCTAGACAGCGGGGGCACTCTACCGGCATAGCACCTCGGAGAACCGGTCGTCTGTGCGGCCGGTCATGGTTTACACCCCCGTCATCCATGGACGTGGGCGATGACGAATCCAGATCGGTTATTTCGGCTATTGATGGCGTCGGGATCGATCTGTGCCGCATTGGGGGTGGCAGCCGGTGCTTTCGGAGCCCATATGCTGAAGGGCATTCTCGACCAACCGACGCTGGCGATCTACGACACAGCCACACGGTACCAAATGTACCACGCGTTCGGCATTCTGCTGAGCGGAATTGCGGTTCGCCTCAGCGGCGATACGCGGGTCGCTGTGGCAGGGTGGATGTTTCTGACCGGAATCGTACTCTTTGCAGGCAGCCTCTACGGTGTAGCACTGTTGGGAATCCGGGAGCTCGGCGCCGTGACACCCCTGGGTGGACTGGCCTTCATCGCCGGCTGGTGCCTCCTCGGATGGCTTCACCTGAGCGCGAACCGACATGCCAAAGGAAAGGAATAATGAAGGACGCTACTTCGCGTCGCCCTGACAATCCGCCGTCCGCTTGCCCGTGATCGAGCCCCACCCGCCCTGGGAATTCACGAAGGTGCCCTCCAACCTTTGCCCGTCTTTGGTGAACTGCAGACTGTCCTCCTGAATCTGGCCGTTGACTTCCCAGCGAAGATACACATTCTCTCCCAGCACCACGGTTTCGACGAGGCCTGATACTACGGGACGGTCGGGACCCGGAGGAGGGAAGATCAGTGAGAGCTTTTGTTCGTGGTGATGCTGCTGATGATTGTGAATCGTCCACTGCCAGGTTCCGCAAAGCCGGTTGCGTCCGCGAATTGCCCGCACCCGGTCCTTCCAGGTTTTGAGCTGCCACCACTCGGAGGTTGCCACCTGGCTGGCCTCCATCGCCACACGATGCACGGATCGGTAGAACTCGTGACCGGCCGCCCCCGGCTGTTGGAGCAGGGGCGTTAGCGCCGCCACTCCACCGGCGTTTTGCAACCATGCTAGGCGAGAAACCTGTGCAGGTTGATCGGGTGACACCGTTTCCGCCCACTGCCAGATGGCCAGTGCCGCCACCAGCCGGCGGGTGGACTCGGTGATCTCCGGCACCAATAGTTCTTTGGCCAGCTTCGCAGGAATCGATTTCGCGTTCAGTGTCTGCGCCACATCCTGCAGCCCTAAGGCCGGTCCGATGGAGGCGATAAAGAGCGTTTGCGCCTCCTCACCAGACGATACCTTCGCCAGCTCGTCGCCGTAAGATTGAAGGAGCGACGGCAACGCAGCAGGCGACAGTGTGTCGGTCGCGGCATAACAGGGCCCGACACCGATTGCCGAGAAGAGAGTTGCCGTTATGGCGAGAACGAAGGACCGACGCAGGCTATCGCAAAGCCGTCCGATCGTTCGAACGAGAGGTGCCTCTAAAAGGCTGGGCGTTGTCATGGAGTTCAAAAAAGGAAAGAAGCCGGGGCTAGGTTCCTTGGAAGCAAATCCTCAGAAATGCGGCCGTCCGTTCCCAGGCCAACGATGCGGCCTCCGCTCTGTACGCGGCGGGCTTCATCTCGTTACAAAACGCGTGCGGCGCATCGGGGTAGGTGTGGACCTCCATCTTCTTACCGTATTCTCCCGCAGCGGCGCGGAGCTGTTCGACATCCTCGTTCGTGGCCCAGGTGTCTAGACCGGCCTGGTGATAGAGCACCGGCGAATGCAGGTCTTTCAGAATCTCGCGCGGCTGGATCATCTTGCCGTAGTACGAAACGGCGGCGCGGAGGCGTTTGCGATGGCACGCAAAGCGGAGGGCGTAGGAGCCGCCCATCCCGTAACCGACGACTCCGTGGATATTCCGCTTGGCGAAGTCGCGGGTGTTCAGGTATTCGCAGCAGGAGTTGATGTCGGTCACCACATGGGCGTCGGTCAGGCGCCCCATGAGAGCCTCAGCCACGTCGTCATTGGCCGTAACCATCCCACCCAGCCGGCCGTAGAGATTCGGGATAATCACGACATACCCTTCGGCGGCAAGCCGGGCCCCCAGGTCCTTCATCTGCCCAGTCAATCCCCACCGGTCGTGTAGGAGGACGAGTCCCGGATAGATTCCCTTGACCTGCGGCCAGAACAGGATGCTGTCGATCTGATGCTCCTTCGGCATGCGGGTTTTGAAATAAGGGTCGACCATCTGGTCGGAATGGGTCGGAATGGGAACGCCACTCGGAAACCGAGCGGTTCCGGTTCCGATCTGTTCCAACGTGAACGGTGCCTGGTGCGTGATCGTCATGACGCCGATGCCTTTCTCAGCCAGATAGTGCGCCGCCTGTCGCCCATTTTGATGAAGGTACTATAGGAAGCCGTGCGCGGGAATGTCAACGGACCGATGAGGATGATCCGCCCAAATCGTTGACGGCATCGCCCGTCCGCTCTACAGTGGGACCATCGCGAGGAACTGTGACCGGACACCATCCGATCGGGATCGGGCTCATCGGGGTCGGGCACCACGGCATCCGGTACGCCAGGCATCTGCTGTTGCAGGATGTTCCGGGAGCGGTGTTGCGCGCCGCCTGCCGGCAGCGACCGGAGCGAGGCCTGGACCTTCCCGGATCCGATTCCGTACGGATCTATGGCGATCCCCGGTCGCTGATCGCCGACCCAACCGTCGATGCCGTCGTGGTGGTCACGCCTCCGGTCCTGTCCCGCGACATCTGTCACCAGTGCATCCAGGCCCGAAAACCGCTGTTGATTGAAAAACCCCTGTCCGTTTCCTCAGAAGACGCCCGCGCCATGGCGGACGCCTCCGCGCAAGCCGGTGTGCCTCTCATGACCGCGCAGACGCTTCGATTCGACAGCACAATCCAGTCGTTGAAGGAACGACGCGGCCTCATCGGGCATTCGCGGCAGCTCACTCTGACAAGCCGTCTCGAGATGAAGGATCGGGGAGCAGACCATGCTGAGGGCTACGGGAAGCGGGGCGCGCTCCTGGAATTCGGCGTGCACATGCTGGACCTGGTCCGCTTCCTGACCGAGGAAGACGTTCGCGAAGTTCAGTGCACGATGGATCGACTTCCGCCGACCGCGCCGGACACTTCTGCAATCGTGAAACTGACGACTGTCGGTGGGACCGTTTGTCACATCGAAGTAGCCCGCGTGCCGGCCGGACGTGTCGGCAAAGCCGAATGGATCGGCTCGAACGGCCGGCTGAGCGCCGATTGGATGCAGCATCGTCTTCGGTGGACCGGCACCGGCGTCGTCGAAGAATGGACGCTTATCCCGATACAGACAGTCGTGGCGACCCTCGATGCGTTCGTACAGGCCATCACGTACAACCAACCCGTCCCCATCACCGGAGAAGACGGATGGCGGGCCGTAGAACTCGCCGACGCCTGTTATCGATCCGCCGAGACGGGTGGGCGAGCAGTAGCACTACCTCGCTAGGGTTCCGCCACGATATGTGTATCGGTTTCCTCGACACCGTCGATCGCGTGGATTTTGGTGATCACGACGTCGGAGAGCGCCCGCTCGTCCTGCACCGAAATAAACACGAAAATGTCCGGTCTCCCGAAGCAGGAATGGGCCTGCTCGACGCCGGGAATGCGCTTCAACGCGGCGACCACGTCCTTCGCCTTTCCTGCCTTGACCTTGATGAGGATGTACGCTCTGGTTGCCATAGGTCCCTCCCGCCTTTCGTGGTGGCGGCCGGTCGATAGTGCCGGCCCGATCTTCTATGGTCCGACCGCTCCCGGCATGTCTTTACGGTGCGCGGCATAGACCTGCCGGAGATCGAGTCCGCGGGTTGCCAGCGATCGCTGCGCCTCGCGGACCAGGCCCATCAGATGCTGAAAATCAGCCAGAGACACGTTGTATCGAGACAGTCCGGCTCCGAGCGCTGATTCTTGATCGGTCGACAGCCCCTCCGCGGATTCCGCCAGGGCTTGCAATACGTCCGGAGTCCACCCGCTCAATCGGAATAGGGCGATCACGTCCGGAGCCCTCTCGCCATGTTTGGCGGCAACGGCCCGTGCGAGGAACGCCTCAATTGCAGGATCCCCGCTTTTCATGAACGCCGACTGACATTGGATGACGGATTTGATGACGAGATTGGCTTCCCTGGTGCCCTCGGGCGGCAGTACCTGCGCCTGTTCCAATGTTGCGAGGACCGCCATGGCGGAGCCCACGTGAGCGCTCGGTGTCGTGCTTGACCGTTGCCCAGACGGTCGGATGAAATCGGCCGCGGCCGGAAGGGGGCAGGCCTCGCACCAACCAATAACGGCCAATGACACGACGAACCACAAGGACGACGGTCTTCGTGGCATCAGGAAGCAAGAAGCGTCTTCCGCGTGCGAACTGTTTGGCGAGAAAGGATGCATGGCGCGGATTATACAGGCTTGACCCGACGAGAGCTACCGGGATCACTGACCGGAGAGTGATGTTGAATCCGAAGCGTGGAGTTTCTATAATGCCCCTCGTCGCCCCGGCACAGAAAGGCATTCCCGCTTCATGCTCGCCAAGGTTACGAGCGCGGCGCTCGTCGGTCTCGATGCTCATCTCGTCGACGTCGAAGTCGATATTTCCGGTGGTCTTCCGCAATTTTCCGTGGTTGGATTGCCTGACGCCACGGTCAAGGAAAGTCGCGACCGCGTCCGGTCTGCCCTGAAAAATACCGGGTTTCATTTCCCGGCCAAACGGATCACGGTCAACCTGGCTCCTGCCGGCATCAAGAAGGAAGGGTCGGGGCTCGACCTGGCCATCGCGATCGGCATTCTTGTCGCGGAAGAGGTGCTTTCGCCCGGCATGCTCGACAACCGCGTGTTGATCGGGGAACTGTCGCTGGACGGGAGCGTCAAGCCGGTGACCGGCGGCCTGTCGTTCGGACTTGCCTGCCGGAACGGCTACGAGCTTTTGCTCCCGGCCGACAACGGTCCGGAGGCAGCCTTGGTCGAAGGGGTCAACGTCTATCCGATCCACACGTTGCCGGAAGCGGTAGAGTTTCTGAAAGGCGCCCACACCATCGATCCGAGCCGGTCGAACCGGGATCTGCTGGTCTCGAGAAGACCAATCGACGAGGAAGACTACGCCGACGTGCGGGGGCAAGACCATGCCAAACGCGCGATCGAGGTCGCAGCGGCCGGTGGCCACAATGTCCTCATGGTCGGCCCGCCCGGTTCGGGCAAAACGATGCTGGCCCGCCGTCTCCCGTCGATCCTCCCGCCGCTCGAGCTGGACGAGGCCATCGAAACGACACGCATCCACAGCGTCGCCGGTCATCTCTCCACGGACCGGCCGCTGGTGACGCTGCGACCTTTTCGCGCGCCTCATCACAGCATTTCGGACGCTGGTCTGGTCGGCGGAGGCGCGGTGCCGAAACCGGGGGAAGTCTCGCTGGCGCACAACGGCGTCTTGTTCCTGGACGAATCTCCGGAATTCAAGCGGCCGGTCCTCGAAGCGCTCAGACAACCGCTCGAAGACGGGCAGGTGACGTTGACCAGGGCGAGCGGCTCATTGCGCTACCCGGCGCGGTTCATGCTGGTAGCCGCCATGAATCCCTGTCCCTGCGGGTACTACGGCGACCGCACGAGAGCGTGCGTCTGCACGGTCACGGAAATCCGTCGGTACCGCGCCAAACTGTCGGGGCCGCTGCTCGACCGGCTGGACATTCATGTGGACGTGCCGCCCGTGCCCGTACGTGAGTTGCGCGGCGATCTTCCTCCGACCGAAGGGTCTCAGGCCATCAGACAACGGGTCCTGGCGGCACGGGATCGGCAGCGCCATCGATACCGGCAGGACGGTATCTACACCAACAGCCAGTTGAAGCCACGCCTCGTGAAGCGGTATTGTGGGCTCGACCAGGCCGCGCAGGAGCTGCTCGAACAGGCGATGACGAGACTGCGTTTCTCCGCTCGTGCGCACGGACGGATTCTGCGGGTCGCCCGCACCATTGCCGATCTGGCCGGGTCTGATAAGATCGACGCCATGCACGTGGGAGAAGCCGTCCAGTATCGAGCCTTCGACCGGGCCGTTGAGGGGTAGTGCCTCGGTGATCTCGACTGTCAAAGTTTTTCTCTGGTGGTTCATCGTCGGAGCCACAATGGCCCTAGCGGTGATCATGCTGCAGGGCGGCATCCGGGAAGTGATGCAGGCGCAGGGGTCCGTCTGGGAGCTCAAGCTGGTGGAGTTGCTCACGACCATCATGGGTGGAGGGCTGCTGGGCGGTTGTATCGCGCTGATACTCGACCGGATCAAAAAATCATAAGCAAGTGGCTTGTACGAGCGCCACCGGACTCTGGGAGGGCACGAAGGAACATGGATGTTGAAGTCGGCTCCAATCTCTACCGCAATTCGGACGGCACCATCGAGATCGAAGGGGTGCCTCAAATCCAGGTGTCGCAGCACCCCGCAACCGGCGCCTTGCTGGTGAACTTCGCTCTGTTCGACGCCAACGGGAAAATGCTCGCCAAAGTGGTCGACAGCACGATCATGTTCAACGAACGGCGGGCCTACGAACTCGCAAAGACCGCGCACAGCGTGACCTTGAAGGAGTCGGCCACCGGCAAAGTCCTGTTGCAGCTCGAGTTGAAATCCCCCGACACGGTGGTGTTTTCCAAAGGGGAATTCCACACCATGAAAGGCCGCCTCTTCGAGGTGTCCGCAAAAGAGTGGAAGATCGACAAGCAACGCAAAAGCGGCGCGACGCAGGACGCGAAGGGCGGAGCCGTCGCTATCGGGTAGGCGGCGTGCGCTCGCCAGTGACCAGCGGCACCACGATCACGTTCCCGTCTTTCACGTCCACGGAAGCCGTTTCTCCGTCCCGCAACTCGCCCTTCACCAGCAACCGCGCGATGGGCGTTTCCAGCTCCTGTTGGATGAGCCGCTTGAGCGGCCTCGCCCCATAGACCGGATCGTAGCCCCGCTCGCCCAGCAGCTTGAGCGCGGCGGGCGTGATCGCCAACGTGATCCCGCGTTCCTCCAGCCGGCTGCGCAGCCGCGCCAACTGAATCTCCACGATCTTGACCAGGTGTTCGGTCCCCAGCGGGTGGAAGACGACCACCTCGTCCACACGGTTGAGAAACTCGGGCCGAAAGTGCTGCCGCAGCTCGCCCATCACGACCGTCCGGACCTCCTCGTAGGCGGCCCCGCGCTGCTGGGCCTCCAGGATGAGTGGGGAGGCGATGTTGGACGTCATGATCAGCACGGTGTTCTTGAAATCGACCGTGCGGCCCTGCGAGTCTGTCAGCCGCCCGTCGTCCAAGACTTGCAGCAGCACGTTGAACACGTCGTGGTGTGCCTTTTCAATCTCGTCGAACAGTATGACGGAGAAGGGACGGCGACGGACTGCCTCCGTGAGCTGCCCGCCTTCTTCATACCCGACGTAGCCCGGAGGGGCGCCGATCAGACGCGCCACCGTGTGCTTTTCCATATACTCGGACATGTCGATGCGGATCAGGTTGTTTTCGTCGTCGAAGAGGATCGCCGCCAGCGCCCGCGCCAGCTCGGTCTTGCCGACGCCGGTCGGCCCGAGAAACAGGAACGATCCGATCGGGCGGTTCGGGTCCTTGATGCCGGAACGGGCCCGCAGCACGGCGTCTGCCACTGCGCGAATGCCTTCGTCCTGGCCGACCACCCGCCGGTGCAGCAGCTCTTCCAGCTTGAGCAGCTTCTCGGTTTCCCCTTCGAGCAAGCGAGACACGGGAATGCCGGTCCAGCGGCTCACGACGGCGGCAATTTCGTCCTCGTCGACTTCTTCTTTGAGCAAACGGGTTTCGTCCTGCTTCTTTCCCAGCTGTTGTTGTTCGAGCGCAAGTTCCCGTTCCAGGCGCGGCAGTTCTCCGTACCGCAGCTCCGCGACGCGGTTCAAATCGTAGGCACGCTCGGCCTGCTCGATCTGGCGCTTGACTTCCTCGATCGCCTCGCGCGTCTTTCGCAGGCGCGCCACCGAAGCCTTTTCCGACTCCCATCGCGTCTTCAAGGCCTGTAGCTCGCGCTGTTTCTCGCTCAGCTCGTCTTCCAGAGCTTTCAGGCGGGCGGCACTGGCCTGATCTTTCTCTTTCCGCAACGCTTCCCGTTCAATCTCGAGTTGGAGCACCTTGCGCGAAACCTCATCCAATTCGGCTGGCAGGCTGTCGATCTCGGTTCGCAGGCGCGCAGCCGCCTCATCGACCAGATCGATCGCTTTGTCCGGCAAGAACCGGTCGGCGATGTACCGGTGCGAGAGCTTCGCAGCAGCGACGAGAGCACTGTCCTTGATCCGCACCCCGTGATGGACTTCGTAGCGCTCTTTGAGACCCCGCAGGATCGAAATGGTATCTTCGACGGACGGTTGATCGACGAAAACGGTCTGGAACCGGCGCTCAAGCGCCGCGTCTTTTTCGATGTGTTTACGGTATTCATCGAGAGTGGTCGCGCCGATGAGGTGGAGCTCCCCGCGCGCCAGCATGGGCTTGAGCAAATTCGCGGCATCCATCGCGCCTTCGGCCGCGCCGGCTCCGACCACCGTGTGCAACTCGTCGATGAAGAGCAGAATCTGTCCTTGGGAGGCCTGAATCTCCTTGAGCACCGCTTTGAGCCGTTCTTCGAATTCGCCCCGGTACTTGGCGCCAGCCACGAGCGATCCCATGTCCAGCGCGATTACTCTCTTGTGCTTGAGTCCTTCCGGAACGTCGCCTTTCACGATACGGATCGCCAGCCCTTCGACGATCGCGGTCTTGCCGACGCCCGGTTCGCCGATGAGCACGGGATTGTTCTTCGTGCGGCGCGACAGGATTTGAATCACGCGCCGGATTTCATCGTCTCGTCCGATCACCGGATCGAGCTTGCCTTGGGCGGCCAGTTTCGTCAGGTCTCGGCCGTACTTCTCCAGCGATTGGTAGGTGCTTTCCGGATCCTGGCTCGTGACCCGCTGGTTACCGCGCACCTGTTGCAGTCCGGCGAGAAGGCGGTCCCTGGTCAGGCCAAGCTTCTTAAACACCCCGCCTTCTTGGACCATGGCCAGGAGCAGATGTTCCACGCTCAGGTAGTCGTCTTTCAGAGCCTTCTGTTCGTCTTCTGCGCGCGCAAGCAGTTGACTGAGCCGATTCGTCACATGCAGTTGCCCTGGTCCGGCTCCGGCACCCTGAACTTGCGGCAACTTGGCGAGAGCCTGTTCCGCCGCTTGGCGGACGGCCGGCAATGCCACGCCGGCCTGTTCGAGCAGGGCAGGGGCCATCCCGCCCTCTTGATCGAGCAAGGCCAGAAGCACATGCTCGACATCGATACCCTGATGATTTCTCCGTTGAGTATAGGCCGACGCCGTCTGCAGAGCTTCCTGAACTTTGACTGTCATCCGATTCATATCCATGGCAGTGCGCTCCAGCTATGCGACGAATGGCTCGCCGCTTGTTCGGTGATAATCATGCCCCAACGCAAGTCAACTGACAAAACCGCATATTGTTTCTCTGGTCAGGCGCGGCTCGTGCTTGACCTGAACGACAATCCCGACTAGGGTACACACATCCATGATCGAGAGCATCGCCGCCACTATCGATCTGTATCGGCAGGTGATCAGGGCCACCGGGCGCTCGCTGGGACGCAGTTGGCTCGGCATCGCCGCACTAATCGGCTTCGCTCTCCTCTTCGTCGGGGCGACACGCATTGCCGCCCCGCTGGGGCTCGCGGGAGGGTTTCTTCTGGGCGCGGTCAACGCCCTGCTGGTCGGGGCCACGCTGCGCCTCGTCGAGCAAGCGGTGCGCACGCCGAGGACGATCTACCTCAGCGACGTGGCCGAGAGCTTCGGGCATTACTTCTGGGATGTGATCGGCGTCAGCTTCGTGCTGTGGCTCCCGACGATGGCGCTGGATCTTGGTATGCAAGCCAACCCTTACGGCACGTTTCTGTCCTCCGCGTTTCTCCTGCTGGTCTTTCTTCTCCTGAATCCGGCCCCCGAGGTCATCTATCAAGTGCGCCGCGACTCGCCGTTGGACGTGTTCAAAACCTCGTACGACTTCGTCATCGAACACTGGATGGAATGGTTCCTACCGTTTGTCGTTCTTATCTTCCCGATCGCCCTCTCTCCGAGCGGACTGCGGGAGTTCTTCTCAATTTCTAGCCGGATCGGACGCGGCGCCGGACTGGACTTTTTTCAGATTCTGATCCTGCCGTTCACTGCCGTGGGAGGCTGGCTCACCTATGCAGGCATTCATCCGGACGTGCAGTGGATGTTGGGGCTGCTGCTGACTCCGCCTGTTGCCATGGCGATCTTATTGTTCCGCGGCCACCTGTTTGCATTGCTCCACGGCACGTCCAGGCGACAGCGGCTCTTCTCCCGCCGGCTCGACGCTAACCGGTGACGGGACTGATGCATCTGACCGCGACAGGAACCGGTTCCCGGCTCTCGATGAGACATCAAGAGTCGTTACCGACTGGTTTAGAAGGGGGCTTATAAAGGAGATGTGCTTGAGGCGAATGGCAAAATAGTGTATGGGTTTACATACACTGCTATTCTGACCGGTCCTACGCTCCTAGCGCCATAAGAGGTTTCACACTGTGCGACTCTCCATATTCTGGCGCCTGGTTCTGACCTCTCTGGTCATCATCGCGGTTATGGGAGGGGTCAATCTCTATGCGCTGTTTCAACTGCGTCAGTTGACAGCAATGAGCACCGAGATGGCCACCACCCATTACCCGGCAGTCGAGTCGGCCAAGCGCCTCCTGGGCTCGCTCTATGCCCAACTAAACAGCGAAAAGAAGTACCTAGCCACCAAAGACGGGACCTTCCTGACCAACTTCCATGAAGAGGTAGAGGAGTTCCAGCGCGGCCTGCAACAGCTTCGCAGCCAAGAAAGCTCGCCACAGGGACTTCGCCTGTTGCAGGAGGTCGGTCGGTTGCTGCAAGAACGGCTGGTCCTGTTTCACGACGAGTTCCAACTGGTCAACGACAAGACACTCGCCCCTGTGCCAGGTTACGACAGCCGGCGCGACACGCTCATGGACCGGATGTCGACTGCTATCCAGAGCTATATCGATCTGCACGAAGCAAGAATCAGCGTCGGCGTGAGCGAGTCGCGGGCCAGCGCCGCGCAGGCGGAAGCCGTAACCGAGCAACTGGTGCTCGTGGCGCTCGTCTTCGGGTTGGGGCTCGCGGGGGTCGCCAGCTACACCATCCTCCGACCGCTCCGCCAGCTGCAGGGTCACATCAAACAGATGGGGCAGGGAAATTTCGGCACGCCTCTGCAAGTGCGGGCCCCGGCCGAACTAAAAGATTTGGTCGATACGGTGAACTGGATGGGCGCCAAACTCCAGGAGCTGGACGACATGAAAGCGGAATTCCTCGCGCACGTGTCACACGAGCTGCGCACGCCGATGGCTTCCATTCAAGAGGGCACCCATCTCTTACTGGACGAGATTCCCGGACCCCTCATGCAGGAGCAGCGGACGACGCTCCGGATCATGGCCGACAGCAGTCGGCGGCTGATTCACTTGATCTCGACCATCCTCGATTTGTCCAAGATGGAAGCCGGTATGATGGAATATCGTATCGTGCCCACGGATCTCAAACGCGTCGCCGACATCTCCATCAACAAAGTGCGCCTGCTAGCGGATTCGAAACATGTACAGTTCCTCGTCGAGAGCCCCGGCGAGCGAATCTGGGTCAAAGCGGACGCTCCCCGCATCGAGCAGGTGCTCGACAATCTGCT
Organism: uncultured Nitrospira sp.; assembly: GCA_964445795.1. GTDB lineage: Bacteria > Nitrospirota > Nitrospiria > Nitrospirales > Nitrospiraceae > Nitrospira_D. Next base: position 78,134 of record CAYULI010000003.1, on the reverse strand, counting down.
GTCGAACGCCTTGAAGTTCAGCCCGGAAGGCAGCGTGATCAAGGTCCACTTGAAACCGGACCCCAAAGCCGGCGTGCTGGAAGTCGCGGTGTCGGATGCCGGACCCGGCATTGCGCCCGAAGACCTTCCACATATCTTCGAACGGTTTTACCAGGGACGCAACAAAGCCAAACATTCGTCAGCGGGAAGCGGATTAGGACTGGCTCTGGCGAAGAAAGTCGTGGAGGCGCACGGAGGAAGAATCTGGATCGAAAGCGAGATGGGCAAAGGAACGACTGTACGGTTTATCCTACGGTTGACCAAGCCAGGAGGGACCGGATGAGTATGAGATCATCGTCCGGATCCATCATAGTTCTGTCTGCCATCCTGAGCGGATGTGCCGCCTGGACCTCGCCTCCACCGCTGAATCAGCCGTATTTCGCGCTGGAACCGGGAGAGGTGAAAACTTTTCAAGCCCTTGCGAGGAAGCAGGAAAGCCTGGCCGCCAAATGCAGCGAAACAAACTCATGCGACCATGTCTACTTCACCAGGGCTCTCTTGGGGCTCTATGAAAGCCGCGAAATTGCTGAGAAATACTTCGGAAAGGTCCTGGCCGTCTCGCCCAAAAGCCAGTTGGCGGCATCGAGCAAAGCCTGGCTTCAACTCCTGCAGGACCGCGCGACTCCTGGAGAGAAATCGTGGCCACAAGCGGTCCTCGTGGCTCCAGCAATCGCCGAGACGAATACAGCGCTTGCCCAGACGGCCGACCGGCTGGTGCGGGACTTGCTTGATCGGGAAATGGTGATCCAGCAACTTCGCTCGCTCAAAGACGGTGATTCTCAGGCCGTCGAGGCCTTGCAAAAGGAATTGGCCGAGCGCGACCGCAAGATCGAGGCGCTGCTGTCCCGAAAGGACAGCGGGAAATCCCCGGCCGACCAGGCGACAGTGCAGCACCTGCAAAAACAACTCGCGGAACGAGACAAGAAAATTGAAGAGCTGTCGACGCAGCTCGAGGCCTTGAAGCGCATCGACCAAGAAATGCGTGAAAAAGTGCGCCCGATCCGTCCCCCCTCCACGACGCCATCAACCGCTCCGGAACTCACACCGTAAGGACGATCATGGACCAGGAACAAATACTCGTAGTCGACGACGACGAAGGCCTTCTCCATCTGCTGAAGATGCGGCTCTCCGCCATGGGATTCGTGGTGACCTCTTGCACGACGGGCCAAGACGCAGTGGCCGAAGCCAAAAAGAAAATGTTCGACTTGGCGATCACCGATCTTCGCCTACGCGGAGAGGACGGACTGGATGTCACCGAGGAGCTGCTGCGTATTCACCCTGGGCTGCCGGTGATCATCCTGACGGCGCACGGGAGCATTCCCAACGCGGTGGAAGCCATGCAGCGCGGCGCCTTCGGCTATCTCACCAAGCCGTTCGACGACAAAGAACTGAAGACCACAATCGAAAAGGCCCTGTCGCAGCAACGGATGAGCAAGGAAATTCAGCGGCTCAAGTCGCTGGTCAAGGAACTCTACGGGCTCGAGAACGTGGTGGCCAGAAGTCCGGCGATGCAGCGACTCTTCCAGCAGATCGCACAAGTGGCGGATTCGGACGCGACCATCCTCTTGTTCGGCGAAACCGGGACCGGCAAGGAAGTCATGGCCCGCGTCATTCACACCAACAGCCGCCGGAGCAAAGGCCCGTTCGTCGCCCTCAATTGCGCGGCGATTCCCGAAACCTTGTTCGAAAGCGAGCTGTTCGGCCACGTCAAGGGCGCCTTCACCAGCGCCCACGGGGCGAAGCGAGGCCTGTTTCAGATGGCCAACGGCGGGACGCTTTTCCTCGACGAAATCGGCGAAATGCCGCTGTCGATGCAGGTGAAACTGTTGCGCGCGGTCCAGGAGCGGGAAGTACGCGAAGTCGGCGCGGAGCACCCCACCAAAGTGGACGTGCGCATCATCGCCGCCACGAACAAAGACCTGGGCGAAGCCGTCAAGAACGGGAGCTTTCGCAACGACCTTTATTACCGCATTTCGGTCGTCCCGCTTTTTATTCCGCCGCTTCGCGACCGGCGCGACGACATCCCGCTGCTCGCACAGCATTTCCTGAAACTCAGCGCGCAACGCGCGAACAAGGACGTACGCGGCTTCACGCCGGCGGCGCTCCATCGCCTCATGGTGAACCCTTGGCCGGGCAACGTGCGCGAACTGGAAAATGCGATCGAAAAGGCCGTCGTCCTGTCGCGCCAAGATATGGTAACGCCGGATCTCCTGCCGGCGGTGAGCGTCTCGCCCGATGCACCGCTCAAGCCGTTGACGGAAGCTAAGGAGGAATTTGAGCGAACATACTTGAAGAACGTCCTGCAACTCACCGGCGGCAACATTTCCCGCGCCGCCCAGTTCGCCGGCCGGTACCGGGCCGACTTCTACAAGATGCTCAAAAAATACGGCCTGCATCCCTCGATGACGAAAGGCAAGCCGGACCCCGAGCTCGAAGACCTCGAGCGCGAGAGCAGCCTGACGGAAGCGGAACGGTAAGGTTCCATGGAGCAATCAACTCGACCGCGAATAGATTCTGGAGCTGGCGAGAGGAATCGAACCTCCAACCGGCGGTTTACAAACTAGTTCTGAAGCAGTTTCTCACCTTCCCTCTCCCTCCTCGGAAGAAACAGAATCATACGAGGAATGGCCAGGGTAGATACCCACGCCCTTCCGGGCGTGGGTATCTACTGCCTAGTTGCAAGCGACGGGGCTACAATGATGCCAGGCCCTTTTTCCCTGGCGCGATTGCCCCCCGGAGTGAGCCACCGCAGAGGGTTTCTGCCTCTTTTTCGCCGGTGGTCACGCGGGTGCTTCGCCTGGGGTAGGGGGGGTGTCGTGAGACTCCCCCTGATTCATTCCAGGGGTGGAGGTTGACTCGATCGCACGGTAGTACTAAAGTATAGAAGTACTACAATCGTGATGGAGGTACGCATGCTGGAATCTACGATAACTCGAAAAGGACAGGTCACAATTCCCAAGGCGATTCGTGACCGCTTAGGCGTGAAAGAAGGGGAGAAAGTTCTCTTTGTGATGCGAGGCGAAGAAGTGGTCTTGAAGGTTATCAAGGGCACGATTCTCGATCTTAGGGGTTCAGTTCGGTCGTCAGCGCACCCAGAAGATTTTGAGAAGATTCGCCAGTCTGTGAAACAGGCCGTCGCCAAGAAGGTGGTCGGGCATGGCTAGCCTCTTTGTCGACACCAACGTATTTCTTCGCTTTCTGACGAACGACGACCCGGCGAAAGCCAAGCGCGCCGAGACACTGTTTCGCGACACCCTGCGCGGTAAGATTCGCTTGGCGACCAGTCTGCTGGTAATCGCCGAGATTGTTTGGACCCTCGAATCCTTCTACAAGCTGGAGAAATCGGATATCGCCGCAAAAGTCGAGAAGATCTTGAATACGCCCAATCTGCACTGTCCCGAAACCCCAATACTCCTTATGGCCCTCGATCTCTATGCTTACGCGAACATCGATTTCGTGGACGCGTACAACGCCTTCCACATGAAAGAGCGAGGACTCACAGAGATTCTTACCTACGATCGGAAGCACTTCGCGCGTATTCCATGGGTCCAAATTGGGGATTTGTGATTGATCGTGGGATGGCGCAGGGGCAGGTCGCTGTGAGGGGACCACGACCGGGAACGTCACCAGTCAAGCTCGCTCGGTATCTCTCCAAGTACATTAGCGAAGTTATCGACAGTCAGCCACGGGAGTTCGAGGAGCACCGATACTTCTGCTCTTTGGGGATTGCAGTCCCAGCAGAGCAATACCAGATCGTCTTGCAGCGGCCTGCCCGACAGGCAGAGGGGAAACTTTTCTGGCTCATCAGGGAATCGTGTGGGTCCCCGACCGGCTTGGCATGGGGTTGGCGCTGACTCCGCTCGAGGAGCGGGGACCCACCGAGACTGGTCCGGGGAGGAACACTGGAACTGACCACGGCACCAGGCTCGCCGGCGAGCCTGGCCACGGGAATTCCAGAAGGATTCCGCCTGGAGCAGTCCGGAAGGGTCGCTCCGGGAAGCGCGAAGGCGCCAGCCCCATGCCAAGCCGTGAATCCAGTTACCCACACAATTTCCGGAAGAGCCACTCTTCTTCCTCATCCACTGCGACCTGTTGCGTCGAATAGGGGAATAGGCCACTGTGAAAAGCGGACCCGCGAAGCAGGGAGTTTCGGATGGATATCAGGGTTTGAAGATCGGAGTTGCCGATGGATGATCAAGCCATCAAGCCTCCTCTCCTTCCCCCCACCCGAACCATGGGCGGGAGGCTAATGCCTAGTTGCGAGCGACGGGGCTGCAATGGTGCCAGGCCCTTTTTCGCTGGTGCGATTGCCTCCACGAGCGAAAGAATCAAAGCTTACATCGTCAAGCAGCAGAATTACGGTGCTGCCAGTGCCACAATAAACCGTGAACTTGATTGCCTCAAGCGCATGTTCCGCTTGGGGTTCGAGCAAACCCCTCAACTTGTTGGGCTCGTACCTGATATTCCAATGCTGGCAGTCATTGTCAGTCTATTTCGAAAAGCAGACGGTTACTCTCGCGGTTACACTGGCTGAATCGCGAGGGGAGGGCAGGAGTTCTGTAGGTCGCAAACGGGTTGAATCGTCAGCGGAATTTGTGGAGCTGGCGAGAGGAATCGAACCTCCAACCTGCGGTTTACAAAACCGCTGCTCTGCCGATTGAGCTACGCCAGCCCGGTTACGGTTTGAGCCGTTCTTGAGCAGGATGTTCGCACAGTAGCAACGGCCTCGCGATTCTGTCAAGAAAAGCCCCACCGGCTCCGACACTGGCGGCCGCTTCTCCGTCTTGCATTGGTAGGAGCAGGTCATTATCCTATGGCCGGTTATGCCAGCTATCTTCGTTCCGGACATTCGCCCATGAGCCAAGCCCATATTCTTGTGATCGACGACGATCCCTCCGTCAGGGAGGTCCTTCACGAAACCCTGATACAGGAAGGGTACAACGTGTCGGTGGCGGACAACGGGACCTCCGGTCTCCAGACCGCGAAAGAGCAGCCGGTTCAGATCGTCGTGACCGACCTCCACATGCCTGATCTGGACGGAATCGAGCTCATCGACCGGCTCTCGCGCCTCGACGCACGGATCATTCCGATCATCATGACGGGATTCGGGACGATCGAGATTGCGGTGCGCGCCATGAAATCGGGCGCCTTCGATTTCATCACCAAGCCGTTCAACCCTGAAACCGTCGCGGTGGTCGTTAAAAAGGCCGTTGAGGTCTACCGGCTGCGCCAGGAAAACCATCTCTTGCGAAAGGCCGTGCGCGACCAGTACCGGCTCGAACAGCTCGTCGGCAACAGCGAGCCGATCCGTCAGGTCCTGGAGTTCGTGCGGAAAGTGGCCGACAGCGACAGCACGGTGATGATCCAGGGAGAAAGCGGCACAGGGAAGGAGCTGGTCGCCCGCATGCTCCACTTCAACAGTTTCCGCAAGGATCGCCCACTTGTGCCGGTTAATTGCGGCGCCATTCCGGAGAATCTCCTGGAATCGGAGCTGTTCGGACACGAAAGAGGCGCCTTCACGGGCGCCACGCACGCGCGGATGGGGCGCTTCGAGATGGCGAACGGAGGGACGATCTTTCTCGACGAAATCGGGGAGATGAGCCTGCCCTTGCAAGTGAAGCTGCTCCGCGTCCTGCAGGAGCGCGCCTTCGAGCGGGTGGGGGGAAACCGGACAATCCAAGTCGACGTGCGCGTCGTCGCCGCCACGAACCAGGACCTTGAAAAACTAGTGGAGGAAAAACGGTTCCGTCAGGATCTCTTCTATCGGCTCAACGTCATTCCGGTCGTGATTCCGCCGCTCCGGGATCGTCGGAGCGACATCCCCTTGCTCATCGATCATTTTCTGGCGCATTTCAATCGGAGCAAGAACACAGCCGTGGCAGGCCTCGCGCCCGAGGCGCTCCGCTTGCTGACCGAATACGACTGGCCCGGCAATATCCGGGAGTTGGAGAACATGATCGAGCGGCTGGTCGTGCTCAAGAAGGAAGGAACCATCGACGCCGCCGACCTGCCAGAAAAACTTTTCCGGAAAGATTCCGCGCCGGAACTGAAGGAGCAGTTCATCCGTTTCAGCGAAGAAGGCATCAATCTCTCCCGTGAAGTGGAGCTCTACGAAAATCAGCTCATCGTGGAGGCATTGCGCAAGGCCAACGGCGTCACGACCAGGGCCGCGCAGTTGCTCCAACTCAATCGGACGACGCTGGTCGAAAAGCTGAAACGCAAGGGCGTGGATCCGAGATCGCATTCCGTAACCCTGCCTAACTAGCGGTCACGTCAAATCCTTGACGTCCTCTATCGGATCTGCTGTCAATCCTGACGAATCGATGCCGTCTCACCGAATCATTCCGCGAATTCCAGCGGATTTGGCCGAATTTCATTGAGCCGGCCTAGGGCACGGTCTTTGCTGACCAACCCTGCCCGTGCATCACTTTCGAGCGACTCATAAGCATCTCCTGTTGGTCATCATCTGGGTCACGGTGGGCCAGGCCGCGCTCGGTGCCTCCCCGGTCGGTCCGGACCACCGCTTGCCCGCGACCGCCGGTCAATCGCGCGCGGTCTCCGACCGGACACAGGAGGAAGCTGAGCCACCCGGCCCGCCCCTGCCCGATGAAGGGCCGCGGGCGGAGGGGCAACCGGAAGGCATCGACGGTCTTGCGTGGCAGGAGGGACAGGCCGCCTATCACAACGGCGCATGGGAAGAGGCGCAACGATTGTTTTACACGATCGTTCAGCGTCATCCGCAAAGTCCGCTCGTTCCCTCCGCCGAGGCATACCTGATCGAATTGTCCCTCCGTCGCGATTCCTCCAACCGAGCCCGTTCCGAAGCCATTCAGGCCTACAAGAAGCTGCTACGGGATCACCCGCAGTCGCAAAACGCCAAACGCGCGGAATGGCGCATCGCGGACCTGTACCTGGAACAGGGTTGGTTGCAGGAAGCCCAGGCGGCCTACGAACAGTCGATGGCTCATTCGCTCCACCTTCCGTTCGACGGCAACCGCGCGTTGCTCGGGTTAGGTCACACCTTCATGGCCATGCGCAAGTGGGCAGACGCCGAACGAGCGTTCCTCCAATTGCGCAAACGGACCGACCACGACCTGTTGCTCCAGCGCGCGACGCTGGGGCTCGCGCACGCGCTGTTCCAGCAGGGACGCCAATCCGACGCCCAAGCCTTCTACGATGTGTGCTATCGACGGTGGCCAAAGCAATTCCGTCTGGACCCAGTCGCATTGCAACGATTTGCGTCCACGCAGGTGGAGCTCCATCATGACGCGTCCGCGCGGGATCTCATGATTCTTTTCTACAATCTGCATCCGCGGCACGAGTACGCGCCCTCCGCGTTGCTGCACGTGGCCGACGGCCTTCGGGGGACCCGGCCGTCTCAAGCCGAGTTCTTCTATGCGCTGCTGATATCGATCTATCCCCAGAGTCCGCAGGCCACGATGGCCCAGATGCGGCTGGCCACGCTACGCGCCGACCGCATGCTGCCTGCGGGAGAGAACTCGGTCAGGCTGACGGTAGCGGCCATGATGCACAACGTGCCCGATCCGGACCAGAGCGAGGCCGCCTACCGGTCCACCTTACAGACCATCGCGATCCAGCACGTCGAGGATACCCTGGGGAGCGAGGCGCTCTACCAATTGGCCAAGTACTACGAGAAAGCCGACGACATGAGCCATGCCTTGCTCCTGTACAAGGAAGCCGCGATGCGCGCGGGCCGGACCGGCGATCCCTGGCCCTCGAAAGCGTCGGAACGATTATCCGCCATCCTCAAACCCTGGATGGAGGCAGCACTGAGGTCCCGTGACGATCTGACCCTCGTTACCCTCTTTCACCGGCATGGGCCCAACGCCGACCAACTGTATGCGCAATCGCCCCTTCTCCTTGAAGTCGCCGACGCACACCGCCGGCTGGGATTCTCGCTGGAAGCCGTGCGGTTGTATCAGCAGCTCGCCAATACGAGTAAGAATCCGCCTCTCCTGGAGCCGGCCCTGATCGGTCTGGGCAAAACCTATCTCGACCAAGACGACCCACAAGCGGCCCGCAAAGTCCTGGAACGATACCGTTTTCAATTTCCGACCGGCCGCGATGAATCCGAGGCGCTCGAACTGCTTGTCACCGCGATGGAGCGCCAGCAGGATTACCAGAGCCTCCTGCGCCTGTGCCGCGCCTGGTTGCTCCACCATCCGCGGCACCCCAGCCGCCCCCAGATGTACGTGCGGCTGGCGGCGACATTCGCCCGACTGGAGAAGACGGAGGAAGCCGCGCTCGCCTACGAGGAGGCCTTCAAAGCCGGAGCGCCGCAAACGACCGACCGGCTCCTGGCCTATGCCGACATCCTGTCACGGCTGAACCGACATCAGCAGGCGATTGCGGCCTATCGGGCCGTGCTCGACAAGAAGCCGCCAGCCCGGCAGGCGGAATGGGCGCAGCTTCAGACCGCCAGGCATTGGCATGCACTGAAACAATATGACCGCGCGACCGTGGCGCTGGCCGAGCTCGGACAGACCGACGATGCCATCGTTAATCGCTACGTATCGGCATTTCGGGGCAGCCTGCAGGCCGCCCGCCGCCATTTAGACGGGGAGGGACTATGACGACGATCACTGTACACGGTGGTCCGGGCGAACGCGAGCTGTTGGAAGCAGCCTTTCAGAGTTTCGATCAAGCCGCCCGGACGCTCCAGCAGTCGTACAACGCGCTCACCGCTCGGGTGGAGCAGATGGACCTCGAACTGGCCCGGAGCAACGAGGCGCTGCGAAGGCAGTTGCAGGAGAACGAAGCGATCCGCGCGCATCTGGACGGCATCCTCGAATCGCTCTCAACCGGCGTATTGGTATTGGACGAGGCGGGGGTGATTACCCGCAGCAACGCCCAGGCCGGTCGCTTGCTCGGAACGAATGCCGCCGCGTTATGCGGGCGCAGTGCTGCCGACGTATTGCAGTCGCTCGGGCTTTCGGTCGGCGACCGGCCTCAACGCATCGGCGAATACATGGTGGCGTTCTCGCGCGGCCCGCTGAAAACCCAGTCCGGCTTCCGATCCGGCGGTCTCCTGCTGATTCAGAACGTCACCGAACTCTGCCAACTCGAAGAACGGCTGCAGCGAAAGGATCGGCTTGCGGCCATGGGCGAGATGATCGGCCGCATCGCCCACGAGATCCGCAACCCGCTCGGCAGCGTGGAACTCTTCGCCTCCATGCTCCGTAAAGATCTGGCCGAGATGCCAGGGCCCAAACTCTATGCGGACCAGATCTGTCAGGCCGTACACGCCATGGATCGCCTGCTGGCCAATCTGCTGACCTACACTAGGCCGGAACGGACGCCGCGGGCCTGGCACGACGCCGAACCATTGATTCTCGACTCGCTCACGTTGGCGGCTCACGCGATTACCAAGTGTCCCGTGGACATCCGGTTGGACCTGGACCCCTGGACGCCCGCCATCTGGTGTCACGACGGGCAGATGAAACAGGTGTTCCTGAACCTCATCGTCAACGCGGTGCAGGCCATGCCGTCAGGCGGCGTGCTGACGATCAGCTTGAGACGGGATACCGATCGTTCGTTAGGCGTCCCGGCCGTTCGCATCACCGTCGCCGATTCGGGAGCGGGAATCGATCCGGCCCATCGGTCGAGAATTTTCGATCCGTTTTTCACGACCAAGGACGACGGCAGCGGTCTTGGCCTCGCCATCGTCCACGCGATCGTCGAGGCGCACCGGGGACGGATCGATGTGGACAGCAAGGTGGGGCAAGGGACCTCGATGACGATCATCCTGCCTCATCCCGATGAAACGCGCGCGGCACCGGTCGCCGTGCAATGCCGGCACTACATGATCCCGGCCCTGGAGGGGACGGACCGTCCGTCCGAGATGGCACTGGTGGAGGATGGATCCCATGAATGAACGAGCGCCTGGCGGCGCTGCCACCGAGAGCTCCGACGCGCCGGACCGCATGCTGATCGTGGACGACGACCCATCCATGCGGACGGCGTTAATGGAGTCCGTGCGCCGTCTCGGCTACGACGTGCAAGGCGCCATCGACGGCGCCGACGCCCTGGATCGGATCGTCCGGTTCAGGCCCTGGCTCGTGTTGACGGACCTCAAGATGCCGCGGATGACGGGGCTGGACTTCATCAAAGAAGTGAAGGCGCGCGCCCCGCAGACCCTGATCGTGCTGATGACGGCCTACGGCACGGTGGAAACGGCCGTGGAAGCCATGAAGCACGGAGCCAGCGAGTATCTGCTCAAGCCCTTCTCAATGGAACTCTTGGAACGGGTGATTGCCAACCTGAAAGAAGGGCGCGACGCCGGCACCCTGTCCGGGACAGGCCGTCCGGAACAGCGCACAATTCTCACGCAAGATCCGGGCATGATCCGGCTGCTAAGCACCGTGGAGAGTGTGGCGGCCAGTCAGGCCACCGTGCTGATCAACGGGGAAAGCGGAACCGGAAAGGAGCTCCTAGCCCGGTTCATTCACAGCAGGAGCCCGCGGGCGCATCGGCCGTTCATCGCGGTGAACTGCGCCGCACTGCCGGACGGACTGCTGGAAAGCGAGCTATTCGGACACGAACGCGGAGCCTTCACCGGCGCCCTGGTTAGGAAGATCGGCAAGTTCGAGATGGCCCACACCGGCACGCTGCTTCTGGACGAAATCAGCGAGATGAACCTGGGTCTCCAGGCAAAGCTGCTGCGCGTCCTGCAGGAGCGCGAAGTCGACCGGGTGGGAGGACGCGATCCGGTACCGGTGAATATTCGCGTGATCGCCACCACCAACCGCGCACTCTATCGGGAAGTCGAGCAGGGACGATTCCGTGAGGACCTCTACTATCGCTTGAACGTGTTTCCCATCACGGTCCCTCCCCTACGGGAGCGCGCAGGAGACATTCCGTTACTCGCACGGCATTTTGCGTCACTCTCCGCCGCGCGGAACGGACTCGCGCAGCCGTCCGTGTCGGAAGCGGCGCTGCTGCACCTGCAGCGGCTTCCATGGAAAGGCAACGTGCGCGAGCTGGAAAACGCCATGGAACGGGCCGTGCTTCTGGCCGGCTCAGGACCGATTCTGCCCGAACACTGTCCGGGGAACGTACAGGAGAACACGCCCGTCCCTGAACCGGTCGCCCCGTCTCCGGTCGCCCGGCAGAACGGATCGTTATGGGAGATGGAACGAGAGCTGATTTTTAAAACGCTCGCGCGCGTGAACGACAACCGGACTCACGCGGCGAAGGAACTCGGGATCAGCATCCGGACGCTGCGCAACAAGCTCCGGGAATACCGGGACACCGGACAGACACTGTCGACATGAAACGGCTTGCACGGGGACAGAATTGCCGGTCGGCACCGGGCGACCGGGAAGAAACCGATCGCGCATGGGGCAACCGGAGCGCTGCGGGAGGCGACTCGTCGACCAGACGCGGCACCGCGGTTGCACACCCCACGGATTTGCCGGGCCCATGTGAAAGGAGCTCCAGCGATGACGATTTTTGACCGCACGATGCAATTGCTGCAGCGAAGCCTCGACCTGCGGAGCGCGCGGCAACGGGTGATCGCCTCCAACTTGGCCAACGAGGAAACGCCAGGTTATCGGGCCTTCGACCTCACGTTCATGGATCAGTTACAGTCCGCCCACAAGGGCCGGCTGCCCGTGTCCCTCGCGGTGACGCACTCGAACCACATCGGGCCACGGGGTCCGCAGGGTTTTCAGGCGGTCAACGGAAAGTTGAGCGAGATGCCGGCCGGCGACCTGCCACTCGACGCCAACTCGGTCAATCTCGAATTGGAGATGGCCAAGCTCTCGGAGAACGCCATGCAGTACAACGCAGCGGCGACGATCACCGCGATCCGGTTTCGCCAGTTGCTCAGTGCGATTCGCGATGCGCGATAACCGCCAGCCGTCAGCCTCTGGCAGAACGCACGCGGCTGGGAACAAGGAGGTGCTTCGTGGAACTGATGGATAGCCTCGCAGTTTCTGTATCGGCGCTCGACGCCAATCGGCGGCGGCTCAATGTCATCGCCAGCAACCTGGCCAATGCGCACTCCACGAAAACGCCGGGCGGCGGACCGTACAAGCGCCGCGACGTGGTCTTCCGCTCCACGCCGGTCCCGAGTGCGTTCCAGCGGGCGTTCCGCCAGGTCGCAATGGGGCCGACCGCCCATGCGCTCGAAGGTGTGACGGTCGCGCGCGTGGTGGAAGACCAGAAGCCCGGCCAGTTGATCTACGATCCGCACCATCCGGACGCTGACACGAAAGGGTTTGTCCGTCTTCCCAACGTCAACGTGATGGAAGAAATGGTGAACATGATCGGTGCGTCTCGCGCCTACGAGGCGAACGTGCAGGCGATCAACGCGACGCGGGCGATGTGGAACCGCGCACTGGAGATCGGGAGGTAATCATGAGCCAGATCCAGGGTATCTCTCAGGCCGTCTCAACCATCGTTGATCAGACGCCGGGAGTTTCCGGCTCCGGTTCGTCCGAATCCGGGGGCTTCCTGGAATCTCTCAAGTCCGCCATCGGCAAAGCCAACAGCATTCAGGTCGAGGCGAGCCAGGCGGTGGACGCGCTGATGACCGGGCAGACCCAGGATCTGCATCGCACGATGGTAGCCTTGCAGCAGGCCGATGTCTCGTTTCAACTCATGATGCAGATTCGCAATAAGCTGGTCGCGGCGTACGAGGAAATCCAACGGATGCAGATTTAACCAGCATCGATATCCTAGAGGATCGCGCTCACTATGTTCGCGAAGTTCTCAATCAATCAGCGGATGATCATTCTCGTCGCGCTTGCCGGCTCTGTGGCCGGGCTGATTGCGCTCGCCCTCTGGACACAGCAACCAGACATGCAGGTACTCTTCTCGAACCTCAACGGCGAAGACGCGGCGGCGATCATCGACAAACTGAAAGAAGCGAAAGTGCCCTATGAGACAACCGGAGGGGGCGCCACCATCTTGGTGCCGAGCGCGCAGGTGCACGATCTCCGGCTGCAACTGGCCACGCAGGGGCTGCCCCACGGGGGCGGCGTAGGGTACGAGATTTTCGACCGCACGTCGATTGGCATGTCGGAGTTCGTCCAAAAATTGAACTATCGCCGTGCGCTCCAGGGGGAACTTGCACGCACGATCGTGCAGATGCCCGAGGTGGAACGCGCCCGCGTGCATCTGGCGATTCCCGAACGCCGCCTCTTCGCAAACGAGCAGGACCGCCCCAGGGCGTCAGTCATCGTGTCGCTCCGCAACGGGCAGTCGCTTACCAAGGCGCAGGTCCAGGGCGTGGTCCATCTCGTAGCCAGCAGCGTGGAAGGTCTGCAAGCGCGCGACGTGACCGTCGTCGACGGCCACGGCCATCTGCTCTCCTCGACCGCCACCGACGAGACGGCGGGGTTGACCAACGCCCAGCTCGAGTATCAGCGCAGTATCGAGAAAGACATCGAAACGCGCATTCAGACGATGCTCGAACGAATCGTGGGAGCGAATCGCGCCGTGGTCCGGGTTTCGAGCGTGGTGGACTTCCGGAAGGTCGAAACGACAGAGGAGCGGTACGACCCCAACGGACAGGTCGTCCGGAGTGAACAGCGCGGACAGGAGAAATCCAGCGGGGTGAACGGTGTGTCGGGAGGAGTCCCCGGCGTGCAATCGAACGTCCCGCCGGGAACCGACCAGGAGCCGGCCCAGACCAGCTCGAGCTCTAGCCAGACCAAAAACGAGACGGTCAATTACGAGATCAGCCGAACCGTCTCCAAGATCGTGGAGCCGGTCGGGACGATCAAGAAACTCTCCGTGGCTGTGCTGGTCGACGGAACCTACGAGGCACCGAAAAACGCAGACGAGAGCGGCAGCGACAAGGCGGCGCCCGAAACGGCCAGAAAATACATCCCGCGTTCCGAAGAGGAGTTGCAGCGTATCGAGGACATCGTCAAGAAAGCGATGGGCTATTCGGCCGAGCGGCAGGACCAGGTGCAGGTGGTCAACGTCCAATTCGGCTTCGAGCCGGAGGAGCCGCACGCGTCCGCCGTCGAGGCGGCGGCGGAGCCGCAGAAACCGTGGCTGCCGTACCTTCGCTACGTCGTGGGAGCGCTTCTGTTCCTGATGATTCTGTTCTTCGTCGTCCGGCCCCTGATTGCGATGTTGGGCCCAGCCGCCGCGGTCTCCGCGTCGGAAGCGGCGCCGCCGGCGCTCCCGGCTTCCGTCGGCGCCGTAGAGGCCTCTCTCGCAAACCCGTCGGATCGGGCGCAGATCATCGACATGGCCAAGAGGAATCCCGACACGACGGCCGTGGTGCTCAAACAGTGGCTTAAGAGCAGCGCATAGGGCCCGACATGGCGAAGCAGCTCACGGGCGAACAGAAATCGGCCATTCTGCTCCGCGCGATCGGCGAGGATGCCGCCGCTCAGGTGATGAAGCAACTCGATCCCAAGGAGATCAAGAAACTGGGGAGCTTCATGAGCGGCACCGCGCAGATCTCGAAAGAAGAGGAGGAAATGGTGATCGCCGAGTTCAAGGCGGCGAGCGCGGCGGGGGAGGTGCAGTTTCAGGCGAAGGATTTCATCCGGAATATCCTAACGAAGGCCCTTGGTCCGGATAAGGCAGCCCGCATCATCGAGTCGATGACGCGGAAGAGCTACCCCGGTCTGGAGGCGCTGAAGTGGGTCGACGTCAAGACCATCGCCCAGATGCTCAAGGTCGAACATCCGCAAACCGTCGCGGTCGTGCTCGCGCATCTCGAGAGCGATCAGGCCGGCCAAGTGCTGGCATCGCTACCGGAGATCATGCGGGGAGACGTGGCCTTGCGGCTGGCGACCATGGAAGACGTCCAGCCCGACGTCTTGGAAGAACTCAGCCAGAGCCTCCAGGAAACGCTCATGGCGAGCAAAGGCCTTGGCGCGCAGACCATCGGGGGTGCCGAAGTGATGGCGGACATTCTCGCCCGCTTGGACAAGGCCACCGAAAGCGGGATCATGGCCAAGATCGCCGAGAAGAGCCCGACGCTCGCCGAGGCGATCCGCGCACTCATGTTCGTCTTCGACGACCTGATCAAGCTGGACGACCGCAGCATACAGGAGCTGCTGAAGGAAATCAGCAAGGAAGATCTCCCCCTGGCCCTGCGCGGCGCGAATCCCGACGTCAAGGCGAAGTTCTTCAAGAATATGTCGACCCGCGCGGCGGAAATGTTGAAGGACGACATGGAGTCGAAAGGTCCCGTCAAAGTCTCGGACGTGGAGAAAGCGCAGCAGAATATTCTCAAAGTACTCCGCAAGCTGGAAGAAGAGGGCCGGATCGTGGTGGCCGGGGCGGGGGAGGCCATGGTCTAAATGGACGACGTGCCGACGACTCAGCCACCGGCGGTGCGCCGCCAGACCGAACCGGCCATACTCAAACACGCGGCGGTCCAGGCCGGCGCGGTGACGCTTCGCAGCGTACCGCTCCAGAAATTCGGCGAAGACGGTTCGCTGCGCGATCCGGACGGCCTGACGGAATTCGAGCGAGGGCTCGCCGAAGGCGAGCGTCGGGCGGAAGAGCGGCTGCGCCAGGAGCGGGCTCTGTTCGTCCAGGCCCTGCGCAAACTCGACGAAGCGCGCACGGCGCTGCAACAGACACTCGAAGACGACGTGGTCGCGCTCGCGTTTCACATCGCGACAAAAGTGCTCCACGAGGCCGCCGACACGTGCAAAGACCAAATCATAGCTCAGGCCAAATCCGCAGTCGCGGCCGTTCGGGAATCCGGAGCCGTCGTGCTCCAAGTGCATCCGGCCGACGTGCCGGCCGTCGAATCGGCGCGCTCGGAGCTGCTACAACGGCCCGAGGCGCCCGTCGCGCTGCAGATCGTTCCGCTCCCATCGGTCCCGCGGGGGACCTGTCTGGTCCACACGGCCCACCGGACGATCGACGCGTCGCTGGATTCGCAGTTGCTCCGTCTGGGTGAAGCCCTCAAGAATCGAGGCCGGCGTGAATCTCGGTAATCTCCTGGAACAGGTCGATCCCCTCGCCGTCTCGGGCCGCGTGGCCCAGGCGGTGGGGCTCGTGATCGAGGGGTACGGTCCCATGAAGACCATCGGCGAGCTGTGCCGGATCACTCGGGAAGAAGGCGCGGACGAGATTCCCGCGGAAGTGGTGGGATTCCGCGGCGACCGGGTGCTCTTGATGCCCTTGGGAGACATGCGGGGGATCGGGCCGGGCAGTCGGATCGCCATGACCGGCGAGGTCGCGACCGTGCCGGTGGGACCCGATCTCCTGGGCCGCGTGCTCGACGGGCTCGGCAACCCTATCGACGGGAAGGGTCCTGTGCGG
Source organism: uncultured Nitrospira sp. (assembly GCA_964445795.1). GTDB lineage: Bacteria > Nitrospirota > Nitrospiria > Nitrospirales > Nitrospiraceae > Nitrospira_D. Next base: position 61,826 of record CAYULI010000003.1, on the reverse strand, counting down.
ACTGCGGAACGTTACCCGCTCCACGCCGACCCTCCCAATCCGTTGCAGCGCGCAAGGATTCGATTCCCCCTCGACTTGGGTATACGTGCCATCAACGGCTTCCTGACGTGCGGTCAAGGGCAAAAGATGGGGATTTTCTCCGGGTCCGGCGTCGGGAAAAGCGTGTTGCTCGGCATGATCAGTCGCTACACGAAGGCCGACGTGAACGTCATCGCGCTCATCGGAGAGCGGGGACGCGAGGTGAAAGAGTTCCTCGAGCGCGATCTGGGGCCGGCCGCCCTGCAACGCTCGGTCGTGGTGGTGGCCACGTCCGATCAGGCGCCGCTGATCCGCCTGCGCGCCGGGCTGGTTGCCACCACAGTCGCCGAGTATTTCCGCGACAGGAAGAAGCAGGTGTTGTTGCTGATGGACTCGCTCACACGGCTGGCCTACGGCCAGCGCGAGGTCGGCCTCGCCATCGGAGAGCCTCCCACAACGAAAGGATACACCCCCTCCGTGTTCGCGATGCTCCCGAAACTTCTCGAACGCGTGGGAACCGGACCGGGGGCCGGGACGATCACGGGACTCTATACCGTCCTCGTGGACGGAGACGACATGACCGATCCCATCGCCGACAGCGTGCGCTCGATCCTTGACGGCCATATCGTGCTGTCGCGGTCGTTGGCCGCGCAAAACCATTTTCCGGCCATCGACCTCCTACAAAGCACCAGCCGTGTGATGCGCGACATCGTCAGCCATGACCACGCGGCCGCCGCCAGACAGATCATCGAGCTGATCGCCCGCTACCGCCAGTCGGAGGATCTGGTGTTGCTGGGAGCCTACAAGCCGGGGGTCAATACGGCGCTTGATCGCGCGGTCCGGTCCCAGGACGCCATCAACGCGTACTTGCGGCAGGACATCGATGAACCGGCATCATTCGCGTCGTCGGTCCAAAGCCTAAAGGCGCTGGCGAGCCAGACAGCGTGAGCCTGGAAACACTGCGCAAACTGCGCGCACAGACGGAGCAGAGTATCGCGATGGAACTGGCCCAGCTTACCCAGGAACTGATCGCCACGGAACGGCAGTGCACGGACCTCGGCGCGCTGATTCAGTCGGACGCCGCATCCTATTGTCGAGAAGCCGAACGGGGAGCCACGATCGAAACCGTCCTGGAGTGGCACAACCGTCTGGACGCGCACCGGCACGCGCTCCAACGCGGTCAAGCCAAAGCCGCCGCCCTGGTGGAGGCCATTGCACGCGCGCAGGCGCGGCGGATCGAAGCCGCGCAGGAGCGGCGGATCGTCGATCGCCTGATCGAGCGCCGGCGATCGGTCTACCGGGCGGACGCGGGCCGCCGGGAACAAGCGCGCACGGACGAGGCGGCGCACCGCCGACATACTTCATCGGGATCGCTCGGCTCATGACACGACGACCGTCACATCCAAGGACCGATCGCATCATCCTCAGCCGCACGAGGACAACGCCGCTCCGCACGATGCAGGCGCAGCGGCGGACCTCTCTCTGGACGATCGCCGGCGGCCTGATCGGATCCACGATCCTGTTTTGGATCATGGTGCAACTGGGACAGGCGTCGTCCGACTCCAAGGCGAAACCATCCAAGGTTCCACCAGCCGCATCGGAACAAGGAACGCCCCCGCCGTTCCGATCGCCCGGCGTGCCGCTGGCCGAACCGGAGCCGCCGGCTACGCCGCTGACGCCGCCTACGACCGCGGTTCAGGGTCCGGCGCTGGACACGCCTCGTGAGGTCATCGAAATGCTGGACTTACGCAAGCGCGATCTGGACCGTCGGGAAGAAACCGTCCGGCAGAATGAGGAACGCCTACTCGTACTCAAGGCGGAGATCGAACAGCTTCTCGCCAGAAACGAGGCGGTGGAAAAACGGCTTCTCGACGTGCGCGCCAAGCACCAGAAGGAAGCGGCGGATCAACAAGCTCAACGGGCCAAAGCGTCGATCGAGCGGGAACGCCAAGCGCAGGAACAAAGGAACCAGTATCAGGCCCAACTGGCGAAGATCTACGAATCCATGCCGGCCGAGGAAGCGGCCGCCCGCCTGGAGAAGATGCCGGACCGGAAGGCCGTCGAGATCCTCCGTCTCGTCAAAGGCAAAACCGCCGGCTCCATTCTGGCGCAGGTGAAAGCCGAGCGCGCCGCGAAGCTGACGGAGCAATTGCTCGCCCACAATCCGTAACCCTGCTCTGCGGCTCACGCAGAGCAGTTTTTGCCCAGCGAACCAGCAGATTTTTCCTTCCCCCTCCGGGCTCTCTCGTTTTTCAACGAACAGCGGATGCATTTCATGCGGGATTTTCAGTCTTCGGCGAATGGCACGGGGCTTGAATTCTCCCGGAAATACGACGCGACCATTCACAGGACCATCGGACTGACCATGAAGGCGATGCTGATCCCGCCCCAGAGTGCGATCCTGCCCCCCGCTGTGGAGGCAGGCTCCGGTCCGCCGGCATTCCGTACTCCGGGGTCCTCCGAGACGAGACGTACCTTCTCGTCCGCTCTCCACTCCGCGAGACAGAATGAGGGCAGGGAACCCACCCCCCATTCGAGCGAATCGAAAGCGCAGGACAATGACCCGGGTGCACCCGATCGTACCCGGTCCCATCCAGCCGAACGACAATCGAAACCAACCGGAGAGCCGGCGGCCCCTTCTTCCGAAGCAGCTTCCGACCGCCACGAAGGAACAACATGCCGATGTCCGGATGGTGAAGATCGCGCCCAGCCTCACACGTCGAACGCTCCGGACATCCCGCCGCATGTGCTGACGGTCGCCCTGTGGCAACCGTCGACCACGAACCCTTCGCCGTCCCAGCCGGCGACTCTGTCCGTGCTGGAGTCCGGAACCGGAGCCTCGCCATCATCGCCGATGGCGGCGGCGATGCAGGACAACGCTCAGACCACTGTGGATTCTTCCACGCCCGGGTCCTCTACTGATTCGCAAGGAGGGGAGCAAGCCAAGGGCGAGCCCTCTCATCCGACGTTGTGGCACAACCCGACGACCGTCGGCATCGCCATCAAGCCATTACCGGAGAATCTCCCGATGGCAAACGCTCCGGTCGAGAACGGCGCCGTTATTGCGGGCGGGGTTCGCACACCGGGATCTGTTCCGCCGACGAGGGACCTCCCGGCCGCCGAACCGAACCACGGCGGCGGGGACATCCCGCTTGCGATGCTCGCGCGGGACACGGCACCGGACCATCTGGCCACGCTTCCTCGTCAATCCTCTCCGGCTAAGCCGGAGATCGCGGGACAAGAGGCCCCGACACTTGCAGCGATGACGCTGTTCGGAGACGAAGTGCCCGCTCATCGGAGCGACGCTGCGGCTCCTGTGTCCCATGCACAGAACCCCGACGTGTTCCCGACGAACGACCAGGCAAGCCCGCAATCGCGCACGATCATTCCGCAACCGGATTGGCAATCATTCTCGGCGTTCGAAGGTCGGCCGGATTCAGAGGGGACCGACCGCGACAACAGCCATGAGGATCGCGCGACGAATCCGTTTCCGCAAGACGTTTCGGCACTGCCCGGATCGGCTCATGGCAACGGCGCGCCCGCAAACGTATCCGCCGGCGGCGGCGAGCTCGGACATCTGATGGCTCGGGCACCGGAGAATCAGACTCCGCAGCCTCCGGTGGCGGCCCCCCCGGTCGCGGGGGCCCAGCGGACGGACGAGGGACCGCCGCCGTCACGATCCGTGACGTTCGAGGTGATGCGACCGGACCTCGGCCGAGTCAACATCCGCGTAGCGGTCACGCACGACCTGGTGCATGCCTATTTCGCATCCGACCGGCCGGAGGTGGGGCAGTTCCTGATGAACGGACAGGACCGGCTGCAATCCGCCCTACAGAATTCCGGGCTGGATCTGGGGCAGTTTCGCGTGGACATTGAGCGGCAGTCCGCAGGGCGGTCGTTTCAGCAGGGTCATCAGCAGGGACAACATGAACCTTCGGGGCAGAACGCAGCCCGACCGCTGCACGACCAGCCTCGCATCGTCCACGAACACCGAGTCCATCAACATCGGGGCAGCTTGAATCTTGTCGCCTAGCCGAGAAGGAGCGGACCGCATGGCTACGATAACCGGAGTCACGACAACGGCACCGAGCATTCAATCTCCAACCGAGGGCATGGGGCCCAGAGAACTCGGGCAGGGGGACTTCCTGAAGCTGCTCGTCACGCAGCTCAAGAACCAGGATCCGCTGAAGCCGACAGACAACACGGAGTTCGTTGCCCAACTCGCGCAATTCAGCCAGCTCGATCAGAGCGCCAAACAGGCGCAGCTCCTCCAGAAAAGCCTCGATGCGCAAACCGCCTCGCTCCAATTCACCTTGCTGCCGCTCGTCGGTCGCACCATCACCCTGGAGCAGCCCTTGATTCAGTTGAGAGATGGATCGGCCCCGCTCGATTACACACTGGAGAAGCACGCGGCGTCCGTCCGGGTGACGATCCTGGACCAGCAACGCCAAGTCGTCCGGACACTGGAGTTTTCCAACCAGTTTGCCGGCGCTAATCGGGTCGAGTGGGACGGCCGCAATCAAAACGGCCAGCAGATGCCGGCCGGCGCGTACCAGTACGCGATGACGGCGACCGACCTGCAAGGACAACCCGTCGGCGTCACCAGCCGCGCGAACTTGACGGTCAGCGGTGTCCGGATGGAGGAGGGCTCGCCGAAGCTGCTGGTCGGCGATCTGACCGTCGATCCGTCGACAATCGTGGAAGTACGGTAAGGAACCGGTATGTCAGGAACCGCAACGAAGGAGGAATCGATCCATGGGTATTCTATCGTCGCTCTTCGCCGGGGTCAGCGGGTTGAACGCCAACGGCACCGCGCTCTCTGTCATCGGCAATAACATCGCGAATCTGAGCACGGTCGGATTCAAGGGGAGCAAGGCGACCTTCGCCGATTTGATCAGTTCGTCCATTTCCGGCGGATCGGGCGCGATTCAGACCGGCATCGGAGTGGCGCTGACCGCCGTGCAAGGAAATTTTTCGCAGGGGTCGCTGGCGACCTCGTCCAACGTGCTGGATCTCGCCATCGACGGCAACGGATTTTTCATCGTCGAAGACTCGCAGGGCGGAACGTTCTATTCCCGCGCGGGGCTGTTCCGGCTGGATAAGAACAACAACGTGGTCGATCCGACCGGGTTCAAGCTCCAAGGCTTCCTGGCCGATCCGACGGGCACCATCACCGGCACGATCGGGGATATCGCGCTGCCCTCGACGACCGCCTCGCCGAGAGCCACCACGACCGCGCTGGTTGCGGCCAACCTGAACTCCGCGACGACCCCAACCGGTGTCCGAGGCAGCATCGTCGGATCCGCGGCCTCGACGACGACCACGGCGGCGGGCAACAACTCCTTCACTATCAACCTCAACGGCGACGGCGTCCAGACCGTGACGGTCGCCAACGGATTGACCGGGTCCGCCCTAGCCACGGCGATTCAAAACGCCGTGCGGGCCCTCACGCCCAACGATCCCTTCAAGGCCGCGGCCTATGCCGGGTTCACGGCGACCGTCAACGCCTCGAACATCTTCACCTTCACGTCCGGCATGACCGGCACCACGAACAACTCGACGACCGGCACCGGAACCGTCGTGGTCGCAGCCAACGGCGGCGACACGCTGGCCGCCAACCTGAACATGCTCGCGCCCACGTCGACGACCGGCACGGACTTCCTCCTGTCGAATCCTCCGGCCACCTCCAATTTCTCGACCTCGATGACGGTTTTCGATTCCCTCGGGAACAGCCATCTGCTCACCACCTATTTCACGAAGATCGGCGCCAACACCTGGAACTACAACATCGTCGCGTCGGCCAACGACGTCGTCACCGCCAACTACCACTCCAGCAACATCGACACCACGCTGGGTATCGTGCGGGTCGGGTCGGGGACGTTGACGTTCGGGACCAACGGCACTCTGGACCGAGAGAGCCCGGTCATCCGATACGACACGGGCACCGCTGCCGGCACAGCCGGAACGACCCCCGGACGGTTGCAGATCGATTTTACCGGCGCGACGCAGGACCAGCTGATCGTGATGAACTTCGGGTCCAGCGTCACCACCGACGGCGGCAGCGGGCTCGACGGCACGACGCAATTCGGGTCCACGTCCGCCCTGGTGCAGCAGACGCAGGACGGCTTCGCCGCCGGGTCCCTGCAGGCTTTCTCGGTGGACACGAACGGCATCATCAGCGGTCGTTTTTCCAACGGCCAGTTGCGCGCCCTCGCGCAAGTCGTCCTGGCGCGGTTCCCGGACCCCATCGGACTGACGCGAACCGGGAAAAACACCTTCGCCCAGTCCGGCAACTCCGGCCAGCCGGTCACCGGCGCGCCAGACAGCGCGGGATTGGGGCGCGTGCTGTCGAATTCGCTCGAACTGTCGAACGTGGACCTCGGCGAAAGCTTCATCGACATGATCGCCGCCCAGCGCGGGTTCCAGGCCAATTCCCGAGTCATCACGACCTCGGACGAAATTCTCCAGGAACTCGTGAACCTGAAACGATAATCGTTCCACGTGAACCGGCGCGGCAGGCACCTCGCTGCCGCGCCGGCCTCGACAGAGCCGGCTTCCAGTTTTCCACCTCACACCACATCGGGCAATCAGGGACTCATCGACCGTCGTCAGTTTTCTGACACCGTCAAGCAGGCGGCTGACGATCAACTGACATCTCTGCCACAAGGTGCCCGCCGTGACTCCATTCGTCGCAACTGGAGCCGCGATTCACGCCTCCGGGCAGCATTCGCGTCCGCGAAGGCAGTGGCATATGCATTGCAGTCTTCCCTCCCACGTCATTGTGTGATTCCAGGAGGACTTTATGACAGAAGCAGCGGCATTGGACGAGAAAGCTCCCGCGCCGGCAGCAGCACCGGCTCCGGCATTGCCCATCAAGCTTGTGATCATCGTCGTGGCAGCCGCCCTTGTGGCCGGCCTCGGCGGCGCCTTCGTCGCAGTGAAGTTTCTCGGCAGCGGCCATAAGGCGGCCGACCAAATCGAGGAGCACAAGCCGGAGGCGATCGCAAAAGTAGAATCCCATGGAGAGGCCGGAGCCAAGCACGGCACCGCCCCCGCGCCCGGCGCCATGTTCGACCTGGAACCCTTCATCGTCAACCTGGCCGATTCTCCGGAAATCCGGTATCTCAAACTGACCGTGAAGTTGGAAGTCGAGAACGAAGCGGTTGCGGCGGATTTGGCGGCCCGCGTGCCACAGGTGCGCGACACCATCCTGGTTCTTCTGAGCAGCAAAGACTCGTCGACGATCCGAACCCCCCAAGGCAAGTTTCAACTCCGTGACGAAATCACTCAGCGGGTAAACGGCCTTCTCCCGAAGCCCGCAGTCCGCTCGGCCTATTTCACGGACTTCGTCGTGCAGTAACGGTCTCCCCCCATGGACAAGATTCTGTCGCAGGACGAGATCGACGCGCTACTGAAAGGCGTCGTCTCCGGCGAGGTCAACACCACGCCCAAGGAGGAGCCGGCGTCGTCCACCGGGGTCAAACCGTACGACCTGTTGAACCAGGAACGGATCATCCGCGGACGGATGCCGACCCTCGAGATGATCAACGACCGGTTCATCCGGCGGCAATCCGTCGCCTGGACGACGTTGTTGCGCGAGGCCATCGACTTCGCGGTCGTGGGCACTCAAGTCATCAAATTCGGCGAATTCCTGAAGAAAGTCCCGATGCCGTCGTCGCTCAACGTGTTCCACATGCTGCCCCTGCGGGGAAACGCGCTGTTCGTCATGGACGCCTTTCTCGTCTACCTGATCGTCGACTACTTTTTCGGCGGCAAGGGGCAGACACACGTGAAACCGGAGGGGCGCGATTTCACCACAGTCCAATTGCGCATCATCAAGAAACTGCTGCTCAACGCGCTTTCGGACCTGGAAAAATCCTGGCAGGCCGTCATGCCGGTCAAGGTCGAATACGTCCGCTCGGAAAGCAATCCGCAGTTCGCGATGATCGTGACCGCCTCGGAGATCGTCGTCGTGGTCACGCTGCAGGTCATCATCGGCGAAACTTCCCGCGACCTGTTCATCGTGTACCCCTATTCGATGCTCGAGCCCATCAAAGAAAAGCTCTACTCCGGCCTGGTCTCGGATCAAGTCGAACAGGACGGTAGCTGGTCCTCCAAGTTCCGCGAACGGCTCCAAGAATGCCCGCTCCCGATCACCGTGCGTCTGGGGACGACCACGGTCACAGTGCAAGACGTGCTGAACTTCACGCCGGGCGACGTGGTGCTGTTGGATCAGAGGCCCGGCGACCCGCTGGACTGTTTCATCGAGGGATTTCTCAAGTTTCAGGGAAGCCCCGGCGTATACAAAGGCAACCATGCGTGCCGAATAACGAAGATCCTCAACTAGACGGGGAGACTGAGCCATGGCCGATGCTGAGACAACCACCCAGAACGAGCCACAGACGACCGGCGCCGGGCAGGCGGCGCCCCAGCCGGCGTCGTTCCCTCCGGTGCAGAACGCGGATGCCGGTGGACCGCCGAAAAACATCGATTTCATTCTCGACATTCCGATGAGCGTCGCGGTGTACGTCGGATCCACGAAGATGGCCATTCGCGATCTCTTGCAGCTCGCGCAAGGCTCCGTCATCGAGCTGGACAAGCTCGCCGGGGAGCCCATGGAAGTGATGGTGAACAATAAACTGGTCGCGCGTGGCGAAGTCGTCGTCGTGAACGAAAAGTTCGGCATCAGGTTGACCGACGTCATCAGCGCGGCGGAACGGGTGCAGCAACTCGGTTGAGGGAGCCGGGCGAGACATGATCGACATGTGGGACAGTCTGTTACGGACCCTCTCGGCTCTGGCGGTCGTGCTGGCGCTGATGGGACTCCTGACTTTCGCCGCCCGACGCGTTCTGGAACACCGCGCGAGCCTCGGAGGCCAGCGGCCGCTCATCCACGTGGTGGCCAGCGGACACGTGGCGCCCAGACGATCCATCGCCCTGGTATCCGTGGCGGGAGAATATCTGATCGTAGGTCTCACGGCGACGGATCTCGTCGCACTCGGTCGCCTCGGCGACCAATCCAAAGTGCAGGAATTGATCGCCTCGTCTGTCGCCGCTCCCCCGGCCGCATCGTCGGAACCGCCGTCGTTCTTGAACCTGAGCGCCTGGCTCCAGCACCTGCCGGTTGGAGCCCGAACGCACGAGACGGGGAGGCAGAGTGAGGACTAACGACCTTCAGCGCGTCGCGAAAGCCTGCACACTGGCCGCCGTCTTTCTGGCGTTGAACGCCATGATCCCGGCACACGCCTGGGCCGCCGGTCCCTCCGTCAGCATCGACCTCGGAACGGAAAGTCCGAAGCAGACGGCGGTCGTGATCCAGATTCTGATCCTGCTCACAGTCCTGGCCCTGGCCCCGGCCTTCTTCATCATGGTCACGTCCTTCACGAGAATCGTCATCGTGCTGTCCTTTCTCCGCCAGGCGCTGGGCACCCAGACCGTTCCGCCGAACCAGGTCCTCCTGGCACTCGCCCTCTTTTTGACCATGTTCATCATGGCGCCCGTCGGGCAAACCGTCTACGGCACCGCACTGCAGCCGTTGCTCGCCGAGCAGATCTCCTATGAGGACGCCTGGAAGAAGGGGATCGAGCCTATCCGGACCTTCATGCTGCGGCAGGTCCGGGACAAGGATCTCGAGCTTTTCGTCACTCTCAGCAAGATGCCGAAGCCCGAGCGGGTAGAGGAGGTTCCCACGCACGTCGTCATTCCCGCATTCATCCTGAGCGAGCTACGGATCGCCTTTCAGATCGGCTTCTTGATCTATATCCCGTTTCTGATCGTGGACATGGTCGTGGCCAGCGTCTTGATGTCGATGGGCATGATGCTGCTACCACCGGTGGTCATTTCGCTGCCGTTCAAACTGATTCTCTTCGTCCTGGCGGACGGCTGGTACCTGGTCGTCGGGTCGATGGTGCGAAGCTTTCAGTAAGAGTCCCGAGTATGACGCCAGAACTCGTCACAGAACTGGGCCGGCAAGCGCTCGAGACTACCTTGCTGGTGTCCGCGCCTATCCTGGGCCTCAGCCTGATCGTCGGCCTGATGGTCAGCGCCTTTCAGGCTATGACGCAGCTCAACGAAGCCACGCTGACCTTCGTTCCGAAAATTCTGACGTTGTTCGGCGCGCTCCTGTTCTTTCTTCCCTGGATGCTGAACGTGCTCACGACATTCATGACGAATCTCCTCGTCAACATCCCGAATTACGTACACTGATATGGCCTTGAACCAGACCATCCACATCCTGCTACCCGAATTCCAGGCGTTCCTCGTCTTGGTGTCGCGCATCGGCGGCCTCGTTGCGGCCCTGCCGGTCCTGAGCGGCCGCAACGTCCCCATGAAGGTGAAGATCGCGCTCGTCCTGGTGCTCGGAGCCGCTCTGGCACCGATCATCCACGTGCCGGCCCCGCCCCCCGATCCACTGCTCCTGGCGGGAGGCCTGCTGAGCGAGATGGCCATTGGCCTGACGATCGGGCTGGCGGTCCGCCTGTTTTTCGGAGCGCTGGAACTGGCCGGCGAAATAACGGGAGTTCAAATGGGGTTCGGTGTCGCGCACCTCCTCGACCCCACAACGGCACACCAGACACCCATGATCGGTCAGTACTTCACGCTCCTGGCGTCACTCGTATTTCTCTCGTTGAACGCGCACATGGCGGTCGTCGCCACCATTGTCTCCAGCTACGACGCGATTCCCGCGTTCGGCGCGAGGCTGCAGCCCGGCCTGGGAGAAGAAGTCCTTCTTCTATCTCAGCAAATGTTTGCCGTCGGCCTGAAGCTGGCTGCGCCGGTATTGGTCACGATTCTGCTCTTGAACATTCTGCTGGCGATTCTCGGACGGGCGGTGAGCCAGATCAACGTCTTCGTCCTGAGCTTTCCCATCACAATTGCGGGCGGACTGCTGGTTATCGGGCTTTCCATGCCCTTCACCGTCGGCTTGGTGGGCCGTGAAATCGAGCGGGTGTACCTGTCGATCGACACACTGTTGAGCATATTGGGCCATGGCTGAAGACCAGAGCAACAAGACGGAACAGGCGACGCCGAAGCGCAAGCAAGAGGCGCGCAAGCAAGGGCAGGTCGCCGTGAGCCGGGATGTGCCGACGGCCGCCGTTCTGCTCGGCGGCATCGGATTGCTGGCCGCCATGCTGCCCGTCGGACTGCGCAAGATGACCGAGATCACCAGGCACGGTCTTCTGTTGTCGTTCGACCGGTCGTGGCACGACGGCTGGACCGTCGAGCGCCTGCACACCGTCGTCACCGACACGGGCACAACGGTCCTTCTCCTGATTCTCCCGCTGCTCACAGGGATCGCCGTCGTCGGTTGCGCCGCAACGCTCGTGCAAACCGGGTTCATCTGGAGGCCCAACGCCCTCCGATGGGAGGTGGCCCGGCTGAGCCCGGTGAAAGGCCTGTCGCGTCTGGCATCGTTCCGTTCCGTCATGGAACTCATCAAGGGATTGCTCAAGATCGCGCTGGTTACCGGGGCGGGCTTCTTTGTCATCCGTCACGATCTGCCCCGCGTGCCGGAGCTGATCCAATTCGACGTGGGCACGGTGCTGCACGAAGTCGGACGGCTGTCGCTCAAGATGGCGCTGGCCTTATCCGGCGTCATCGCCGCGCTGGCCGGTCTCGACTACCTCTACCAGCGTTACGAATGGGAACGCAGCCTGCGCATGACCAAGGAAGAGGTCAAGGAAGAGCTCAAGGCGGCGGAAGGCGACCCCTTGATCAGGAGTCGCGTCCGGGCCGCACAGCGGGATCTAGCCAAGAAGCGGATGATGGCCGCGGTCAAGACGGCGGACGTCGTCGTGACGAACCCCACCCATATCGCCGTGGCGCTGAAGTACGACGCGGCGAAGATGGCAGCGCCCTACGTCGTCGCCAAAGGCGCCGGGTTTGTGGCGGAACGGATCAGGGAACTGGCCCGGCATCACGGCGTGGCGGTCGTCGAACACAGGTTCGTCGCCCGGACCCTGTATAAGCTGGTCGACGTCGGAAAGGAAATTCCCACAGACCTGTACCGGGCGGTCGCGGAGATTCTGGCCTTCGTGTACCGGGCCCGCGGAGTCACACCCGGACAGGCGTAATCGGAGCAGACGGCGAACATGGCGACACACAGCGACACGCTCGAGCGCGCACCGTTGATCCGACACCCGGATATCGTGATGTCCCTCGGCGTCGTGGCGATTTTGATGGTCATGCTGCTCCCGTTACCGCGGTTTCTGCTCGACCTGCTCCTCAGCTTCGATATCACGCTATCCGTGATCGTCCTGCTCGTGGGATTACAGGTGCGGCGCCCCATCGAGTTCTCCGTGTTTCCGTCCATTCTACTGATGATCACGCTGCTCCGGCTTTCCCTCAACATCGCCTCGACCCGGTTGATCCTCCTGCATGGCAATGAAGGGGCGGGCGCGGCCGGGGAGGTCATCCGGGCGTTCGGCAATTTTGTGGTGGGCGGCAATTACACCGTCGGACTCGTCGTGTTTTCCATCCTCGTCATCATCAATTTCGTCGTGGTCACCAAAGGAGCCGGACGGGTCGCCGAAGTCGCAGCCCGGTTCACCTTGGACGCCATGCCGGGCAAGCAAATGAGCATCGATGCCGACCTCAATGCCGGGCTGATCAACGAAGCCGAGGCTCGGCGGCGGCGGCGCGAAATCGCCGAAGAAGCCGACTTTTACGGCGCCATGGACGGCGCGAGCAAGTTCGTCCGAGGCGACGCCATCGCGGCGGTCATCATCATTCTCGTCAACATCATCGGCGGCCTCACCATCGGAGTCCTGCAGCAGGGCATGAGTCCCGCGCTCGCCGCACAGACCTATACCTTGCTGACGGTCGGCGAAGGGCTCGTTGCACAGATTCCCGCCCTGATCGTCTCGACGGCCGCCGGCATCGTGGTCACCCGAGCGGCTTCCGAGACCGATCTCGGCGGGGAGATGACCAAGCAGCTCCTGATGTCGCCCAAGGCGGTGGGGACGGCCGCGGGCATCCTGCTCGCCTTGGGATTGATCCCCGGTTTGCCGCACCTGGCTTTTCTCGCGCTGGGCGGCCTCGCCGCATGGATGGCCTACCGGTTGTATCAACAACAGGGGGCGCCGCCGGTGCCGCCGGACGCGGCGGCAGCGTCTCCGAAACAGGACGAAGGCGTCCCGCGCGTGATTCCCCTCGATCTCATGGAAGTGCAGGTGGGTTACGGCTTGATCGGTTTGGTCGAAGGCGCACAGGGGACCGCGTTGCTCGACCGCATCAAGGGGCTCCGCCGCCAATTCGCGGAAACTATGGGATTCATCGTCCCGCCCATTCACATTCGGGACAATCTGCAATTGCGCCCGAACGAATACGCCATCATCCTCAAAGGAGTCGAGATCGCCAGAGCTGACGTGTTGCCTGGGCACGTGTTGGCTATTGATCCCGGCACGGGGCAGCGGGGAGTGGTCCAAGGCATTCCCACGAAAGAACCGGCCTTCGGGCTGCCCGCCTTGTGGGTGCCAGAAGAGGCGCGCGAGCAGGCGCAAATGGCCGGATACACGGTCGTGGACGCGAGTTCGGCCATCACGACCCACCTGTCCGAGTTGATCAAGCGTCACGCTCACGAGCTGCTCGGCCGACAGGAGGTCCAAGCTCTGCTCGACGAAATCGGCAAGGCGCATCCGAAGCTCGTCGAAGAATTGATTCCGACCCTGCTCCCGCTCGGCACCGTGGTCCGCATTCTTGGAAACCTGCTCAAAGAAGGAATTCCGATTCGCGACCTGCGGTCGATTTTGGAAGCGGTGTCCGACCATGCCGCACTGACGAAAGACCCCGACGTGCTCACCGAGGCGGCGAGACAGGCGCTGGCCAGGACCATCACCAGGCAATATCAACTGCCGGACGGGACGTTGCCGGTCATCACGCTCGATCCGCGACTCGACCGCACGCTGGCCGAACAGGTCGCCACGTTGCCGCCGGGAGGAGCGCTGAACCTCGATCCGACCCTGTCACACAAGCTGCTGACAGCCTTGAAGCAGGCGTCGGAGCGTGTGGCGGCGCGCGGCCAACAGCCGGTCGTGTTGTGCTCGCCGGCGGTCCGCCGTCACCTGCGGCGCCTCACCGACCGCATTCTCCATTCCGTACCAGTCATGGGACTCAACGAAGTCGACGCGCTGGTACGGCTCCAATCGCTGGACACCGTCCGCTTGGACGGCGAGCTCCCTCAACCGTCGTGAGGTAGAACATGAAAGTCAAAACGTTTCACGCGCTCACCATGCAAGATGCCATCCGCGCGATCAAAGAAGAACTCGGGCCGGACGCGATCATCCTCTCGTCGAAGGAGGTTCGACAGGGAGGGCGCCTCCTCCGACTGTTCAACCGGCCGATCCTGGAAGTGATGGCGGCGGCGGAACACGACGTGGGACGGATAGCCCCCGAGCCGCCCCAACCGGCGGCCCGCGCGGCTCCGCCACAGACGGCTCCGCTGCCAGACGCACCGGCGGCGTATCCGGCGCGGGACTTTCAGGAAACTCTGCAGGCCATCCTCTCTCCGGATCCGAATCGTCCTGCTGACGGATCCCGCCCCGACGCGGCGCTGAAGGCACCGCCGAACCGCCGGCCGGCGGATCTGAAGCGGAAGCGCCTTGCGCGCCTCCGGGCCGAATTAAGCGAACTGAGCCGCGCGCTCGGAGAGTCGCTGCCCCCCGAAACCCAGTCGCTGGGGGCTCATCTGCCGGGCGAGATCGCGACGCTTTGCCGGCTGCTCATCGGCCAGGGAGTCAGACCGTCCACGGCGGAAGCGCTCGGCAGCGAACTGGTGCGGTCCCTGACGAAGACCCCGGGGCTCGATTCGGCAGAGATCAGACACACGCTTGGCCGTCACATCGCCAAACGTGTCCGCGTGAGCGGGCCGCTCCTCGCAACCCAGGGCGACCGGACCGTCAGTCTGCTGCTGGGTCCGAGCGGAGCGGGGAAAACCTCGGTGGTCACCAAGCTGGCCGCCCATTATCGGCTGGAGGAAAAGAAATCCGTCGCCATTGTCACCTTCGATACCTACCGTGAAGCGGCGGTCGAACAGTTACGTATGTACGCTAATGTGCTCGGCGTCCCTTTCGCCTCCGCCCTGTCGCCCAGACAGGTCCGCGACGGATTGCGGCGTTCCACCCATGCAGACCTGGTGCTTATCGACATGCCAAGCATCGGCCAGCACGAAGTGGCGGCGGCTGGCGAGCTGCATCGCCTGCTTCGAGACGATGCCGAGGTGGACACGCATCTGGTTCTCCCGGCCGCGATGCGCGAGAGCGACTTGCTTCGGATCGTCGAGCGCGCGAAAGAACTGCCGTTGCTCCGGTTGCTCTTTACAAAGCTCGACGAAACGGCCTCGTTTGGAACGATTTTTGAGTTGGCCTACCAGACCGGGGTGCCGCTGTCCTATTGGACCGCCGGCCAGCGCGTCCCCGAAGACATCGAACTGGCGACGGTGGACCGTTTGTCGACATTTCTGTTCACCCAACGGTATGTGCCGCCCCCGGCGCCGTTCCAGCACCTGTCCACGCAACCACGGTCCTCGGAAAGTACAGAGGGGCTCGGAGCCTTAGCCGGCCCGCAGAAACAGTAGGAGGCATCGTCATGCAGAGCAGAATACGCACCACCACCCCGTCGCCCTACGGCATTGAACCGGCCACACCCACCACGCAGGTGATCGCCGTATCGAGCGGCAAGGGGGGAGTCGGGAAGACCAACGTCGTCGCGAGCCTTGCCGTGGCGGCCGCAAAAACCGGTAAGCGCGTGCTGGTGCTCGACGCCGATCTGGGTCTGGGCAATCTCGACGTGCTGCTGGGACTTGTCCCGCGATACACGATCGAGCATGTGCTGTCTGGCGCGCGCTGTCTGGACGATATCCTGTTGAGCGGCCCTGCCGGCATCCAGGTACTGCCGGCCAGCTCGGGCGTCCCGCACCTGACTTCGCTGACGGAATCGCAGCAACTGCTCTTACAAGAGCAGTTGGAGCAGATCTCCTCTCAGGTCGACATTCTATTGATCGATACGGGCGCCGGCATTTCCCCGACCGTGACGTTCTTCGCCTCGGCGGCACAGGAGACGATCATCGTCGTGTCGCCCGAGCCGACGTCCCTGACCGACGCCTATGCCCTGATCAAAGTTCTCGCCCGACAATACCGTGAGCGGCGCTTCAAGGTGCTCGTCAATCAGGCGAAAAATCCCCGCGAAGCCACCGAGGTATTCAGGAAACTGGACCGGGCCGCCGATCGGTTCCTGCACGTCGCCGTCGACTACCTCGGTTACGTTCCGTACGACGACTACTTGCCGCTGGCCGTCATGCAGCAACGGGCGATCGCCGACCTGTTCCCGGAAGCGCCCGCGTCACGGGCGTTCGAACGACTCGCGCGGCAGATTGCCCAGTGGCCGAAACCCGGCATTCCGAAGAGTTCAGTGCAGTTACTCTGGCAACGGTTGGTTTACCCGAGCTGACCAGGAACTGACAACACAGGATTGGCGCACGACCCGACCATGAACAAAACGGCCACAAAACGAGCATCACCGTCGCCGTCGACGGCAGAATCACACCGCGAGCAGATCATCAAGGAATTCGCCCACGTTGTCCGAGCCATGGCGCACCGACTGGCCTTCCGGCTGCCGGCCTATCTCGACGCGGAGGATCTCATCTCGGTCGGGACGATCGGGCTCATGGACGCGATGGACAAGTACGACCCCTCCCGGGAGGCGAAATTCAAGACCTATGCGGAATTCCGGATTCGTGGTGCCATGCTCGACGAAATCCGTTCGATGGATTGGATTCCGCGATCCGTCCACGAACGGATCAGCCTGCTGCAGCGGACCCACACGGAGCTGCTGAGCCGGCTCGGTCGTCCGCCCACTGACGAGGAGGTGGCGCGGGAGCTCAAGATGTCGCCCGAAGAGCTCGACGACTTCCTGTCCCGCGCAAAAGGCGCGGTGATGATCAGCATCGACGACTTGAACCTGCACGAGTCCGACGGCCACAAGATCGTCAGGATGCTCGCCGACACCCACAACCCGGATCCGCTCTCCGCGTTGGTCAACGAACGCGAGCGCGAATTGATCGGGCAGGCGATCCAGGAGTTGCCGGAAAAGGAGCGCTTGGTGTTGACCTTGTACTACTACGAGGAACTTACCATGAAAGAGATCGGCGAACTGCTCAAGGTCACGGAATCGCGGGTCTGCCAGATCCATGCAAAGGCGATTCTCAACTTGAAGGCCTACATGCAAAGGGCCGGATAGCCCGAGGCCGAACGCCTCCGTCGCCTGCCCGTTGACGTCCGTTTCTGCCGGATCGTTCGCGCTCGCCTCGCCCGTCGCTTCAGTTTCCGGCTCAGACAACCGACAGAACTCATGCTCGGCACGCATCGTTCTTCCTGAGCTTCGATGGATACACGCCGTCACACTGCCGGTCCTGCCGACGCTTCGCCGACTGCCCGGAGTGCCTCGGCCCCGCTCCGCTCGCCCATGCGTCTGCTCGCGACACCACACCGCGCAGCGAGGACCGGATCGTCCAAGATCTTGGCCATCTCGTGCCTCGGGTTGTCGGCGGTGATCTGTGCAGCCAGCCTCGCCTGGATGCTCGCCGCACCGCCGGCTTCTATTCTTTCCCAGGATATGCACGTGTCGGGCACACCCGTTCAACAGATCGACCACCATCTACTCACGGGTGCCTTGGGCGTGCTCATCGGGATGGGACTCGGACTCGGCGGGCTCCTCTTCTGGCCGACCGGTACCGGCATTCGACTCCCCAAAGAGCCCAGCCCCCCGTCGACTTACGACACCGTCACAGGGCTCCCGACCAAGCGGCTGTTTCTCGCGTTGTTGAACCAGGCGCTCGCGAGGTCACACACGACCGGGCGCATCGTCGCGGTGCTCGTAGCGGAATTGGGAGAATATCGCCCGTCACCGACCTCTACGTCCATTCCGAATATGACGCTGCTGGCCCGCGTCCAGGCGGCCCGGATTAAGAGCGCGCTGGAATCCCACGACGCCGTCGCTCGCCTGGGCGATCGGACCTTCGCCGTGCTGAGCGACAATATCGTGTCGCCCGAACGGGTCGCGGCCCTCGCGCAGAAGATCCAATCCACCATGTCGCTCCCGCTCATGATCGAAGGCCAGGAGATACTCCTCTCGTGCCGCATCGGCGGAGCGGCGGCGCCGGCCGACGGAACCGAAGGCGAGGCGCTGCTGGAGACCGCGTCCCGGATCCTGTCCGACAGTCAAGATCCTGACAGTACCATTCGGTTCGCATCGGATCTCTCCGCTCCCACGTCCTCGACACATCGCACGGCAGCCTTCGTTTCTCGACCGGGCAGAAGCACCCTCGCCCGTTCCCGCTAGGAAAAATTTTCACCTTTACGCGGTCAGAAACTCCTCACGGAGTTCGCTCCGCCCGGATCTCTCTTGATTCGCGCGTTCCTCCACACTTTAAAAACCTGCCATTTCGAACGTGGGCCACCTGCCTGAACAGTGATCCATCCCATCGACACACTGGCACGAGGGTTGCTGTGTGCAGGCAACCACGAAGTCAGAGGGGTCAGCACGATGAATCGCGGCATTTATTCCATCCTGTCCGGGGCCTTGGCACATGAGCGGCGCATGCAGGTCTTCGCCAACAACATGGCCAACGTCAACACGGCCGGCTTCAAACAAGACCAGCAGGCGTTCAAGGCCATTTTGCCTCGACCGCACCTGGGGGTTCCGGCCATCGGCCCTGTCGGAGGATTGGTGCAGCAGATTCTGGCCAGGCCGTTCGGGGTAACGGAACGGGCGTTCGTGGCGCCGCATCTCGTGAAGACGACCTTCGAGCCGGGCCGCATCAGATTGACCGGCAACCCGCTCGACCTGGCGATCCAAGGCCGCGGCTTCTTCGAGGTCAAGACTCCCCAGGGGATACGCTTTACCCGCAACGGCATGTTGTCGTTGGACAATCAGCGCCGCCTCGTCACCAACCTCGGCTATCCTGTCATGGGCGCCAAGGGCGAGATCAAGATACCCGTCGGGAAAATGGAGATCACCGCTCAAGGCGAGATCAAGGTGGATGGGAATACGGTGGCAACCATCAAGATCGTGGACTTTCCCGACGACCAGATGCCGGAGAAGGCTTCAGAGGGCTTGTTCATCTCCGACAAAGGGTTCGTGACGAAGCATCCGCTTATTCAAGTCGGGCACATCGAAGAGTCCAACGTCAATTCGATCGGTGAGATGGTGAAGATGATCCAGGGCATGCGGAGCTATGAATCCGCACAGAAACTGATTCAGACGCTCGACCGCATGGCCGAAGTGGCCATTCAGGACGTCGGGCGGGTGCTGTAGAAAGAACGGCATTAAGCCGGGAGCGAACAGCTCCGGATACCTGTGGGCCATGGGCTGCCCGCTCCCGGCGGCCAACTTGGAGGACCTATGATCAGAGCGATGTGGACCGCGGCAACCGGCATGACGGCGCAGCAGATCAACGTCGACACGATCGCGCATAACCTCGCCAATGTCAATACCAATTCGTTCAAGCGAAGCCGGGCCGAATTCGCCGATCTGTTGTACCAGATTCAACGACTTCCGGGCACGAACGCCTCGAACGTCGGCGTGTTCCCGGTCGGCATCCAGGTCGGTGCCGGCGTCCGCCCGACGACAGTCGCAAAGGAATGGCTGCAGGGGAATATGCGGCAGACCAACAACGACCTGGACCTCGCGATCGACGGCCCGGGCTTCTTTCAAGTGAGTCGCCCAGACGGCACCATCATGTATACGAGGAACGGTTCGTTCAAGCGCGACAACGTGGGCAACCTCGTGACGGGCGACGGCGATCTGCTGAACCCCGTCATCACCATTCCGTCCGGCGCGTTGAAAGTCGACATCGGCCAGGACGGAACCGTGTCGGTGCTGCTGCCTGGCGTCACGCAGGCGTCGCAGGTCGGCCAGATTCAGCTCACGCGATTCGACAACCCTTCCGGCCTCGTCGCCATGGGCAATAACCTGTTCATCGACAGTTTTTCCTCCGGTCCTCCCATCCAGGGAACGGGCGGGTTTACGACGGGCTTCGGGATGATCCAACAGGGATTCCTGGAAAGCTCCAACGTGAACCTGGCGGAAGAAATGGTGAACATGATCATCGCCCAGCGCAGCTACGAGATCAACTCGAAGACCATCCAGGCGTCCGACGACATGATGGCGATCGCCAACAATCTGCGACGGTAGGGGGACATGATGCTTCGACACTGGCTTGCGATGCTCATCCTATTGACGGGAAGCCTGTCCTGGGACCACCGGTCTGCAACGGCCGGAGCGCCCGCCTCCGCCGAGCCCGTCAGGAGCGTCGGCCAGAGCCGGGACGGCCGGCTGGCGGACGCACGCCACGTCGATCGCTCGGTGACCCGAGACCTTCATCCGGATCTCATCCGGAAAACCATTCAGCGGTATCTGGAAGGCGAATGGGGCACCCGGGTGAAGACGGTCCAAGTCGTCCTGCTGGAACCTTCGGATTCCATCGGCATCCCTTCGGCGCTTGTCGAGCTGCACGTCCTTCCCTCGGCATGGGAGGAAGGATTGGGGCGGAGGACATTCCGCATCGCGGTCAACCTGAACGGCAGGCCTTGGCGAACGATCGACGCCCTCGCCGACGTGGCGGCCATGATCGACGCGGTCGCGCCGAACCGATTCCTCAAGTCCGAGGAGGTGATCGGAGCCGAGGACCTCACCACCACGCGGATCCGGATTCACGATCTGAAACACCCGTTCATCACGGATCAGGACGAAGTGATCGGAAAGGTATCCGCCCGTCCTCTCCAGGCGGAAACGCCGTTGCGCCACGGATTCCTCAAGAAGCCGGTCATGGTCAAGAAAGGCGACCGGGTGGTGATCGAAGCCAAGCGGGGAGGGCTTTCGATTCAAACCTCCGGGGTGACGAAGTCGAACGGGGAGATCGGACAGTCGATTATCGTGTCAAATCTGGATTCTGGCCGCGAGCTGCGCGCGAAAATCGTAGCTCCCGGTTTGGTCCAGGTGGAGTTTTGACCGTGATGCGACGGATTGCCAAGACGCTACCCCTCAGCCTGGTGGCCTCCGCGTTGTTCTTGCAAGGGTGCATGAGCGCGCCGAACGTGTCGACCAAGATCACGGTGCCGCCGTTGCCTCCTCCGAAGACAATCGGATCGCTGTGGCAGGAAGAGAATGGGCGCGCCTATCTCTACGAAGACCTGCGGGCCATGCGGGTGGGAGACGTGCTGACGGTCAAGATCGTCGAAAAGCACAAGGGGTCGAAGTCCGCGGATACGGCCGCTCAGCGGGAATCGACAATCGAAAATAGTCTGGCAGGCACCGGGATCGGCTACTTCGGGATTCCCGGACTCCGTCTCGGCGATGAAGCGCGCCGAGGCCTGGGCATCGATGCCAGCGCGAAGAACAAGTTCGGCGGAAAAGGCGCCACCAGCCGGGAAGGCACGTTGACCGGCACCATCTCGGTGATCGTCACCGAGGTGCTTCCGAACGGCGACCTCCGGATCGAGGGACGGCGCGAGGTCACGGTCAACAGCGAGAAACAGCTCATGACGATCGCCGGGATCGTGCGGCGTGTGGACGTGGACACGAAGAATACGGTCCTCTCTTCCGCGATCGCCGATGCGAAGATCGAGTATTCGGGCCTCGGCGTCCTCGACGATGTCCAACGGCCCGGATGGCTCGTTCGGATTCTCGATTGGATTTACCCGTTCTGACGAAAAGGACGCCCGTGCCGACACCACGGCGACGAAAACAGACGGTGCGCCTGGACCGCTTGAGACGCCCGGTCACGCTCCGCACGCTTCAGATGATGGTGATGAGCGGCGTGGTCCGCCGTGCGGACCTGAATCCGCCTCAACCTTCCGGCCGGATGCTGTCGCAACCGACGGATGATGTTCGCCAGCTGTTCCCGCAAGATTCCGCATCGGAACAAGGCTGGCTGTCCCGGCTGTTCCTCGGCCGGAGGCACCCGATCACGATGGCCAACCGGTCGTAACCAACGAAGGATGATACCGCATATGACGACGCGCGCCTCGCGCCCCCTCTGCTGGCTGATTCTGGTCGTACTGCTCTTGTGCCCGCTGTCGGCCGACGCCGTTCGAATCAAGGACATCGGCGCCATCGAGGGAGTGCGCGAGAATCAACTGATCGGGTACGGGCTGGTGGTCGGATTGGATCGAACCGGCGACATGGTCATCGGTGGACAGTTTACGATTCAGGCCATGATCTCCATGTTGAATAAAATGGGGGTGAATCTTGTCATCGACCCGATTCAGTTGCTGACCAGGAACATCGCCTCGGTCATGGTCACGGCGAAGCTGCCGCCGTTCGCCAAACCGGGTATGACGCTCGATGCCGTTGTCTCGTCCATGGCCAACGCGAAGAGCTTGCAGGGCGGCACCCTCCTGCTCACCCCCTTGAAGGCACCGAACCAGCAGGTCTTCGCGGTCGCGCAGGGCCCGGTCTCAATCGGCGGCTTCCTCGGCGGAACCGGCGGGGCCGGGGGGGCCACCGTCACGAAAAACCATCAGGCGGCGGGTGTCGTTCCCGGCGGCGCCATCATCGAGAAGGAGGTCGTCGTCAACATCGACTCCTGGGACTCTGTGTCGGTCGTGCTGAGACAACCGGACTTTACCACGGCGATTCGTACCGTCGAAGCGATCGAAGGAGTGTTCGGAAAGGGCAGCGCGACCGCCGTCAATGCTGGTCAAATTCGAGCCACCATCCCTCCGGCTTTTCATGGTCGGGTTGTGGAATACATCGCCTCGATCGAGGGGCTCGACGTCTCCGTCGACACCGCAGCGAAGGTCGTGGTGAATGAGCGCACGGGAACCGTCGTCCTAGGAGAGCATGTGCGAATTTCCACCTGCGCGATCTCGCACGGCAATCTGACCATTTCGGTCAAGAACACCTTGAACGTGTCCCAACCTCCGGCTCCGTTGGTGGGATCGACCGGTGGACAGACGGTTGTCACGCCGGACGTTCAAACGGACGTGAAGGAACAGGAGTCTCGCCTGATGGTCGTGGATGAAACGGTCACCTTGGGCGAAGTCGTCAGGGCGCTAAATGCGGTGGGCGTGACCCCCCGGGACCTCGTGGCGATTCTGTCGGCACTGCGAGCCGCCGGAGCACTTCAAGCTAATTTTGAGATTATCTGAATAAGTACATGGATAATATAACTTTTAACAAGAACTCGGAATTTTTTGAAGGACCTCGTTTACCGTTATATGGAACGGTGGCTCCGGACATTGTGGCAGCATTACCGGATCCTAAGTCTTTGCTATCGAATGGGAATGCGCACGAGCAGTTGATTGAAGCAGGCCGGCAATTCGAGGGGTATTTCATTTCCTATCTCCTGAAGGTCATGAGAGAAACCGTCCCTCAGGGGATCATTGCGAACAAACAGGGTGCGTATTTCTACTCCTTCTACGACCAGGAAATCGGATTGCGCGCGGCACAGGCCGGTGGTATCGGCATTTCCCGCATGCTCGAAGACTATGCGGCCAAGAATTTCGCTCCGCCCCCTAAGCAGCCCTCAAGTTTCCCGATCGAGAACCGATAAGGGATTCGACAGGGGTTAGTGCCGCACGTCCTCCTCTTGGGTCTGCGGAAGACGAGAGGTCGGCAGAAGGAGTCGGAACATGCAGATTTCAGGTCATGGAAAGTCGGATCAGCTCGCGAAGCTGTTGCTCGGCGTCCAGGAAGCCGAGCGCTCCGGGACGCGGCAAGCCGCCGCGCACAAGGAGGCAGGCAAGGATCAGGTTCACATCTCCGAGCAAGCCAAGGAGCTTCAGCGGATCCGGGCGCTTGCCGGCGAACCGGATCGGGCGCGAAGCGAACGCGTGGACCGGATCAGACAAGCGATCGACAGCGGTACCTATAACGTCAGCGGACGTACGGTCGGAGACGCCATTCTCAAGCAGGTTCTGACCGACGCCGTACTCTAGCCCGCTCCCTCCTTGCTCCATTTGTGATGCATGCGGGGATGGCGGACCTGGTCCCACGCATCATCGCAAGGAGCTTCTATGTCCGCAGAAACACTTTCGTCCCCGACTTCGCAATTGTGCCGGCTGTTCATGCGCGAGGAAGCCGCCTGCCGGGCTCTCCTGGACACGGTCGCAGAAGAGCGCGTGGCCATCAGAACGTTGGCCATCGCGGAGTTCCACCCGATCAACTGCCGACGGCTCGCGATCCTGGAATCTCTGCAAGCCCTCGCGGACGAGCGGGCGTCGCTCGTGCAACGTCTCGCCGCGATCACTGGACTTCCGCCGGATACCGCCACCATCCATACCATCGTCGATCAAGCGAGAGGTCCCGAATCCGACGAACTCCGAACGCACTACACGGCCTTCCTGACCACCGCCAAGCGGGTGCGGGACGAGATCAAGCACAACGTCGTGCTGATCGAGAATATCAGGGGAGTGGTTGACCGGGCCCTGACGGCCGGGACCAAGATCGTTCCCGGACTGGACCTCTATACGAACGACGGGCGGTCCGCCGCGGTGACGCCTGTCAACGCCGTCATTCATCAGCGGGGATAACTATGGTCGGCCTCAGCTCGTTATTCGACATCGCGCGGAGCGCGCTCACCACGTCACAGCAAGCGCTGGCCGTGACAGGACACAACGTCGCCAATGTCAACACGCCCGGTTACTCCAGACAAGAGGCGGTGCTGACCGAGCGCCCTCCCGTCAACGGACAACCGGGGATGGTAGGAACCGGCGTGACGGCGGCTTCGATTCGGCGGTACGTCGACCAGTTCGTGAATCGACAGTTGACGACCGCCCAGCAAAACCTCGGGCGGTTGGCCTTGGCGAAGGACGAATTGGACCGGCTGCAGAATGTCTTCGGCGACAGCAACGGAGAGGGCATCGCCGCCAGGCTCAGCGACTTTTTCGGCGGACTCCAGGACGTGTCGACGACCCCGGGAGAATCGACCGCCCGGTCCGTGCTGCTCGCCAGAGCGGCTCAACTCGCGTCGAGCCTGAACCAGGCCTCGGCCGACCTCCTGACCGCTCGGCAATCCCTCAACTTTCAGGTGCAGCAGACAGTCACGGAGATCAACAGTCTGGCCAGGCAGATCGCCGAGCTCAACGGCAAGATCGTCTCCGCCGAAGTCACCGGCCAACAGGCCAACGACCTCCGCGACCAGCGGGAACTCGTCGTCAACGAGCTGGCTAAGCGGGTGGACATCACCACCATCGAGTCCGGTACCGGCTCGCTCTCCGTGTTCGCCGCCCGCGGGCAAGTTCTCGTCGAAAGCGGAAGCGTCCGCGATCTCGTCGCCAGCGAGGATCCGGACAATGCCGGGCTCCTGTCGGTCGGCTACTCGACCGGCGGGATCAGACCACTCAGCATCGACTCACTGATCTCAAACGGGCGCCTGCGCAGCCTGCTCGACATCCGAGACACGACCGTACGCGAATTGAAGCAATCGTTCGACCGCATCGCCGCGACGCTGGCGAACGCCGTGAACCAGATTCACCGGACGGGGTTCGGCTTGGACGGCACCACAGGGCTGGACTTCTTCACCCCCTTGTCGGTCTTCACCCAGGCTGCGGTCGCCAACGGCGGAACCGCTGCCATCGGGTCCGGTGCGATTGCCGCCAACAGTCTGCTAACGTTCCATGATTACGAAATTCGTTTCTCGTCGCCCACTTCCTATTCGATCGTTGACGTCACCACCGGGCGCACCGTGCGGGGCAATTACACCGGGACGGCGATCACGGCTCCATCCGCGGCCAACCCTCTGGCCATTGTGACGGGGACAAACGATACGTTAACGGTGAACGTCGATGGAGTGGCCTCCGGGACGATTACGATTGCCGGATCGAGTGCGCCCGGGCTGTCCTATGTTTCCGGGGAGGCGCTCGCGCTTGAAATCCAGACGAAGATCAACGCCGATGCCGCCCTTCAGGCGGCCGGCAAAACGGTGACGGTCACATTCGACACCACGACCAACCGCTTCGTTGTCACCTCCAATGATACGTCCGCATCTTCATCCGTGAGCATAACCGGCGGCACCGCGGCGGTCGCGCTAGGGTTCTCCGGCGGAACCAGCACTCCCGCCTCGGGAACCTATACGAGTC
This sequence comes from uncultured Nitrospira sp., assembly GCA_964445795.1. Taxonomy (GTDB): domain Bacteria; phylum Nitrospirota; class Nitrospiria; order Nitrospirales; family Nitrospiraceae; genus Nitrospira_D. The sequence continues at coordinate 35,730 of CAYULI010000003.1, read as the reverse complement.
CGGCGACACTGATCTTCGATGGGCTCAGCGTGACCGTCACGGGAGCGCCGGCGAGCGGCGACGTCTTTCGAGTGAATTCCTACGACGATGCCGCGAAGAATCTCGCGGTCGTGCTCACGAACCCGTTGTCGGTGGCCGCCTCGTCGACCAGAACCGGGATCCCCGGAAACAACGCGAACGCGCTGGCGCTCGTCGCCTTGCAACACAAGCAATTCGCCAGCTTGCAGAATGGCACCTTGCACGACGCCTATCGGACCACGGCAGCCAATCTCGGCGTGCTGGCACAAACGGCCGATCGGGACAACGAAGCCCAGGAAATCCTGCGCGACCAGATCGAGACAATCCGGGCCCAGGTGTCCGGCGTTTCGATCGACGAGGAAATGGTCAACCTCATCAAGTTCCAGCGGGGATTCGAAGCCGCCTCCCGATTGATCAAAGTGACGGACGAGATGCTGCAAACGCTTCTCTCCCTCAAACCGTAACCAGCGAGGTCGCTATGCGTGTCACGGAGCTGCAGACCTTCGGTGTCCTGGCGAACACGTTTCAACGAGCGCGGGCTCGGGCCCTCGAACTGCAACAACAAGTGTCGACCGGCAAACTGGTCCGACAACCGTCCGACGATCCCAGCGCCTTCAATCACATCGCCCTGGACAAAGCCTCCATCGCCGCGATCGAGCAGCGGTTGCGCAACATCTCTATCGGTCAAACCCGCTTGGACCTTTCCGACAAAGTTCTGAGCAGCGCAATGGATTCGCTGTCGCGCATCCAACAACTGGCCGTCCAGTTCCGGAACGATACCAACGGCCAGGCCGAGCGGGCGATCGGGAGCCAGGAGGTTCGTCAACTCTTTGCACAGATTCAGCAGTACGCCAACACGGAATTGAACGGCCAGGCGATCTTTACCGGCACCAGCACGCACGGGCGGACGACGGGTCTGGCCTTCACCGCGCCCGTGATCCTGACCAACGGGGTAAACGATACGCTCACGATCACGGTCGACGGCGTGACGTCCGGTACCGTCGATCTCACCGCAGGAACGGAAACGCTGACCGGCGCCGAGCTCGCCGCGCGCCTGCAGGCCCGCATCAACGCGGACGCGGCGCTGATGAACGCGGGCAAGCAGGTAACCGTCACTTTCGAGACCGATCATCTGGTCATTGCGTCCGATCTCCACGGCGGATCGTCGTCCGTTCGAGTGACCGGCGGGTCCGCCCGCACCTCACTGGGTTTGGCAGGCGGCAGCGCGACGACGGGAGCGGCGCCGTTCGCCCTCACGGCCACGACGGCGCCCGGCTCGGGCAATACCGGCGGCGTCATCGCGGGCGCGGGCTACATTGCGGACGACAACCTCGTGACTCTGGACGATTATGTCGTCCGATTCAGCTCCGCGACGACGTTCGACGTGTTGAACGTCACGGTCCCGGTCACCTCGACCCGAGGGGTGTCCAATTCCGGAGGCGCCGCCGTGATGGACGCCGGGGTTGTTTCGCCGTCGCAATTGACTTTGCACACGTATCAGATCCAGTTCACGTCCGCCACGCAGTACTCGGTGCTCGATACGACCGCCGGCACGACCGTTTCCTCCGGTAACACCTACGTATCGGGGGCCGCAATTTCCTTCGACGGGCTTCGCGTCGTCCTCGCCAACAGCCAACAAGGCGGCCCGCAAACCGGCGATACCTTCACGGTCAGCCTGACCCCGCGGACCGTCCTGGCCAACCAGACGTATGTATCGGGCGGTGAAGTGAGCTTCGAGGGAATCAGGCTGACCATGTCCAACGCGGCGGGCCCGCCGGCCTCCGGGGACCGGTTCAGCGTCGTCACGGGCCTCCAGTATCAAGGCGACACCGGTGTCCATGCGATTGAAATCGGAACGGGCCAAACCGTGCCGACCAACGTGGCGGGGAATCGAATTTTCACCTCGGCGACCGCCAACCTCTTCGCCACGACGAAACAGCTCGTATCGGCGCTGCGCGGTAACTACCGGGAGGGAATCTCCCAGGCGCTCGACGGCCTCGGACAGAGCCTCGGTACGATCGGCGCCATCCAGGGAGAAGTGGGAGCGATGTCGAACCGCCTGACCGCCAGTTCGTCCCAACTGGAAGAGGCGAGGGGGTTCTTCGCCCAAACACTGTCGCGCACGGAGGACGTGGACCTGGCCAAGGCCATTTCCGACCTCACGCTCCAGCAGTACGCCATCGAAGCGGCCAGCCGCACGCTGTCCAAGGTGTTCGACAATTCGCTTCTGAACTATCTGTAACGACCGAACGAACCAGTCAAGTTTCCGAGCCAACGACCGATAGCGTCACGAGGCCCGTACACATCGCCATGGAAGGCCGCCATGCTCGTCCTCACACGCCGACGCGGAGAAGGCGTCACGATAGGCCCCGATATCCGGGTTATCGTCCTGGGAACCAGGGGCGGACAGGTTCGTTTGGGGATCGAAGCGCCGAAACACGTGGAGGTGCACCGCGATGAAGTCCACGCGAGAATTCTCAGTGAAAACCATTTGGCAGCCCAAACCCAAGTCATTCCCATGGACGCGTTCCGGCGTCTCGCCGCGGTCAAACGGCGTCCGATCGCTTGAGTTCACACGATGAAATGCGTCACGACCCGATTCGGCACCTTCGATATCACGGATGAGGCGGGCCTCACGTTCCCATCCGGTCTCCTGGGCTTTCCGGACCGTCGCCGCTACGTGATTCTCGACCACGATACGGATGCCCCCTTCAAATGGCTGCAGTCGCTCGACGATCCTGCGCTGGCGTTTGTCATCATCGATCCAACTCTATTTCATCCCGCCTATCGTGTCGAGATCTCCCCGGAAGCGTTGGCGGAGGTGCAGGGAGGGAAGGAGGATGAATTGACGACCGCCGTCATCCTGACGATTCCTTCCGACGATCCCGGTCGCATCACGGCCAACCTGCGAGGTCCGCTGCTGATGAACCCGCGCACTAGACTCTGCAAGCAACTCGTCCTGCCCGAGGAGTTCCCGACCCGCTATCCGCTCTTCCCGGCGACCGCGTCGGTCCCCTCCGCGTCGGAGCGGCCCGCTCCGGCTGCCGAATGCCCCGTATGACGGGCATGCGAGAAAGAAAGCGCGCATCTCGCCGTCAGGCGGCGCTTCGCGTGACGGTCGGATATCCGTCGCGATAGGAGGTAAGGATCGCAACCAGGCGCATCACTTCCAGTTCCAGTTGCGCATAGATCGGCGGCGCCTCGTGCAACGTACCGAGGTGTCCCACCGCTTCGAGCCGGCTGGCCGCCAGCACGACTTCCGACGCGCAGAGGTTTGCTGCCGTCCCTTTCAAGGTATGCGCCACCCGCTCCAGCGTCAGCGCGTCATCTTTGCTCAGCGCTTCTTTGATGTCGCCCAGCATTGCGTCATACCGTTCCAGGAACAATCCGACCAGTTGGCCGAAGAGCTCGTGGTCGCCGCCGATGTTGTGCAGCATCCTGACGGGATCGAAAATGCCTCTTCCGGGATGCGAATCCGCCCGCACGGCATCGGCCGCCGCCGGCTGATCCTCTCGATGCGAGCCTACCCAACGATGGAGCAGTGTCCGGAGTTCCTCCAGTTTGACCGGCTTGGCGAGATAATCGTCCATGCCGGCCGCCAGACACCGTTCACGGTCGCCCTGCATGGCGTTCGCCGTCACCGCGATGATCGGAATGTGGGGAGACGCCGTCATCCGGGATTCGTCATTCGTCAATCGGTCGGCATCTTGTTCAGTCCAGTGACAATTGACGCTTGACGCTTGACACTGTTCCTGTTCCCGGATGCGTCGCGTGGCTTCGAATCCGTCCATGACCGGCATCTGACAATCCATCAGGACCGCGGCATACCCCCCCGCATCCAGCGCCGCCAAGGCTTCCCGGCCATTCTCCACAACCTCCGGCTGGTAGCCCAGTTTTTCCACCATCCGTACGGCCAGTTTCTGATTGACGATGTTGTCCTCGACGATCAAGATACGCGGCCTGGCCAGGCGTTCGGCCAGCGTATGCCGAGTCACAAGCTGGGGGGTCGACGGAGGCTCTCCTGGTTCGTCGCGATCGGATTCAGGGCGGATGCCCAGCACCGTGCGCAGACAGTCGCGCAACTGGTCATGCCGAACCGGTTTGGGAAGATAGCCTATGGCCCCAGCCTGACGCGCTTGCTCCGCATGACCACGCTGCAGAATCGACGTCATGACGACGATCCGGATCGCCGAACCGGCAGGGTGTTGTCGGATTTCGCGAGCGAGTTGGAGCCCGTCTTTGCCCGGCATCACGACGTCGAGAACCGCAAGATCGTACGGCGCGCCGTTGCGCGCCGCTTCGGCCATCAAGTCCAGCGCCTGTTCCGCATCGACCGCCAGATCGTCCCGCATCCCCCAACCGGTCACAAGGTGGTGGAGGATCATGCGGTTGGATTCATTGTCGTCCACGATCAGGATACGACGCCCTTGCAGATCCTCCGCCGGCAGAATGGCCCGAGGCGAGCGCGGTTGCTTTTCGAACCGCGCCGTACACCAGAACGTGCTGCCGTGCCCGGGCCGGCTGTCGACACCGATGCGCCCGCCCATCAGTTCGACCAATTGCTTCGTGATCGCCAACCCCAACCCCGTCCCCCCGTATTTCCTCGTAGTCGAACTGTCCGCCTGAACAAACGGTTGGAACAGTTTGGCCTGAACTGCCGGAGAAATTCCGATCCCAGTATCCCTCACCAGAAAGCGGATGACCGCCGCCTCCGGATCGTCGTCGTCGACAAACGCCTGCAGGGTGACCTCGCCCTTCTCGGTGAATTTGACGGCATTCCCAACCAGATTGGTCAGGATCTGGCGCAGGCGCCCGGGGTCGCCATGCAACTCCGTCGGTACCGCCGCATGGACCAATCCCGTCAGTTCCAATCCCTTGGCTTCCGCCCGCTCGGCGAACTGGGCGAGCACGTTTTCCACCACCGTGCGGAGGTTGAAATCCAATCGTTCGAGCTTGAGCTTCCCCGACTCGATTTTGCTGCATTCCAGTACGTCGTTGATAAGCTGGAGGAGGGCGTCGCCGCACTGCCGGATCGTGTCCGCGTAGGAGCGCTGCTCCGGAGACAACGGCGTCTCCATTAGAAGGCTGGTCATGCCGATGACGCCGTTCATCGGCGTCCGCAGTTCATGGCTGATCGTCGCCAGGAATGCCGCCTTGACCCGCGCGGATTCCTGCGCGGCCGCGAGCGCCTGGTCCAGTTGCCGATTGCTTTCCCGCAACTGCTCGGCGGACCGGTGCAACGCCTGTTGCGTCGCATGAATCTCGGTCATGTCGAGCGCGTAGCCGCGGACCAGGCCGTGCGCGACGACGGGGCAGAACGTCCAGGACAAACTGGCTTCGGGGAGGGTGACGTCCACGCGCCCGATCGGTTGGCCGGAGCCGAGACACCGTTGCACCAATTCGGGCAGGGTTCGCGGCAGGACCTTCGAGAACCCGTCAGCGTCGGAGCCCAGGCGGCGCATCCACGCCACCATGGCCGGGTTCGCGTAGAGCACGTTGGCCTGCCGGTCCAGCTCGATCACGGGAGAGGGGTTTTCCTCGGCTATCGCCGCAAGCCGGTTCCGTTCCTGTTCCAGCTCCTCTTCGCGGGACAGATCGCGCACGGTCACCACCAGCCCGCGTCGGCCCTCGACATCAACCGGGTAGCAGCTCCATTCGACCGGACCGGTCAGATCGACGCCGGCTTCAAGACGGCTATACGCCGCCCGGATCGGTCGGCCGGTGGCGATGACCGTCGATAACCGGGCTGACATCGGGTCCTTGTCCGATAAAGCCTTGGCCGCCCAGAGTGTTGGGAACGACCGGCCAACCCAGCCCGACGGCGGCAGACCGAGCAGTCGACGACCTTCATCGTTCATGTAACGAACGGCAAGGGCCTCATCGAGATGAACGAGGCCGAACGGCAATTGATCGAGGACCGAGAACAGAGGCTGCGGCGAGGACAAGGCGATGCCACGCCGCCCCCGACGTCGTCTGGGGCGCGACTGACTCATGAGGCCGCCTGAGGGGAAGTTTCATCGAGATACATGGCGATATTTACGCGCTCCTGCACCGGGTCGAGGACGCGCAACACGCTGCGAACCACCCGGCCTTGGGTCTGGGCAGCCAGATCGACCGGAAGAGGGGTCGCATACGATTCGCCTTGAGGTCCTCCCACGATCTTGACGAGCGGTTTCAACCGCTGGCTGGGATTGATCCCGACCACGACGGCCTGCTCGCCGGTGTTGAGCCGGACCAAGCTGCCAACCGGATAGACCCCAACGCTCCGGATGACCGTTTCTACCAGCACCTTTTCGAATTGCCCGCATTCCCCCAGCAAGAACAAGCGACGCACGGCGTCGTGCGGCAGCAGAGCCACGCGCCCGCTGCGCCGGCTGACCATTCCGTCATAGAGATCGACCAGGCCGACGATCTTCGCCAACTGCGAGATGGCTTCTCGCTTGGCCCCTGTCGGATACCCGCTGCCGTCTCCGCGCTCATGATGCTCGGCGACGATGCGCAGGACACCGTCCGGCATGTCTCCCCGCTGGCTCAAGAGCGTCACTCCCAACATGGGATGCTGCTGCAGCAAGACACGCTCCTGCTCACTGCAGTCGTCCCGTCTCCGAACGAGATTCCGAGGGAGCCGTACATAGCCTGCGTCATGCAGGAGAGCGCCGGCTCCCAATTGTGCGAGCGCTGACTCGTCCAAGCCACTCTCGACGCCGACTACGAGGGCTAACACACAGACATCCAACGAATGCGCGGCGACCGACCGGTCGAACTGTTTGATTTGTTGCACTGCCAAATGAACGAGCAAGGAGGCCCGATCGTCGATGACCTGCGTGAGGACCCTGCTGACGATCGCCTTCGTCTCGGCCGGTGGGGGAGACACGCCCTGTTCGAGATCGGCGAAGATGCGGTCGACCGCCTCGTACGCTTCGGCATACAGCTGCTGCGCGGGGCTGAGCCACCCTGACCCGTTCGTCGTTTCGGACAATTGGCCGTCGCTTGTCTCGGATGACGGACCCGAGACCGAGGATAAGTCTGCCGGCATCGCAACCGTCTCGTTCGGTTCACCGGCGACATCCTTTCCCTTCGAGGCATCGATGACAACCGTCCGGATGCCATGGTGCCTCATGCGCTCAATGGTTTCCGCGTCCTTGATGAGACGCTTGTGGAACAGGAAAGGGGTTCGATACCAGGGCTGATCCATCTCCACGACGAACATGCCGGGAGTGAGTTGATCGATGGAAATCCTTTTGGTCGCGCTCATCGCGAAATACTCCTGTGGCAGAGACGACTGCTCGCTCGTGGTGGCGATAACCCTCCAGGCGGCCGGCCGTAGGTACTATTCGGCGGAGAACGCCGAAACTTAACCGATACCAACGGGGCCGATCCCGTCTGCCCCGCCGGAGCCAGCCGAGGTGGACCGGTCTCGTTTCCGCTCAAGGTTCGCCTGCACATCGCCGATAGCGCCCATCGGAACGCGATAGTCTAGACTCTCGTCCGTTCTCGTTCGGCCCTCGCATGAAGAAACGAATCGACATCGATCAATTACGGCCCGGCATGCGCATCGAAAAGCTGGACCGATCCTGGCTCCTGACACCATTTGTACGGCATCGCATGACCATCACCTCCACAGACCAGATCGAGCAGTTACGGGCATGCGGGGTACGAACCCTGGAGGTGACCATGGAAGACTCCACCGCCGAGGCGCCGGAACGGGCGGACAACGGCGCCGTCGGCGACGGCGCCGGATCGTTGCCTCCCGCCGAACAGACCGTTCAGGATCCCACGCCGGTATCGTCCGTGCCGTTCGACGAGGAGCTACCGGCGGCGCGGCAGGTGTATCGGGCCGCGAAGGGGATCATCAAACAGGCTATGCAGGACGTCCGGATGGGGCGCGCCATCAACATGGAATCCGTCAACCAGGTGGTGGCCGAGATGGCCGACAGTGTCATTCGCAATCCGGACGCGCTGGCCAGCCTGTCTCGCCTCAAGCGTTTCGACGAATACACCTTTTTCCATTCGGTGAACACGTCGTTGCTCGCCCTATCCCTCGGTCGGAGCCTAGGGTTCGACCGTACGAGACTGCATCAACTCGGCGTCGGCACCCTGTTGCACGACATCGGTAAGACCAAGATCCCGATCGAGGTTCTGAACAAACCGGGGCGATTCGAAGACCACGAATACGAGATCGTGAAACAGCATGTGATGCGTGGAGCGGAGGTGCTGTCCGGAACGACCGGTCTGGAGGAGACGCATCTGAAACCGGCATTGGAGCATCACGAACGCGTGGACGGCACGGGCTACCCTCGCCGACGACGAAAAGAGGAGCTGAGTCCCTTCGGGCTGATCGCCGCCGTCGTGGACATTTACGACGCCATCACCAGCGACCGGTGCTACCACAAGGCGCGGCCGGCCCACGAGGCCCTGCAGTATCTGTTCGTGATCTCCCAAAAAGGACACCTTGACCATGCGATCGTACAGCGCTTTATCCAAGTTGTCGGCGTCTATCCGGTCGGATCCATCGTGGACCTGAACACCGGGGAAACCGCTATCGTGCGGCGGCTCAATCACGAAGCCCCTCTGGCTCCGGAGGTCCTTATCGTGAAAAGTCCCGGCAACAGGCTCCTGCCGTACCCCGAGGCGCTCGATCTGGCACGCCAGGACGGCACCCCTCATCGCACGATCACTGCGGCAAGGGACGCGCTGGCCAGCGGCGTGACCCCCCATCTCTATTTGGACAAGGAGTCGTTATGAGCGACGTCATTGCCGGCTCGCCGCCGGCCGAATCGTTCCTCACGGTGGGGCACCCGCTGAAGATTTCACTGACCCGGCATGGCCAGAAGGCGATGTACGGCACGACCTTGCTCGGGTGGAAAGAGCACGCCTGGCTCGTCTGCGAGTGGCCGGCCCAGCTCGGTCACGACACCGAGATTCCCAGAGGCACGCCTTGCACCGTGAGCTATCTGCACGAGGGCAAGCTCGTGGGGTACCGCACCGATATCCGTGACACGATGACATCGCCGGTGCCACTTCTGTTCCTCGCATTTCCCCAGACGGTGGAGGAAATGCACCTCCGAAAACATGCGCGCGTGTCGTCCTGCGAACCGGCGTTGCTGATTCGACCGAATGGAGCCGGCGGAGCGACCGATCCGATTCCGCCGCCAGAGATCGCCGGCGGGATAGTGAAAGACGTGAGCCTTGAGGGATGCAGCGTCGCCCTGGCCCACGTTCCATCATGGGTACGCCCAGGTGTCACCATTCGAATGGAGTTCGAGTTGCCGGGGCTCGGCCATGTCACGAATTTGACAGCCGTCGTCAAAAACCGTGACGCCCGAGACGGAACGCAGCTTGTCGGTTTGGCATTCCAGTTCGATGGAATGGAATACATCGAGTATCGCGGGTGGGGCGGGTCGGTCAAACAGGCGATCGAACAGTGGACGATCCAGAAATCAACGAATCCGCTACAGCACCATTGAGGAGTGGTTTCTCCTTCTCCTCTCGCCGCCAAGAAGCCCGCGCGTCCACGGCAGCTTTGATGGACCGTGTGACGTCCGGATGGAGTGAGCGGATCACGTCGGCAACGTGGAAAGGAATGTCGGGTCGGACAACCGTCATGCCTGGCACTGCCGTCCGCATGGAATTCGAGTTACCGGTGCTCGACCATGTCACCGATCAGATTAGGACTCCTAAAGAACCCTGACGCCAGGATAGGAGCGGAGTTCACCGGCGTGGAATTTCAGTTCGACGGGATGGAATACACCGAATATCGGAGGGACCTGTCCGAGAAACAATCGAGCAATGCGTTTTTCAGCGATATCAGGGTGAGCACCAGACAGGCGTGAGGCAAGCACAACATCGGGCCACCCACCCATCATTCGGAACCAGTCAGGGCCTTCCCCCTATTGCCAGACCTTGACCGGCAGAATTTGCCCAGTCTGTCTTCACGCCTCCTTCGTCCGCACGAATTCTATTGGAAATGCGTAGGTCCGCCGGTCGACAACACACGGCATGGATCTTGATGATCTTGTCACATCCGTGACACTAACCTGGCTTGTCGTTGCCAATGACGTAGCGGCGACGGGGCTCGGCGTCTTCAATATCAAAAGAACGATGAGTGGATGAAGAAGGTCTTGGTGATATCGCCGAGTGGACAGGAAATATTGGAGAGCATGGAGTTCGTTAGAACCAAGAGCGTGCAGCCGTTTCCATCTCCCCCGATCCTTGACCGTGGTGCTCGGCCGGTTTGGATGCCAGCATCAACGATGCATCGTGCAGGGAAGCCGGACAATGACGTCTCCACAGTGAGTTCGTGCTGGTCCAGCGTCAGTCGAGATCAACCGATGCGGTTAGTACGTTGCGTCAGCATCTGAGGATGGTTCGCCCTCGCACGAGGAGAGAGAACGCGAGGTGTTTCTGGTGAACCCAAAAGTTCTGTTGCTGCAATTAGAGTTTGGCACATGGGCTCGAGCAAAGGCTTGGTCCTACACGGGACAGTTCGCGGTCGAGGACGGTCTCAGAGCCAATGGGTGCGAGTGCGTGACGATTCCCGTCCTCTGTGATGTGCCGGACAGATCGCCGCTGTCCTGGTTACAGTATGCCAAAGACCTGCTGGCCGGCCAACGCTTTGATCAGGTCTGGATATGGTTGGTTCACCATTCCTATTCGGAGGCGATGCTCGAATGGGTCGCCGAGTTAGCGCCGGTGCGGGTGGGTCTGATCATGGAGTCGTTGAGGTACAGCGAGAATGACTACTGTCGCTGGCCACACTTGCGAGAACGTGCCGGTTGCGTCGAGCGGCAAGTCCGCTATATGACGCATGTCCTGGCAGCGGATGAACATGACGCGGATGCGTTTAATCGATCCGGCGTGGTTCCGGCATTATTCTGGCCCTCGGCTATACCATCTCGCTTCATCACCTCAACCATCGAGCGTCCGTCTCGCCACGAAGCTGCATTTTATGGAGAACTGTATGGAGAACGGAAGACGTGGTTGGCGATTCCAGACTTGAAGAATGTACTGGTTCATCCGCCTTCTCCTGAGGCAGACACCGAGTACCCAAGGCTGTTCGACAGCCTCCATCAACAGATGCAGGAGCGGATGCGGGCTGGATGGCGGCCTGATCTGGCCGCACTCACAGAGTATGTGGAGAGATGGCGGCGCTTGCGGGAGGCCATTTTTGCGAACTGGTTGAGAAGCCTGAAAACGTGGAGCGCCATCGTTAATCTGCCCAGCTTGTTTCAAGCCTACCCAGGACGTGTCGTGGAAGCCATGGCGGCAGGCCGTCCCGTTATCTCGTGGGAAATTCCTCATAGACCAGAGACCAACGCGCTCTTCAAAGACGGGCGGGAGATATTGCTGTATCCCAGGGATCGTCCCGCTGTTTTGAAAGAACATGTGGAACGGATTGCCCGCGATGCTGAATACGCGAGGGACATCGCCACGGCCGCCCGCGCCGCTCTGGTGCGATCGCATACGGCTGAAGCTCGCGCACGCCACTGGCTGGACTGGATCGGGACCTCGACACACGGCGTCGCGCGACAGACCGACGGAGGCGTCATGAACTCAGATGCGTTTTATGTCAATCTGTTTGTCAATGTTCCGGCTTGGTCGGCACCGCAGCCGAACGCCGATGAAGCGGCGCGGTGGAGCAAGATTGCCGCCTTCTTGGAGTACATCCTTCGTCGTGTGCAGCATCAAGGCCGGACCACGCCTTTAAGAATCCTCGACGTCGGGTGCGGACGGGGATGGCTTACGAATCTTGCGGCCACGTACGGGAGTTGCGAGGGCGTCGAACCGGTAGCCGGCGTGATCGATCATGCGTGCAAATTGTTTCCGCATATCCGGTTTGAAGCGGGGACTGTCGAGACCGTCCTAAAGCGTGTCGATTTCTCGCCCTACGATGTGGTGCTGACCTCGGAGGTCATTGAGCACGTTCCTCACGGACAAAAGGAAATATTTCTTGCGCAACTGGCTCGGGTGCTCACGCCGGGCGGCTATCTGATTCTCACGACGCCGCGGGGTGAAATATGGGAGCAGTGGAAGACGATCGCGCCGCCGAATCAGCCCGTGGAAGATTGGGTGACCGAAGACCAATTGCGCACACTGTTGGCATCGCAGGGATTCGTTGAGCTAGGGATGGAGCGTGTTCATGTCGAAGTACCGAACCTTCGATTTGTTCCGGCTCCGACGCCTGCGGATCTCCAATCGCTGAATTTACTTCCTGTCTATCAAGTCTGGGTATGCCAACGAGCTTCCACAGAGACGGCTATGGCGTTTACACGTGCGCCGAAGGTTTCAGTCATCGTGCCGACCTACAACAGACCCGATCGTTTGAGAACGGCGCTTGCCAGCTTAGCCGCGCAAACCTATCAGGACTTCGAGATCATTGTCGTCAACGATGCAGGCTGCGATGTCAGTTCGGTGGTCGCCGGTTGCTCCGATCGACATCGGATCACGACGATCGTCCATGACCGCAATCGCGGGTTGGCTGCGGCTCGCAACAGCGGGATCCGTGTGGCGAAGGGGACGTACATCGCCTATCTGGATGACGATGATCGGTATCTCCCCAATCATCTGGAAACGCTCGTCAGCTATCTAGATCGCAACGAATGCCGGGTGGCTTACACGGATGCCTGGCGGGTGCATGAGCAAAAGATCGACGGTGTCTATGTCGAAACCGGCCGTGACGTGCCGTACTCAAGCGAGTTCAACCCGATCAGTCTCTTGGTCAGCAATTATTTCCCTGTCTTGTGCGTCATGCATGCGCGGCAGTGTTTGGACGAAGTTGGGTTCTTCGATGAATCGCTTTTTGCACACGAGGATTGGGATCTCTGGATCAGAATGGCGACTCGGTTCCCGTTCAAGCACCTGCCAGTGAAGACCGCCGAGTTCACCTGGAGAAATGACGGCAGCTCCATGACGAGCGCGATGAGGGATACCTATCGCCGGACGACCGAGATCATTTATCGCAAGTACGCACCCTATGCAGAACGAATTGCTGGTCTACGGGAGGCGCAGCAGCAACATCTCGAACGTCTCTCTGCGCAGACGGCTCCAAAGCAGTTTACCTGCTCCATCGTCATTCCCGTGTGGAACCGGGCGGAGCTGACGCGGCAATGTCTGCACGCCCTCGCGGCGTCAACCCATGGCATCGAGTACGAAGTCATCATCGTCGACAACGGCTCAACCGATGAGACGCCGGCCTTGCTCGCAAGCCTCGGCGGCGACGTGCAGATCATCCGCAATGAGGACAATCTGGGTTTCGCCAAGGCTTGTAATCAGGGCGCGCGGGCGGCGCGTGGGAAGTATCTGGTTTTTCTCAACAACGACACGATTCCGGAGCCGGGCTGGCTCAATGCGCTGGTGCGCGAGGTGGAGGAGCATCCCGAGGTCGGCATCGTCGGCAGCAAGCTCCTGTACGCCGACGGCACAATCCAACACGCGGGGGTCGTCTTCATGCGGAGCCTCCTGAGTCCCTACCATGCCTATCAGAAGGTGCCGGCGGACTTGCCGGCCGTGAACCAGCGGCGGGAATTCCAAGCGGTCACCGCCGCTTGCATGCTGATCCGGCGCGAACTGTTCGAGGCCGTCGGCGGCTTTGACGAGGCCTTCGTCAACGGCTTCGAGGACGTCGATCTCTGCCTGAAAGTCCGGGACAAGGGCCCGCGCGTCGTCTATCAGCCCCGCAGCGTGCTTTATCACTTGGAAAGCCAGACGCCCGGCCGCCGCGCGCGAGACGAGGAGAACAGCCGGCTCCTACAAACTCGATGGGGAAATCGTTGGTGGTTCGGTGACGAGGATCTGCACTATTACACCGACGGATTCAAGCTGACCGGCGGCCCGCAGGACGTGCAGTTTGCGACGCAACTCAAGCCACTCACCGATGTGCGGGATCGGGCCGCGTGGGCCCACGTCGCCGCGACACAGATGGCCGCGCAACGTCAGGACTGGGACGCGGTCCGCCGGGAACTGGCCCTGGTGCAGGATTGGCCGGACGATCGGTTTGTGCTGGCCTGGGGCGCCACGGTCTGCCAACGACTCAAAGAGCCGCGGTTGGAACGACTGTTCCGGACTCGCTGTCTCTCCCACGTGGAGTCGGTGGAAGAGCGGCTGGCGCTGGCCCGGGCCTTGCTCGAGCAAAGGGACATGTCCAAGGCGGATGAGCATCTCCGGATCGCGCTCGCCGCGTCGCCAAATCACCGGGACGGCTGGCTCCTCCAAGGTGTGCTCTGCATGCAGCGGGAACAGTACATGGAAGCAGAGCGCGCGTTCTCTTCGGCGTTGCGGCTGGGTGCGGATCGCAGAAAATGTCTGATGGGCATGGGTATGGCGGCGCTGGGCCGGTCCTATCCGCAAGGCGCCTGGGAGCAGTTTCTCCAAGTCTTGTCCGACCATCCGGATGATGCCGAGGCGATTCATTGGTTGTTGCGGGCGGGAACGGCCCAGAACAGATGGCCGGACCTCAGCCGGCACCTGCGTACCTATGTGGCGCGGAATCCCGGCGACCTGGCGGCCCGCTTCGCCTTGGCCGGCGTCTTGCTCCGGTCCGACCAACTCGAAGAGGCCCGCCGCGAATATGACGCGCTGCATGCGCTCGCTCCGACGTACGACGGCCTGGCCGAGCTCGGTCAGGCTCTCGCGAAGCAGGACACCGTGGCGGCAATGGAGGCGGCGCCCCAGCGATGACGATAGCCCGCGCCCTCATGGTGCAACTTGCCCGACTGGGCGATCTGCTGCAATCCGTGCCGGCGATCGCCTCGCTCACAGATCGCTCTCCGGAGACCATGCTCGACCTGCTCTGTCCCGCTCCGCTGGCGACGATCGGCCGCCTCCTGCCAGGCATTCACGACGTGCTCGCCTGGGACGGCACGGACTGGGCGCGCCGGGCGGCGCAGGCCACTCCCGCAGTGCGGGAGGCGCATCTCGAAGAGGCGGCGCGGTACCTTGCGTCGCTGGCGCCGTATCGGTACGAACGTGCCTATGTGCTCAATCAACATCCGCGCGCCCTCCTTGCCGCAGCTCTCCTTGCGCAAGAAACGATTGGCCCACGCGTGGAAGGGCCGCTCGACGAGCGGCTGACACCCTGGGCTGCCTATGTTCGCGACGTGGCAGGCAGGCGGCGCTCCAACCGGGTCCATCTTGCGGATGCGTTCTGCGGGCTCTGTGGTGTCTCACCGTCGGGCCGTCCGATCGCCATTGCGCATCCGGTCGTTTCGTTGCCGTCGTACCTCGAACCGATCGGGCGGGAAGGCGGCCCTTGGATCGGAGTGATCGTCGGAGCAGGCGATCCGGCGAGAGTCGTCCCCGTTGACGTCTGGCGGCAGCTGATCGTCTCGTTCCTTGCACAGACGCCGCAGGGACGACTTGTACTGGTCGGACACGGGCAGGAACGGGAGCGTGCCCGGGCAATCCAGGACTTGCTGCCGCCGGCCGTCGTGGGACGCGTGTGGGATGCCACCGGGCAGACGTCGCTCCTTCAACTGGCCGAGATCCTAACTCGATGCCGCACCGTCGTCGGCGCGGACACCGGTCCGCTCCACCTGGCCGCCGCAAGGGGAACGTCGGTCGTCGGATGGTACTTCGCGCGCGCCCGTGTGCATGAGACCGGCCCTTACGGCACGGGCCATGTGGTCTGGCAAGCCGAAGACCCGAACCGTCAAGATCCGGAACCGCCACCGACCTCTTCGCGCATCGCGCATCACCGAGCACCTCCGTGCTGGCCGATTCGAGCAACCGTCTCCTATCTGCTGGACGAGAAGCCGGAGCCGGTAGCGGGCTGGTCCGTCTGGACCAGCCACTGCGATCGATGGGGCGCCTATTTCGTCGAATCCGGCCAGTGTCCGATTCCGCCCCGCGAACGCGAAGCGCTCTGGCAGGAACTGCAACCAGCGCACTCGTAGCGAGGTCACCGTGACGTATCTCGCCCAGAATATCGAAGGTCTTCGCAAGACGTGTCCCGCCTTCGTGGACGCCGTCAAGGCGGCTCCCGGCGGAGTCCTGTCCATCATTCCGTCCCGGGAAGGGAGCGCCTCGGCCAAGCACGAGGGCCAATGGATTCACAGCTCGTACGATCCCAAGAAGGAAGCCCGCACCTGGGCTGAGACGCGGCTCAAAGAATGGAAGGACGGCGAGATCGGCGTCGTCTTGGGAGTTGGGCTCCTGTACCACGTCGAAGCGCTCGCGGCGATGAAGGCGCCCGGATCGCGTCTGGCCGTCGTCGTTCCGGATCTCTCCGTCTTGAAAGACGCGGCCAGCGTCCGTCCGATGGGGGCCTGGTTCACCGCCATCGAGTGGATTTGGGGCAATCCCGAATCCATGGCGGAGCAGTTGGCCTCTCAATCGGCACCCCTGCGATTTTTCACATATGCGCCGGCGGCCCGGCTCCACGCCGAGGCCCATCAGCGGCTTGAGACGGCGCTCCGGCGGCTGGTGTCCGGGCGCCAGGGGGGGCGACTCCACATCGCCGTCGTGGGACCGATCTACGGGGGATCGTTGCCAATCGCGCGCTACACAGCCACCGCGCTCGAATCGCTCGGACACCGCGTGACCTGGCTCGACCACAGCAGCCACCGCACGAGCTACGACGCCTTCGGCCGGTACAGAGACACTCGGCATCGACTCACGATGCAAAGCCGTTTTACCGATGTTCTCAGCCTCAGCGTGGTCACGCATCTCGCGGAGGACCCGCCGGACCTCATACTCGCGATCGCGCAGGCCCCGCTGACGCTAGCTGTCCTGGAACATCTCCGCAAGAAGAAGTTCCTGACGGCGATGTGGTTCGTCGAGAACTACCGCCATCTCACCTATTGGCGGCAGTTGGCCGGCGGTTACGAGTATTGGTTCGTGATTCAACAGACCGACTGTCGGGACGCCCTCGCGCACGCGGGGGCCCGCCATGTCAGCTATCTACCGATGGCGGCCGATCCGGGCGTGCACCGGCCCCTGACCCTGACCCCGGCCGAACAGGCGGAGTACGGCGCCGATGTGTCGTTCGTCGGGGCGGGCTATGCCAATCGGCGAAACCTGCTGCCGCGTTGGCTGTCGAACGACTGGACTTTCAAAGTGTGGGGCGATGAATGGGACGGAAGCGAGCCGTTGAGTGCGGTGTTGCAGCGAAACGGCGCCCGGATCGACACCGATACCTGTATCAAAG
Organism: uncultured Nitrospira sp.; assembly: GCA_964445795.1. Taxonomy (GTDB): domain Bacteria; phylum Nitrospirota; class Nitrospiria; order Nitrospirales; family Nitrospiraceae; genus Nitrospira_D. The sequence goes on along the minus strand of CAYULI010000003.1, from coordinate 18,569 downwards.
TCTTCAACGCGACCGCGATCAATCTCAATCTACATTCCTGCTCATCCGACGGGCTCGATCCGCTGGCGGATTTCGTCAATCCCCGAACTTTCGAGCTGGCGGCCTGCGGCGCCTTCCAACTGGTTGACGAGCGCAGCCTGCTACCGGATCTGTTCACGGACGGCGAGATGATCAGGTTTCGCCGGGCTGAGGAGGTTCCCGTATTGATCCGCACGTGGCTGAAGGATCCGGCCGGACGGCGAACGATCGCCGAAGCGGCGCGCCAGCGGGTGCTCCGGCACCACACCTACGAACACCGCATGAAGGAATTGCTGGCCTACGTCGGGATGCAGCAACCGGACCGTATCGGAGCCGTCTTGCGAGGTGACCGCAATGCCGGAGCGCTCGCGGCCCGGGCTTCTGGCTCACCGGAACTGTCCAGTTTGCTCCGGCGATTCCCCGCCGACAAACGGGTGGAACTACAAGATCTGGCGGCCCACATCCGCGCGCGCGGGGCCGGCGCGCCGTTGGGGCGGGACGAATTGCTCGTCCTTCTCCTCGACAGCTACCGGGCGGAAACGAGAGACCTGGTATGACGCGACAGGCGCTCATCCTCAACATTACGCGCATGGGCGATCTCGTGCAGATGGGTGCGCTACTGGCTCGCTTGCGCGACGAATGGCCGGACGTGGCGATCGACCTGATCATCGATCACCAGTTCGCCCCGGTTGCGTCGATGTTGACCGGGCTTCGCCACGTCATCGGCTTCGATTTTCACGAGCTGATCGAGGTCAGCCGGGCCGGCGTCAAAGATGCCGTCGCGCTTTTCGAAGAACTCGCAGCCTGGGCCAGACGGCTCCACGAGCGTCGCTACGACCGCATCATCAATTTGACGTTCAACCAGCCCAGCGCATTGCTGACCGGTTATGTCGACGCTCCCGACATTCGTGGCGCACACAGCGCATGGGACGGGGGCACTGTGATCGTCAATCCGTGGATGGCCTACTTTACCGACATCCATCGCTTTCGCCGTTTTAACCGGTTCAATCTGGTCGACGTGTACGCCATGGGCGGCAGCAGGCCCGGCCCCTATGCGCCCCTGCAGCTCGCCATTCCTGGAGAAGCGAAGGACTGGGCCCGCCGGTACCTGGCCTCGTCAGAACCGGCGGCCCGGCAATGGATCGCCGTCCAAGCCGGAGCCAGCGACGGCATGAAAGCCTGGCGCCCCCATTCTTTCGGACAGACGCTGGCCGAGCTGAGCACGCGGTGGCACGGCGGCATCGTCCTGATCGGTTCGCCATCGGAAGAGCATGCGATCGCGGAGGTGATTCAGGCGTACCGTGCAGCCGGCGGGCAGAACCCGATCAAAAACGCCACCGGACAGACGACGCTGTCGCAATTGGCGGCATTGCTGGGAGAGTGCCGCCTGCTACTGACCAACGACACCGGCCCGATGCACCTGGCCGTGGCCGCCGGAACACCGGTCATCGATCTCTCCGTCGGTCACGTGGATTTTCGTGAGACCGGCCCCTACGGGCCTGGTCACTGGGTCATTCAACCGGAACTCGACTGCGCGCCCTGCGGATTCGAGCAGGTGTGCGCCCATCACGCCTGCAAAGACCGGATTCGTTCCTCATGTGTCGCACAACTCATGCTGCACATTCTCGGATCCGCCTCATGCCCGACAACCTTTTCAGGGAGCCGTCTCTATGAATCCGGGATCGATGAGGACCGACTGGGGACGTTCCGTCTGCGCGCGGGCGTCGAGCATCCGATTGAGTCCTGGTATGCGACGTTCTGGCGCCGATACTGGTACGAGACCTTTTCCGGGACGCCGAGCCGTGTCCCGCTGACACCAGCATATCCGCCCGACGCCGATGAAGCCGCGTCTCACCTGGCCGCGTTGCTCCCGTTGCTGGACGGTTTGTGTCGTCGAGCGGACGAAATCGCCCGGCTCGCTGCGGTGCCGGGAGTCCGGGCGGCATCATTGCGAGCCCTCCAGGACGAACAACGAAAGGAACGGGAACATGTCACGCAGATCGCGATGACACGGCCGATCACGGCCCCGCTCACGGCGACATTCCTTCGCGTGTTGTACAGTGACAATGTGCAAGGGCTCGATCGGCTTGCGCGGCACCATGCGCAGGCCTATCGACAATGGCTGGACCGCACCGCTGAGATCTACCGGACTCTGTTCGGTAAATCCGAGACGCTACCCTTGACCCGCCGGCCGACGACGAGAGCGCCCCTGCCGGTCGTAACCGGCTGATAGCCAGCTCGGGCCATGGAACCACGCACCCTATGGAAGGAGAACGAATATGCGCGTCACGCTCGACCAAGAACAGTGGGAAGTGGGTCCAGGCACTACGCTCGGAGAGGTCCTGGCCGAGGTGAGCGAGCGAGCGAACAAGCGGTCCCGCATTGTCACGTCTCTCGCTGTCGATCAGCGACCGATCACGGATCGCGACCTTGATGGGGCCCTGCTGGCCATGTCGACCGCTCAATTTACACACCTCGCCGCGTCCTCCCAGTCGATGCACGAGATTGTGCAATCGGCTCAGCCGTCCATTCAACGCTATGCAAAGGTCGTCCGGACGGAAGGCACGGCCCTCGTCGAGGCATTCCGGATCGGACGGCAGCAGATCGACCGTCTGGATCTGTGGCTGGGACAACTGGCCGACTACATCGAGTTGATGGAATCGCCTGCAAGGGGACCGGCGGAGGGCAGCCCAAGCCGAACGCTCACCCCATGGGTGCAGGAATTGCTCGAAGCCAGGGAAGCTCGGGATACCGTCCGCCTGGCGGACCTCCTGGAATACGAAGTCCTCCCGCGATTGGCATGCTGACGTGGTGCGCTCGTTGGTGCGCGTTACCGACCGTCGGCGCTGTCGACGGCCCCGCGCCCCTGGCTCAAGTCCCTCCGCGATCGGCCGATAAGACAGGCAGCTCACAGGGGTGAGCGCAGCCAGACGCTTCTGCACGGAAGACGGAAGCAGCGTACAGTTTAAAGTTTTAGGATCAAGGAGGAAGGGTCCATGGCACTGATCGTGAACAACAATCCCGCATCCATTGCCGCCCAGCGGAACCTGGGCGTCAGCACCGGAAGCCTGGGTCGTTCGATCGAACGGCTGTCGTCCGGTCTCCGGATCACTCGCGCCGCGGACGATGCCGCCGGTCTCGGCTTGTCCGAAACGTTGCGCGCGCACATCCGCAGCATCAACCAGGCGATCCGGAACTCTTCGGACGGCATCAGCTTGACGCAGATCGCCGACGGCGCAGCGGCGACCATCGGCTCATTGATGGCCCGTCTCCGCGAGCTCGCGTCCCAGTCCGCCAGCGGAACCGTCGGCAACACGGAGCGGTCGTACATCGACCAGGAGTTCATCGCCCTGCGGTCGGAAATCGACCGGATCGCGGCCGTGACGGAATTCAACGGGCAGGCGCTGACCAGCGGCTCGACCATCAGCTTCACGATGCAGGTCGGGTTCAAGAGCGGCTCCAACAACACGTTGACCATGGACCTGAATCAGCTCACGATCTCGGCTCTCGGGCTGAGCAGCGTGAACGTCTCCACCTCGGCCAACGCGCAGAGCGCGCTGGCCAATATCGACAGCGCTATCAGCGCGGTCGCCACGGCCCGCGCCGAATACGGATCGTTGCAGAATCGGTTCGAGGCGACGATCGCGAACCTGGAGGTCTCCAGCGAGAACCTCACCGCAGCCGAGTCCCGGATCCGCGACGCGGACATCGCGTACGAGACGTCGCAGTTCACCAAGAACCAGGTCCTGGTGCAGACGGGCATCGCGGTGCTCGCGCAGGCGAACACGCTGCCACAACAGGCACTGGCGTTGCTCCGGTAATTGTGAACGCGGGGCGCCGCGCTTTCTCATCCTGAGTGAGCGCGGCGCCCACGGGTTCTTAGGGAGGCTGCCATGATCCACCGCGTCACATTCCAGGCAGATCTCCTGGCCACGCGCAGTCGAGGGAGTGAACCGGTCGAGGGAACGGCGAAAGAGCCGTCGCCCGCAAGGAAGCATCCTGGTTCCGAACAGACCCCGTCCGCCCCGGCCGATCGCGCCGCGATCGACCGGGCGGTGGCGAAGGTCAGCGAGGTTCTCGATACAACGGACCCGCGCCTGAAGATCGAAATCGACGACGAAACCAAGCGGGTCGTCGTCAAGATCGTTCAAGAGGATTCCGGCGAGGTCATCCGACAGATACCGCCAGAAGAGCTGCTGAAACTGGAGAGATACCTGGCCAGCGGCAAAGGCATTCTGTTGAAGGAGCAGGCATAGTCGGGAGCAGGGGAGCGCCATGGCGACCGTGAGTTTCGGCGGGCTCGGCAACGGGCTCGATTTCGGCCAAGTCGTCGATCAACTCGTCAAGGTTGCGCGGCTGCCGGTGGATCGACTCACGGCCAAGCAATCCACACTCAATGCCAAGTCGACCGACTACGCCACGCTCGGCACGAAGTTGATCGCCCTGCAAAGCGCCGCCGACGCGCTCAGGCTGCCGAGTCTCTTCGACCGCACCAGCGTCTCCGTCAGCGATTCCACGGTCTTGTCGGCGACAGGATCCTCCACCGCGACGGCCGGCACGTATACGGTGCGGGTCACCCAACTGGCGCAAGCCCATCAGATCACCAATA
>CAYULI010000003.1:0-13932 GCA_964445795.1 uncultured Nitrospira sp. | reverse complement strand
AAAGCGGCGAAGGCCGTCGCCAGCACGACCACGGATATCGTCAGTGGAACGTCCGGCACCTTCAGCTTTACCGTCGCCGGCGGAACGACGCAAATCGTCACGCTGAGCGAGACGGCCACGCTGGAGGATCTCCGGTCCGCGATTAACGACTTGGGCGCCGGCGTGACGGCTTCAATCGTGAACACCGGAACCGATACGACCCCGGCCTACCGCCTGGTCCTGACGGCCACCAGCACCGGGGAGGCGAACGATATCGCCGTCGTCGCCGACGACACCGCCTTGGACTTCCTCAACTCCAGCGGAACCGGAGGACTCGACACGCTGCAAGCCGCCCAGGATTCCATCATCGTCGTCGGGGACCCTTCCTTGAATCCGATCACCATCCAGCGAAGCGGAAATACCGTCACCGATGCCATCGCCGGCATCACCCTGACCCTCACAGACACGACCGGCGCCGGCACGGTCACGGTCAACGTGACGCAAGACGTCGCGGCCGTGAAGACCAAGATCAAGGCCCTCGCGACGGCCTACAACGACGTCGTGAAATTCATCAATGAGCGCAACACCTACGATCAGACGACCAAGAAGGGCGGGATCTTCTTCAACGAGCCGACGGTCCGCACCGTACTCGGTCAGATCGGCACCGCCCTCTCGGCCAGCGTCTCCGGGCTGTCGACCTTCACCACCGTCGGACAAATCGGGTTCAAGACCGAGCGGGACGGGACGATTACCGTCGACGACGCCAAGCTCGACGCGGCCTTCGCCACCAGCTATACGGCGGTGAAATCCCTCTTTACCAGACAAACGGCCACGACCGGCATCGCGCAACTGCTCGTCGACGCCGTCGACACGTTGGACGATGCGGCCTCGGGTCCGCTGACGCTCCGCAAGAACGGCTTGACGAAGCAGATCTCCGATCTGTCCGCGGAGATCGCCAGAAAGGAGGATCTGATCGCCCAGTATGAAACTCGGCTGCGCCGCCAGTATGCGGCCCTGGACGGCCTGCTCGGCAGACTCCAAAGCCAGATCGGATTTCTTCAGGCGAACAGCCCAACACGGAAACCCTAATCACGGGACCTACGCGGAGTGACGGCATGATCGCACAGTACACGCGTCAGTATCAGCAAACTCAAGTCCTCACGTCGTCGGGGGTCCAGCTCGTGGTCTTGCTGTACGACGCCGCCATCCAGTCGATCGAATTGGCGCGCCACGGCATCGAAACCAACAACATTCTGGACAAGGGCCGATTCCTGGGGCGCGCGATTTCCATTGTCGGCGAATTGAACAGCGTACTCGACTTCGAACGGGGCGGGGAGATCGCGCGCTCGCTGCACCGGATCTATGACTACGTGCTGACGGAGTTGGTCTCCGCCAACGCCCGCAACACGACGCATCATCTCGACGGCCCCGTTCGCTGCCTGACCACATTGAGGGAAGCCTGGGTCGAGGTCGCCGCCCGACAGAAGGCGCCGGTCGGAGCCGGCCGGTAAGCGCGATGACGAATGACGCGACCGCCCGAACCCGCATCGAGGAGCTGACGCACCAGGCCTTCGCTGCGGCTCAAGAAGGCCGATGGGACGTCGTCGATCAATGTTATCGCGAGCGGGAATCCCAACTCGGCGCGGCGTCGGTGTCCATGGAGGAGGGGGAGCAGCTCCTGGCTCTGGATCGCCAGGTTCACGAACTGGGCTCCGTCGCACGCACGGTCTTGGCGTCAGTCCTGCGGGATGCCGCCGTGCATCGGCAACGGCTGAAAGAACTGCGTCGACACCTCGGCGCCGCGGTCGCAGACTCAGGGACGATCCGCCTGCACGCGTAAGCATCCGTGGGGAGCGAACATGGCCGTCGACATCGGTGAGATTCACAATGTGGTGCGGACCTATCGGCTGGCACTTCGCGATCTCAAGGGGCCGGAGCGGGAGCCGCCGGCCTCGCCGGCTCTCTCCCAGAACGATCGTGTGTCATTGTCGGATGAAGCACGCGCGCGCGTCGATCAACCCGCCGCGCGAACGACGAAAGGCTAAGCGGCCATGACACATCCTACCAGAACGCCGGTCCTTCTCGTGGCCAATCCCGCCGTCCGTCGGTCGAGGCTCTGGACCCGCCTGGCCAACGTGCAGGTGCGCGCACACGGACGGCACGACTTTTCCATCGGCTCGCAGTTGCCGTCCGACTGTCCTATCTTGCTGTACCAGATCGACGCCCGTTTCAGTGAAACACGGCGCCTGCTGGAAAGCATCGTGACGACGCAACCTGACCTCTGCGTCATCCTGCTCGGCAAGAATATCGGGGCCGACCGGGTCTCGCTGCTGCTGCGATGCGGCGCCTTCGACTATCTCACCTGGCCCTGTCCAGCAGAGCGGATCGAGGAATCAATCGCCAGCGGTCTGGCCAATCGGCGGACCTTTCTGGAAGTCCGGACCCTGTCCGACGAGCTGGCGCGGGCGAACAAGACCCTGGCGCAGGAGCGCGATCTCCTGACGCAGTGCAACCGGAATCTGTCCGCCCTCAATCGCCTCACCAGAGCGCTGGCCGGCTCGCTGGAACCGCGCGCCATCGTCCAAGCGCTCTTCTCGGATCTCCCGCGGCTGATCCCGGTCGACGCGATCGCGGTCGCTCGAACCAATCCGGATCGGGCCTGGACATGGTCACGCGACCAGGATCGGGCCTCCGAGGAGCGGATGCGGGCTCATCTGATCGGATCTCTAAGCTGCTCCCCCGTCAGAACGACGCCGTCGCGAACACCGTTGCGGCTCGTCCATCCGGTGCGGCCGGCCATCGTCCTGGCTCCAGATCGGGCACCCGCCCATCCCGACGGCGAGGCTCAGCCCCGCTTCGATGTCGCGCTTCCCCTCGGACCGCCCGGCCGCGGCCTGTTGCGCGTCGAACGCCACGCCCCGCGACCGTTTTCTGCACAGGAAGGGGAGTGGCTCGCCACTGTCGGGGCCGCACTCGCCCTGGCGTTGCGCAACGCCGAGACGCATCAGCAAATCCAGGAATTGGCGCTTCGGGACCCGCTGACCGGACTCCTCAACCGGCGCGCGCTGGATGCACCCCTGTCCCGCGAACTGAGAGCCGGGCTCCGCTACGGCACACCCGCCTGCCTCATCCTTTTGGATCTCGACTATTTCAAGACCGTGAACGATGTGCTCGGCCATGTCGCCGGAGACCAGGTCCTGAAGGCCGTCGCACGCCTGATCGACGGCGCGGTACGCGACATCGACAGTGTCGCCCGCTATGGGGGGGAAGAGTTCGCCGTTGTCCTGCCTCATACCGAGCTTGAACAGGCCAAGACCCTGGCCGAACGCCTGCGGCAGCGCATCGAGCAACAGGCCTTCGCGGCAGAAAACGGCCAGGTCCGAATGACCGCCAGCCTGGGTCTCGCGTCCCTGCGCGAGTCTTCCACTGAAACCGTCGCACGCTGGATCGCCGCGGCGGATGCCGCCTTGTACGACGCCAAGGCGCAAGGCCGCAACCGCGTCGTGGCGCACGGGCCCGGTCATTGCGCCCCCGCGCAAGCCGCCACGCTGTACGTGGCGGCGTAAGCGACACCGAGGATGCGGAGATGCCCGCTTCGTCCGCCACATCGCCGCCAGCCCCCATGGACCTCTCAGCCGACGAGCGCCGCGAATGGATCCGTATCGACGATCGGTTGTTGCTCGAGTACCGGCTGCTCACCGAGCCGGCCGACGCAGCCCCCTCCGAACATCCGGCCGTTACTCATGACATGATCGAGGCAGCCGTCGCGAAACCGACCGCCGATCTCCTGGCCCGGTCGGGAGATGTGCTCGTGGGCTCTCCCATTCTGCCATGGATCATGAAAGTCGATTGGCTCCTCGAAGTGCTGCTCAAAGCCGTAGCCAGCCAGCACCCGGAGTCGATGGCGATCGCGCGGGTGACCGACGTGAACATCAGCGGCGGCGGCATCGGGTTTACCGCCCCAAAAGCGTTTTCCGCTGGTGACCAGCTCGCGATCAGGGTCATTCTCCCGCCGTTCACCCCCATTCAGGCGACGGCCAAAGTCATCCGCGCCACGGCGGCCGGAGACCACGGCGGCTTCACGATCGCTACCCAATTCGTCGACCTGGCCGCCGACGATCAAGACCATATCATCCGCTACATCATCCAGACGCAAGCCGAGCGGTTGCGTGCCCGGCGGGGCAGCCCCTAACGACCGGCCCTCCGTCAGGCGCCTGACGCCGGGGAGATGCGCGCCGTTCGTACGAGCGACGGGGACGCCGTTCAGCCCGGCTCCGTGGAGGGACGCACCTCTGCGGCTTGTGGGACCGACGCGAGCACCGGAGAAGCGGAGAGCGCCTCCAGCAGCGCGTCGGCTATCCGTCTCAGGGCTTGCGAGGAGGGAGCGGAAGGCTCGCCGTCGACCACGGGCAGGAACCCCCGCACCGCCCGCTCCATCGCATGGTCTTCGGGAATCTCTCCCAACAACGTGAGATCACCCCCCACATACTCCTTCAACAGTTTGCGTAACTGCATGACGTTGACTCGCGACCGGCCGGACACCCGGTTGAGCACCAAGGCCGGCGTAAAGGAACGGAGGGCCGCTTCGGCGATCGCACGGCCGGCCTCGTCGGTGCGTCCCGCAACGTCCAACACTTCCTCGACGCTGCAAAAATCTCGGTTCGAGAGCGCCTCGGCCATGGCGTCCCGCGCCAGGAAGGCCGACAAGACACGGCGGATCGCCGCCAGCTTGATGAAGCGGTACAAGTCGAGAACGGAAGTCGGATCCGGCGTCGCGACGGCCAGATGCCGGTCGGCCATCAGGAAGAAATCCAGCGCGTGGTAATTCGTGCCGGCCCCGATATCCGCGACGATCACATCCGCCTCGATGTCCCGGCAATGCCGGATGAGTCGCTTTTTCTTGGAGTAGGGCATGTTGGCGGTCGCCAGCGTGTCGCCCGTTCCGGGCACGAGACGCAGGCCGGGATAGAGCGGGAGCGGTTGGGCGATCTCGTCCAGCCGCTCCACGCTCCGGTTGAGGAAATCCGTCAAGGTGCGGGAGGGCTGTAACTGGCCGAACAAGATGTGGCTGTCCGCGCCGCCGACGTCCAAATCGATGAGCACCACCTGCCGCCCCGCCTTGGCCAGCAGGACCGCAAGATTGACGGCGATCACGCTTTTGCCGACGCCGCCTTTGCCGGACGCGATGGAAACGATGTGCGCCATTGCTTTCGGTTTTTTGTGGTGGGTATGCCTCTGTCGGTCGTTCTCTCGTGAAACCTGAGGCGTCGACCTGGTGTCTCCCGTCAGAAGACCAGACAGACCGCAAGAGACCGATCGCAGCCGCCGCTCAAGTTTTCGATCGGCCGCTCCGATAGAGGATTCGCTATGAACGACGGCGTGTCTGCATCAACCGCAATCCACTCCGACGGCGCGTCCGCGGCGGACGCCGGCGAGATCCTGACGGTCATGGACGTGGCCCGTTTTCTCCGGGTCCCGAAATCCACGGTCTACAAGCTCGCTCGGGTCGGCGAGTTGCCGGCCTCCAAGATCGGGAAGCACTGGCGCTTCCTCCGCCAGGACATTCACGAGTGGATCCACAGTCGGTCCCACCACAGCTAACGGCAGATGACGTCCGGGCGGATTCGCGTCCCCGATGATCGCACGCTCGCCGTACGCGGATGGCCATGGTGCCTCCACCGGCACAGCGACCGCCGCCCATGACCGGCCCGGAGCCTCCCGCTCGTCTCAGGTTTGAGCGTCACTCTGCCGATAGTGAGCAACAACTGGACTGTCGGAGCGCGGGCTCCGCGCATCCATACCCGATACGTACGACCCGTGCGGGACACCGCAGACGTCTGAACCTGTGAACCAGCAAACAGCCGGACGAAGGAGGCGTCGTTATGCCAGCCGATCCGAACATGAAGATACTCGTCGTCGATGACATGGCCACCATGAGACGAATCGTCAAGAACGTTCTCAAGCAACTCGGGTTCCCCAATACGGAAGAGGCCGAGAACGGACAAGAGGCGCTCCAGAAGCTGCGCGCCGACACCTACGGGCTCGTCGTCTCGGACTGGAACATGCCGGTCATGAGCGGCATCGACCTGTTGCGGGCCATCCGCGCCGACGACGCCCTCAAAACCATTCCGGTCCTCATGGTCACCGCGGAGGCGCAGCAGGCCAATTTAGTGGAAGCGGTGCAGGCCGGAGTGAGCAACTACATCGTGAAACCGTTCACCGCGGAAACGATGCAGGACAAGCTGAACAAGATTTTCAAATAGCGCGCGGGCCGTCGTCCGACGCGATCCCGTTGCTCGTCATCCCAGGCGAAGGAGGACATCGTGGAACACGGGAATCGGAAACTCTATGAGGAACTCGGCGAGCTCGCTCGGTTCATGGAGAACGCCGTTCGCAAACTGAACGAGATCGGCGGTCCGATGCTCGGAAGCAGCGCCCAGCTTCCTCAAGCCGCCTCCCACCTGACCGATTTGAACAAGATGACGGAAGACGGCACCCTGGAAGTCATGCGGCTGACCGAGATGATTCAAGATACTCGCACCCGAGCGGTCAAGGAATTGACCGGCGTCGCGGAACTCCTGGAGGCCATGGATTGTACGAAGCTGGCGCACCGCGTGAGTCAGACGCTCGCCGACTTGGCCCGTGACGAGAAGCATCTCTCCGAGATCATGACTGCGCTGTCGTTTCAAGACCTGGTCGCCCAGCGCGTCAAAAAACTCGTCGCGATTCTCGACGACGTTCACGGCAAGCTGATGGAACTGGTCATCGTGTTCGGCCTGCAACACGCTCCCGTCGGTTCCACGACGGAAGGCAAAGCCACCGAAATGCTCAAACAGCTCGAAGCCTCGAAGACGACCGCGATGAAACAACAGATCGCCGACGAGATCCTCGCGCAATTCGGCTTCAAGTGAGACACCCGCACCGCGAATCGGGGCACGGACGGAGTGAATCGAGGGCGGAAGAGCGGGGAACGATCCGCTTGACGTCTGGCATTATGACACGGTGAAACACCGGGAATCATAACCGTGGACATCGCCACCATACTCGGAATCGTCATCGCCGTGGGGTCCATCATCGGCGGGCAGGCGCTCGAAGGCGGCCACCTGGGCTCCATCCTCCAGTTGACCGCCTTCATCATCGTGATCGGTGGCACGATTGGAGCCTGCTGCGTACAGAACCCGTTGCCGATCGTCATCAAGGCGGTCGGCGCGCTCTCTTTGGCGATCGGGGGGCCTCATATCGACAACAAGGGCACGATCAAGCTCATCTTGGACCTCGCCAACATTTCACGGAAACAAGGGCTGCTGGCTCTGGAGGGGAAACTCAAGGATATCAAGGACCCCTTCATGAAAAAGGGGGTGCAGCTCATCGTCGACGGGACGGATCCGAAAGCGGTGCATGAGATTCTCGAAATCGAGGTCGAGCATCAGGAGGAAGAAGGGGTCGCCGCCGCGAAGGTGTGGGAGGCGGCCGGCGGATACGCCCCGACCGTCGGTATCCTCGGCGCCGTGCTCGGTCTGATTCACGTCATGGAGAACCTCGCCGACCCGTCGAAACTCGGCGGCGGGATCGCGGTGGCCTTCGTCGCCACGGTCTACGGAGTCGGCTCGGCCAACCTGCTCTTTCTGCCGCTGGCGAACAAAATCAAATTCAAGCTCAAAGAAGAATCCGCCTCGCGTCACATGATCATCATGGGCTTGATCGGCCTGGCCCAAGGCGAGAACCCGCGGCTGCTGCAGGAGAAACTCGAAAGCTTCCTGCCGCACGGCGAGCGGGGAGAGGACGCTAAGAAATGACCTCGTTCGTGAAGCGTCGCTCGTATCTGGCCCGAGACGGGTGGCGCGTCGAGTGGCGCGTTTCGCGCGTCTCTCTTGCCGTTTCACGGTCCTAAATGGCCAAGAAGAAACACGAAGAGCACGAGAATCACGAGCGATGGCTGGTGTCCTATGCGGACTTCATCACGCTGCTCTTCGCCTTCTTCGTTGTTATGTACTCGGTATCGGCCGTGAACGAAGGCAAGTTCCGCACGGTGAGCGAGTCGATCAAAGCCGCCCTGCATCCGATCGCTAGCCCTCCCACCTCCAATCTCGCCTTCAATCTCGGCCAGGAACGGCTTTCGCTCATTAAACCGAACCTGCCCGGCACCAAGGAGGTCGCAGTCCGGCGCTTGCGCGAGCTGGTCAAGTCCATGGGGGCCGCCTCGCAGTTCGCCCTGATCCACATGATGGAACGATTGGACGGCAGCATCGTCATCACCATCCCCGACCAGGTACTCTTCAACAGTGGAGAGGCCGCCATCAAGCCGGAGGCTCTGCCGTTTCTTCAAGGGTTGGCTCAATCCATGATCGAGCTGAACCGGCAGGTCCGGATCGAAGGCCACACGGACAACGTGCCGATCCGGACGGCTCAATTCCCCTCGAATTGGGAGCTGTCCGCAACACGCGCCGTCATGGTCGTCCGGGTACTCAATGAATTGTACGGCGTTCCGTCCACACACCTGGCCGCGCTGGGATACGCCGATTCCCGTCCGCTCACTCCGAACCTCACGCCGGAACAGCGGGCCAAGAACCGGAGGGTCGAGGTCATCATCATGGACGATGCGCCCCGCTCCCAGTCTCCGGTCATGAACGGCCTGAAGGCGGAACCCGAGACAGACCAGGACGTCACGCTCACGGAGGCCTATACCATCCCGGAACACCCCGCCGCGGGATCGACGTACGAGCGATCCGTCCCCGCTCCCTGACGTGACGGCAGAACGGTCGGTCCCTCAAGTATCGCCGCTGATCGACCGATACCGGGCGAGACTGGCCGGTGTGCGACAGGGCAGGATCGACCACAGAACCGGACGACAGGAACGACCCCGATGAGCGACCACTCAAAATTATGCGCGCCGACCGGCGACCTCACGATCTTCGAGGCGGCCGCGTTCAAGGAATCGCTGATCAAATTGCTGTCTTACGAGGGGTTGGTGTGTCTGGACCTGGCCGGAGTCAAGCGGATCGATACCGCAGCCATTCAACTGATGTGGGCAGCCAGAAAGTCCGGGCGCCTTCTGGTCACGCACATCTCCGATGATCTCAGCCGGAAACTAAAGGATCTCGGGTTTACTGAGCCGTTGAGTGAATAGATGGCAGACGATCCGTGCCGGGCGTGGAAATCGTTCGCCGCCTGCGCGATGCCGCTGATTCCGGTTCTGATCAAGCAGATGACGGCCGTCACGGAGCAAACGGAAGCGGCGGCCCTGAATCTCATGACCAAGCTGCAGACCATCGCACAACGGGCGAGCCGCCAAGCCGACGACGTTACGGCGATCATGGGCCGCGCCTCCGAACGACGGACGGACGCCGGTCACGACGAGGAACTCCGCGTTTCGGCACAGATCGCCAAACAACAGGCCGACGAGTTATCGAACGACATTGCACAGATCGTCATGGCGTTACAATTTCAAGACATCACCCGGCAAAAACTCGAGCACGTCAAAGTGGCCTTGACGCAGCTGCGCAATCACTTCCAACACCTGATCGAAAACAGACCGGCCGAGGACCTGGAGGACAGCCTCTCCCTACTCAAGGAGCTTGAAGGGAGTTACACCATGGAGGCGGAACGGCGGATTCATGCCGCGGCGACGGGACGTGCGCCCGACATGCCGCCCCGGGCCGAATCGCCTGGAGACGAACAGAATTCGGTCACGTTGTTCTCATCGTAGGGAAGACTGCGCGTTTCATGGACATGGGGAGCTGGAGATGGCCAAGACCGCACTAGTCGTCGACGATTCACCCACCATGCGGCAGATGGTGGCGTTCACTCTCACCAATGCCGGCTTCCAGGTCGTAGAAGCCGAGCATGGACACGATGCCATCAAGAAAGTGGCCGGCGGACCCAAGGTGGACATCGTCGTCACCGACCTCAATATGCCGGAGATGGACGGGATCACTCTCATCAGAGAGCTGCGCAAGCTGGCCGAGTTCAAGTTCACCCCGATCTTGATGCTCACCACGGAATCGGCTGAAGACAAGAAGCAGGCCGGCAAACAAGCGGGAGCCACCGGATGGATCTGTAAGCCGTTCAATCCCGAAGTGATGCTGAAAACCATCGCCAAAGTCCTGCCGGCATGAAGATGGGCTTAGGAACGACGCTTCACGAACGACGAGGACACGAATGAGCTCCGATTTCTCGCAATTCCAGGACGCGTTCTTCGAAGAAGCCGCCGAGCATCTCGCCATCGTCGAAGAAGGACTGCTGGCACTCGAGCGGCGGCCGGACGATCTGGACCTCCTGAATAAGATCTTCCGCTCGGCGCATTCCATCAAGGGAACCAGCGGCATGTTCGGCTTCAACGCCGTCGCCCAGTTCACCCATAAGATGGAAACCTTGCTCGACCTGCTACGCAACGGCCAAAAAGTCGTCACCCCGCCGATCGCCGATCTCCTGCTGAAATCCACGGACTGCTTGAAAACCTTGATCGATGCAGCCAAAACCGGCTCCCCGGTCGACGACGAATCAGTCCAGCGGCTCACGGCCGAACTGACCGCCTCTCAGTCCTCCGGGGAAACGGCGCGGGTCACGGAACAGGAGAGGAGAGGTGCGGAACGGACGTCGCCTTCGCCCCTTGCCTCAAGCCCGTCGCCGCTCCGGCGGTATTCCATCTCCTGGACGCCGCCGGCCTGGTTGTTCCAGCGCGGCCTCGATCCCCTCCAAATTTTCAGGGAACTCGGGAGCCTGGGAACGTTGTCGCACGTCACTGTCGATACGTCCAAGCTGCCGGACTTGACGGAGATGGATCCGGAACGATGCTATCTCACCTGGACGGCGAAACTGGACACCGCGAAAGACCGGTCGGTCGTGGACGGGGTGTTCGAATTCGTCCGCGAAGACAGCGTGCTCACGATCGAACAGATGGAGACCTCGGGGTCAGAAATCCTTCCGATCGACTCCCGATCCCTTGAGCAAGGGGGCAGGTCCCACGCGAAACGCGAAGAAGGGGACCAGAGCCCCGAGCCCAAGCCCCTCGGCGAAATCCTCGTCGAGAGCGGAGCAGTCTCCCGCGAGACGCTGGATAAGGCGCTCTCGCAGCAGAAACGAGTCGGCGAGATCCTCGTCGAGCAACGGGCCGTCACTCCGGAACAGGTCGAACAGGCGTTACAAAAACAGAAACAGCAAGAGGTCGCGGCTCAATCGAAGAAGGCCGACACGACATCCATCCGCGTGGATACGGCCAAGATCGACAAGCTGATCAATCTGGTCGGGGAGCTGGTCATTACGCAGTCCATGCTGAGTGATCTCGGATCGCGGTTCGACATGAGCCAGTTGCCGGTCCTACTGGAACGGATCACGCAACTGGAACGGAACACGCGAGAGATTCAAGAACGGGTCATGGGCATCCGCATGTTGCCGATCGGGACCGCATTCAGCCGATTCCCACGGCTGGTCCGCGATCTGTCGGCCAAAGCGGGCAAGAAGATTCAGCTCGTACTGTCCGGCGAGGAGACCGAGCTGGACAAGACGGTGATCGAAGCCATCGGCGATCCGTTGACGCACCTCGTCAGGAATTCCGCCGATCATGGCCTGGAGCCTCCGGAAGAGCGTCTTGCCAACAACAAGCCGGAACTCGGCACCATCCGCCTGAACGCCTTTCACGAGGGCGGCAACATCTGCATCACCGTTGAAGACGACGGACGGGGATTGAACCGGGAGAAGATCCTCGCCAAGGCGATCAAGCAGGGCCTGGTCTCGGAATCCGATAAGCTCACGGACGACCAAATCTGGGCCCTGATCTTCAAGCCTGGATTCTCCACAGCAGACAAGGTCACGGACGTCTCCGGACGCGGAGTGGGGATGGACGTCGTGAAGCGCAACATCGAGGGGCTGGGCGGAACCGTCGCCATCAAGACGACTCCCGGGAAAGGGACCACCTTCACGCTCAAGCTTCCGCTCACGCTCGCCATCATCGACGGAATGACCGTCAGGGTCGGCGACGAAACCTACATCGTCCCTCTGTTGTCCATCCTCGAATCGCTCCAACCCGCTGCCGGTTCGATCAAGACCATGCTCGGGAAAGGTGAACTCGTGAATGTTCGCGGCACGTACCTCCCAATGATCCGGCTGTATGAAACCTTCTCCTTGAAACCCGAGCATACGGCACCAGGCGACGCGATCGTATTGATCCTGGAGGCGGAGGGCGAGCGAGTCGCCGTGATGGTCGACGAGATCGTAGG
This sequence comes from uncultured Nitrospira sp., assembly GCA_964445795.1. Lineage (GTDB taxonomy): Bacteria > Nitrospirota > Nitrospiria > Nitrospirales > Nitrospiraceae > Nitrospira_D. Next base: position 1,738 of record CAYULI010000003.1, on the reverse strand, counting down.
GCAACAACAGGTCGTCATCAAGAGTATGGAGCAGAACTTCCACAAGGTGGAGGGAATCGCCGGGGCCACGATTTTGGGGGACGGAAGGGTCGGGTTCATCTTGGATGTGCGGGGTCTGCTGGAACTCGCCAGGAACGGGGCCCCGGTGGGGGCATGACGAACGCGACAACGTCGTACGTGGCGCGTGGTGACGGATCGAGCGACTCCGACGAGTCCGGTATGCGCTTCCCGCGACGACATCGTCGTCTAACATGAAGGAGGGGCATCACATGACGGCAATGACGGAAACGATGGTCAACAATGTTAATCAGCAGATTGGGATCGTCACCGACGGCAGCCAATTCTTGACGTTCAGTCTGGGCGACGAGCTCTACGGCGTGGACATTCTGCGTGTGCAGGAGATCAAGGGCTACACGGCTGTCACCAAGATTCCCAACACGCCGCCTCATATCAAAGGGGTCCTGAATCTCCGCGGCACGATCGTCCCGATCGTCGAATTGCGGACCCTATTCGGGATGCCGACGATCGAGTACACCACGTTCACCGTCATCATCGTCGTCGTCGTGCGGGACAAGGTAACGGGGCTCGTGGTGGACGCCGTGTCTGACGTCCTCACGATCAATCAGCATGAGATACAGCCCGCGCCGGCGTTCGGCCACCGAGTGGATCAGACTTATGTGACGTGCCTGGCCAAGTCCGGCGACAAGCTGGTGTCACTGCTGGACCTCGACCGGCTGCTGCTCGAGCCGGCCGTCAAGGAAACCGGTTCCACGACCCCCTAGCCATCTGTCCATGCCGGCCGGCGACTAAAGAAAGTGTAGGGCTGTACCGAAATGGATACATACTATGGACGGTCGCCGACACAGGCTCCCAACCAGGAGGATCTTCGATATGAAACGGCTCTGGGCTTCGCTCTCTCTTGCCAGCAAACTGCTTTTGGTTGCCAGTGTCACGATCCTCGCGACGATGGGGGGACTTGTGTGGTGGCTCAACGGCCAGATGCGGGCCGACATGCTGGACCTCGTTCGGAACCGCAGCATCGTGATTCAACGACAGATCGAAGTGAGCCGGGCCTATCTGGCCAACGAGTATGTGGCCAAGATCAAGACCGCCGGGGAGGGCAAGATCAAGGTCGCCCAGGACCATCGCGCGCCCGACACCGTCCCCTTGCCGGCCACCGCCACCCGAGAGATGGCCGAATCGCTCGCCAAAGAAGGGATCTTCAACGCGCGGGTCATCAGCGACACGCCGATCAATCCGGCCAACAGACCGGCGCCAGGGTTCGAGGAGCAGGCGATCAAGGCGCTGGCTGCGGGGGAAAAGGAAGCATTCACGGTTGAGCCAGTCAACGGTGTGCTGACGTTTCGTCGCATGACCCCGGACATCGTGCAGAATCAGGCCTGCATCAGTTGTCACACTGACAAGAAGCTGGGCGAGATGGTCGGCGCCGTATCGGTCTCGATTCCCCTGACCCAGGCCGTGGCTCGGGTCGACCACAACATCAACGTCCTCTATGGAGTGGCTGCTTCCTCGGCGATCGTGATGGGACTGCTGCTTTTTGCGAGTATCCGGCTGCAGGTCCTGAAGCCGCTCCAAAAACTCCAATCAGCCGTGAATACGCTGGCGAACGGCGACCTCACCGCCCGGTGCGAGGTGGCCGCGCAGGACGAAGTGGGGCAGTTAGCGCGGGCGTTCAACGAAATGGGCACACAGCTCGAGGCCAAGGTCACGGCGGAAC
>CAYULI010000002.1:0-166497 GCA_964445795.1 uncultured Nitrospira sp. | reverse complement strand
CGGGCGACGATGCTGCGAGAAGCGCTCGCCAGCGTCTTGTCGCAGACGCTGCGTGATTTGGAAATCATTGTCTCCGACAATGCGTCGGTCGACGATACCGAATCGGTTGTTCGTTCATTCGGCGATCCACGGATTGTGTACGTGAAGAACGCCCGCGATGTCGGTGCGGTCCCGAATATCAATCGCTGCTTCGCGATGGCGCGAGGGGAGTTTATTGCGCTGTGCCCGGATGACGACTTGATGCTCCCGGACAACCTCGCGCGGAAAGTCGAAGTGCTGCGGAGCCATATGCGGGTCGGGCTGGTGCATTCGCGCTTTCATATCATCGATGAAAACGGAAACGTTATTCAGGCCACTACGAACAAAGGCCACGGGCTCGAACGCGACGCCGATGCCGTCGAACCAGGAGGAGTGTTTCTTCGGAGGATGCTGGAGGGGTTTTGCGAAGTGAACCCCGTATCCGTTCTTTTCCGGCGTGAGTGTCTGGAGAGACTGGGCGGTTTTGATGAAACACTGAAGCACACCGATGACTACGAGTATTGGATGAGAATCGCGGTCTATTACGATGTCGCCTATTTGGCCGCTCCATTAGTGATGTGGCGAGCGCACGCCCAGACGCTCACAAGTCAGTTTCTTGTCGGAGGAAAGACGGGGGTATCGCCCAGCCATCTCCGCGAGCAACTACGGTGTAAAAAGAATATCTTGGATCGCTACGGAAAAGACATCCCTGATGTCAGGGATCTTCGAAAGATGCTTCGGAGGCAGACGGCGGAACGGGTGGCTTTCCAAGCCGACTGCATGCTTGACGAGGGAGCGGCGAGAAGCGATGTGCGCCGCTTTCTGTGCAGCATGAGTGTGGAATTCCCGAATCTGTTCGGAGCGAGCCTGTATTGGAAAATGTTGGCGAAAACGGTGGTCCCATCGCACGGCATCCGGATGCTGAAGAAGATCCGCCATTCTATTTCTCACTGAGCCTGTACCAGCCATGACCTACGTTCCAGTGCGCTCCAAAGAGTCTTCCAGCGTCGTCGTCGTGGGATGCGGCGCGGGCGGGAGCGTGGTAGCCAAAGAATTAGCTGAAGCCGGGCTGTCCGTCGTGGTGTTGGAAGCCGGCCGTCGTACGAACGCGGAAGCAGAATACCGGTCGGACCGACGGGAGTTTCCACTCAATGCCGCGGACCCGTTTCGCTCGCCGGATGACGAGGCCTATACGGCAGGTCCTGGAGGTTTCCGCTACCATCATGTCAGAGGCGTCGGGGGGACTACGCTCGTCAGTTGGGGGGTCTCGCCTCGTCTCCATGCGTCGGACTTCAAGGTTCGATCTTTGGATGCGGTAGCAGACGATTGGCCCCTCACGTATGAAGAGATAGAACCTTACTATGTCAAGGTTGAATACGAGCTAGGCGTGTCCGGCCCTGGGGCCAGCGAGGCAAATCCGTTCGATTCTCCGCGGAGCCGGCCTTTTCCGACTCCGCCTCACCCGATGACGAAGGCAGGCCGGTTATTTTCCTTTGGTGCCCGTCGATTGGGCCTTCATCCATATATACCGGCCCTTGCGATGCCGACCCTCCCGTGGGAGGGGCGGCAGGCGTGCATCGAGGCGGGCGCGTGCATGTACGGGTGCCGCATCAAGGCCAAAGCGAGTGCGGATGTGACCTACGTGCACAAGGCGGAGCGGACGGGTAAGGTGGAAATCAGAACAGAGTGTGTCGTTCGAGCAATTGAGCATGATACGGAAGGGAAGGCACGCGGTGTGATTTATTTCGACAACAACAAGGTCGAACATCGGGCCGAGGCTCGTGCCGTGGTGCTGGCCGCTAATGCGATCGAAACGCCACGGCTGTTGTTGCTCAGCCGTTCCAGTCGTTGTCCGGACGGTCTCGCCAATTCGAGTGGTTTGGTGGGGAAGTATTTGCTTGAGCATCTGGATGCCGGGATTCTTGCCAGGTCTGAGCAGCCTGTAGAGGGGTGGAAAGGGGTTCCGGTGTCGGCCATGGTGCAGGATTTTTACGAGACCAATCCCAGGAATTCCTTTGCGCGGGGATGGCTTTTGGAAGTTTCAACCTGCGGTAGTTGGCCGATTGCGCTGGCACGACGAATCGGCGGTTGGGGTTCAACCCACAAGGCCGCGATGAAGCGCAGATTTGGTCATGAGCTATCGATCTTTGCACAAGGTGAACAGCTACCAGATATCCGCAACCAGGTTGTGCTCGATCCAAGTGTAACGGATCGCTTCGGCCTTCCCGTTCCAAAAATCTTGAGCGAAGCAAGAGACAATGATCTCTACGTGATCAAGGCAATGAGGCAGAGCGTTCGAGAGATTCTGACGGCTATGGAGGTGAAAGAGGTGTTGTCTGAATGGTCCCATCAGCCTGGTGCGTCAACCCATTATATGGGGACCTGTCGAATGGGACAGGATCCGCGGAGAGCGGTGGTCGACCGATGGGGGAGAGCCCACGACGTTCCCAACTTGTTTATCGCGGACGCCAGCACTTTCGTCACTGCGGGAGCCGCCCATCCCACTTTGACGCTGATGGCGCTGGCGGCGCGCACCTCGCACTATATAATTGATGCGTTCAAGAAGGGCGATCTCTAGAAGGATTCTTCAGTATGACCACGTACGTCCTCGGCATCTCAGCGTTCTATCATGATTCGGCCGCCGCGCTGCTTCGCGACGGCGAAATCGTAGCGGCGGCCCAGGAAGAACGCTTTACCAGGCGTAAGCACGATCCCAGCTTTCCAAAGGAAGCGATTGCCTATTGCTTGGAGGAGGCGGGCATCGGGATGGCCGAGGTGCAGCACGCCGTGTTTTATGAGAAGCCCTATCCCAAATTCGAGCGGTTGCTGGAAACCTATCTGGCCTTTGCGCCGGAAGGGTTTGCGTCCTTCCGGCAGTCCATTTCAATTTGGGCGCGGCACAAGTTGAGAACCAAACAGGAGTTGCTCGATGGACTAGGAAGTACATTCCAGGGGCGCCTCTATTTTAGCGATCATCACGAATCTCATGCGGCAAGCGCCTTCTTCCCGTCCCCCTTCCAGGATGCGGCCGTGCTTACGTTGGATGCCGTGGGAGGGTGGGGAACGAGCTCGATCGGAGTCGGCCGCGGTGCTCGTGTCACGCTCACGCACGAAATGCGGTTTCCCCACTCGCTGGGGATGCTCTATTCCGCATTTACGTACTACACGGGCTTCAAGGTCAACTCGGGCGAATACAAGATGATGGGACTGGCTCCCTATGGGGAACCCAAGTACGTGGCTTTGATCTTGGATCATCTGCTCAAGATCTACGATGATGGGTCGATTTGGCTCAACATGGACTACTTCCGCTATTGTCAGGGGCTTACGATGACCTCCCCGAAGTTTCATGAGTTGTTCGGCGCGCCGCCGCGCGAGCAGGAAAGCCAGATTACTCAGCGGGAAATGGATATCGCGGCGTCCATTCAGGCGGTCTGTGAGGAAGTCGTCTTGCGAGCCGCACGCCATGCGCAACGGTCGACCGGTATGAAGAACCTTTGCCTGGCAGGCGGAGTCGCACTGAATTGTGTTGCCAACGGCAAGTTGTTGCGAACCGGCCCATTCGAGAACGTGTGGATTCAGCCCGCCGCTGGGGACTCCGGAGGAGCCGTGGGAGCCGCGTTTCTGGTGTGGCATCACGTACTCGACCGTCCACGTACTGTGCAGGAGGGGCGCGACAGTCAGCGGGGGTCCCTACTCGGACCTTCATTCCGAAACGACGAAATCGGTCTCTATTTGGATTCCGTCGGCGCTTCGTACCAATACTATCCGGACGAGGCGGAACTCCTGGCGACCGTATCGAAGGAGTTGGCGCAGGAAAAGGTGGTCGGCTGGTTTCACGGGCGCATGGAGTTCGGCCCCCGGGCGTTGGGCGCCCGCAGCATCATCGGCGACCCGCGCTCGCCGCGCATGCAGCAGGTCATGAACGTCAAGATCAAGTTTCGGGAATCGTTCCGCCCGTTTGCGCCCTGTGTACTCAGGGACCATGTCCATCGGGTGTTCGAGATGAAGGCGGGCCAGGAAAGCCCGTACATGCTCCTGGTGGCTCCCGTCCGAACCGAATGGCGGCGGCAGCTCAACGAAGAAGAGCGGCGGCTCATGATGGAGGATCCGGACTTGCGCGTGCGTGTGGCCGTGCCGCGTTCCAGCTTGCCGGCGATCACTCATGTGGACTATTCCGCACGGATCCAAACGGTCGATGAGGAACGGCACGGACGATTCCACCGCCTGATGAGGAGATTTTATGAGGATACCGGCTGTCCCGTCGTGGTCAACACGAGTTTCAATATCCGGGGCGAACCGATCGTCTGTACGCCGGAAGATGCGTATCGATGTTTTATGGCGACGGATATGGACTGTTTGGTTCTCGAAAACTATGTCTTATGGAAGGATCAACAGTCGAACAGGACATTGCAGGACGCTGAATCATATAAATCACAATATGCGCTCGATTAGGACGTCATGATTCTTACGCGGTATCCTCGGCGGGCCTACCTCCGGAGCTTCTGGATTAGCCTGTGCCTCGTATTGAGCACTGCCGGTGCTCTCCTCGCCGGCCTTTGGTCGGCGTCTATCGCTACGACGGTGGTCTTTGTGACCGGGATGCTTGCCGTTGCGCTGTTCGGGTATCTGTATCCCCAAATCGCGAAAAGGCCGTATGCCACCATGTATCACTGTTTCGAATATTATGGACGACTGCTGAGGTTCTGCCTCAAATTGGTGTGCTTCTTCCTCGTGTTTGCCGCGGTGGGCCGGGCTGGATCGAAGCTTCCGGTAGCCCCCCGACCGACAGGTTCCATGTGGTTGTCAAGGAGTTCAACGCCGGCCGAGGAATTCGACAGCGAGTTCGAGGGAAGGCAAGAGGCTGAGCATCCGCGGTGGATGGCGACTTACATCGCGTGGGCTCGCGAGTCGGGCAACGGATGGGCCGTCATGCTGCTGCCTTTCCTTGTTCTGCTGTCCGCCCTCGAGCCCGAGGAAGAGAGAAGTTTTCCGGCGAATATCTATACGTTATTCTGATGGAGCATATCCTTTGATACGCATCGCCCTTGCCTTCTTTGCCGCGTTGCTCGGAATGGTGGCGCTGGCGCCTCTGCTGGTGCTCGGTCTGCCTTTGGTCGGAATAGCCTGGTTGACCATGCGTGTCGGCCGCGTGCTGGAGCCGGCGATCAAGACGTGGCCAGAACTCTTTGAGTTCGATTCGGTGCTGGGATGGAGAGCCAAGGGCAATCTGGACTGCTATGTGCTGGAAGAACGGGGAGAAGTGTTTCACGTGAAGACGGACCGGCATGGATGGGCCGGCACGCGGACGATCGATGAAAGTGACATAGTCGTCGTCGGCGATTCTCATGCCTGGGGATATGGGACCGATCATCACAAGACGTTCAGCCAACGCTGTAAGGCGGTGGCAATCAAAGCGGTAGGGGTTCCGGGATACAACCTCGTCCAAGAGCTGCTTTTAATGAAGCAGATTTCCCCACAGTTGAAAGGCAAGCTTGTCGTGTGGTTCGTCTTTGTGGGGAATGATCTCGCGGACAATATCTCACCAGAAGCGGATGGATACCGAGTGCCATTTGTGAGGCGATCAGCTGATGCAGGCGAGTGGGAGATTGTCACGCGACATCTGTCTCCCTCGAAGTGGCGCGTCAGCGAAGCGCTTAAATTCAGACGTCATTATGCTGTGCTTCCGGCCTTGCATTGCGAGACTCCGTTTGCGCAGCGGGCCTACGCGGCATGCGAGTACTTGATACGAGCGGGAGCGGACATTTGCCGGGAAGTGGAGGCGACGCTGGTCGTGATGGTCGTTCCCGCTGTCGTGACCCTCAGTCGAAGCCGCATGGAGCAACTCTGCAAGGCGCGCGCGTTTAAGGACTCCGTCGATCCTGACTTCCCGGATCGCAGGATACGGGCGATCTGCGACCGAGTTGGGATCCGCTTTGCAACGCTGAAAGATCATCTGACTGCTGATCATTATTATGATCGTGATGAACATTGGACGCCGGAAGGCCATGAGATAGTGGCGCGTGTACTCGAGAGTCAGTATGCCGTGCACCGCCTTGGCAACGCCGTGTCTCGCTGATGGACTTGTCTGTGGTGTGGTGTCCGATTCCACCTCCCATGTAGAACGAACGAATGCCTGTTGCGCTGGGTCGAATCACACAAGGCCGTCTCGTCGGGTGGCCGCTCGTTGGAGCCCTTCTTTTTGGAGAGGTGAGTCTGTGCCTTGTTCTCATCGCCCTTTATAAGAAAGATCAGGCTTCCTGGGTAATATTTCTTACCTCAAACCCCGGAGTTGCTTTCGTCATCGGCGGAATGGGGATCGCTAGTTCTGCAGCGGCTCTGATCCTCATACTCAGAAAAAGTTGGGCCGAGGAGCGCAAAACGATTTGTCTCACCCTGATGGCGAATGCGCTTTCCGCACTCATTGTGGCTGCAGGGGTTGAGGCGATGGTGCGATTGGCCAAAAGCGAAACGGCGGCGGGCGAGCGGGTCGCAGGGCTACTGTTGATTCCAAAGGACTGGAAACGGACGAGGCAGTATTATCAACGTGTCTGGGACAGGGCATCGGGGGACCTGAGCTATCTCGTCTATGATGCGCAACTGGGATGGCTGGTGGCTGATGGGCGGCAGAGCTCCAATGGCCTGTATCGCTCAGGCCGAAACGGCGTTCGTACTCGGCATGTCGGGGAGACGATCGAAAGAGACCAGAACAAGAAACTCATCGCCTTGGTAGGAGACTCGTTCACGTTTGGAGAAGAAGTGTCTTATGACGAAACCTGGGGGGCGCGCCTTGAACGTCTCCTGCACGATCGCTTTCAAGTGGTCAATTTCGGAGTCCCTGGCTATGGGATCGACCAGATGTATCTCCGATATATGCGCGATGTGCGCCTGTGGAAACCAGACATCGTGATCTTCGGTTTTATTTCAAACGATGTCGTTCGCGCGACAATGATCTATCCCTTCCTTATGTTTCCGGAATGGGATCTCCCGTTTTCGAAACCGCGCTTTGTCCAGACTCCAACGGGTTTGCAACTCATCAATACGCCGACCATCCGGCCTGAACAGATCTTTTCTGCTGTCCGCATCACCGACCTGCCTTTCCTTGCGTACGATGTCGGCTACCGAGGGTTCGAATGGGAGCGAGACTGGATGCATCATTCCGACTTTGTGAGGTTTGTGCAGGCTCGCTTCCCGCGGTGGTCGAGACTGAACAATGGCCAGAGCGAGGGGCTTTTGGTGGCCCTTAATCGGGAGATCATAGGCGAGTTTCTTGGGTACGTGAAGAAGGAGGCGAGTAGAGCCCTCCTTCTTTACCTCCCATCATCTTCTGGGGATTTTTCTCCTGGCGGCGGCCAATCGACGCTTGGGAAACTTCTCCTGGAGGCAGTGGGCGAGCCTTATATTGATCCCACCCCTTGCCTCATGGAGGTTCCAAGCTCCGATCGGTTTGTTCAAGGAGGCCACGGGCACTATTCAGCCCACGGCAATAACGCAGTGGCCGCCTGTGTCGCCGGACGCATCATGCAGAGCATGAGCGGGGGCTGAGAATTTCATCAGGCCCTCGCAAAGCTCATCGGCGGAGGGGGCTTGGACCGCATGTCGTCCGTATCGAAGCGAATCGTGTTCATAATCAAGACGCTGGAATACGGCGGTGCTGAAAAGCACCTGCAGGAGCTTGTACGAAGAATCGAGAATCCTACCATCCGCGTAACCATCCTGTGTTATGGCACCGATTTTTACACGAAATTCTTTGACAACCAGCCGAATGTCAGTGTGATCGCGAAGCAGGGAGGTGAACCACGAGGGTTTCTAGCCTATTGGAGCGCCTTGCTCCGTATACGACCCGATACCGTCGTGCTGGTGAAAGGATGGTCGGAAGACTTCGCTATTCATACGTATGCTGCAGCGAGGCTATCCGGGGCGCGACATGTAGTCGCCATCGAACATCTTCTCGCCGAACCAGTTCCTCCAGAGGTGGTTGGTCGAGGCGTATTGGCCGCTTTCAGAAATACGTGGGGCTGGCGTGGCCGATTTCTTTTCAAGAAGCGCCTGGAGGGACGCTTGTGTACCCGGATCATTTGCGTCAGTGACGGAGTCCGCAAGAGATTGGTGGATGAGTATCGGTCCCCCCCTTCGAAAACGATCACCATTTTGAATGGCGTGGATCTGAAACGATTTAGCCCTGACGCCGTGAAGCGGCAGCAAATCCGAGTCAGTCAGGGGGTGAGGGACGCCGATGTCGTTCTCGTATGCGCTTGTCGGCTGTCGCCGCGGAAGCGGGTGGATGTCTTGCTCGATGGACTGGACAAGATACCTAAAGGAATGTATGCATGGAAATGTTGGATTATCGGTAGCGGCCTTATGGAGTCGGTGCTGCGCACGCAATGTGCCCGGTTGGGGTTGGATCGACATGTGCATTTCCTCGGATTCAAGGGAGATATCAGCCCGTATCTCAGGGCGGCTGATATTTATGTGTCCACGTCCGAGAAGGAAGGTTTTGGGCTCAGCCTTGTGGAAGCGATGGGATGCCAACTGCCCTGTATTGCAACCGATATTCCTGGCCATGACGAGATTATCCAGCATGGCGTCAACGGATTGCTCATTCCAACTGGATCGCCTCAACGGGTGGCCGAAGCCGCGATGAGTTTGTTCACCGATCCTGATCTGCGCCTCCGAATGGGCCAAGAGGCTAGGAAGCTTGTCGAGCAGCATTTTGATTTAGAACAATGCATGGCCAGCATTCGTTCCGTGGTGTTGGGACAAGACTAGGAGTGTATTGTGCGGTGGGGAAAACGAGGTTTCGACCGTTCATGATTGCTCAGTCCGCCATGCTTGAGAAGGCGTCGCCGCTGCTGCCGGATGTCGGCGTGATGGCTTTCGTTCCCGAAGCCTGGGGCGGTCCTTGGCAGGTCCGCCACCACGTCTTGACGAGGCTGTCGCGTTACTTTCACGTTCTGTGGCTCGATCCCAGTCAGGAATGGCGGACGGTGTGGTTCGACAGGCGATCTTCTTCAGAGGTGCATGGACAGGCGGATGGGAGAGATGGGCTGATCATTCAACGACAAGAATTCTGGCTGCCCAGGTTCTACCGTCCTCGATGTCTGTCCCGCTTGACGGCGCGAACTCGTGTACGGCGAGCCGCCAGCCTTCTCCGTTCCGCAGGATGCACGAAGACGGTGGTGTATTTGTGGAGACCTGAGTATGCGGATGCGCTGACGACCGTGCCGCATGACGCCAGTGTTTACCATATCGACGACGAATATTCGTTCGCGCCGGTCGAACAAGAGCTGGATGCCCGTGAAGCTGCAGTGATCGCAGCTGTGGATCAGGTCTTTGTGCATTCGCGCGCTCTCTTGCAGAAAAAAGGACATCTTAACCCTCAGACGCTCTATGTGCCCAACGGCGTAGATTATGCGGCCTACGCCGCTCGCCAGGATGAACCGATCGATCTGCGAGCCATTTCGCATCCGAGGATCGGCTATGTCGGAAAAATCAAAACACAAATGGATTTCCCGCTACTGCTGTCGCTTGCCAAGCGGCATCGTCAATGGTCCTGGGTGTTCGTCGGTCCCATCGGGTTCTTGGGCGAGGATGCTTCACGCTGTGAGGAATTGTTCCGATTGGAGAATGTGTTCTATCTCGGTGCGAAGCCCATTCCGTCTCTTCCGGCCTATACACAACATATCGACGTCTGCCTGCTGTGCTACGTGGCGAACGACTACACGAAGTACATTTACCCGTTAAAGCTGCACGAATACCTGGCGGGAGGTCGTCCGGTCGTCGGCACAACTTTACCTGCACTAGAGGAGTTCCGGAGCGCGGTGCGGCTGTGTACGACGGACGATGAGTGGTCGGCCGCGATCGCAGATGCGCTCGCCCCCGAGGCGAACCGCCCGCAGCAAGTTGAACTCCGCCGCACAATCGCACGGAGCCATGATTGGGGTTTGCTGGTGTCTCGAATCGCTCGATCGCTGTGCGAGCGGTTAGGGGCGGACTATATACGGCGATTTGACCAGTTGTCCCCGATCACAGGGCTGCGCGACGATTCGTATCCACCAACCGTTCATTAGGCAGGATAAATGAAGATTGTCAACGTTGTGGGGGCCCGTCCCAACTTCATGAAAATAGCTCCGCTGATTCGCGAAATGCGGAAGCACAATGATATCACGGCGCTCCTGGTCCATACGGGACAGCATTACGACGTCGCGATGGCGGGCCGTTTCTTCGAGGACTTGCGCATTCCGCTTCCGGATGTCTCGCTCGATGTCGGTTCCGGCTCCCATGCGGCGCAAACGGCGGAGGTGATGAAGCGCCTTGAACCCGTCTTGGTGCGCGAGCGGCCCGATGTGGTTCTCGTCGTGGGTGATGTGAACTCAACGCTCGCCGCTTCGCTCACCGCGGCGAAGTTGCTCATCCCCGTGGCGCATGTCGAGGCCGGACTGCGAAGTTTCGATCGGACGATGCCAGAGGAGATCAACCGGATCGTCACAGACGCCGTGTCGGACTTTCTGTTCGTTACGGAGGAAAGTGGACGCCGGAATCTGTTGAATGAAGGCGTCAGCGAATCCAAAATCTTCTTTGTCGGCAATGTCATGATCGATTCTTTGGAGTCGTCTCGCCGGTTGTGGAACCAATCAACGATCCGCGGCACGCTTGGATTGGAGGGATGTGAGTACGGCATCATGACGCTGCATCGGCCTTCGAATGTGGATGACCTGGTCAAGTTGGACAGCCTCTTGCGTGCGATTGCCAGAATCGCAGCACGACTACCCGTGGTGTTTCCGATTCATCCTCGGACTAGAAAGGCGATTGAGCAGCTGAAAGAACGTGGGGTGCCGCTAAAGTTCGTTACCGGGCGCCTGACTGGCCCGGGGATCTATTGCATGGATCCGCTGGGGTACCTGGACTTCATGGCACTGGTAGCGGGGTCACGGCTGGTTTTGACGGATTCCGGCGGCATTCAAGAAGAAACGACCGCTCTCGGCATTGCCTGTTTGACGCTTCGCGAGAATACGGAACGTCCCGTCACGGTGACTCATGGGACGAATCGACTCGTGGGGACCGCTCCTCAAAGAATTGTCCAAGAGGCTCTTGCGGTGCTGGAGACACCGACCCGCCACTCTACGCTTCCGCCCCCTTTATGGGATGGCCGGGCATCGGAGAGAATCGTTGAGGTTCTTCGGAAGTATGGGGCCTCCTTCCCCCTAAGGGGGGTATCCTAATCGGCGAGTTGGGCGGATACTGGTGTTCTAGCCATGCTGTCAGAGCCGCTGCAAATCGACTTGTGCAGGCCGCCGGACCGAGAAGCCTGGGATGCCTTTGTGGCCGTATCTCCAGGTGCCACAATCGGCCACCTGTTTCACTGGCAGACGGTTATCAAGCGGGCCTACGGACATGGCAGCTACTATCTGATGGCGCGCCGCGGGTCACGGCTCGTCGGTCTGCTGCCGCTGATCGTCGTCAATCGCCCGCTTGGCGGGGCAGCACTGGTTTCTATGCCGTTTCTCGATGAGGGCGGTGTGTGCGCGGATGATGACGAGGCGGCCCGTGCCCTTCTTGATCGGGCAAAGGCCATCATGCGAGAGACGCGGTGCTCGGTGCTAGAGCTTCGCAACCGACTTCCTTCCGCCTCTCTCGGCGCTTCCCGGCAGGACAAGGTGACGATGTTGTTGGATTTGTCCCCCGGCGCCGATCATATTTGGACGGCGCTGCCCGCCAAAGTGCGCAACCAAGTGCGGAAAGCGGAAAAGAGTGGGTTGACGACCCTGGGCGGTGGAGGAGAACTCCTGGGCGCGTTTTATGACGTCTTTGTGGTCAACATGCGAGATCTCGGGTCACCGGTTCATGGCAAGCGCTTTTTTGAGGAACTCTGCGCGGCCTTCGGGTCCGCCGTAAGAATTACGATCGTACAGGATGGCGTTCGTACCGTCGGGGGGCTGATCGCGATCCACTTTAAGGACAGGTTGTGCGTGCCGTGGGCATCCTCCTTGCGCGAGTATTTCCCAAAATGCCCGAACAATCTCTTGTACTGGGACGCGATTCATGACGCATGTAAACGAGGCTGCGCTATCTTTGACTTCGGCCGATCGACGGTCGGTTCCGGCACCTATGACTTCAAGAGGCAATGGGGGGCTCAGCCTGCGCCGCTCTGCTGGCAAGTGCTCAAGGCCCGCGGCGTCTTTGATGCCACGATTTCCTCGAACGACCCGGCCTATCGGCTGGCGGGAAAGGTGTGGCGACACCTGCCGGTTGGCGTCACACGGCTGATCGGACCGCAAGTCCGTAAGTATCTGACCAATTGATCATCCACTGAAGAAACCGTCTGCGTGATCTATGTGCGGGATCGTGGGTTTTTATAATCGGCCCGGAAGCTCTGATGAGCTGGCCGAGCTTCTTCGTCGAATGTGCGGTGCCATTATCCACCGGGGGCCGGATGACGAAGGCGCGGTCGTTGATCGCCAGACAGGATTAGCGATGCGGCGCCTCAGCATCATCGACGTGGAGGGAGGACACCAGCCGATCACCAATGAAGACGGTTCGGTCATAGTGGTGTTCAACGGAGAAATTTACAACTATCGCGAGTTGCGTCAGCGGCTGCAGTCCCATGGGCACCGATTCGAGACGCGTACGGATACGGAAGTGATCGTACATGCGTACGAACAATACGGCGTGGACTGCGTTCAGCAGTTCAATGGTATTTTTGCATTTGCATTGTGGGATACCCACGCCGGTCGGTTGGTGGTGGCTCGCGATCGAATGGGAACGAAACCGCTCTATGTCGTGCAAGGACCGAACGGATTGGCTTTTGCGTCGGAGATCAAGGCCCTGCTGGTCCTGCCCGAGGTGATGCGCCAAATGGACCTGGATGCCGCCGCCCAATTTTTTCACCTGGGATTTGTCCCCGCCCCCCGCACGTTGTTCCGCGGAATCGAAAAGCTACCCGCCGGATGGCGGTTGATCGCCGAGGGCGGAAAGGTTCGGACGGAATGCTATTGGGATTTGGAATTTCAGACTGACACAGGACTTGGGTTTGAGGAGAGTAGCACACGGCTTCGAGAGGTCTTGCGGGAGTCGGTCCTCGACCAAATGGTCAGCGACGTGCCGCTGGGGGCATTCCTCAGCGGCGGCGTAGACTCTACGGCCGTCGTCGCGTTCATGCAGGAGGGGTCAGATAGGAAAGTACGCACTTACAGCATCGGATTCGATGCGCGGCACGTATACCATAACGAGGCACCCTACGCGGAAGCTGCAGCGCGGGCGCTGGGAACAGAGCACGAAACGTTGATTGTTCGTCCGGAGATTGACGACTTGTTGCCGTGGCTGGTCGAGAAGCTCGATGAGCCGTTGACGGACACCTCCTTCATCTTGACCTATTTGGTTTCGGAGTTGGCCCATCGGGAGGTAAAGGTCGCGCTATCCGGTGTGGGCGGCGACGAGTTGTTCGGCGGGTATCGCCGCTACTTTGCCCCAATGATGAATCGATCAGTGGCGTGGTTGCCCTCGGCGTGGCGCCGTGCGGGGGGCACTCTCGTCGGGCACTGGCTGCGAGCCGACCGTGGCACGGTAGGGGGAAATCTGGCTCGGTACGGCAAGGCATGGATCAAGACCCTTCATCTGCCGCTCGGCGAACAGTATGTCGGTCTTCTCTCCGTCCTGTCGGCGGACATGGTGGGCGCGCTCTTGAAGCCCTATCGGCAGAAGGCTGATCCAGGGGAAGCCTTGATCCGATACTTTCGAGACGCTCCGGCGCAGTCCGCTCTCGACCGGCTCGCCTACGTGGACGCCAAGGGACCGTTACCCGAAAGTCTCCTGTTGTTCACGGACAAGATGGGCATGGCGACCTCGTTGGAAATCCGCGTTCCCTTCCTGGACAACCGCGTCGTGGATTTCGTCCTCCGCTGTCCCAGCCACTATCGAGTACGGGGGGTCACTCTTAAACGACTGTTGAAGGCCGCGCTCAAAGGCGTGGTGCCGGATTTTGTGTTGACGAGGTCGAAGCGTGGATTCGGCGGTCCTATGGGAGCCTGGTTGAAAGGCGAACTGCGGCCGTTGGTCTCCCAACTTTTAGACGCGGGGCGGCTGCGACAGGGTGGATTGTTCGATCCGGATTGTGTGCACCGTATTCTGGTTGCGCACGATGCGGGACATGAAGATTACACCGAAGCGATCATGGCGCTGTTGGTTTTTGAAATTTGGCGGGAGCAATTCAAAGTGGTGATTGCATGAGTTCGATCGGGGCGTTCGTTGCATGGACGGGGTTCGGGCTAGTCTGTTACGTATATGTCGGCTATCCCGCCATTCTCTATATGATATCGAAAGTGTATCAGCGACCTGTCCAGCAGAGGGACTGCATTCCATCGGTGACGCTGGTGATCTCGGCGTTTAACGAAGCCGATGTGATCAGGGGCAAGCTGGAGAACTCGCTGGCTCTCGACTATCCCAGGGACCGGCTTGAGATTCTGGTCGTGTCGGATGCCTCCACGGACCAGACTGATCGTATCGTCGAGTCGTTCCAGTCGCGCGGCGTTAACTTGCTACGAATGCCGGTGCGAGGGGGAAAAACCGTCGGGCTGAACGCCGCATGCCACATTGCCAAAGGGCACATCATTCTTTTCAGCGACGCGAACATTCTGTACCAGCGGGATACGGTGCGGCGTTTGGTGACCAACTTTGCTGATCCCTCGGTGGGATGCGTGACTGGTGATTCCCGGTATGTGGAAGAGATGGACTCTGCGGCGCATATCCAGGAGAATGCCTACTGGGGTTACGAAAGGATGATCCGGACCATGGAAAGTCAGATCGGTAGCACCGTAGGTGGGGATGGGGCTATTTTCGCGATTCGACGGGAATTATTCCGGCCACTGCCGCCGGAGGCCATCAACGACCTGGTCATTCCGTTGCAAATTGTTGCGGATGGGTACAGAGCCGTGTTCGAACCGACCGCGATCGGCTTTGAACCGTCTGCAGGAGATTTTCGCAAAGAGTTCCGCCGGAAGCGGCGCATTGTCAACCGAAGCTGGCGAGGAGTGATGAGCGTGGGAACTGTGCTCAATCCATTGCGCGTCGGCATCTTTGCCTGGCAAGTGTGGTCGCATAAGGTCCTCCGGTGGCTCATGTTGCCGCTGGTTGTTGCGTCTGCGGCAGGCTGTGTCATGGCGCTGGAGAGCGGATGGTTCTATCAAGTCGGTATCGCCGGATTTGTTGGTAGCCTGTTGCTTGCCGTGGTGGCCGTGGTGCTTCCCGAGCGAGGAGGATGGCTAAGTCGTGTGGCCCATGGCATGTTTTATTTTTACTTGGTCAATCTCGCAGCGCTGTTAGGTGTGGTGAAGGCGTTGAGCGGACGAGTGGAGATGGTGTGGGCTCCGGAGCGGAATTAGGACCGGGGCGGTCTACGGTTCAGTCGCACAAAGGCGAGATAGTGGCAACGCACGTTCGATTGGGCGTAGTACAAAAACGCGGTCTACGGCACTTTCTGAAAGGGATTATGCCGGCGACTGCAGTGGCAGGTGTTCGTGCCGTTCAGAGGGTCTGGGAGCAACGACTCTATCGTCCCGGTCATTTCGCGGTGTGGATGCGCGATTATTGTGACCGACCGGCCAGCGTCGTTACGCCGGGGCAATCCCGCCCGCACTTTGTTCGTGCCCTCCTTGGGTGGCTGGCCCGCGCTCAGGATGTCGTGGCCGGAGGTGGGGTGTCTGGGTACTACACCTTTGCGTCCGGATGGAGCGCGGCATACCCGGAGACGACCGGCTATGTGATCACGACATTGCTAGAGGCGGCTCGACGCCTGAAGGAGCAGGAGTGGGCCGACCGGGCGAGACGGATGCTTGACTGGGAGCTATCTGTCCAATTGCCAAACGGCTCATGGCAGTCGGGGTTTGTCGATCAGGTGTCGCCTGTTCCCGCCGTCTTCAACACCGGACAGGTCATCGATGGTTTGGTGGCGGGCTATGCGCACTTCAAGAACCTCTGCTACCTCGATGCGGCTCTGAAAGGCGCCCGCTGGCTGATCGCGGAGCAGGACAGCGACGGAGCGTGGCGTCAGTATGTGTATCAGAACAACCCCAACTGCTACTCGACGCGGGTCGCCTGGCCGATGTTGATGCTGGCACAGGTGACCGGAGACACCGACATCCGTGCCTCCGCCATACGGTACTTGTCATGGGCGGCCACCTGCCAGGACGAGAGCGGGTGGTTCGATCATTGCTCGCTGGAGCCTGGAGACCCGGCGCTGACCCACACCTTGGGCTACGCAATCGAAGGCTTTCTTGAGTCCGGTCTGATTCTCAAAGAGGATCGATGGATTTCCGTGGCACAGCGTGCCGCTGATGTTCTGCTCCATAAGTTCGAGATCCGGAAACACTTGGCAGGTACGTATGGCAAGGGGTGGAAGCCGGATCACTCGTTCGCATGTTTGACGGGTTGCGCCCAAATCAGCCGGGTCTGGGGTCGCTTCTACGACATTACGCGCGATGTTCGCTATCTCAACGCCATGCTGAAGCTCAACGATTACGTCCTTAGTCAGATCACCCTTGACACGGAGTGCGAGGATATCCGTGGAGGGGTTACGGGATCGAAGCCGGTGTGGGGAGCCTACATGACGTATCGCTTGCCCAATTGGGCAGCAAAGTTCACGCTGGACGCGCTGTTCCAAGAGGAAGATGCCATGACACTCTTTCGGAAAAGCTCGTCATGACCACGGTTATTCTGTGCGGCTCGCCATATAGCACGTACGCCTATGACATTCTGCGGGAGCTGAATGCGCGTGGTGTCAGGCGGGTCCATGTCGTCGCGGCTGCTCCTCAGGCTGACGCAATGAGGTGGGCATGGGACCGCAGGCTCGTCATATTGGCCCGGCGTGTGACCCGTTGGTGCATGGACATGTTGAACGTTGTTGGGGGCGCCGATCCCGTCGTCACTCTCGAGTCCGCAGTCTTGGCGCAAGGCGGACAGCTGCTTCTGGTCCCGGATGTGAACGGAGATGCGTGCCAGCGGCTGTTGTCCGAACTAAATGTTGATCTTATCGTTTTAGGGGGCGCCCCGATCATGAAAGCCCCGGTGTTGCGGATTCCAAAGATAGGCACGTTGAACGCCCATCAAGGCGCGCTTCCCCGCTATCGGGGCATGAACGTCATCGAATGGGCCTTATTGGAACAACGTCCGCCGGCGGTCACTGTGCATTTCGTTGATCCAGGGGTGGATACGGGCGACATTATCAGAGTAGAACCCATACCGATTGAGCGAGGTGACGATTTGCAAGCCGTCAAGAGACGATCGAGTGCATTGCAAAGCCAGTTGCTGGCAGAAACGGTGGTGCTCGCGCAGCGGGGGCCACTTCCACGGAAAACTCAGGCGATGTCGGAGGGGAAGCAGTTCTATGTGATGCACCCCTCCTTAAGAGTTGTGGCTGAAAAACACCTTCAGGATTATATTCGTGACAGGGCTGGAGCATAAACCGCCACGGTGATGGCCAACAACAAATCCCACTTTTGGGAAACTTTCAAAGCTGATCTGTCAAGATTATCCGAGTTGGACTGTGGCGTTCGTGGTGTCCTGCGCGGCTTATTGTCTCAAGGATTTCATGCGATTGTCGTCTACCGAGTCTTTCGATGGTGTTATGAACGTGGTATTCCGACGCAGCCTGTCCGGTTTGTTGCTGAGCGCCTGATCGAAATAACCACGGGGATTTCGATTCCGGTGCAGGCCAGAATCGGAAAAGGTTTTCACATTCACCATTTCGGGGGCATCATGGTGCATCCTGAGACCGTGATCGGCGACCGGTGCACCATTTATCATGGCGTGACACTGGGCGACCGCGGCGGATGGGGCGGGGCGCCTCGGCTTGGCTGTGACGTCGTGGTGGGGGCAGGGGCTAAGATTCTGGGCGCGATTGAGGTAGGGGATCGAAGCGTCATTGGAGCCAACGCCGTCGTTCTCTCGTCCGTGCCTTCTGACAGCATCGCGGTGGGGGTCCCGGCGGTTGTGAGACCCAAGAGCGTCGGTCAGCGTCACGGCGGGTGCGCGTAGGCACCGCTAGATCAGGAATGTGAAGGAGCCGATATGTCTCATGCAAGCCCGGCATCGGAAGACACTCGATCCCTCGAGGCGAGACACGATATCGAGCGTAAGTTTCACGACGACAAGGCCCATCATCACCATCACCACCATGAAGGAGAGGAAACAAATTTCTACGCGCAGGGTGGGATGGATGCGATCTGGGACGCCTATCTGGCGTCGATCGGCGAATTGCAGAGACAAACGATTCTGGATTTCGGCTGCGGCGAAGGCTGGAGCACCATCGAGTACGGCAAACGGGGCGCCGATGTCTACTGTTTCGACATCTCGCCGGGAAGCCTGCACAATCTTCTCCATGAGGCTGAGGCGGTCGGCGTCGCTCGGAGGATCCGCCCTGCGGTCATGGCAGCCGAACATCTTGGCTATCCCAGCAAGAGCTTCGATTTGGTTCTCGGCGTCTCCATCCTGCATCACACGGATGTTTCGCTGGTGGGGCCCGAAGTCGCGCGTGTCTTGAAGCCAGGGGGGCGGGCGCTCTTTATTGAACCGCTTGCGCACAATGTGTTCTTGCGGTTGTTTCGGTGGTTGACGCCAGACCGGCGCACGCCGACGGAGCGACCGATGACGGTGAAGCAGATCCGTGATTTCACCAGGGCGTTCAAGCAAGGACGTTATCGGGGCTATCATCTGCTGTCGATCTTTCCTCAAGGAATTTTCTGGCTTACCGGTAGCCAGACGTTGTTCCGGCTCTCATTGCGCGCTACTGAGGCAGTCGACAAGGTTCTGCTCACCCTTTTCCCCTTCCTACAGCGGTATTGTTGGGCGGCCATTATCGAGGTGAGGAACTAGCGGATCGGTCGTTGCCATGGATGAGTCACACGTCATGGTGTCCGTCATTGTTCCCGCCAGGAATGAGGAGCCACATTTGCCTGCATTGCTGGAGTCCCTTGCGCGGGTGGAGTATCCCCGTGAGCGCATGGAAGTCATCGTGGTAGACCATCAATCCACCGATGAAACGTCGAGGATTGCCCGGAAGTGGGGAGCGACCGTGATTTCCCATCAGGGAGGGACCATCGCCAGCGTGCGCAACCGGGGGGCTCGCGCGGCCAAAGGAGACGTGCTGGCGTTTCTCGATGCGGACTGCACGGTGGATGCGTTGTGGCTTTCGACCGCGGTACGTCATTTCGTCGATCCCCGAGTCGGCGCGGTCGGGAGCTACCATGCCGTGCCGCTCGACCCTCCGACATGGGTGCGAACCATTCTCCAGAAGCAAATCGAGGCCAGGCTGCCATTGTCGGACGCGACATGGTTGCCTTCGGGCAATATGTTTGTGCGCCGGGACGTGTTCGACTCGTGCGGTGGGTTCGATGAATCGTTGGCCACGTGTGAAGACGTCGATCTTTCTTATCGCATTGGCCAACAGTATCGGCTTGTGGCCGATGCGCGGGTCCGCTGTTGGCACCACGGGGAGCCGCGTACTTTATGGGAGGTCTTTCGCAAGGAGTTGTGGCGGGGGCGAGACAACTTGCTTGGGGCGATTCGACACGGGATCACATTGTCAGAACTCCCCAGTCTGGTGCTGCCGCTCTACTTCCTGCTGGCGCTCAGCAGCCTCCTCTTCGGTCTGGCTCTGTCGCTCGCACAAGGTGTGATGTCTACGGTATGGCTACTGGGATCGGGGATCGCATTATTCGGGCCGCTGGCGGCCCTGGCCGCTGTCTTGAGTATCCGATCCCGTGCGCCTCGCTATTTCGTCCATTTCGGTGCGTATTTCCTCACCTACTTCATTGCCAGGGGGCTGGGGCCTGCGTATGCCTGGCGGAACATCTAGGGGCAAGGGATGAAGTGCGTCCTGATGGTGACATATCTCTTCCCTCCAGTTGGCGGCCTCGGTGTGGCAGGCTCCCAGCGCCTACTGAAGTTCGCCAAGTATCTGCCTGCTCATGGTTGGCGGCCGATCGTTCTCACGGTCAAGGAGCAAAGCTATGAATCGTATTTTTCGGTCGATCCGTCGCTGGTCACCAAGATTCCCTCCGACTCGGTGATTGTCCGAACTGGGGTCCTCCGCTGGTTGACAAGGCTCTTGGAGTTCAAAGGACGCCTCCAAGGTCGCAGATCGACGGTATCTCAAGAAGCGCAGGCCTCTATCGAGGCGCCTCTTGCAGGAACGGTCGCACCAGCCGTACCGTTCAGAGCTTCGAAGAGCCTTTACCAAAGTCTGAAAGACGGAATCACCGATCTATTTGAGATTCCCGATGAAGAAATGGGTTGGATTTTGCCCGGTATCTTAGCTGGACTCTCGGCGTTTCGACGTCACGGGTACGAAGTCATTTTTGCGACCGGCCGCCCGTGGACGGCTCTGGTGATTGGGTTGCTCCTCAGGCGCCTGACAGGGAAGCCGCTCATCGTGGATTTTCGGGATCCCTGGATGACAAATCCATTTCGCCTCCGGTATTCGCCGGTGCGAAACCGGATCGAAGGCTGGCTTGAGCGACAGGTGATCGAGCAGGCGACGACGGTCATCGCAAATACATATGAATTGCGGGCGGAGTTCATTGAACGATTCCCCAACGAGCCGGACGAGAAATTCGTGACCATGCTCAACGGATTCGACCCTGACGACTTCGTTCTGACCTTGACCGAACCTCCGTGCGAAACTAATGCCTTTACTCTAACTCATACCGGCTTCTTATATGGGAAACGCGATCCCAAGAATTTTCTGGAAGCGGTACGGCTCTGCCTGAGCCGGGGCCTGATGGAGCGGAGAAAGCTGCGTATTCTGTTAGTGGGGGCCGCGGAGTTGCCCTACAACCTGGCAGACTATCTGAGAGGAGCCGGCCTTTCCGACGTTGTTCAACTCCAGGGACACTTGCCTTATCGGGAAAGCCTGCACTACTTGTATCGATCGGACGCGTTGCTGCTGCTGCAGCCTGGAACAAAAACGCAAGTCCCGTCAAAATTGTTCGATTATATTGGGGTCGGGAAACCCATCCTCGGTGTTTCTCCTCTCGATGGAGCCACCAGCCGCCTGCTGATGCAGCATCGGCTTGGGGCGGTCGCTGATCCGGACAATATTCACGATATCGCTCAAGCCTTAGCCAAGTTGTACAAGGCTTGGGATAGCGAGTCTCTCGATGCCCTGGTCGATCGAGCGTCGTTCCACGCGTTCGACGTCCGACACGTTACGGGGACGCTCGCTGCCAGACTCTCTATGATGACGGCGGCCCGATGATGAATGTGAGCGCCATCACCATGCGCGCGTCTCCCGACGTCGAATCCGCTCGATTGTTTTCGGATGGGATGATTGCGGTGCCGTTGCGCGTGATCGAACGCGGTGGTATCCCACGAGTACAGGAACCGGTGACCGTCGGGTTGCCACTGCCCAAGGGTGCCTGTCTGGACGACACCCGCTTGCAGATGCGCGATCAGCACGGACGGCCGATTCCCGTGCAGACTCAAGTCTTGGCCCGGTGGAGTGACGGTAGCCTAAAGTGGGTGCTATTGGATTTCCAAGCCACCGTGGAGCCCTACGGGGAGGTGTGCTTCCGCTTGGGGACCGTGCGGAATGCGGAAGCCTCGTGTGAGTTTGCTGGGATGTTGGTCAGATGGTCCGGTGAGCGGATCACCATCGACACGGGGCCGGCTCAATTTGTCCTGTCCCAGACCGTCTTTAGACCGTTCGATGGTGTTGTCGTGGATGGGCATGACGTGTGCGGAGGGCCGAGCGGTGCACTGGTCGTTACGGATGGCGCAGGAATCGAGTACCTCCCGTATATCGACGACATGGCAATTGAAACGGCCGGCCAGTTACGCACCACCGTGTGGGTCGCCGGTAAGCTGCGGCGGTCCGGCGGCGAGGCTCTGGCCGACTTTTTCTCGCGGGTGACGTGTTTTGCTGGGCGGAGCGATGTACGGCTGGAGTGGACGATTCGAAACAGCCGCGCTGCCGTCCATCCACGTGGCCTCTGGGACCTGGGAGATCCGCGGTCGATCTATTTCAAAGACTGTACCCTTCACCTCGCGCTGATACCTGGTTCGGTGGCGTCCATTGAGTTGAGCGTCGATCCGAGGCAGCCGTTGCGTAGCCAGGGATGCCGATCGTTGGAATTGTATCAGGATTCGAGCGGCGGCGAACAGTGGCAAAGCGCCAACCATGTCAACCGGTTTGGGGCTGTTACGACATCGTTTCGCGGCTATCGCATCGCGCTGGATGGCGTCCTAGCGAGCGAGGGGCACCGCGCCTCTCCGACAATCCGAATACGGGCCGGCGCACTTAGCCTGTCGGCCGCGGTTCCCGCATTCTGGGAGAACTTCCCGAAGGCGATTGAGGCGGAGAATCGCGGCGCGAGGATCAGACTGTTTCCTCGGCAGTATAGCGATGTCTTTGAGCTCCAGCCAGGAGAGCAAAAAACGCATACCGTGTTTGTCCACTGGACCTCGAAGCCAGACGCGTCGCTCGCATGGACCCACGTGCCGCTCATCGTCACTCCGACGCCCGAGTGGTACGAAACGACGAAGGCGATTCCGCATCTCGCTGCTCGGCGCGTCGACGCAACTATTTCGGTCGCGGAAAGCTCGGCGGAGCGCCTTGTTGATACGGTCATTGAAGGGGAAAATGCGTTCTTCGCCCGGCGTGAGCGAATAGATGAGTATGGGTGGAGACATTTTGGTGATCTGTACGCCGACCATGAAGCCGTCAAGTCGAGTCCTGAACGGCTGCTCGTCGCTCACTACAACAATCAATACGATGTGCTCTACGGCTCGTTGGTGCAATTCGCTCGATCGGGAAACCCCCGTTGGTATGATCTGGCTCGGGATTTAGCTAGACACGTTATCGATATCGATCTGTACCATACGAATGAAGATCGGCCTGCGCTCAATGGGGGACTGTTTTGGCATACGGATCACTACACGGATGCAGGAACTGCGACGCATCGGTCCTACTCCATCACCAGCCCTCAGGCGACAGCGTCTCCCTCCTATGGAGGCGGGCCGGCCTGCGAGCACAATTACGCCTCAGGCCTTCTCCACTATTACTATCTGACGGGGGATCCCAGTGCCAGAGAGGCTGTCGTTTCCTTGGCCGATTGGGTCATCCGTATGGACGACGGTTCGTCACGATTCATGGGATGGTTGGACCGACGTCCGACCGGATATTGCAGTGTGACGGCCACGCCGGGCTACCATGGTCCCGGACGGGGCAGCGGCAATTCCATCAGTGTGCTGCTTGACGGGTGGAACCTCACCGGTGAACGCAGATTTCTCGTCAAAGCCGAGACGCTGATCAAGCGCTGCATCCATCCGAATGACGACATAGCGCTCCACCATCTCGACGACATCGAACATCGTTGGTCCTACACCGTCTTTCTCCAGGTCCTTGGGAAATATCTGGACGTGAAAAGCGAACGCGGTGAATTGGATGAAATGTATGCATATGCCCGAGCCAGCCTTCTCCATTACGCGTCCTGGATGGTGGAACACGAAGTCCCGTATATGGAAGTGCTCCATCGGGTCCTGATTCCTACTGAAACTTGGCCCGCACAGGACATGCGAAAGGCCAATGTGTTCTGTGCCGCCGCCAAACATGCGACTGCAGAGAAACGCGCTCTCTTTCTTTCGAAGGCCGATTTCTTTTTCGAGCGTTCCGTGAATGATCTGCAGTCGTTCGATACACATACGCTGACCAGACCACTCGTTCTGCTGATGACGAATGCGTACGTCTATAGTTACTATCGGCGCTTTCCGAATGAGACCGCGCCTGATTTCGCGGGCGCGTACGACTTCGGAGTCCCACAGCGGTTCAAACCGCAGTTTCATGAGCTGTATCGCTTCAGGGACTGGTTCCATAGCATCGTACGGTCCATTCTGGCCGTTGTGAGAAGGTCCACCGTTCAGGGGCATGGCCATGGTTGACGTACGACTGTTGGAGCTTCGCAATACTTATAAATGGGGAGGTGGGCCAGACAAGACCATCTTGCTGTCGGCTGAGCAACACGACAAATCTCGCGTAACCCCGGTCGTGGCCTACATCCGGGACGTGCGGGACCGCGAGTTTCAAATCACGCACAAGGCCCGTGCCAAGGGATTGACCTACTACGAGATCCCGGAGCGGGGAAAATTTGATCTAATGATTTTGCGGGTGCTTCGCGACATCGTATTGCGGCATAAGATCAACGTCATTCACTCACACGATTACAAGAGCGATGTGTTCGCCTACCTCTTTGGGCGGTGGATGTGCCCACATCCGATCCGTCTCCTGTCGACGGCACACGCATGGGTGTTGCTGGGCCTCAAGGGGGAGCTGTACCGCCGTCTCGATTTGGCGGTTATGCGCCGCTTGGATCATCTCATTGCAGTCTCTCATGCGACAAAGGCCGAGATGGTGGCCGGCGGTGTACCGGCTGAGCGCATCACTGTCATCCACAACGCCATCGACACGAAGGCCTGGTCGCCGCATCAGGAGTCGGATAGCTTCCGCCGGGAGTTGGGTCTCGGTGAAAATTTTCCCGTGGTCGGGTATGTCGGCCGGATCAATCGCGAAAAGGACTTGTCCACCTGGCTGAAGGCGTTCGCGGTGATGGCGCGCAATTATCCGGCGGCGAGAGGCATTCTGGTCGGCGATGGCCGTGGAGACGACGCACAAGCCGAGTTAGAACGATTGGCGAGAGAACTCGGCATCGAGCGCCAGGTGATGTTTCCAGGATACCGGTCCGATCTCCAGGCCGTGTACGGGGCGTTTGATGTCTTCATGTTGAGCTCGCGACGAGAGGGGTTGCCCAACTGCATCCTTGAAGCGATGGCCATGGGACTGCCCGTCGTAACGACCGACGTGGCCGGAGCCAAGGAGCTGGTCAAGGACGGAGAGACTGGCTATGTCCTGCCCTTGGGTGACGCCGATGGGCTGGCCGCTGCGCTTCTGAGAATCATCGAGGATCCGGTATTGCGAATCCGGCTCCGGCAAGCCGGCCGTCGGCGAATCGAATCAGAATTCTCTTTTTCTAATCGGTTGCGTCGCGTCGAGGATTTGTACGCTGCCCTCGTCGCGACTCTTCCTCAGCCAGGCCGGTTCAAGGGATACGGCCGAACGGTGAAGGCCGTCGACGGCGAGGCATGACCCCGGGGCGAACGAAGATAGGACGACGATGTGCGGAATTGCCGGTAAGCTCTATCTAGATCCCAAAAGGTCGGTATCTCGGGATGAAATTGCTGCCATGGTGCGCACCCTGGCTCATCGCGGTCCCGATGGGGAGGGGATCTGGGTGGAGGGGGAAATAGGCTTGGCCCACAGACGGTTGTCGATTATCGATTTGCGGACGATTGCCGCTCAACCGATGTCAAATGAAGACGGAACAGTCTGGGTCACCTTCAACGGCGAGATCTATAATTTCCATGAACTGCGCAAGGAACTCGAAGCACAAGGCCATGTCTTTCGGACGAACAGCGATACCGAAGTGATCGTTCATGCCTACGAACAGTATGGACGGGATTGCCTGCAGTACTTTCGCGGCATGTTCGCCTTTGCCGCTTGGAACGCCCGGACGCGTACGTTGTTTGTCGCGCGCGACCGTGTTGGGAAAAAACCCCTCTTCTACTACAGCGATGGGCGGCAATTCCTGTTCGCTTCTGAGATCAAGGCATTACTGGCCGACGCTGCCGTGCCGGTTGAAATGGACCCTATCGCCCTCGACCAGTACCTAGCCTTCGGGTACATTCCCGCGCCGCTCACGGCTTTCAGATCCATTTACAAACTCCCCGCAGCGCACTGGCTGGAAATCAGAGCGGGGCGGATCGAGATCGGACGTTATTGGAAGCTGTACTACACGCCGAAGCGGAAGGTCTCGGTCCAAGATGCCGTCGCCGAACTCCAGTGGCGATTTGCGGAGGCCGTGCGCCTGCGGTTGATTAGCGATGTACCCCTCGGGGCTTTCTTAAGTGGCGGCATCGATTCGAGTGCGGTGGTCGCATGTATGGCGCAAGCCATGAACCGCCCTGTGCGTACGTTCTGTGTCGGATTCGATGATGCTAAGTTCGACGAACGCCCGTTTGCGCGTATGGTGGCGAACCAATTCGGTACGGAGCACACTGAATTAGTGGTAAAGGCGCCGGTCGCGGAGATTCTGCCGAAACTCATTTGGCATTACGATGAGCCGTTCGGCGATTCCTCGGCGGTCCCTAGTTATGCGATCGCGCAGTTGACCCGGCAGCATGTCACGGTTGTGCTAAATGGGGATGGAGGAGACGAGAGTTTTGCGGGCTACGACCGATATGTTGTCAATCACCGTGCTAGGATCGGCGAGGCATTGCCTCGCTGGGTATGGAAAGGCCTTGCCAGCTTCACGGATGTCCTGCCCCAGGCAGTGCGGAATGTTGCGCCGTTCGGAAAGATCAACCGGGTAGCATCTGCCCTTGCGCAATTGCCGCCACGACGTTATGCGAAGTGGGTGGGACACTTTTCGCCGGCTCAACGACACGCGCTCTACGAGCCTGAGTGGCACCGACACGCTCTGGGTCATGACCCAGAAGGTCGGTTCGAGCAGGTCTTCGCTGCCAGCGATGCGGACAATCGAATCGATGCGACGCTGGATGCCGACGTCAACCTGTATCTGGTCGATGATCTCTTGGTCAAAATGGACCGCGCCACCATGGCGCATTCGCTTGAGGCCCGCTCGCCGCTGCTCGATCATTACCTGATGGAATTCGTAGCCCGGCTTCCGGCAGAGATGAAATTGCAGGGCGGCCAAAAGAAAAGACTGTTAAAGGCTGCTCTACGGGGGATTCTGCCCGATATCATCCTGGATCGCCCGAAGATGGGATTCGGGGTGCCCCTTCCGAACTGGTTCCGCACCGATCTGCGCGATATGGCGCATGACGTGCTGTTGTCGCCGCGCTCGTCCCAGCGCGGATATTTTCAACCGAAGGTCGTGGCGGAAATGTTGGCGGATCACTGCGCGGGTCGTGAAGATCACTCGACGTATCTGTGGGACCTGCTTGTATTGGAGATGTGGCATCGGACGTTTATCGACAGTCGAGTGCTGTCTGTCTGATCTTGGATTGCAGGATCTATGTGGAAAAATCTGTCGTTGTTAATCGGTTCGCTGCTGACGGTTTTCTCGCTGGCCGAGGCCGGGCTTCGGATGCTGGTATTTTGCGGCGAGATAAGCTGGAGTGTAGTGGTCTATCCGCTCAACAGTAGCGGTTTTCGCGAAGTGGAGCACCGGTATCAGAAGAACCCGCAGGCCTACCGAATTATGGTAGTCGGTGATTTTGTTGCGTTCAGCCATAAAGGGCCGTTTGAAGAGACATTCCCTGGGCAACTTACTCCGCAGATGAACATGCTAGGGGAAACATTTTGCCGAATTTAAGTTGTTGCACTTTCCGATTCCATGAGGTGCCAAGACCGCGCTCAAGTCTTCGGCTGTCTTGTACCTCTTGAAGGACCGGGTCGACCGTCTGCTGTGGAGGTTGAATGTCGACGATCATGACGATCCACCTGGCTTGATAGAGGCGAACTTTTTTGGAAAACTATACAAGCATGGCACGAGGTGGCAAGCTAACGTGGTGCAAGGGTTCCAGCAAATATCGGAATTCGCCGCCATGGAGCGTATTCCGGTTGTGGTGGTCGTTTTCCCTGTGATGTATGACTTTCATCACTATGAATGGCAATGGATCCATCAAAAAATCGCCCGAGAGGCGGCGGCCCGGCGTTTTCACGTGGTCGATTTGTTGGAGCCGTTCAGTGCCCACCCGATCAAGGAGATTCGAATAGAGCGTGGAGATTTCGTCCATCCTGGTAGCCTAGGACACAAGATAGCGGCTGCCTCTGTCGCTGCCTATCTCAACGCGCATCCTAGCCTATTAGAACGTCCGTACAAGAACACCGTTGTTGACGAGAATGTTCAGATGGATGAACAGCGTCCGTTCCGAAGGAGGAAGTCGTGAGCCATATTCTGGGAATTTCTGCCTACTACCATGACAGCGCCGCCTGTATCATTCGAGAGGGAGAGATCATCGCCGCCGCGCAGGAGGAGCGGTTCACCCGCAAGAAGCACGATCCGGGATTTCCGCGCCACGCCGTGCAGTATTGTCTTCGTGAGGCAGGCATTGGGCTGACCGCTCTTCGATACATCGTCTTCTATGACAAGCCTCTGGTGAAGTTCGAGCGTCTCATCGAAACGTATTTGGCCTTTGCGCCAAGGGGGGTGCAGTCATTCGTTGCCGCCATGCCTGTGTGGCTCAAAGAGAAACTGTTGTTAAGAAATCAGCTGGCAAATGAGTTTCTCGCGCTCGTGCCAGGTGGGAAGAAAACCGCATTGCCGGAGCTGTTGTTTTCCGAGCATCACGAGTCGCACGCTGCGTCGGCCTTTTATCCCTCGCCCTATGAAAAAGCCGTGGTACTCTGTATGGACGGCGTGGGCGAATGGGCGACCACCTCCGCGTGGACCGGCGAAGGAAACTCCCTCAAGCCGTTATGGGAAATCCCCTTTCCCCATTCCCTCGGTCTGCTCTATTCGGCGTTCACCTACTACACTGGTTTCAAAGTGAATTCTGGGGAATACAAAGTAATGGGGCTTGCGCCATACGGCGAGCCTAAGTATGTGAAGAACATTTACGACCATCTGCTCGATTTGAAACCGGACGGAACGTTCCGTTTGAATATGGAGTATTTTAATTATTGTACCGGCCTCACCATGACGAGCCGGAAGTTTGACGAGGTGTTTGGCGGCCCTCCGCGAAAACCCGAGAGCAAACTGACTCAGCGGGAAATGGATTTGGCCCGGTCGATCCAGGAGGTCACGGAAGAGGTCATGCTTCGGGTCAGCCGGACGCTCCATCGGGAGACGGGCCTGGAGTATCTCTGCATGGCTGGGGGGGTGGCGCTGAATTGCGTGGGAAACGGACGAGTCTTGCGCGAGGGGCCCTTCAAGGGGATCTGGATCCAGCCGGCCGCGGGGGATGCTGGCGGTGCGCTAGGCGCCGCGCTGGCCGCATGGCATCAATATGACGATCAACGGAGAACGTGTGCCGGTGTTGACCGCATGAAGGGCAGTTATCTGGGCCCGAAATACAGTAATGAGGAGATCGAACTGTTCTTGAATCGGATCGCTGCTCCGTACGAGCGGCTGGACGACTGCATCCTTTTTGATCGAGTGGCAGGCGAGCTTGCCGAAGGGAAAGTTGTCGGCTGGTTTCAGGGACGCATGGAGTTCGGACCCCGTGCATTGGGCGGGCGAAGCATCTTGGGCGACGCGCGTAACACCAGAATGCAATCGGTCATGAACTTGAAGATCAAGTACCGTGAATCGTTTAGACCGTTTGCCCCATCGGTATTAAGGGAGCGTGTGGCCGACTTTTTCGAGATGGACACCGATAGTCCTTATATGCTGCTCGTCGCGCCCGTCATCGAGAAGCGCCGTCTTCCGTTGACTGCGGAACGCTCATCGCTCTGGGGCATCGACTTGCTCAACGTGCCGCGATCCGACGTCCCGGCCGTCACGCATTTGGACTATTCGGCGCGCATCCAGACGGTCCACGAAGAAACAAACCCGCGGTATTACCGCCTTTTGAAAGCGTTTGAGGCACGGACGGGCTATCCTGTTCTGGTGAATACCTCTTTCAACGTGCGAGGCGAGCCGATCGTCTGCACTCCGGAGGATGCGTATCGCTGTTTCATGAGGACGGAGATGGACCTGCTCGTAATGGAAAACTGCGTTCTCTCTAAGGTGCAGCAGAGGCCGCTCGAGCGAGACACGAACTGGCAGCGGGAATTTGAACTCGATTAGGAGGCCATACGATGTCACGGCAGACGACCCACAAAGAACTGCGGCAGTTCGGATTGCTCGTCGGAACCGTGTTCGGGATAATCGGTGCTTGGCCGCTGGTATTTCGCCTGGAGCAACCACGTTGGTGGGCCGTTGTTGTGGGCAGCTTGTTGGTGACGCTCGGTGCGCTCCTTCCAGGAAGCCTGAAGACGATCCATTACGGATGGATGAAGGTCAGCCATATCTTAGGATCGATCAACACCAAGCTCATCCTAGGCGTCATTTATTATGGCCTCGTGACTCCTATGGGGTTGGCAATGCGGCTCTTTGGCAGGGACTCTATGCATCGCGCTTTCAGCAGCGATGCCCCGACGTACCGTGTGGTTCGTGCACCACGGCCTCGGCATCACATGCGGAACCAGTTTTGAGCGGTAAAGGAAGGGGGGGGATATCATGGGCGGATTTATGGTGGAGCTGTGGGAGTTCATGAGAGAGCGAAAGAAGTTTTGGCTCCTTCCGATCATCGTGGTGCTGTTGTTGTTCGGCACCTTGATCGTGTTGACACAAGGCTCGGCCGTGGCGCCGTTCATTTATACCCTGTTCTGACCGTGCACCGGCCGGCGGAAAGGGGATTTCGAGGATGAGAAAGTCTGGCGGAGAGTCGCGGTCACCATGTTAAGCCCAGTACCGTCCGACTACTGTGATTTGCCCGATACGGCGAAGCCGAGACTTATCGTCGTGGTGGACACGGAGGAGGAATTTGACTGGTCTGCGGGGTTTTCGCGGTCCAACGTCTCTGTCAGCACGATGGCGCACATCAATCGGGTGCAAGCCATTTTTGACCGCTACAGAATCATTCCGGTGTATATGGTCGATTACCCGGTTGTCTCAAAACCAGATGGATACGGGCCGCTGCGAGATATTTATGCCAGCGGTCGCTGTCTGATCGGCGCTCATGTCCATCCATGGGTCAATCCTCCTTATGACGAACGTGTGTCTCGGTGGAATAGTTTTCCGGGCAATCTTCCGCCGGGACTAGAAGCGTCCAAGTTAAAAATCCTGGGCGATTGTATTGGGGAGCGGTTTGGCAGCCGGCCGACGATGTACAAGGCGGGGCGGTATGGAGTCGGGCGCCACACTGCCGAGACTCTGCTGGAACAGGGATATGAAGTTGATCTGAGTGTCTGCCCTTACATGGACTATTCGCCTGAGGGGGGGCCCGATTTTTCCACGAACTCGTACAAGCCCTATTGGATCAGAAAACCGCTTTTGTTGGAGCTTCCATTGACAGTGGGGTTTTCGGGAATGCTGCGACGCTGGGGGGCATCGATTCACCGCCGAGCCTCGTCAGGGTTTTGGTATTCCTGCCGGGCTGTCGGGGCGCTCGCTCGCCTCGGTCTGGTCAACAAGGTGTGGCTCTCTCCGGAAGGGTATGAGACGTCGGAACATAAGGCACTGACGCGGGCCTTATTGAAAGACGGCTTGCGGGTGTTCTCCTTTGCCTTTCATAGCCCTTCAGTCGAACCGGGGCATACGCCGTATGTCCGCTCGCAGGCCGATCTCGACATGTTTTTATCGCGTTGTGACCGATTTTTCGAGTTCTTTCTGGGCACACTCGGCGGGATTCCAACGACGCCGCCAGCGCTCAAACGCGAACTCAGTGGACTCATGACCTAACAAAGCACGGGAGGCATTATGATCGTTTTAGGCCTGTCCCCGCTCGACAAAGACTCCACCGTTACATTGATGGAGAATGGGCGGGTCCTCTTCGCAGCGGGTGAGGAGCGGTTCACGCGCAACAAGCTCCAAGACGGATTTCCCGCTCAAGCACTTCAGGCCGCCTTGGACTATTGCAAGGTGTCCGTCAAGGACATTGATGTCGTCGCCTATCCCTTCTTCGAGGCGCAGAAGGAAGCGCAGCTGTTCACAAAGAACATCTCCGACGAGTCGGAATTCCTGAATGACGCGCCGTTCAAGGCCATGCACAAGGAAATACAGGCGGCTTTAGCAAAGGTGCCGTCGCGGACCAAGCCGATACCAGGGCTGCAGCAACCCAACGAAGTGATGGAGAAATCGTCGCTGCACAAGCTGTTCTATCGGATGGCCGGCGCGGAAGGAGTGGTGTCGAGAAACCTGGCCAAGCGCAGCTCACGACGGTGGCAGTGCGAGTCGCTGACATATCATCAGCAGTGGCAAGATGAGTTGGAGAGTAACTTGAAGGAATTAGGGCTCTTGAGCAAATTGAAACGCTATGATCACCATTCCGCCCATGCCGCCGCGGCCTTCTATGCGAGCGGGTTCGAGCGGGCTTTGATTGTCACCTTGGACGGTTATGGGTCTGGATTGGCTGGCTCCACGAGCATCGGCGAGGGGAAACGAATACGCCGGATTCATAAGCTCGAGTATCCGCACTCACTGGGCACTTTCTATGAGAGCGTCACGTCGTCGTTGGGGTTCAAGCCCAGCCGGCACGAAGGCAAGATCGTCGGCCTCGCGGCGTACGGGGACCCTTCGATTCTTCTGGATCTTGTCCTGAGCCGATTTCAGCAGGAGCCCGGGAATTTTAAGATCGTCGAGAGCAACAACGTGTACTTTGCTCGCTATCTTGCCTCGCTGTTTCCGAAGATCGATGTGGCGGCGGCATGGCAGCGGGCCCTCGAGGTGGTTGCGGTCAATTTCATTCGACACTATGTCGAGCACACGAAGCTGGATACGATAGTATTGGCGGGCGGCGTGATCGCCAACGTGAAGCTCAACCAGCGGATCTTCGAGATCCCCGGCATCAAACAGATTTTCGTTTATCCCAACATGGGCGATGGGGGATGCGGAACAGGAGCTGCCTTTTTGGCGAGCTTCAACGACATGGGACGGGCCGCAAGCTATAGGTCGGTCTATTTTGGGCCGGACTACAGTGATGACGTAATCGCGCAGGAACTGCAGAATGCGGGGCTTGCGTTTCGGCATGTCCCGTTGATCGAACCGGTGGTGGCCAGGCTGATTCACGAAGGAAGTGTTGTGGCGCGCTTCAACGGCCGGATGGAATATGGCCCCCGCGCTCTTGGCAACCGGTCTATTCTGTACAGGGCGAGCGAACCAGAGGTCAATCAGTGGCTCAACCAGCGATTGGGGCGCACCGAGTTCATGCCTTTTGCCCCAGCGACGCTCTATGAAGAACGGGGACGTTGTTACAAGAACATCGATGGCGCGGAGTTATCCGCGCAATTCATGACATTAACCTTTGACTGTACGGATTTTATGAAGCGGACATGTCCGGCGGCAGTTCATGTGGACGGCACGGCTCGCCCCCAACTGGTTACAGAAGCCACCAATCCCAGCTTCCATTGTATCCTCAAGGAATATTATCGGCTCAGCAGGGTTCCGTCGGTCATTAACACCAGCTTCAATATGCATGAGGAACCCATCGTAAATTCTCCTCGTGATGCCATTCGGGCTTTTTTGCAGGGAAACCTTGATTACTTGGCCATCGGCAATCTTCTTGTTGAGCATCCGTCCCGTCGGCAGCGCGTGAGGAATTCATAAGACGATGGTAGCCGATCATGCAGGAATCGCGTCCACTACAGTCGGGCACACGATATATGCCTTCAAGGAAGGAGGGATGGAACGCGGGTTGGTCAACATCATTAACCATGGCGATCAAGACCGATTCCGGCACATCATCCTTTGTTTTACCGAGGCTGGAGAGTTTGCGCGGCATATTCGATCTCCCTCATGCCGAGTGATCGAGTTCCACAAAGGACCTGGCAACGATGTGCGGCTTGTGGGGAGACTGGCAACGGCAATAAAAGAGAACCGCATTAACCTACTTCATGCCAGGGGGTGGGCCACTCTTCTTGAAACGGCATTTGCCGCCCGCCTCGCGAGGGTTCACGCAAGCATCTACGGCTTTCATGGGAAAACAGCGAACGCATTGGGAAGGATCTCCCTGTTGCGGCGAGCGGCACAGGCTATCGGGGTGCGGAGCTACGATCGGCTGGTGACGTTGAACCGTCGTATGCAGGAGGATTTCTCCAGGGAGACTTTCGTTCCAAGAGAACGGATCAGCATCATCGCGAACGGTGTGGATCACGAGCTTTTTTGTCCCAAGCTGGATCGGCAAGCGCTTCGCAGGCGATTCGGTATTCCGGTCGATCGCTATATCATCGGGACGATCGGGCGTCTCGATCCCGTCAAGAACCACGAGGTGATTCTCAAGGCGTTGGCATTATTCCCAAGTGTGGAAGGAAGGCCGTTTCTGCTGATTGTAGGCGAGGGGGAAGCGCGTGCAATGCTGGAGAAAACCATCAAGCAATTGGAGTTGGGGGACGATGTCTGTCTCTATGGGTACAGCAACGACACGCCGTGGCTCCTCGGATGCATGGATGCGTACGTACAGTCCTCGTGGTACGAAGGATTCAGCAATACCGTGTTAGAAGCGATGTCCACTGGGCTGCCGGTCTTGGTGACCGATGTTGGCGGTACACGGGATTTGGTCGATGATGGGCGAGAAGGGTTCTTTTTCTCTCCGACGGATGCGTCTCAATTGGCGCGGCTGATCAGGATGCTCAGGAGCGACAGGGTGCTCCACAGCCAGATGGGAGAGCAGGCCAGAGCCCGCGTGTGCAAGGACTTTACTCTCCGTCCTATGGTGGAGGCCTACGAATCCATCTACCGTGAGCTGGCCTCTTCGCCCTCATCACGATGAGAATACTCTTTCTTTCAGTCTTCTATTACGGAAGCGTACTGTACAGTATCGTAAACCCGGTGTACGGTTTGCTGTTTTTTGTTCATATCATGCTGCTCCGCCCAGAGAATTTGACGTGGGGAGCGCCAGTATTCGGCCGCCTGCATCTCTTTACCGCGGTGGCTGCCTGCATCGGCTATGTGGTGCATCGCCATCGGTATGTCATTCAAAATGCGCCGGCCAATTCACAAAACACCAATGTGGCGTTGTTCGCATTGTTTGTCTGTTGGTTAGTCGTGAGCAGTGCGTTGGCAGAGCATTCGACTCAGGCCAGTTTCGATGTTACGTTCTACATCGCAAAGATATTCGTCCTTTGCTTTTTGTTTTCGCGAATGCTCCGTGAGCCTGAGCAGCTCATGCAATATGTCTGGGTCGCGTCGATCTCGCTGGGTGCGCTAAGCTTGTGGGGCATCCTGCAGGGGCTGGCAGGCAATCCCCGCTTGGAGGATCTATGGGGTGTTGGAACCTCAAATGTTCTTGGTGCTTTGCTGGTACTGATGGCGCCGTTTATTTTGGGCAATGTGCTGGATGCCAGTCTGTCCATCAGAAATCGCCTGGTATTTCTGGCGTGCGCGATCTCGGTCGTCCTATGTGGTGTTTACACCGATTCGCGTGGGGCGTTCCTTGGCCTCGCTGTGGGCATGTTGTTGTTGACCGTACAAGTCAAACAGCGTGTAAAGGTGCTCGTAACGCTAGCTCTTCTTGCTCTGTTGTCGTCGCCGTGGTTACCGGAGACCTATTTCAATCGAGTATCCACCATCTTTTCGGACATAGAGCAACTCGACTCCTCTGCCGGGGCTAGGCTAGTGTTGTGGAGGATTGCCATTCGAATCTGGCAGGACCACCCTATTGCCGGCGTGGGGTTGGACAACTATTCGGACGAGAAAGAAAAGTATGCAGGAAAAGCTACTGAGTTGGGAGCCAACGATGAGATTGCAGACATAATTTTCAATACACACCGTGTCCCGCACAGCCTGTACTTCTGCTTGCTGTCGGAAGTGGGCGCAGTTGGCCTGGTGCTGTATTTGATGCTTTATTTCAGGAACGCATTTGGCCACCTGCCTCCACAGTCAAATGGAAATTCGATTCCCGTGTTGTATTTCCAGATCAAAGGGGCTCAAGCTGGGCTGCTGGGGTTTGGTGTCGCAGCTCTATTTGGTGATTTCTATTATATTGAACCCCTGTATTTCCAGCTATTTTGGGTTGGTGCAGCGCGTGATTTGCTGTGGCGTCAGACACCCGAGTCCACCAATGAGCCGATCCCCTTGGCGTCGGTTTCTTCCCACGATGGTGCGCTTTCCCCTGCCCGAAGCTGAAACGCTCGGAAGGTGCAGAGTATCCTCGTTGCGATCCCTCCTGCCTTCGGCCGACAACGATTTACTGCACACGCAGATTAGCGGGGGCCTCTGGAGCCGTTGTGTCTCCGGATCCGCTTGGCGGCCCGATATAGGAGCGCGAGATTACAAGATTGTCGATGATTTGCTGACCATTCCATTGGGTGCAATCTAGCTCATTGTGATAGGCGCCGAGGTAGATCGCACCGATTCCTGAGCAATCACCGATACCGCTCTCGCATGTTCGAATTCCGGAGAATGAGTAGACCTTTGTGCCATCAATCCAAACTTCGACGAGTCCATCGGTTGCATCTCGTGTGCTGAGCTTGTAACGCATTTCAACCGTGTACCAGCGATTGGTGTTGAAACGAAATACGCGCCCGAAGATTTTACTGTCGTTTGGATTTCTCAAGGTCAATGACTGGAAGGGACCATAGTCATAGAAATTGGGATTGAATGAACAAGCAGCACAGAGCGGGGCATACTTGTAGTTATCACTTGCACTTCCATAGCGTACTCCTAAGGCATCGGCAAAGCGCGCATTCTGGCTTGGGTCCCAGAGTCCTGCTTGTGTATGAAGGCCAGCATCGTAAGCGGCATTCGTCGGGTTGTCTACTCCTTCAGGAGGAAAGATATACAGAATCTTGTTGTCGTAAGATTGACAGCCCGCGCCGTAACTATAGGGACCTGTCTTAGGATCGCCGGGCCACACATAATTAGAGGTCACATAATATTGGAATCTCACATAAATGTCCTTGGCGGGTGGAGTGCCGTTGGCATAGTTTCCACCTGGTTCTCTCAGCTTTCCCCAAGTCGAACCGTTTCCCGTCGCTCCTTTTGTCGGATCATAATTAGCTACCCAGACATGGTCGGCCTGCGTACCACTCGGCATAGCCCCCGACGGCTTTTGAGGATATTGGGTGGCGGGATTGATTCTACGACCATCTAGCCCGTATATGAAACCAAACAGACCCGTTGTGAGCCCGGGATTGATCCAATTACTATTGTTTCTGTCTACGACTCCACTAAAGATGAAGTTCTGTGGGTAATTGAAATCTTCACAGAAAATGATGTTGGGGTCCGTGTTACAAATGCTTTCAGCGTACGGCTGACCTGATCGCGGAGGGGCGATCGAGTGGGATACAGGTATCCATCCGAAGTCGGACCAGAAGACAATGCTCAACAGCAATGTCATCAATAACCTATGCATGAGTTCACTCCTTCCGTTGTGCTATTTCCTTTTTCTTGACCAAGTGGTTGGACTCACGTGCTGGTCTCCAACCCCTTCTTTTTCCATGTCAGTTCTAGTTATACACGTTCTAATACTATAAAAAATGGACAAATGAGAGTGTGGGGATCGTAAGGCAAGTCGGGTACCCACAGAATTCGCCTTGATATCGTCTCCGTAATGCATGGCGGTCTTCATAGTAATCGTATCAGACACTTAGTTTCAGGGTCATTCCGGCATAGGTAATGAGACTCTCCGCGAGCCGCGACCCGCTAGCCACCGGTCTTCTGGCAGTCCGACGGTTAAAATATGCTCTTGCTGACCTCGTTGGAGCGAGGGCTTTCATTGCCTGCCGTGTCGATTGCCGTAACCGTGAAGTAGTATGTCGTTCCTGTCTGAAGGCCAGTGGCTTGGTATGTGACGATCCCAGCCGGTACCGTCGCCAAGGCGGCTCCATAGACGCCGGGCGTTGTTGAACGATAGATGCGATAGCTGTCCAGATCGGATTCGGTATTCGCGTTCCACGTCAATGTAGCCGAGGAGGTTGCAGGCGCGTTCAGCGTCAGGCTCACACTCACGGTTCGTGTGATTCCGCCGCCGGTGACGGTGATGGTGCCAGTGTTATTCCCGACGGCCGCCGTCGCTGTATTGACGCTGACGGTCAGGGTTCCATTGTTGAACCCGGATGTGGGGCTCACCGTGAGCCAACTGGCGTTGTCCGCTGCCGTCCAACTGCCGTTGGAGGTAAGGGTGATCGACTGATTGGCAGGATTGGCAGCGCCCTGTGTCGCGGTAAAGGTAAGACTTGCTGGACTCAGTGTCAATGATGCAGCTGAGATGGTCAGTGTGACGCTGGCGGTCCTGGTGACGCCTCCGCCTGTCACGGTGACGGTCGCGTTGTGCGTTCCGGCCGCAAGGCCCGTAATGTTGGCGGTTGCCGCCACCGACCCGTTTCCAGACCCAGAGGAAGGGCTGACTGTCAGCCACGACGCGTTCGTGCCTACCGTCCAACTGCCGTTGGACGTAACGGTCAACGACTGGGCTGCTGGATTGGCCGCCCCCTGCACGGCGGCATAGGTGAGCGTAGCTGGGCTCAGCGTGATGGTTGTCGGCGCCGGTGTCACCGTTAGTGTCACGGGCACCGAGACGTTAGCCGTTCCCGTCGCACTGATTGTGACGGTGGCGTTGTACGTGCCCGCTGCCAGCGAGCTGGTTGCGGCCGTGGCGGTGACCCCTCCGTTGCCGGTACCTGACGCAGGAGACAGCGTCAGCCAAGCGGCGTTGTCGGTGACCGACCATGCCAGCGTTCCTCCGCCTGTATTGCTGATGCTGACGGTTTGCGAAGCGGGATTACCTCCCCCCTGCTGTGCGGAAAAGGAAAGGTTCGTGGGGCTTACCCCGATGGCCGGTGGTACTGGCGCCGTCGTGACGGTCAAGCTTACCGGTACCGTGACTGTCATGGCCCCCGGTGCGCTCACACTAATCGATCCGGTATAGGTGCCTGCGGCAAGAGTTCCTGTCGCTGCTGTAACCGTGATCGAACCACTACCAGTTCCGGACGTTGAACCGAGCGTTAGCCAGGCCGCATTGTCGCTGGCAGTCCATGCGAGGGTACCGCCCCCCGCATTCGTTACGGTCAAAGTTTGTGTCGATGGGTTACCGCTACCTTGTGTGGCTGTGAACGTGAGACTAATCGGACTTACCGCGATCGCCGGCGGTGGTGGCGGTGCCGGTGGGCTTGAAGTATTCGAAGGAGCCACAATCTGGGCAAGC
Organism: uncultured Nitrospira sp.; assembly: GCA_964445795.1. Lineage (GTDB taxonomy): Bacteria > Nitrospirota > Nitrospiria > Nitrospirales > Nitrospiraceae > Nitrospira_D. Next base: position 127,632 of record CAYULI010000002.1, on the reverse strand, counting down.
CCGGGCATTTCCGACATCAATCGTTGAACTTTTGGTGGCATGCTGCTTCCAGTGCTAGAAGAGGCGGTGGCTGCCTTCGTAGTGGGGGCCACACTGCCTATGAGGGAAGATCGATTACCGGAAGGCGACGTCGTCGTCGGCGGAGGCATCGGAGTTTGGCTTGCGCTCCCCACCGAGGCAAGGGGGGCAGAGGTAGTTAATGGAGAGGGCTTAGTTCCGGTTGATCCGGACTCATTCGAGGTTGCTGGGGCAGAGGTTGCCGGTGAAGGAGAAATCGAAGGGGAGGGCGTAGGGGTCACTGTTGCGACAGTGTTGGTCGAGGATCCAGTCGGTTTACGAATTAGACGGTGGGTCCTCGGCGCTTGTTTAGAATCTTTCTTCGCCGGAGGCTTAGGTGTCGATGCAGTCGCGGGGGAGGCTGTAGCTCTTGTTTGATCATCAGAAGCAGAAGGTGCCGCGGCAAGTACCGAAATTTCAATTCCTGATAAGGATGTCAGCGAGATGACCAGTAGCCCAAGCATCACGGGAGATGAAGCTATCCCGAACGATGTTCTGCGGCGCATAGTCGTAGCCCTCCGTCTCGCCAAGTCTTTCATCTAAGACTGCGCAGGTTCCGTGTGTAAGTGACCCATGGCAACGGGAGGTAGAGCAAGATAAATGCCTCTTGGAGCCGTTCAAGGCCGGTATTTCCGTCGAACGCTGGCTGCCGTTTTCTTTTCAAACACTTACGAATGGTCTATTAGCATGGCCGAGAAGCTTCTCTCTGGGTAGGTTTACCCGTATCGATCTAAGTCAAAAACATCCAGTGAGTACACTGAATGTTATGGTTTAAGTACAAGATACAAGGCATTGACAAACAAATTTTTACATTAAATTTAATCAAGGGTTCAAATGCAAGCGGCCTGATTTTCTGCGGGCTACAGGACTGTAGGCCTTTTCCTTCTAAATGTAACACCCCAACCCTCTACACCAGAAGATGTCATCCCCTTGTTATGAAGAATTCGAGCTCGAGCTTCCCGGAAGATGTGAAACGACAGTCTTGGTGCTGATGTGTGTCTTGTAGTGATACGAGACTATGGGGAGGTCTGGCTGCGTACGTAATGATTCATGTGTGGTGTGGAATCCTTAACATACGACGATTGTGTAAGGTGTCTATCGGGAGTACGCGCCGTAATGGGCTCATGTTTTGGCAAGCCGATCTGGCAAGGCCACTCTCGTATGTGTCTGCAAAATTGGAAACGCTCGCTTTCTTGACTCATGAAACATGTTCTGCCATTGTTGGCTTATCCTCAATCTGGAGGATCTATGGCGAAAGAGCGCCCACGATCGATCGCGGTAGTTGGGTTGGGGTATGTCGGTCTTCCAATTGCCGTTGCATTTGGAAGACAACACCCTGTGATCGGGTTCGATATTAATAAAGCCAAGATTGAAGAGCTGAGAAAGGGAATTGACCGGACCGGAGAGGTTTCTGAGAGTGACCTCAAAGCCTCGCAGGTGCGATATACCTACCAACCTACGGACCTCAAATCAGCGGACTTCATTATCGTGGCGGTTCCGACACCGATTAACGAAGCCCTTCAACCTGATATGACTGCCCTGCAGAAGGCATCGGAAGTGATCGGCGCGAACATGGCCGCCGAAACCATTGTCGTTTACGAATCGACAGTGTATCCCGGTGCGACGGAGGAAGTGTGTCTTCCTATTCTGGAAAAAACCTCCGGGATGAGGTCTGGCGTTGATTTCAAGATTGGATACTCTCCAGAGCGCATCAACCCAGGTGACAAAGAGCATACGCTCGAGAAGATTGTCAAAGTGGTGTCTGCCCAGGATGCCGAGACGCTCGAAATTGTCGCTAAGGTCTATGCCTCAGTGGTGAAAGCGGGAATTCATCGGGCCCCCAGTATTAAGGTCGCTGAGGCCGCGAAAGTAATCGAAAATACCCAGAGAGACCTGAACATCGCGCTGATGAATGAACTGGCGCTGATCTTCCATCGTCTGGGAATCGACACCAAGGCGGTCTTAGAGGCAGCCGGTACGAAATGGAATTTCTTGAAGTTTTCTCCAGGTCTCGTTGGCGGCCATTGCATCGGCGTCGATCCATACTACCTTACGGCCAAGGCGGAATCGGTGGGGTATCACCCGCAGGTCATCCTTGCAGGGCGACGCATCAACAATGGCATGGGTAAGTTTGTGGCCGAACAGACGATGAAACTGCTCAGCCGGATGGCCCGTCCGGTGAACGAACTGAAGGTAGGGGTGTTGGGTCTCACGTTCAAAGAGAACGTGCCGGATCTTCGCAACAGCAAGGTTCCGGATATTATCCACGAATTATGTGAATATGGAGTGGAAGTTGTCGTCCACGATCCGATAGCGGAATCCGAGGAAGCCGTTGCGGAATACGGGATTCACCTTGTGGACTGGCAGCATCTGAAGGGGCTGGATGGATTGATTGTGGCCGTTGCGCACAAGCACTACGCCGAGATGAACGTAGCAGAACTCTTGAGGCCGCTTAGAAGCCAAAAGCAGGGGGTGGTTATCGATGTAAAGAGCATGCTTGATCCGGAGAAGATTCCAAGTGGGCTCAAGTATTGGCGCCTATAATGCTTTGAGTGGTAGGGCAACCGAATCGTGTTGACAAATCTTCTTGAGCGCCAGTAGCCCCCGAGATCCGTTAGGAGATGTAGGACCTTTCCTGCAGGACAACGAAGAATTGCTCTTTCTGCGCTGGCGTTCCTACGAAAAAGGCCGTCTCACGGCGTGGTATCGACATGAGATTGCGCCTGGCATCTAATTTTCATCCGCGCTCTGTCTGTCTGCAGAAAAGGTGCGTCCGATGATGGAAGATCTTGGCTCTCGTCGCTGCCTCCGGCGGCGGCCTATCGCAACCTTCATCATCATCTTCGCCGTGCTCTCCGGTGGGTGCGCGATCTTCAGCTCGCCCGATGCGAAAAGGGGCGATGAGCACCTGGCTGCGGGGAACTGGGAAGAGGCGATCCTCGCGTATAAGCAGGCACTCAAAGACGAACCGTTCGATCAGTCCCTCCTCAGTAAGTACGCGCTGGCCAGGGAGCGTGCCGCAAGCGCTTATGAAGAGCGCGGTCGTGCCTTACTGAAGGAGCGCCAGATCGACCTAGCCATCGATCAATTCAAGCGTGCGCTGACGATCGAGCCGACGAACCCACGGCATCAGGCCAGCCTGGCGGAAGCCTTGCGACTGCAGGAAGCGCGCTCGCAATATCGGGAGGCCGAGCGACTCGCTCAATTGGGCAGAACCGAGGAGGCGATGGGAGGCTTTGCCAGAGCTGCGGAACTCGATCCTGCCTTCAAGGAGCCCTTGGAGGGCATCAGCAAGTTGACAGAAGAGCAACAGGCGATTCTCAGAGGAGACAAGCTCAAACAACCGGTCTCGTTGCGTTTCAAAAATGCGGGAATTAGAGAAGTTCTCGAGGGCGTGGCCAAAGCAGGAGGGTTCACACTGATCTTCGATAAGGATGTCCGAAACGATCCGATTTCCATTACCGTCCAGGACACGCCGTTCGAAGACGCGCTGAATCTGCTGCTCAACAGCAATGGGTTGTTCTCCCGTGTCGTCTCTCCCGGAGTCCTGATCATCAGCCCGAATACCAAGCAAAAGCAGGAACAGTATCAGGATCTCATGATCAGAACCTTCTACCTGTCGACTGCGAAAGCCAAAGACATGCTGGTCTTGCTGAAGTCGATGCTCGATATCAAACGGATGCATGCGAACGAGCAGCTCAATACGATCGTGGTTCGGGATCAGCCGGAGAAAATTGAAATGGCCGAGAAGATTATTCTCGCCAACGATCGGCAAGAGTCGGAAGTGCTCTTTGATGTCGAAGTGCTCGAAGTCGACAGGACGACGAATCAAACCTACGGATTGTCCTATCCGAAGCAGATTGCGGCGGCAATCGTCCCGCCGAACTTCACCGGGACCATCGCCGGCGACGTTGCGCAACAACTGAACTATCGTCAGCTGACGAGCCTGGGGGAGTCGAGTTATCTGCTGAAGCTTCCGACCAACATCCAACTGGATTTTTTTAAGCAGACAACGGATGCCAAGACCCTGGCTGCTCCAAAGGTTCGCGTCGTCAACAACAAGAAGGCCGAGATCAATATTGGCGATAAGCAACCGATCTTATTGTCCACCACGAACGTGCTTCCAGGACAGGCTGCGACGGGTGCCGTCCCGACTACATCGACGGTGACGTCGATTGAGTTCCGCGATACCGGGGTGAAGCTGACCGTCGAGCCATCCATCCGCTTGGCCAATGAGCTGGGCTTGAAGATGAAAATCGAGGTGGTGAGCCTCGGCCAGCAGGTCACGTTGCAAGCCAATCCGCCGATAACCCAGTTCAAATTCGGAAACCGTTCGGCTGAAACGACGCTCAATGTCAAGGACGGGGAAACCATTGTCCTCGGCGGGCTGATTCAGGAACAGGACCAACGCATCAAGACCACCATCCCTTGGATCGGGGACCTTCCGCTTATCGGCAATCTCCTGAGCGGGTTTCAAACTGTGAAAGTGACGACGGAAGTCATCCTGACGATCACCCCTCACATCGTGCAGTCGATGACTCCGCCGAGCCTGGCGACGCAGGCTTTTTGGTCTGGGACTGAAATGAACTATGCGACAAATCCTCTGTTTTCCGGCTCAGCGAAGAAAACGTCTCTAAGCTCGACCGGGGGATTGGGGAACACGTCATCGGCTGCGCCAGCGGGATCGGCAAGGAAAGAGTCCGAGCGCATTGACGAACGTCGCGCCTTGGCGCAGGTGGCCGTTCCCGATCCGGCGTTGCTGGTCAGACCTGACGAGGCGTCGATTGCGGTGGGGAAAGAAATCAAACTGGCGATTGTCGACGGGCGGCTCCACGCTTCAGAGGACAACGTCTTTCGGCTCGAATACGACCCAAGAGTCTTGCAGTTCAAGCGGCTGGTCGATGCCGACTTGGTCCGTCAGGTTGATCCCGTTTCCGGAGAGAGCGCAAGTTCCGATGGGACTCTTGCCTTCCGCTTGACGCGACCGTCACAACCCGCCCCCCGGTCCGTGACGGTGACATTTCTGGCCAAGGCGCCGGGGGTTTCCCCCGTTCGCGTCGAGGTGGACGGTGTGTCGGGAGAAAGCACGGGCTCGTCGTCTGAAGTCGGCACGGGGGTCGTAAGGGTCCGGTGAAAGAGGCGGGTGTCACGCTCGTTGAGTTGCTCGTAACCATGACAATCGTGATGATCCTGGCCTCTGTGGCGTTGCCGCTCAGCAAAGTATCGAGCAAACGGGCACAGGAGCTTGAGTTGCGCCAGCAGCTCCGCACGATCCGGAACGCGATCGACACGTTCAAGCTTGAATGGAATCGAGACGGAGACGTCTTGCTCGGTCCCGTGTGCGTCAAGAACAAGTTGACCTGCAAGGAAGTGACGAGTCCCTATGGATATCCCAAGTCGATCGAGATGCTGCTCGGCGTCAAGCTGACCGGTGAAGAAGCCACCGTGCGGGGCACGACCGTGAGGCGCTATCTGCGCACCATGCCGTTGGATCCCTTGACCGGCAAGGCCGACTGGGTGCTGCGGTGTTACAAGGACAACCCCAAGCCGTCCAGTTGGTGCGGCGAAGATGTGTACGACGTAATGACGAGCAGCGAGGCGGTCGCGTCAGATGGGACGAAGTATCAGGATTGGTAGAGTCTGTGGAGGCCACTCATCAGGGTTTACCCTCATTGAGCTGATGATCGTGGTGGCGATCATCGGCATCCTGGCCACGATCGCGGTTCCGTCCTACCAATCCTCCTTAATCAAAGCGAAGGAGGCCGTATTGCGCCAGGATCTCTTCACGATGCGCGAACTGCTCGATCACCATCGGGCCGATAAAGGGAAGTATCCTCCCTCGTTGGAGGCATTGGTCGCAGCCGGCTATTTGCGGGCTATTCCGAAAGACCCCTTTACCAATTCGTCGGCCACATGGCAGGAGATCAGCGAGCCGACGGAAGGCGGCGTATTCGACGTGTATTCGGGATCGGACCTCGTCGGCACGAACAGCGTTCCATACAATCGATGGTAGCGCGATCATGATGGGGCACGGGCATCCTCATTCTCCGCAAGGTCCGTACCGTCCGATCCATCGGGTCGGACTCCGGGTCCGGCACGGGCTCGTGGCAACCGGAATCGCGATATTGACGGCCTGTGCTCCTCTCGAGCCGCTCGTCGAGCCGGAAGTCTCCGATCTGCAACTTACGGTGGACACGTTGAAAACGGCAGTCCGCGACGCCCAGCGCACCATTGCCGAGCTACGCGCGGAACTGGACGCGGGCCGGCATGCGTTGGCCGACGCACAGATCGCAAGAGCGCAACTGGAAGGACGCGTACGGGAAGCGGAACGGCGGCTCGGAGAGGCCCGCCATGTCATCGAATTGCAACGCGAAGAGCTGGCGGTGTCCCGTGCCGAGCGGGAACGTGTGGCACGGTCTGGGGCGGCGCTCAACAATCAATTGAGGCAGCTCCAGAAGCAGCTCTCTAAACTGGGCAAACAGGCGGGTGATGCGCGAGCGCCCGAAATCGCTCCGGCAAGTCTGTCCTCCGCTCCGGTCGGGCATCGGCCCACCGGATCGACCAGACCGTTGCGCGTATCGGTGAAGCCGGGGGATACCCTCTGGCGTATCGCCCGGCGCTATCGAATCGATGTGAATCGGCTCATCGCGATCAATCGGTTGGCGGACGAGCGTATCCGCGTCGGGCAAGCCCTGTGGTTGACGGAGCCACCGGCCGCCGAATCCGAAGGCGAGAAAGCCGATTAGTGTGTGTCCTCCCTCGTCCGTCAACGTAGAGAGCCATCGCTATGGCTGTGTTCACATACCGGGCCGCGCGAGCAGACGGTTCCACCCTTGATGGACATATCGAGGGAGAAGACGAAGCGCTAGTTCGCGCCAAACTGGAATCCCAAGGGCTGTTGATCTTCAAGCTGCACCGGCGGGGAGCCGGTGTCGCGGTCGCGCGAACATCCTGGTCCTGGTCGCGTTTACCGCTCGGCTTGTTCCTGGTGTTCAACCAGGAATTGCTGGCGCTGGTGAAGTCCGGGTTGCCCGTTCTGCGAGTCTGGGATCTCTTAATCGAACGGGCCAGCCATGCCGGCTTCCAACAGGCGCTTCGCGCCGTGCGCGAAGACATTCGAGGCGGGGCGTCGGCATCGGACGCGATGGCAAAACATCCGGACTATTTCCCGGAGCTCTATATTGCAACGATCCGGGCCGGTGAGCAGTCGGGGAATCTACCGGAGGTGCTCCAGCGGTACGTTGCGTACCTCAAGTTGATGATCGGGCTACGCCAGAAGATCGTCAAGGCGCTTTCCTATCCGGTGTTCCTGGTCGTGATCGGCGTCGGGGTGATCGCGTTCCTGCTGGCGTACGTGATGCCGACCTTTGTCTCCGTGTACGGGGAATCGGCCAGATCGCTGCCTTGGGCGACGCAACTTTTGCTCGACGTCGTGCAGCACGCCGAGTCGCAATTGCTCCCCGGCGCAGCCGTCATGGTCGGGTTGGCGATCGGGTTCCGTGCCTATTACGCGACGGCGGCTGGACATCTGGCCATCGACAGGTTACTGCTGTACCTCCCTCTGCTGGGCCCGGTGACCATTAAACACAATACCGTTCAGCTCACGAGAACGCTGGGCACCGTCCTTGCGGGCGGAACCCCCCTGGTCGACGCATTGCAGGTGGCGCGGGGAGCACTATCCAATCGGTGGATCTCGACGGGGCTGGCGGGTGCGGTCAACGAGATCCGGGAAGGCTCGACCCTCGCCGCCGCATTGAATCGTCCAGGAACTCTTCCGAAATTGGCCATCGAAATGCTGTCCGTCGGTGAAGAGACCGGGTCGCTCGAAGCGATGTTGCGGGACGTCGCGGAATTCTACGAAGCGGACCTGGATACCAGGTTGACGCAGATGACGACCTGGATCGAGCCGGCGTTACTGCTGATCATGGGAGTGTTGGTCGGGGGGATCGTCATCATCATGTATCTCCCGGTTTTCCATATGGCCGGCACTGTCGGGTAATTCGATCGGGCAATGAGGGCCTTGGGCATGACTGACTCTGTGATGGAGATTCGTTATGGCGCGTAGTCTCGCGCGTCCGTCGCTGGCGGAGGTGCTGGTCAGTCAGGGTGCTGTGTCCCGCCAAACCGTCGACGACATATTGCGCCGGCTCGGCGGCGCCGCGGCGCAGCTCGGACAAACTCTGTTGGTCGAGGGAGCGATATCCGAAGAGCAACTCGCCCGCGCGCTTGCGGCTCAATACGGACTCCCGTACGACCCGCTGACCGATTTTCGCGTCGACCCAAGATTTTACGAGACGATTTCCGTCAAGCTCATGCAGCGCCACCCCTTCGTGCCGCTGACCGAACGGTCAGGCGTCCTGACCGTGGCTATTCCGGACCCCCAGAATGTGCTGGGGCTCGACGAGCTGGAACTGCTCATCGGCAAGCCATTGGACCGCGTCGTCAGTTCGCGCAGCGCGATCCTGTCGGCGCTCGAACGGAGCGAAGGGTCCAGCCAAGCCCTCCGCGAGCTCGAGGCCGAATACCGCTCGGTGCTGGTGAAAGAAGACGATCGCGGAGAGGAAGTCCTCACCGTCGATCATGCGGCCGAAGACCAGAGCCCCGCAGTCAAATTGCTGGACTCGATTCTGCTCAGCGCGATGCAGCGGCGCGCCAGTGACATTCATATCGAAGCGGCCGATCGGGCCACGAAGGTGAAGTTCCGCGTCGACGGCATCCTGGTGCCGGCGATGGAGCCGCTGGACATCCGTCTCCACGCTCCGTTGGTGTCGCGTCTCAAAGTCATGTCCGACCTCGATATCGCCGAGCGGCGCGTGCCGCAGGACGGCAGCTTCCGCATGCGACTGGACCGAAAGACGGTCGACTTCCGCGTGTCCATCCTCCCGAGCGTGTTCGGCGAATCCGTCGTGATCAGAATTCTGGATCGCGAGGCCATCACCACCGGCGTGTCGGCATTGCGCCTCGAACGGCTGGGATTCAATCCCGAGGACCTCAAACGATTCCGCCGTGCGATCACACGCCCCTACGGGATGGTGCTGGTGACCGGCCCCACGGGAAGCGGCAAGACCACCACCCTGTACGCGGCGATTTCGGAAATGAACACCCTCGAGGACAAGTTGATCACAATCGAGGACCCGGTCGAATATCAACTGCCGGGCGTGGTGCAGATTCCCGTCAACGAGAAAAAGGGGCTCACGTTCGCACGCGGCCTGCGTTCGATCTTGCGGCACGATCCCGACAAGATCATGGTTGGCGAAATCCGGGACGCCGAGACCGCGCAAATCGCCATCCAATCCGCGCTGACCGGGCATCTGGTGCTGACGACGGTCCATGCCAACAACGTGTTCGACGTCATAGGCCGTTTTGCTTCGATGGGCATCGACTCCTACAATTTCCTGGCCGCGCTGAACTGTGTGCTGGCTCAGCGGCTCGTCCGCATCCTCTGTACCTTTTGCCGTACCCAGATTGCAGTCGAACGGTCGTTGATAGAAGAGTCAGGTTTGGATTACGAGCAGTACAAAGACGTGCCGTTCTACGAGGGCAAGGGATGCCACCATTGCCACGGCACTGGCTATCGAGGCCGGAAATGTATCACGGAGTTTCTAGACTTGACCGACGAGATCAAGGAAATGATCCTGGCGGAGCGGCCGTTGTCTGAAATCCGATATCGGGCCGTGACCGACGGTATGATCACCTTGCGGCAATCGGCATTGAAGAAGGTCTTGAGCGGAGAAACGTCGTTGCGCGAGATCAATCGCGTGACTTTCAGCGAGGAAGGATGATCCATGTGGGGCTGGGCAAGTAACCGTCCGGTACGTTGCCTCAAGATCGGGACGGAGGCTGTGGCGTGGGCCGAAACAGAGCGCAATTGGCGTGGGCGCCGCCATTACCGGTGTGCGGCGTCGCCTCTACCGGTCGGGACGGTCAAACCTTGGCCTGCGGATCAGAATCTGGCCGACATTCCGGCCTTGGAGACGCGCATTCGGGCGTTGGCCGGGCCAAGCCCCGAACTGCGCCTGTTCGGACGACCTGTTCTGCGAGATATCTCCCGCCCGATCGTGCTATTGCTGCCCGATGCGGCCGTCCGTGCGGTCATCCTGCACCTTGATCAATTGCCGGCAAAAACCGTTGAGCGCGAGGCGCTCATCCGATGGCGACTGAGCCAGGAGCAGTTGTTTCCGCTCGCCGGGGCCAAAGTCGTTTCGCAGGTTTTCGGAGCCCATGACGATTCCGGTGCCCGTGCCCAGGCAGTGCTGGCGATCGCCGTTCAAGAGTCGGTCCTCGCTCAGTACGAATCCCTCTGCGAATCGGTTGGGTTGGTTCCCCATGATGTGGGCGTGACCAGCCTGCGCCTGTTCGATTTGTGGCGGAAACTCCCTAACAGGTCGACCTGGAGGGATCGCGATCTTCTCTGGATCAATCTGGGCGACCGGGCCCTCACCACCATGATCTTTCAGCACGGGAGATTGGTCTTTTACCGCTGCAAACTCTTGACCGGCGAGCCGGCCGTGAGCGGTGGGCTGGATGATGCGACCGGCAACATTATCGAAGAGTGCGTAGCCTCGCTCGATGTCTGTCTGCAACGTCACCCGACGCTCTCGATTAAAGACGCGGTGTTGTGCGCGGATGATGGCCCCCAGGCCCTCCAAGAGCAATTGGAGTCTTCTCTGGCCATTTCTGTCCAACCGTTCGGGTGGCGGTCGCTAGAATCGCTGGGGTGGGCGACACGGGGGAGCCACCGGACCGTCGCGTCATTGTCAGTCATGGCGGGGGTGGTCTGACAATGAACTTGCACGGCAACCGTCTGAAAGGAATCCTCAGAGGGTTGCGGCTCCCTGTCTCTCCGACAGGTACAGGAGAATACTTCCACATTAATTTGAGCAGCCGTTATCGGTGGTATCTGGGGCCGCTTCGGCTGGTTCTCGTCGGAGCATGCGGGCTGCTTCTTGCCAGCATCCTCTGGAACATCGGGCAGACTCTCGTAATGTATCGCGAATCGTTGCAGATTGCGGCCGAGCTCGAGCGTGTTCGGCAGCAGGATCACCAACTCATGGCCGAAGCCGCCCAGGAAGGCATCGACTTGTCTGACGCTGCATTGCGCCAGCTTCCAGCAGAAGTGGCCCTCGCCAATCAGTTGCTCGAAAAGCGCACATTCTCGTGGACGATGTTCCTCTCTGGACTGGAACAGGCGATTCCTCCGCGTCTGGCCCTCAGCAGCGTGCGGTTGGATGCCGGCGGTTCCACGGTTCACCTTACGGGGACGGCCATGAGTCTCGAAGACATTACTGCGTTCACCGTCGGGCTTCAGGACCATCCCAAATTCAAAGATCCCGTATTGGCGCAGCACCGCGCCGAAGGAAATGGGCTCGTCGGGTTCGACGTGACGGTGCGGTATCGACGGGAAGGAGTGTAGGCCCATGATGGAACGGATGCTCCAATTGCTGCACCAGCCCTATGCGCCCCTGTTGCCCTGGGCGGGTCTCGTCTTGATCCTGCTGCTGGGGTTGGCGACGGTGCATCGAGTGGGCCTCGCTGCCGCCGAGGAACGACGTGAACGGCTGGAACAAGAATGGGCCTCGGCGCGGCAGTCGCTGGCACACCATCGGGAGGCGAGAAAAGCCAAGAAAGATCTGAAAGAGGTCTGGGCGCTACTCCCCCACGAACGCGACTTTGCGCCGCTGGCCCTGGGCATTTCGGAGGAAGCCAAGCGTGATCGGGTCACGCTACCCGCATTGTCATACAAGACGGAACCGACTCCTGTGGGGCACACCAGCAAGGGGGTGCTCCAGGGATCGATGAGTGGGCGATACGAGGATCTCCGGCGGTTCATCTACGACCTCGAAACCGCCGAAGAACTGCTGTTCATCGAAGACCTGGAACTCTCTCGCTCCGTCGGACACCAGGACCAGAATCTGACGTTCAACATCAAGATCGCGACCTATCTGCGGGGGGATTCGTCAAAGATCGCGTCGCCGGAGCCGGCGAAGTAGTATGGACCACAAAGGGAAGATCGCGCTGGCCTCGCTGCTGGGACTAATCTGGGCTACCGTTGCCTCTTGGCAGTGGGGTGCCATGCAGGAGCCTGCACGTGTCCCCCTCACCAATGTCACCGGCCCGGCGGCGCTGACCCAGCAGGGTCGGGCAAAGGCGGGGGGATTGCGCGTCAATCTGGAGCTGCTGAATGCCGCGGGAACTCCACGGGAGTCCGCATTTACTGCGCCGCGGAACATCTTTGCCGTGCCGCGTCCGGATGGCACTCTTCCGGTCGCCAGCGAGAGCATTGAACCGGTCCCGGCGAAACCGGTCTCTGAGCAAGAGGCACGCCAGCAGGCCGTTGCGGCCGAGCTGGCTCAATACCGCTACCTCGGGTATCTCCGGCTCGGCGAGGCGAGAAATAAGGTTAAGGACGTTGCGGTGCTGAGCAAGAATGAAGAAGTCCTGGCCGTCAAGGTGGGGGAACGGATCGAAGACCACTTAGTGCTCAGGGCAATCACGCCGGAGAGCGTGACCATTCGGGACACGGGAGCCCAGGTCGAGCACACCGTGTCACTCTCTGAAGAACCACCTGGACAAAACCCTGCCGGAGGTCCGTGACCATGATTCTTCAGGCCGGGCGGCGAAGCGAGTCGGGATTTTCATACGTCATGCTGATGTTCGCCATCGTGTTGATTGGCTTGGCCACTTCGATGGCGGCTCGTCAGTGGAAAGTGATCGTCCAGCGGGAGCTCGAAGCCGATCTCTTGGGGAAAGGCATCGAGATCCAGAACGCGCTCGCGTTATATTCGATGACGATGAAGGCGGGACGGGTGGTTCAGGGAGAGGTCTATCCCGCTTCGCTGGCGGAACTCACTAGGCAGCCGAAACCGTTCTTGAGAAAGGTTTATCTCGATCCTATCGGGCATGGCGAGTGGGATCTCGTGCGCACGCCTACGGGCGGCATCATGGGAGTGCGTAGCAAGAGCAAGGCTAAGCCGATCAGAGAGCGGGACTTTCCCATGGCCGTCCGCCACTTCGAAGGACGGCCGACCTATTCTGATTGGGTGTTCGAGTATCCTAACCCCTCGTCGGCGTCTTTGATTCCCGGAATCGCGTCAGGAACGCCGGCAGCTTCAGGCCCTCCTTCAGCCCCCGGACAACCTCCCCCCTTCTCGCCCGCCGCGAACCCTGTAACCGGCTTGAATCCAGGTGTTCTTCCGTCCACCGGCGCGACGCCTCCAGCAGCCATAAGCCCATAAGCCGACACGATCATGGTGGGGGAGCCTCCTGGTGGGCATCGGTCAATTCTGCGGTAGACTCCTCCGGTAAGAGCATGGAGCAAAGAACCGACCGGAGCTCATTTCTGCTCCGGCAGCAGGACAATGCAGAGACCATCCATGATCCTATTAACATAGGAAATCCACGAGAGTTGACCGTGCTCGACATTGCCAAGATGGTGCTCGACTTGACTGGCTCCCGCAGCGAGATCGGTTTTCATCCGTTACCCGTGGACGATCCGAAAGTGCGACGGCCGGATATCACTCGAGCCAAGAGGTTATTGGATTGGGAACCCAAAGTCGACCTTCAGGAAGCGCTGACGAAAACCATCCATTATTTCCGGCGTGTCTTGGGCCTTGCCTGATTCATGGCGAGCCTGGTAGCCGGTGCGTGCTCCACGATTCCTCCCTTGACCGCCCTCTCGACGACACAGTATTCTGAGCCCCACGGGCGCGATACGACGGCCTGTGCTTTTCAGCCATGGATGCTCAAGACCAACCAGCTCGACAGACAACCGAGACCGAGAGCATTGGACGGCCCATTCCTGAGTATGTCGAAGACTTGGTCAAGCGCGCGAAGCGGGCCTCCGCCAAGCTGGCTTGTCTTTCGACCGTCGTGAAAAACCAGGCGCTGTTCGCGATGGCCGACGCGTTGGAAGACAGGACGGAGGAGCTGCTTGCTGCGAACGACAAAGACCTAGGCGCCTTCGGCTCCTCACCCGACAAGAAAGCAATGGCGGACCGGTTGCGTCTCACCGACAAACGGATCGCCGAGATGGCAGCCGGTGTGCGGGAGGTCGCGAAGCTACCAGACCCACTGGGCGAGATGCCGAAGATGTGGACGAGGCCGAACGGCATGCAAGTCGGGCGAGTGCGGGTGCCCATCGGCGTGATCGGGATCATCTACGAGTCGCGCCCGAACGTGACGGCCGACTCCGCGGCACTCTGCTTGAAATCCGGGAATGTCTGCGTGCTGCGTGGCGGCAGCGAAGCGATCCATTCAAACACCGCGATTGCGGCGATCCTGTCGGAGGCGGCGGAGAAGGCGGGCGTGCCGGCTGGAGCGATCACATTCGTTGCGCGGCCTGAGCGTGAGTTGGTGCCAGTGCTGCTCAAACAGGACCGCTTCATCGATCTGATTATCCCACGCGGCGGCGAATCCTTGATGAAGCTGATCGCGGAGCATTCGACAATTCCTGTGGTCAAGCACGACGCAGGGGTCTGTCACATCTATGTCGATGCCGACGCCGATCCGGCGATGGCCGAAACCATTTGCGTCAACGCCAAAGCCCAGCGGCCCTCGACCTGCAATGCCATGGAAACGCTACTCGTGCATCAGTCAATTGCGCGCACGCTGCTTCCCAAGCTTGCGGCTAGCCTGACGGCAGAGAAAGTCGAAATCAGGGGGTGCCCTAAGACCTGCCAGTTGATACCGGAGGCCAAGCCAGCGAGCGGGCAGGATTACGGCAAAGAGTTCCTGGATCTGATTTTGGCGGTGAAGGTCGTCAAGAACATGGACGAGGCCCTGGAACACATCGCCCAGTACGGGTCCCGGCACACCGAGGCGATCATTACCAGCGACTACGGTCGTGCGATGCGCTTTCTGAAAGAAGTCGATGCGAGCGCCGTACTCGTGAACGCCTCCACACGCCTGAACGACGGTTACCAGTTCGGCCTTGGAGCGGAAATCGGCATCAGCACGTCACGCATCCACGCTCGCGGACCGATGGGACTGGAAGAACTGACATGTTTCAAGTTTATCGTGTTGGGGAGCGGCCAGATCCGCGAGTAGATGCCTTCCGACCCCATCGCGTTCGCACTCGAGACCCCCGATCATCTCCGGTTTCCTTCCAATCGCGTGCTCGCTTCAACGTTCCATGCAGCCGGCGGCTTCGTCGAGCGCTCACACACCGGGCATCTGGTATTTTATCGTCCGGACGGCCGGCGGTTTCTGGCTACCGATCCATCAGGTCATCCGCTCCATGAATGCGAGTGGGAGCCGGGAACCGACGGCACGGTTTCTCTGACCCGAGCGCGCATTCGCCTCGACTGGGACCGATGGGTAGGGGTGAAACCGGGAGGGCTTGTCAACGAAACCACGTTGAACCTTGCCATGAAGCCAGGTTGGCAGCGCATTACAGCGGACGATCTCCGCGGGATGGCGGCACAGGCATTACGGGTGCCGATCGAGGAAGTCCGATGGTTCTATCGGGACGAAGACCTTAGCATCGATGTAAACGGCATCGCCACCATTCGTCAGAGAAAAGACGCGTTGTACGCACTGGAGGATGGAGGATTCGATCGAGCCACCTTCATGTCCTGCATGGGGGCGATGCATTGGGATCGGATCGATTTTCTTCCGGTGGTGGAACTGTTCAAATCGCTCCTGCCGGGGACCGGCTCGGCAGCTTTCGAGTTGATCCGTGGGCTGTATGACGATCAAAATCGTGGACCGTCGCCGCCGCGCCCCTTGCGGTACCGCGGCATTCCGACGTACCCCTCGGAGGCCGCGTTCCGGCTCTTCAGCAGCTTCTTCACGCCCCAGACTCCGGGCGGAGGCGATCCCTTGACGTTATTCATGGACCCTGCGCGGGCCTATCAGGTGACGTGGCATCCGGCAAGCCGCCCGCCGGTCCGTTATTTCGACTGGGAACAGGGTTTGTGTCTGACGGTGCAAGACGGAGTGGCACAAAAGGCGACCTTGACGCAGGATACGGCCGGACTGCCGTATGTGAACCCGACCGGTCGGCAGATCGTGCCGTTCGACCGAAGCCTGCGAATAGACGGCGATGGCATCGTCCTGAGAGATCGAACCATTGAGACAAGACTGAAGCTGCCGGCCGACAGCCCGGCGCTCGAGGGGCCCGTCGTGTCGCAGCTGATTCCCGTCAGCCCGCTCGACTGGAGGAGGGTCTTCACGCAAGGTATTCCACTGATGGATCCCGCCGAGGCCTACGGGGCCGTGTTGTTCTACCCTGACGATCACCGGCCCATTGGAGAGCTTGCCGCACAGCCGTTTGTCGCGGACTATCTCCAAGATCTGGGGGAGCAGGATCGTGGGATTGGGGCGATCCTGTCGAGGGCGGAGCGGGTCTTGATCGACAACGGCGATGCCGTTATCGCGACCTGCGTGTTGTTTGATCGTCCGCGCGACTACACGGCCTGGGTCCGCCATGGAGCCTTTGCCCAGCGTCAGGCGCAGCAACTCTGGATCCAGTGCGCCGGACTGCGACGATGGGACTGGCTCGAACGGACCCGGTTTCTACCGGCCGATACGGCGAACGGCGTGACGGGACCGAGATTCGACCTCATCTATCAATGGGTGCCTTACGCCTCGTTCGGCGTTCCGTCGCAGTTGATGGGGGCCGTGGCTCGGTTACAGAAGATCTTGCGGCCAGGGGGCAACGCGTTTATCGTGGGGCCCTACGGTCTACGGGATCTGCTTGCGCGCTGGGGATTCGAACGGTGTTGGGAAGAGTTGGTGGAGAACCTCCCGACCTTCCGCATGCATCGGACGATTCTGCCCGCCGCAAAGCTGACGGCGGGGCTGACGCTCTTCCATGTGCGGTCTTTATAGCCGCTGTGTGCGGCAGGACGATTGCCGGTAGGGTCACAGCATGAGCGAGCAAGAACCGGATATCCAGTCCACGGACGAGTCGAGCGACAAGTTCCTCATTTACTGGGAGCGCGAATACTCCACGGCGCTGCCTCCCGAACGGTTAAAGCTGGACTTTCATCCACATCGTCCGTTGTTGTCCGGGATGACCCTCGATGAGCAACGAAGTCTGGCCGTGAGCGGTTACAGAGTGATTCCGGACGATTGCGGCCCTGTGCGGACGGTGGGACAGTACGGATGGTTGATCCGATCGCCGGTCGATTGCAAGATCCGCCGTACCGCCGACGGGATCAAGTGGCAGGCTCCGCCGATTCTGCCGGAGGAGCGCCTCTTAGGATACAAGTCCTATTCCGGCACGTATGTCGACCTTATCCTGAACAGCGGGTATCCCAAACTTTGCTGCGGCATCCGATTTTATTATCCCAAGCACGTCGGGTTGATGATGAAAGATATTCCCAACCGTTTCTATCATTACCCGGATCGGACGTTTCACGTGTGGGAAGGAATCAAGACGCAGGAGTATAAGCGCACGCCCAACGTGTATGACTGGCTGACCGGGTACGAGGCCTTCACTGCTAACTTCCTGCTCCAGCTTGAGAAACCCACGACGATCAAGCGAGGCGATCCGATCGGCCTCGTCCTGCCGGTGTTGCTACCCAAACAGTTCTCGCTCGAAGAAATCAAACATTCCTAATGGGATGTCTCTAGCGGCAGTCCGGTTCGTGGGAACTTCAGTCCGTCCGAGCCTCAGTCTGCGCGAACGGCGCGGATGAATTCCTGTAGGAGCGCGTCCTGATCGGACTCCAGCTGGTGAAGCGACAGTGGCGGGACGATCTGCACCGCCTCCCGGAGCCATGTGTCGCTCCAGATAGAGATCATGGGATTGCGCACAATCCGGACCTGCTCCACAAGATACAGCCCACGCGTATACAGAACGTAGCCGGGGCATCGGTCCTCCAAGGGTTGTTGGAGTAATTCGATACCCAGCGTCACCGCGCCGCTTCCCGTTTGTGCGGGGGATGCAGGCAGGCCCGCTGCGGCCAGCTGCTCCAAGGCCCGTGCTCTAAGTCTTGCGGTTCCCTGTCCGGCCAGCACGTTCAGTTGCACGGTGCTCAGGGCGAGGTTGCTCAGAGCGGCGGCGGAGTGCGCGGCATCCGCGAGTGTAACGGCTGATAAAGACGGTTCTTGATCGGAGGCGGGCGACGCTCGCCGTTCGGACGACCCGGCTCCTTGGTTGGCGGTTCGATAATCCGCGATGAACTGCCGGATGAATCCGTCCAGATCCGCCTCCAGTTGCTCGATCTCCACCGGTTTACGGACCTGCGGTTCCGCACGCATGGTCCAGGATGAATCGTACAACAAGGCACCGTTTCTTGGGATTGTCACAGGCTCGGTGAGCGTCAGCGCGGGCGCATACAGGACCTGGTCTAGACAGGCGGGGCCGATCGGGGAAGGATTGAGCGAGAGGGTCAGTGTCGCGACGGATGGTACGGTCGGCTCCACCGGCGCCGGGCGGGGGAGGCCGGCATTCACGAACAGCTCGATCGCCCGATCCCGAAGCCGCGCCCTGGCTTCCGGCGATGCCACGATCACAAGACGGATTCGAGAGAGGTCAAGATTCCGAGCAGTGCTCATGTAAGCGGTGGAGGCGGCGAGCCCGGAGATCGGAAGGAAAGCGATTCCCGCTGCGATGAGGAGGAGCCGACTGTATAAGGGCGTGGACACAACGAAGATGAGTCTACCATGCATGGAGCAGCACTTCTAAAAATTCAGGAGATACGGAGTGAGGGGCAGAACGGAGGTGACGGCGGTATTGTCAATCGTCAATGGCAAATCGGTGAAGCGCAAAGGCCTTGTCCGTCAACTTAAGGCCAGCGGCTGGGTGCTGGTTCGCCACGGCGGGAAGCACCACTGGTATCGCAAGCCCAGCACAAGGGTTTCCCAGCCTATCCCGGGTCTCAACCAGAGATCAGCGAACAGCTTGCCAACCGCAGGCTGAAGACGCTGAATAACCCTTGCTCGCCAAGCCTCGCCCTTGCATCTTCTTCTCCCTCCCCCGTACAATACCGTTCTCTAGCCTAACTCCTTGGCATTCTGTGGATTTCGGAATGCCTGGCCGATGGAGGAGCGTCTCCATGAGGGTGGAGTATTCCAAGGGTCAACGGGCCTCCCGGGAATTGATCCAGCTCCATCGTAAGACCTCTTTCGAAGCCAGCGGCCGGAAGATGAAGGTGATGCTCATCTTTCCGCCCGATTGGTTTCCCTCCGAACCCTATCTCAGCCTTCCCTCCCTCACTTCCGTCCTCCGCCAGGCCGGCCATACGGTCGTCCAAAAAGATATCAATTTGGAGATGTGGGACTGGTACTTCAGCGAGGAGTTCTTGAAAAAAGTCCTCCGCCGAGTGCCGCAGCAGCTCGACCGTCTCCGTAAGCTCTCGAAGAAGCGGGAGTTGAGCGAGGCTGAAATGGATCTGCAGTTGGCGCTCTGTGACGTGACCCGCCAACGCATAGACGAGTTGACCAAAAAAGCGGAGAGGGCGAAGGCGATTGTCCGAGGAGAAACGTTCTACGATATCGATCAGTTGGAGTGGGCCATTCAAGTCTTCCGTGAAGTAACCTCGGTGATCTCGATGGTCTATGCACCGGCACGGATCTGCATGCCGCCGATGGAGACGAACCTCTCCTACAGGGTCTACGTCTCCTCCGAAGTGGTGGATGCGGTGAACGATGAGCAGGTGAATATCTACCGAGACGTGTTCGACCACCTGGTGAAGCCGGCGATCGAAGCGGAACAACCGGATGTGGTCGGCATCTCGATCGTGCTCCAGCAGCAGATCTTCTCGACGATGACGTTCTGTGCCCTCATTAAGCAGCACTTCCCGAACGTTCACGTGACGATCGGCGGCAATACGGTGACGCGCCTGCGCGACGTGCTACCCCAGTCGCCGCTGTTCCAGTACTTCGACAGCGCGGTGGTCTATGAAGGGGAGACGGCGTTTCTACAGTTGGTGGAGGCGGTGGGGGCGAAGCGAAGCCTGGCCGACCTGCCTAATACCATCTATAAGGACGAGACCGGCGTCCATACGTCCACGACGAGCTACGCAGAAGACATGCATGCCTTGCCGCCGCCGGACTTCGACGGCCTGCCGCTGGAGAAGTATTTCGTGCCGACGAAGATCCTGCCTTATCTGGCGACGCGCGGCTGTTACTGGGGCCGCTGCGAGTTCTGCGACCACGGCGAAGGCTACACGGCGGGCTACCGGTCGAAGAAGATTCAGGATGTGCTGGCGGAGATCAAGTACCTGCGCGACAAGTACGGGGCGCGGCATTTCCATTTTACCGACGAGTCCTATCCTCCGGCACTGTTCCGCAAGCTGGCGCGCGGCCTGGTCGAGAGCAAGATGGACATCTTTTGGACGACGCACATGCGATTCGAAAAGAGCTTGCTCGACCCGCAAGTCTGGCGCGATGCGCATGACTCGGGCTGCCGATACTTGCATTTCGGCTACGAGTCGGGGGTGGAACGGGTGCTGAAGCTGATGGACAAAGCGACGACGACTGAGGTCATGGCGAAACACCTTAGGCTTACGGCGGAGGCAGGGATCTGGAACCACTGCATGGGCTTCTTCGGTTTTCCCGGTGAGACGAAGGAGGAGGCCTGGCAGTCGGTGCAGTTCCTGGAGCAGAACAAGGACTACGTCCATTCGCTGGGGTTCGGTACCTTCGACCTCGGCCGCCACAATCCGGTGGCAAAGCATCCGGAGAAGTGGGGTGTGACGGCCTACAAGAACCCGGATTGGGATTTGGCGCTGGACTACTATTACACGGTGAAGGACGGGATGAGCATCGAAGAGGCCGAACGGGTGTTCCAGGAATTCGAACGGAACCACAATCCTGGCTGGGATCTGCGGCTCTATATCCGGGAATATATTTTCCTCTACATCTGCCGGTTCGGACTTCAGAAGCTGCCGGACCTGCAATTTCAGGCGGTGAAAACGGCCGGAGTCACGCCGACGTTGGCGGGCAAGATGTAGGGGGCAGGTTCTAGGAGGGCCGGCGCCCGTCCCGGGCCTTGAATGGGGATAGCCGCCAATGGGAAAGGCAACAGTTCCCCTGCCGGCAGGGAAGACGTAATGTCTGCTTCTGGACTCGTTCAAATCGAAGGCTTGACTCCGATCAAGGAAGAGGAGCGCAAGACTTCCAAGGTCATGCTGTTGTTCCCGCCCGAATGGGTGCCGACGGCGCCCTATCTGGCCCTGCCGTCACTCACGGCGGTGCTCCGGCAGGCCGGCCATACTGTCATCCAGCGTGACGTGAACATCGAAATGTACGACCACTTCTTTACCATGGAATTCCTCATCTGGGTGAAGGGGCGGTTGGGCACGCAGCTCAAAACGCTTCAAGCGAAAGAAACGGCCGGCACGCTGACGGAACGGGAGGCGGATCAGAAGGCGGTGGTGGAGCAGGCCTACGAGGTGGACGTGTTCGACCTGGCGGAGCGGGCCGAGGACGCCAAGCGGATCGTGCGCGGCGAGCGCTTCTATGACGCCGACAAGCTGGAACTGGCCCTGAACACCTTCCGCGAAGTCATGCAGTACATCTCCGCCGCGTACTATCCCGCCTCGCTCGTCTTCTATCCGATGGAAAGCAATCTGGGCTATCGCCCCGGCGTGTCGAAGGAGGTCTTTGCCTGCCTCGACGACGAGCAGGTGAACGTCTACCGCGATATCTGCAACCAGTTGGTGCTGCCGGCCGTCAGCAAGGAGCAGCCGGATGTGGTCGGGGTGTCCATCGGAACGCAGATGCAATTGCTCGCAGGATTGACCTTCTGCAAAATGATTAAGGACACGTTTCCGAACGTGCACGTGGTAGTCGGCGGGAACGTCGTCACGCGGCTGCAGGAAGAATTGCCGAAGCACGAGCGGTTCTTCGCCGAGGTGTTCGATACGGCGATCCTCTACGAGGGCGAGCATGCGCTCCTCTGGCTGATCGAGGCTCTGAACGGCCGACGCGACCTCGCCTCGGTGCCCAACCTCATCTATCGCGATGCCGGTGGTGTTCGGCAGAACAATGAGATCTACACCGAGAAGATGACGGCGTTGCCGCTGCCGGACTTCGACGGGTTCCCGCTCGATTCGTACTTCGTGCCCGAGCGGATTCTCCCGTATCTGGCGACGAGGGGCTGCTACTGGGGCCGCTGCACCTTCTGCGACCACGGGCAGGGTTATTTCGACCAATACCGCGGCTTGACGGCGCACCACGTCGTCGAGCAGGTGAAGGCGCTGCGCGACAAGTACCGGTGCCGACATTTCCTCTTCTCGGACGAATCCTATCCGCCGGCTCTGTTTAAGAAGGTGTCGCAACTGCTCGTCGATCAAAATGTCGGCATCAAATGGACGACGCTGATTCGCTTCGAAGAGACGCTGCAGGATCAAGCCGTTTGGGATCTCGCCGCCAAGGCCGGCTGCTGCACGCTCTATTACGGCATGGAGTCGGCTAACGAGCGTGTGCTCAATTTGATGGACAAGCACGCCAAGAAGAGCGTGATCGAGAATAATCTCCACCAGGCGGCGAAGGCCGGCATCTGGAACCATGTGATGGCGTTCTACGGCTTCCCCGGCGAAACGCGCGAGGAGGCGATGGAAACCCGCCAGTTCATCCTCGACAATCAGCCGGTCATCCATTCCGTCGAACTGTTCTACTTCGTCGCCTATCGGCATACGCCGATGGTGCGCCATCCCGAGAAATTCGGCATTACGATCCACAAGCAGGACGAGTACGATCTGCCGCTGGATTACTACTACACGCTGAACGAGCCGATCGGGATTTCCTGTCTCGACGCCATGCAGCTCTGCGAAGAGTTCTACAAGAACGATTTCCATCCCTGGGCGGTGCGGGTGAACGCCCGGGAGCACGTCTTCCTGTACATCTCGAAGTTCGGGACCAACCGGCTGCCGCAGATCTACGCCAAACAGACGCAAACGGCGGCCTCGGACGCCGTCTCAGGGCTGGTGACTTGGCCGGTCGCGATGAGCGAGGGGGAGGACGGCAAGGAAGGCATGAGCCGGGTGGTGAGTCATGGGGTGGGATGAGGAACGTTGAGGCTCAACCGCGACCTCAGCCTGAACCTTTCCTCGATTGGGTCTGGAGCCACTCGAGGAGCAGCCTGTAAGTGGCTTCGGTTTTGCGCGTCATCTCTTCGGCCTGTTGGAACATCTGCATGTACTGTTTCGGGTTATTGGTGAGATTGGCGTAGCGGGCGGGATACCACGTATGGAGCAGTTCGCTGCGTTTCGCCGCCAGCTGCTCGCGAGAAACCGGGAGCGAGAGCCCGAAGAATTCCAAGGCTTGTTTCACCGAGTCGGGAAGCTGCTCCATAGCCGTCCGGCAGTCTGTCAAAGCGCAGCGCGACCTGTCAACGTGTGAGCCGTTCTGATGCCGACTGTGCTGCCTGTTCTTCAACCGACTCCGATCTTCACGAAGAAAGACTACCGGGAGGTCTTGCGGCTCGAGATGGATGCCGGAAAGATTCCGCTCAGCCTCGGGCGGGAATGTCCGGTGAAGTGCGAATTCTGCTACGAACTCGATCATTCCTACCGAGAAACCCTCGATCCGCCGAAGACGACGGACGAAGACTGGAAGTACATCCTCGACTATATCAACGCGAAGCCTACCGACCCGAAGCAGTTCTGGTGTCTCGGCGGCAACGAGTATATGGAATGGACCGACCTGTTCCTGCATCCGAAAGCGATGGAGTGGGTCGAAGACTTCCTGAAATACACGGACAAGAACATCCAGTTCTTCACGGTCGGATTCGTACACGTGCCCAAGATTCACCAGCTCGCCGCGCAGTATCCTGGACGGATCAATTTCGAGCTGTCTGTCATCACCCTGAGTGACTATCGCCAGCGGTTGATGCCGCACGCGCCCTCCGTGAAACATCTCATGAAAGTGCTGGACGGACCGGCCGTCTCCTCGGCCAATTTTTACGCCTTCGACGCGCATACGATGTCGAAGGACGCCATGACGATTTCGTCGATCAACCAGAAATGCGTTCTCTGGATGGGAACGCTCACGCCGGTGCGCGGCCTGAAGCCGGAAACGGCCGAGCTCATGCGGCGAGGGAGGAAGTACCTGGCGGAAGAGGCGCTGCGGATTTACGACGCCGCGCTGCCCAATCTGCAGACGATCCACACCGAGGCGTATATCACGGCATTCCTGAGCCGGCGCCGCATCGTCAGCCTATTCGACTCGCTTGAGTTGGAGAAGAAAGACACCGTGGTCATGGCCTGGAGTGTGTACAGGATCCTGAATATGTACCGGAAACACCGGGCGAGGTTTCTCTATGTGCCCAACGCGATGTTGAGCGGGGACTCGGACTGCACGGTGTTGCTGACCTTTGACGACATCGCGCGCCGGTTGACGAAGGAGAAAGTCATCCACATTCCCAAGTGCGTCATGCAGTCGGGGAGAGGGCCCTATACCGACATCACCGGTGTGACACTCGAGCAGTTCATGAAGAAGACCGGCGTGAAGGTGCGGGTGTTGCACCGGATCGATACGCGATTTGCCAACGAACAGCTCTACCGGAACGGGTCGCTCCAGAACTACGTGGAAAATTACATCCGCAATCCGCTGACGCAGTCGTACGAGTCGCTCCCCAGGCCCGCGTGATGAGCATGACCTGAAGGGGGGCTCGTGGCGGGTGCGGGAACAGAACGGCCTGCTCTTCTTGTTCTGGTTCTACGCCGTTTGCTATAAGGTCAGGGGAAGCATGCCCGGTCGTCACACGATCAAGTTCTATCAGGCCGATGTGTTTACGTCGCTTCCCTTCGGCGGCAACCCCGTCGCCGTCATCCCCGACGCGGACGGATTGAACGACGACCAGCTTCAGCAGGTTGCCCGCGAGATGAACCTGTCCGAAACCGTATTCGTGTTCCCGCCCACCGACAAGGCTGCCGTCGTCCGGTTGCGGATTTTTACCCCGACACAAGAGATTCCCTTTGCCGGCCATCCGGTGTTGGGCACCTTCTTCATCTTGGCCGAGCTGGGGATCATTCCGGCGAAAGAGCCGGTGACCCGGATCATGCAGGAATGCAATATCGGGTTGTTTCCCGTCGAGCTTCATACCGAAGACGGGCGCGTCGACCGCGTCGTCATGACCCAGCCGAAGCCGGAGTTCCTGGGCCCCGTCGAAGAAATGGAAGATCTCTACAAGGTGGCGAGCGCCCTAGGTCTCTCCAAACACGTGATCGCCGATACGAAATGGCCGATCGAGGTAGTCTCGACCGGCCTGCCGGTGATGATCGTGCCGGTGCGCACGCTCACGGCGGTGCGGTCGATCAGACCCGATAGGTCCGCCATCATGGATGTGTGCCGCCGGTTCGGCGCCAACGGCGTCATGGTCTTTACGACCGTGACGGTCGAGCCTTCCGCCACGGTCCACACACGCATGTTCGCGCCCTCGATCGGCATTCTCGAAGACCCTGCCACGGGCAGCGCGAGCGGGGCGCTCGGCGCCTACCTGGTGCAGAACGGCGTGGTGGAGGTCCTGCCGTCGACGGATATCATCGCTGAGCAGGGGTATGAGATTGACCGGCCGTCCCGCATTTTTGTGCAGGTCGAATCGGACGACGACGTGATTCAAACGGTCAAAGTCGGCGGCCAGTGCGTGACGGTGGTGGAGGGAACGCTCACATTTTGAAACGGCGGTCCTGTCCGGAGAGGTGGCCCGTTTAGTTTCCTTTGTTCGCGCACGCGCGGAACCGCAATTGAATGGTCCTATCCCGAGCGATGCTCGGTGTGTGGGCGCAGTGGGACACTGGTCGAGCCACTTCAAGAGGATGGACAACAGATGGGGTGTGCCGGCGCACTCCCGCCGTTTCTAAATCGTTGTCGTTGGTGAGAGGGAAAGCTGAGATGAAAGCGGTGCTGTTTCACGAGCATGGCGGGCCGGACAAGCTCTCGTACGGGGACTTGCCTATGCCGACCATCGGCCCGTCGGAGGTGCTGGTGCGGGTCAAGGCCTGCGCCTTGAATCATCTCGACATCTGGGTCCGCCAGGGCAACCCGGCGTATCCCATGCCGCTCCCACATGTCTCGGGGTCGGACGTGGCGGGCATCGTCGAGCAGGTCGGAGCTTGTGTCGAGGGCGTGACGGTCGGCCAGCGAGTGGTCCTCTCGCCGGGGATCAGCTGCTGGCGCTGCGACCAGTGCCTCGCGGGGCGCGACAATCTCTGTCGCTCGTACGGCATACTGGGGGCCGTCGTCCACGGTGGGTACGCCGAGTATGTGAAGGTGCCGTTTCGCAACGCGCTGCCGATGCCCGAGAATCTGTCCTTCGAACAGGCCGCCGCGTTTCCCCTCGTGTCCGTCACCGCCGCGCACATGTTGTTTGCACTGGCTCAGTTGCAACACGGCGAGACGGTGCTTGTGATGGGAGGGGGTAGCGGGGTCGGCACGATGGCAGTTCAGATGGCGAAGCTGGCGGGCGCGCGGGTGATCACGACCGTCGGGTCGGACGACAAAATTCCCAAGGCCGTCGGACTGGGCGCCGATGTGGTCATCCATCATGGGCGTGAGAAGGTGGCGGAGCGTGTGAAGTTGCTGACCGAAGGGCGAGGCGTTGATGTCGTCGTCGAACACATCGGTCCGGAAGTGTGGGACAACTGTCTGGAGTCGTTGACCAGGGGCGGCCGGCTCATCACGTGCGGGGCCACGACGGGCGGCGAGGTCAAGCTGAATCTTCGCTATGTGTTTTCACGCCAGCTGACGGTGAAAGGATCTTACATGGGAACGCGCGCCGAATTGGTCAAGGCCGCGGAACTTATGGGCCAGGGACGCCTGATCGCGGTGATCGACCGCACTTTTCCGCTTCAGGAGGCGAAAGCGGCTCAAGAATACATGTTGAGCCGGCGGTTTTTTGGTAAGATCGTCCTCACCGTGAATTGACGCGTGTGTTTGTCAATCGACGAACCTTAAAGGGGGGTGTATGCCGAATACGATTGCGCGCATCATGACAAAAAATCCCAAGAGTGTCGGCCCGAACACGTCGGTCATGAGCGCGGCCAAGACGATGCGAACGGCTCGGGTGGGGTCATTGTTTGTCAAGAAAGGTAAGAAGCTGGTCGGGATCGTCACGGATACCGATATCGTCCGCCGGGCTGTCGCCAGCGGCAAACCGCTCGGCAAACTGACGGTGGAGAAGGTGATGACGACCCCCATCTGCACGATTGAGGCCACACGCTCTGTGGACGATGCGCAGGACATGATGGGCGACCTCGGTGTGCGGCACCTGGCCGTGACCAAAGGCGGAGAAATCGTCGGCGTCGTGTCGGTGCGGGATCTCCTGATGTTTTATAAACGGTATGCGCAATCGAAGCTAACGGAGATGGATTACTCGGAGCCGAAGATCGGGCAGGATTGACGTCGCCGTTCGTCCTCAGGATCAGCTCTCGGTCGGAGAGACAGGGATAGGGAGGCAGAGCCCATTCATCGGAACACGTTAAATCGATAACCGGCTGCTGGAAGTGAATCGCTTGTTCTACTTGGTCAGTTCATTCACCAGATGACCAAGCTCCGGGATGATCAGCTTTTCCATGGCCAGCTTGACGGCGTTTTCGGAGCCGGGTGTCGAGAAGAGGACGCGGCCTTTGATGATGCCCGCGGTGGCCCGGCTCATGATGGCCGGCGAGCCGATCTCCTGGTAAGTCAAGTAGCGAAAGATCTCGCCGAATCCATCCAGTCGCTTCTCCAGCATCGCATCGACCGCTTCGAACGTGGAATCTCGCCGGGAAATTCCGGTCCCGCCGTTGATGATAATGGCCTGAATCTTCTTATCGGCGAGCCCCGCTTTGACCTTGGATTTGATCTTGGCCGGATCGTCCTTCACCAGATGGTAGGCGACAACGGTGTGACCGGCGTCTTTCAGCATGTGCATGATGCGGTAGCCGCTGGTGTCCGTCTCCGGAGTGCGGGTGTCGCTGCACGTAATGACCATGCAACCGATGGATTGGGGCGCATGGTGCTTGTGCTCGTGATAGCTGGGGGCGGTGCTCATAAAACAATCGGGCCAGGGATCAGGGCGGGAGGCGAGAGGGCCCTCTCGCCTCCCGCCGCTAGCCCATTACTTCCACACTGCGTCCGGATTCAGCTTAGCCGCCGGCGTGCCCTTTCCGACGTGTTCGTCGAGAATTGTGGCGACGTCGGCCTCGCTGACCTTCGAGTACCAGGTGTTGTCGGGGTAGATCACGACGGTCGGGCCCTGTTCGCACGGTCCCAGGCAGCCGGTCGCGGTGACCAGCACCTCGCCCGGCTGGACGCCGCGCTGCATCAGTCCCATATTGAAGGCCATCAATAGTTGGGCCGCGCCGGCTGCTCCGCAGGACGGTTTGGGATGCCCAGGCGGCCGCGAATTGGTGCAGACAAGGATATGATATTTAGGTTTTGGCATGAGTACTCCTCTGGAGCATATGTTGTGTATGAGCTGACGGACCGATCGAGGATGTCAAATTGTGGCCAGAAAGTTTCGCCTCTTGGGAATTCGCTATAAGCTGTCTCCTCCCCTGGATTTAGCGCGGCCGATACGATTGCCATTGCTCAACGGCTTCCTCGGGTAGGTTCCACTGCTTGAGTCCCTTCATGACCCAATCGAGATAATGGTCCTTAGGTTTGAATTTCCCGATCGGCGTCGCGGCATAGGTGGTGACGAGTTCCTTCTCGCCCGCCTCCGTCACTACGGTGACCTGGAGGTGACGGTAAGCTCCTTGCGGCACGTCCTGCTCGAACTCATCCATGATCTTCACGTCCTCGTCGGTGAGCTCGAAGACGCCGCCCCAGACCTTTTCGCCCGGTGAGGGGACGATGCTGGCAAGACCGCATCGCCATTGGGATGACCAGCGGCAGAACTTGATCGTGTGGTCCGCCAGGGTGGCCAGATACAGGAACCTGTGTTCGGGGGCCCGCCGCTTGAGTTGTGTGGGGTTCAAATTGTCGCCGTACAGGAAAAACTTCATATCTGGTGCTCGTTACTCTCCGTACCGGTGAAACGGCCCCGGTACTTGTAGCACACCGCCTTTTCGTCGCACAAGCGGCCATGAAAGGTCGCGAAACCGTTCCATTGACAACGCCCCAGGCGATTCCTAAGATGCCGCGCGGACGGCCGCACAATCGATGGAACAGAACGACGCCCAACGCTCCTCTGGAGCGAAAACCTCCTCCGCAGTCAAAATCGCCCACTACGCCGTCGTCGCGCTGCTTGCGATCGGCGGTCTGTACTATGTGTGGATCCAACCGCCCTCGTTGAACCCCATGGCGGACAAGCGCGCGGCTGAAGCGCTGGCGCTTGTGCAGACACACCGCGCGCTGGGGGCGCCGACAATCTTGCAGGCCATGAACGAGCACGTGCGCTCGATGAAAGAGCGGGGGCAGGGGGTGCGGCTCGGAGAGTGGCGCGTGAAGCAGGTCGAGGGCGATCTCTATGAAATCCGCGTGCAGCTCAGGGATCAAAGCCTGACCGGCCAATGGTTCGAGCGGGAATTCATCTGGCATGCGCATCTTGGGCTGAAAAAGGTCAATGCGGCTTCGTTGCCGGCTGACGGGATCACGCCGAAGGAACCGGATCCGGTGGATCAGCCCGCAGCGCCATTGCCGCCGCTTCCGCCTACCGCAAGTTAGCCGGCAGCGCAATCTGCACCTGATCGCCGTGGACCCGCACTCGGCAGCAGGGAACCTCGAAGTTGGGGTTGCCGGCGCGCTCGCCGGTGGCCACGTTGAATTTCCATCCGTGCCACGGGCATTCGACGACGGTTCCACGGAGTTTCCCCTCGCCTAACGGCCCGCCTGCGTGCGGGCAGGCGTTGTCGATCGCGTAGAACGTTCCATCGACATTGAACAAGGCGATCCACATCCCGTTCACCTCGACTGTCCGGCCGGTCCCCGGCGGGATTTCGTGGACGTGGGCGACAGTGATAAATTCTGCGGCTTGATCCGATGTCGGGTCTGTGCGCATACGGCTATCCGGCGCCGGAAGGGCGCTTGCTTGATTTCGGCCAGGCCTTATGGCATAGAAATACACAAACGTGCCCTGACCGGCGGAACACCCCCTCTCGCATAGGAGCCGCGGTTGGGAATGAGGTTGTGGCATGGAAATGACGCTCCTGCTCAACTCGACGTACGAGCCCCTGCGCGTTCTCCATTGGCAGAAGGCGATCACCCTTCTCTGGCAAGGCAAGGTTGAAGTCCTCGAAGTCTACGATCGCGAAATCCACGGTATCTCCATCTCGATCAAACTGCCGGCCGTCATGCGACTCCTGAAGCTGGTGAAGTTGAAGGACAGCCATCGAGCCGTAAAGTTTTCTCGCATCAACATCTTCACACGGGACGGCTACACCTGCCAATACTGCAACCACAAGTTCCGCACGGAGGAGCTGACGTTCGACCATGTCGTGCCCATTGCCAAGGGTGGCAAGAAGACGTGGGAGAACATCGTGACGGCCTGCTGGCGGTGTAACAACCGGAAAAGCGGGCGGACACCAGAAGAGGCCGGGATGAGGCTGAGGAAGAAGCCCGTAAAGCCCCGGTGGAGCCCGGTCATTACGATCACCATCGGCATTCGCAACACGCCGGAAAGCTGGCGAGACTATCTCTATTGGAACATGGAACTCGACGCTGACCCCTCTGAAACCTAGTGCCGAGTTTTTCGTTCTAAGTGTTGAGTTGTCGGACCCATCCGCACTCTTCCAGTCAGCGCACCGTATCCAAGACAATCTCCAGGTCTCGTCCGGGAAGTGTCGGGTTCTTCGCGTACTTGCCTTCGATGTCTCCCGGCTGAGCCGGTCCTGCCTGGCCGTCCCGATCGAGGCGCGCTACGACCTCAACCATCCCCCGTATTTCCGATCCCTGCACCATTACGTCCGCATTGGTAATCTCGAACGAGACGGGGAACCTCGGGTTGTCGATTCGCTTCGCGGCAATGGGGCGCGGCGGGCCCTGGGGCCGGCGGACGATGACGAAGAGAACATCCGTCGGACGGACCTGATCCGCCAGGTGCGGGGCGATCGTGACCCGTCCGGCGATCACTCCGGCTCCCGCCGGAGGATCGCAACTGTGCGCCAGGCCCAACCATGCCGCAAGAGCCGCCAGCCCGATGATCCCGCCCGCCATCCCGAGCGATTGACCGGAGAATCCCGCCATTGTGTTTCCTCCATACGAAGCGGGGGCATTATAACGAGGGGCCGAAGAAAAGGGGAGGCCGCAGTTTACGGTCCGGAAAGCGCTATTGTATGATACGGCCGCTCGGCGGAATTCCGCGACGGTTCGTCTCCGCGAGCGTGTTGTCTTTAAGAGGGATTTCAGAGCGTCCCGCTGACGTTATGTGATCGTAAAGCAACGGTCTCGTCCGCCCGCGGGGCTTGACGGGAACGAGTTTCCGCGAGGTGGGGAGGGAGGACGATGTCATGACTCCGAATCCTGGATTTCCCTTGGTGCTCGACGTGAAAGGGTTTACGGTCCTGGTCATCGGAGGCGATGAAGAAGCCGCCGAAAAGACGCAACGCCTGCTGGAGTCCGGCGCCCGCGTGACGGTGATCAGTCCAACCCTGAACGACACGCTTCGGCAGTTGGCGGCGTCGGCGAAGATCATCCATCGGGGACGTCATTTCCGGGACACGGACCTCGAACACGTCATTTTGATCTTGAACACGATCCGGGGCGACCGCGACTTTGCTAGCATGCTCCTGGCCAAAGCGCGAGCGAAGGGCATTCTCCTCTGGTCGGTCGATTACCCCGAAGCATCGAGCGTGACGATGCCGGCGGTGGTCGCCTCCGGCCATGCGCGCGTGGCGATCAGCACCAGCGGGGTAGCGCCGGCGTTATCCGGGTTTATGAAGGAGGATCTGGAGCGAATTCTGGACGCGGAGTTCGCATCGTTCGTCGAATGGCTGGGAGTGCTGCGCGAGCAGGCGAAGGCCAATGAGCCGGATGCGGAAAAGCGTCGGGCGCTGCTGCGCGAAGCGCTCGATGGGTTCCGGCTGCTGGGTAAAGTGCAATATCCGAAAGTGTGGCTGGAAGAACGGGCGAAGCAGAACGCCTCATCCGGAGCAGGGGGGGCCAAGACTCAGGCCTGACGGACAGTGCAAAACAAAAGAGAACGAGATCGCACGGTCTTATTGGAATTCAGCATGTCGCCGCTGGGGAAAGGCGAGAGTGTCGGCAAGTATGTGGCGCGCTCTCTCGACATCATCGACAAGAGCGGCGTGCCCTACCGGTTGAATCCCATGGGGACCGTATTGGAGGGCGATTGGGACGAGGTGTTCGGAGTGGTGACGAAGTGTTTCGAGCGGATGAAAAAAGACTGCAACCGGATTTCCTGCACGATCAAAGTCGATTATCGTAAAGGGCACAGCGGACGTCTTGTGAGCAAGGTAGCCAGTATAGAGAAGACGCTCAAACGCCGGATCAAACAATAGGGCTCGAATCTCGTTGGGACCACTACCTTGATTTGTTGAAGTCTTAGACTCCGTGGTTGAGGAACATAAGAATGTTCCTGGAAAATGGAATTCTTGTCGCTCCGAAAACTCGCCAACATCTGCCGCGCTGACTCCTCATAAAACGATACCGATTGTTTCAGTTGTGCCGGACGAATCATCGTATAGCTTTAAAATTGCACGAAAGGTGGGCGAGGTAGGGAGCTGAATTGGATGGTTATGGCGAGTGTTCTTTCATGCATCAAAATCCTAACGGAGCCTTCGCGACACGCTTGAGGATAGGGCGTTTGTCTGCTGCGAAGACAATTTCGACTCAATACTCATTGGTTCTGTCACGGGCACCCCTCGTGTTTTAGTCGTATCCCTTTCTGACCCGAGTGAAATCATCGAAGCTCATGAAAATGGCTCATCAGGGAATCGTGTGGGTCCCGACCGGTTTGGTATGGGGTTGGCGCTGACTTCGCTCGAGGAGCGGGGCCCCACCGAGACGGGTCCGGGGACGAACACTGGAACTAACCACGGCACCAGGCTCGCCGGCGAGCCTGGCCACGGGAATTCCAGACGGCTTCCGCCCGGAGCAGTCCGGAAGGGTCGCTCCGGGAAGCGCGAAGGCACCAACCCCATGTCAAGCCGTGAATCCGGTTACCCACACAATTTCCGGAAGGGCCATGAAAATAACGGGCGAAGTGCTAGTCATCTTTAAACACGGGTTTTCGGTCGGTCGATATCCCCACGCGGTTTTCGCCGGAAGGCGACTCTCCTGTTCATGGCGGGGCGGCTCGTTCCCCGCACTAGTCGGTCACTTCGTAGTATCTGCGTTTCCGATCCATACTGTTCGTCATTGAAAGTGATAGTGTCCCTATATATACTGGGCGCCTTGTTTGCGCGTGGCCTTCGTGTGCAGGGGCGACAGGATTCCGGAATCTTTGGCGCGATGCACCGCCTGAGTAGGGGCGGGTGATGACGACAACGATGAACGACAGTGGATCGACAGCCGAGGCGGCGCCAGGGTTGTTGCCAAAGGACCGGACCATTCTCGAGCGGACGGCGATGACCTTCCGCCCGTTCGGACTGGACGAGCAGGGTCACACGATTCGGGACGTGAGCGGAATGAGCGTGCGAGCGATTGTGGTGTACCTCGAGAAATCACTCGCCCGCGAGCGTGGCCCGTCAGCCGGGGCACTGGCTGTCCGCGACCTGTGCCGGTTGTTGAACGAGCGCATCAAGGACTCCGTCTACCATGTCACGCCGGAATTCCTGACAAACCCCTGGAACAGCTACTCCTACGAGTTTGCGGCCTATCTCTACGAGTTCTGCGAGCGCCTCTCCGGCGATCCGCATTTTCTCTTCAATGGCGGGATGGAGAAGGCGTCGCCAATTTTGCAGGTATTGGCTCGCCCATTTTCGCTTGCGCAGATCTACGGCATGTTTCCTTACTTCGGCAATAAGTTCGCGTCGGGATCGATCGAGTGCCGGGTGGTCGAAGTCACGCCGAAGGCCGCGACGCTGGCGATGCGGTTTACGGAGCGCACACTTCGCCAATTCGGCCCTTACCGGAGGCGGTGCGCATATCTGGTCTGTCAGTCTGCGAAGGGGATCCTGGCGGCGGTGCCGGCGCGTGTGCACGGCCTGCCTCCGGCCACGCTGACCGAGCATTCCTGCATTTCCGACGATGGGGACTGGTGCCGGTGGACCATCCGATGGCAGGAGGACAAACCGGAGCGGTGGGGAAGACGAGCTCGCCGACAGACAGGGATGCCGGAGCCGGTATCGACGTCCGTGCGCGAAGTCATGCGGTCATCGGAGCGTGAGAGCCCGGCCAGGGCTGGGATGGCGGGAGATTTCACATGGCGAGCGACCGGCGGGAACCCACATGCGGTCTGGTTCGTGTGGGGCGGTCTAGCCGGGCTGGTTGCAGCCTTCGTCGCTCTGATGGTGGCTCCAGCCCTTACCGCCGGCGAGCTCATCTTGGTCGGGCTGCTCCCGGTGTTGGGAGCGGGCCTGGTCGTCAACTGGCATTCGCGCCAGGACGGCGCGCGGCGCGAAGCCTTGATTCAGGAGCAGATCAACTTCGTCGAGTCGCGTCATGAGGAATTGCGCGAAGCCTACTTGGAGCAGGAGCAAACGAGGGTGGAATTGCGTCGGAAAGTGGCGCAGCTCACGGCATTGCACCGCGCGGGGCTGCTGTTCGGTTCGACGCTGGATCGCGAGACGTTGCTGCACCAGGTGCTCGAGATGCTCACCCGCGATCTTGGGTACGATCGCGCCATGGTGTCTTTTTTCGATCCGGTACGCCGGATGGTCGAGCATGCGGGAATTATCGGCGTGTCGCCGGAGGCGGCGGCCTTCGCCCGATCCTGTGAGGTGCCTGTGGTGGATGCCGAGAGCCCCGAAGGAACGGTCGTTCTCCAAGGCCGCCCCCTCCTGATCGATGACATCAGGACCCTGTTGCCCAAGCTTCACCCGTTGAATCAGCGGCTGGTGGAGCTCAGCAAGACCAAGGCCTTGATCGCGGTCCCCCTCAAGATGAAGGACCGCATCTTGGGGACGCTGACCGTGGACCGGATGCACGAGCACAGCCTGACACAAGACGATTTGGAGTTGATGACGACCGTCGCCAACCAGGTCGCGATCGCGCTGGATAACGTCTCGGCTTATCAACAGATCGCGGAGTGGAATGCCGGCTTGGAGTTGAAGGTTCGTGAACGAACGGCGGCGCTCGAGCAAGCGGACCGGCTTCGGTCTCAATTCCTGTCCCATGTCTCCCACGAGTTGAAGACGCCCCTGACGTCGATCAAGGGGTTCCTCCAAAATCTGCTGGACGGCCTGACCGGCCCGTTGAATGACAAACAGCAGCGGTACGTGTCCCGCATGCTCGACAACTCAGACCGGCTCATCCGGATGATCGAGAACCTGCTCGACCGCACCAGCATCGAAGCAGGCCGGGTCGAGCTGACGGCGGCCGACGTGGATGTGGAATCCTGCGTGGTGGATGCCGTCGAGCAACTCCGGCCCTTGGCCGGCGCGAAGCGGCAACGGATCGAGATCCGTCCGGCGTCCAGGCCGTTGACGGCTCGAGCGGATCGGGACCGGGTGATCCAAGTGCTGGTCAACTTGGTCCAGAACGCCGTTAAGTACACGCCGGATGACGGTCGGATCACGGTCATTGTGGAGGCTGAAGAATCGCGGGTCGTCCGCGTGGCGGTTCGGGACACGGGACCAGGCGTTCCTGAAGATTGTCTGGACAAAATCTTTGACCCGTTTTTCCGTGTTCAGCACGGACGGCGAGGCGGACAGAAGGGGTTGGGGCTGGGGCTGTCGATCGTGAAAACCCTTGTGGAGCTGCAGGGCGGGCAGGTGGCGGCGAGGAATCATCCGGAAGGTGGCGCGGAATTCTCGTTTACGTTGCCGGTTCTTTCGACCGGTGTCCCGCATGAATCCGGCGGATCCTCGCTCGGCCGTAGGATTCTGGTAGTCGACGACGACCCCGACATTCGCCAACTTTTGATCGATCGGCTGTCCGCTCGGGGTTACGCCCCGCAGGAGTCGGTCGATGGCTATCGAGCGCTCGAAGCATTGAGCGCAGGCGAGTTTGAAGGGGTGATTCTCGACATCGGCATCGGGGATCCCGACGGGCTGGAAGTCTTGCGGCGCATCCGGGAAAGGGATCGGGAGATTCCCGTCGTCATGATCACGGCCTCCGGATCGCAGGAATTGGCGATCAAAGCGATCGGGATGGGAGCGCAAGCCTATCTGCTCAAGCCGTTCGACGTCGGCGAGCTGGAGCAAGCCATGAGCCTGTGGTTTACCGCGCGGCCAGATGGCCCACGGTCGTGATATCGAAAAGGATAGACAAGCTATGCCGGGTGATCGGTTCGAAGAACGCATGCCTTGCGGTCGGATGTTCTGTCCGACTCGCTTTCTCTTGGTCGCCGTGCTCACGATGTGGTGTGTACCGTCCATCGCAACGGCTCAGGTCCCCCGTATTCAAGGACAGGGGACTACCGCGTCCGGCCAGGGGAACGCCTTTGCCGCGCAGGCCGACGATCCGTCCGCGCTCCATTACAATCCGGCCGGTATGACGCAACTCCATGGAGTCCAGATCATGGTCGGGGCCTTGCTGTCCGGCGGCACCACACGTTTCACGAATTCGGTCGGGGGCGCTGCGACCGGAGACCGGGCCGGCAGCGTTGCCTGGCCTGCACCGGGGCACGCCTACATCACGGCCAATCTGAAAGACCTGGACGTGTCGGCCCTGGGCGATCTGGTGGTGGGCATAGGGGTGACGGTTCCGTTCGGATCGATTACGCGTTGGCCGGACGACGGTCCATTTCGAAACAACCTGACCTACAATGCGCTTCCCCTGTTCGACATCAAGCCGACCCTGGCCTACCAATTGACCGACGACCTGTCGATTGGGCTGGGAGCGGACATCTATACCTTTGCGAAATTTTTCGGCGAGGGGCAGGCGGAGCAACAGTTCGTTGCTCATCCCGCCACCGGCGCGTTGTTCGGTCCGGCGGGTGGGAAGGTCGAACTCAACGGCAAAGACACGGCGGCTGGCTTCAACGCAAGTCTCCTGTACACGGCGTTAAGGACCGGCGACGGCAAGCCGATCGCCAACATCGGCATCGTCTATCGGAGTCAGGCAACCCTCCATCTAACCGGCTCGTTGTTGAACAACGGGGTGAAGCGGTCTGATGCCTCGACCACGCTGGTGCTGCCGCAGAGCATAACGGGCGCCATCGCCGTCTGGCCGACCAGGACGGCCGAGCGGGAGTGGAAACTGGAAGTGGATGTGGACTATGTGGGATGGAAATCGGTCCGCAACCTCGATATCCATCTGGCTGACGGAACGACGATCCCCCAACCCCAAAACTGGACGGGGACCTACGCTGCGATGCTGGGGACGGAGTACAAGTGGCTCAAGACGGAGTCCATGCCGGCATGGGAGACGGCGCTCCGTGCCGGCTATACGTATCAACAAGCGCAGATGCCGGATACGGGGTTCAATCCTGGAAGCCCGTCCGCCGACGTCCATATTCTTTCGACCGGGATCGGCTTCCTCTGTACGGCCGAGGGGTCGTTGTTCGGGATCGCCAAGTGCGGAGATCTGGGGGTCGGGTTCCTCAGGCCCAAGGGGATCGGCTTGGATCTGAGTTACCAAGCCTCCCTGTACGAACAACGTACCGTCAGCGGCAACCAGGGGCTTCGCGCCCAGATCAACGGACTCTACGCGACGACGCTGCACACGGGGGGTGTGTCAATCAAGATGATCTATTGAGTATGTGACCGGTTGAGCAGCCCGGCAAGGATCGCCACTCTGTGAGGGGACGATGGGTTAAGGAGCCTGATAGAGACGCGGGATGCGTGGGCCGATCGAGCAGAGCACTTCGTATGAGATCGTGCCGGCCCATTCCGCGATGTCGTCGGCTGTGATCTGGTCCTGTCCCTGCCGCCCGATCAGGACGACCTCGTCTCCGACCTGAGCCTCGGCGATGTCCGTGACGTCGACCATGACCATGTCCATGCAGACGAGCCCGACGATCGGCGCGCGCCGGCCCTGCACCAGCACCATCCCGCGGTTCGACAGCCGCCG
The DNA here is from genome assembly GCA_964445795.1 of uncultured Nitrospira sp. Taxonomy (GTDB): domain Bacteria; phylum Nitrospirota; class Nitrospiria; order Nitrospirales; family Nitrospiraceae; genus Nitrospira_D. Next base: position 89,622 of record CAYULI010000002.1, on the reverse strand, counting down.
GTTCAGTCCGTCCGCATAGCCGACGGGAAGCACGGCAATCCTGGTCGATCGTTTTGTGGTGAAGGTTCCGTTGTAGCTGACCGTGCGGCCGGCCGGAAGCGTTCGGAGTTGCGCGATGCTGGTCCGCAGCGACAGGACCGGCCGCAAGTCCGGCGTCGGGACCGACGGGGGCAGGGTGTGGTAGCCGTACAGCATGATCCCGGGACGCACGAGCGAGTAGCGGGCCCGCGGAAAGCGGACCGCCCCGCCGCTGTTGGCGGCATGAATGAGCGGGACCCGAAATCCGCCGTCGGCGACCGTCTGGATGGCGCGATCGAATTGCATCAGTTGCCGCTCGGTTCCCTCCACCGACGGCCCGTCGGTGTCCGCCAGATGGGTCATGAGGCCCTCCAACTGCAAGGATGGGGGAAAACTCCGCGCCCTGATCAGCGAGGACAATTCTTCGGGCGTGAGCCCCAGACGCCCCATGCCCGTTTCAACCTTGAGATGAATGGGATAAGGAGATGCGAGCGAGGCCGCGGCCCGTCCAAGGGGTTGCAAGAGCGACGGATCGCTGACGACGGGGGTGAGCTGATGCGCGAGGAGGTCGGCGATCTGTTCTTGGAAGAGCGGCCCGAGTACGACGATCGGCGCGTTGATTCCCGCCTGACGGAGCGCGATGCCTTCTTCGACGGAGACCACCGCGACGCGGGACACGCCCTGCCGGATCAGCGCCCTGGCGGTTTCGACGGCTCCGTGGCCGTAGGCATTGGCCTTGACGACGGCCATGATATCGCATCCGGACCTCAGGACTCGGCGGAATTGAGCGAGATTGTGGGCGAGGGCCGTCAGATCGACCGTGGCGCAGGTTGGTGAAAACGTCGAGGTGGTTGGCACGCGATGAGGACGGGTCCGGAAGCCGGTACTCAGACTTCCATGATCTCCTGTTCCTTTTTCTTGATCACGTCGTCGATCTTGTGCACGTATTGATCGGTGAGTTTCTGGGTTTCCTGCTCCGCTTTCCGCAATTCGTCTTCGCTCAGCTTCGCATCTTTTTGGAGTTTCTTCAACTCTTCATTCGCATCCCGTCGGAACCCGCGGACCCGCACTTTGGTCTCCTCGCCGTGCTTCTTACAGATCTTGGTCAGTTCCTTTCGGCGTTCTTCCGTGAGGGGCGGAAGTGGGATGCGGATGATCTTACCGTCGTTGGAGGGGGTGACGCCGAGACCGGACGCCGCGATAGCTTTTTCGATTTCCTTGATCAGGTGAGGCTCCCAGGGCTGGATCGTGATGAGCCGGGCCTCGGGCGTGGAAATATTGGCCACCTGTTTCAGCGGGGTCATGGTTCCGTAGTAGTCGATGCGGATCCCGTCGAGCAGGGCCACCGAGGCCCGACCCGTGCGTAAGCCCGCCAGGTCTCGCTTTAAGTGCTCGACGGCCTGTTCCATCTGTGCGGCCAGTTTTTGATGTATGGAGGCTGCGTTGGACATGATGACACTCCGTGACCGGGTCAGCGGGTGCCGAGCGTCACGAGAGTCCCGATCGGCTCGCCCAGCGCGACCCGCTTGAAGTTGCCCTTCACCGTCAGGTTGAAGACGATGAGAGGGAGATTGTTATCCATGCAGAGGCTGATCGCCGTGGAATCCATGACTTTCAGGTTCTGGTTCAAAATCGACAGGAACGGAATCTCAGTATACTTCTTCGCGCCCGGGTTCTTCACGGGGTCGGCATCATAGATACCGTCGACTTTGGTCCCCTTCATGATGACCTGTGCCCCGATTTCCATCGCGCGGAGCGCCGCGGCGGTGTCGGTGGAAAAGTAGGGGTTGCCAGTGCCGCCCGCGAAGATCACGACGCGCTTTTTTTCAAGGTGGCGGATTGCCCGCCGCCGGATATAGCCCTCGGCCAGCTGCCGCATTTCGATGGCGGATTGGACACGGGTCATCACTCCGATCCGTTCGAGGGCGTTCTGCAATGCCAGTGCGTTGAGGACCGTGGCCAGCATGCCCATGTAGTCGGCCGACGCGCGTTCCATGCCTGACGCGCTCGCGGCGATGCCGCGGAAGATGTTGCCGCCGCCGATGACGATTGCCACTTGCACGTCGAGCGCGACGACGGATGCGATTTCCTCGGCGAGGCCTTCGAGGACGGAGGGTTGGATGCCGTAGCCCTGCTCACCGGCCAACATCTCCCCGCTGACTTTCAGAAGGAGGCGCCGGTATTTTGCAGCGCTCATGCTTCGCCTAGTTGGTAGCGGGTGAACCGCCGGATGTTGATGTTCTCGCCGATTTTGGCGATCTTCTGTGCCAGCAGATCCTTGATGGTGACGGCGGGATCTTTGATGAAGGCCTGCTCCATCAGGCAGCTCTCTTGATAGAACTTCTCCAGCTTGCCTTCGACGATCTTAGGCCAAGCAGCGGGCGGTTTGCCCATCTCCTTGGCCTGGGCTTCGTAAATCGCGCGCTCTTTGTCGATCACGTCCTTGGGAACGTCCTCCCGTTTCACAAACGACGGCTTGGCGGCAGCGACCTGGAGCGCCAGGTCGTTCACGAACGACTTAAATTCGTCGTTGCGCGCGACAAAGTCCGTTTCGCAGTTGACCTCGATCAACACGCCGATCTTTCCGCCCATGTGGATATACGAATGGATGAGGCCCTGATTCGTCTCACGGCCTGATTTCTTGGCGGCCGCCGCCAGACCCTTTTGCCGAAGGTAGTCGATCGCCTTTGCAATGTCGTTGCCGTTCTCGGCCAGGGCTTTCTGGCAATCCAGGATGCCCGCGCCCGTCTTTTCTCGAAGCTCTTTCACAAGCTGACTGGTGGTTCCTGCCATGGTTCTCGATCCTTCGCTGTCAAGAGTGGGGGATATCGAAACAAAACGCCGCCGTCCAGCTTACGACGCCGGCGCGCCTTCGAGGCTGAGAGCCGGTTTCTTCTCGGCGGTGGCGGGGGCAGCCTGGAACTCCGCCTCCTCGCGCTGGGCCCTGATATGCGCGCCCTCGATGCAGGCGTCGGCGATCTTCGACGTGATGAGTTTGATGGAGCGGATGGCGTCGTCGTTGCCGGGAATCGGATATGCGATGTGGTCGGGATCGCAGTTGGTGTCCACGATGGCGATGACGGGGATATCCAACCGAGTCGCCTCCTGCACGGCGATCTTCTCGATCCTGGTGTCCAGGACGAACACGGCGCCCGGCAGGCTCCGCATGTTCTTGATGCCGGACAGGTACTTCTGCAATTTGACGATCTCTTTCTGCATCTGGCCGATCTCTTTCTTGGTAAGACCGTGCTCGCTGGGGTTCTGCAAGGTCGCTTCCAACTTCTTCATCTTATCGATGGAGCGCCGGATGGTCTGGAAATTGGTCAGCATGCCCCCGAGCCACCGCTGGTTCACGTAAAACATGTTGGCGCGCAGGGCCTCCTCTTCGAGAATCTCGGCCGCCTGCCGCTTGGTGCCGACGAACAGGATAGAGTCGCCGCCTGCCACAGTATCCCGGACGAAGGCATAGGCCTGCTCCAGGCGCGCGACGGTCTGTTGCAGATCGATGATGTAGATCCCGTTTCGCTCGCCGAAGAGGAATTTCTTCATCTTCGGATTCCAGCGGTTCGTCTGGTGGCCGAAATGGACTCCGGCTTCCAACAATTCCTTGATGGTCACGACTCCCATGCCTTCACCTCCCCTCAGGGCTTGCAGAGCACCCGCGATCGCGAGTGAGGGGCACCGGTCCCCTTGTTCTCAAGCCGAGCAGCGTCCCGTACGCCGATGTGGATTTTGAAAAACGATCCGGCTCATACCTGCGCGGCGAGCCGGGTTGTCTCGTTGGGCCCCAAAGCCTGGGCACGCTATCACAGTTCGGATGCCATTTCAAGCTGTTCGATGAGATTCCTTTCTAGGATCGATAACTTGCGTTGATCCTGACGTAGTCGTACGACAGGTCGGTGGTCCAGCGATGGGCGCGGGCATGTCCCTGGCCCAGATCTACCGAGATGGTGAATTCCTTCTTCCGGAAGACCTGTGCAATTTTCCGTTCCGCCGCCGATCCGGTTCCGACTCCTCCCTTGACCATGACTACGCGGTCGAAACAGACCGTCAGTTTGTCCTGATCGATTGGGACGCCGGAACGCCCGACGGCTCCCATGACCCGTCCCCAATTGGCGTCTTCGCCGAACAGGGCGGTCTTGACCAGATTGGAGGTCGCAACAGTGGCAGCCACTCGTTTGGCGTCCGCCGTCGTTCGGGCTCCGGTGACCAGGATCTTGACGACCTTGGTCACGCCCTCGCCATCGCGGCAGATGGCCAAGGCCAGCGACTGGCAGGCATCGGTCAGCCAGGCTGCAAACCGGCGGTAGGCCGCGGTTCCGTTCCTGATTACGGGATTGCCCGCCAATCCGTTGGCCAGGCAGAGCACGGTATCATTGGTGCTCGTGTCTCCATCCACCGTGATGCAATTGAAGGACTTGTCGACGGCCGATTTCAGCGCGCGCTGGAGCGCGGACGGAGCGATCGCGGCATCCGTGGTCAGATAGGCGAGCATGGTGGCCATATTCGGGTGGATCATGCCGGAGCCTTTCGCCATGCCGCCAATCGTGACCGTCCGTCCCCCGATAGTGCCCTGAACGGCGATCGTTTTCGGATGACGATCGGTCGTGAGGATCGCTTGCGCGGCTCGACGGCCGCCCCGGCGGTCAAGCTGGGCCATCAGAGCGGGGATGCCTGCCCTGATCCGTTCGATCGGCAGTCTCCGGCCGATCACGCCGGTCGAGCTCACGAAAACCTGATGGACCGGCACGGCGAGGCGTCGGGCGACCATGGAGGCCATCGCTTCCGCAGCCTCGATCCCTCGTGGTCCCGTGCAGGCATTGGCATTTCCGCTGTTGACGATGATCGCGCGCGCGCGGCGCTGCCGGAGGTGCCGCTGGTCTACCAGCACCGGCGCGGCGACGACCCGGTTCTTTGTAAAGACGCCTGCAATGGGACCGGAGACAGACGAGACAACCAACGCGAGATCGAGAATGCCCGGTCTCTTGATGCCGCAATGGATGCCGGACGCCATAAACCCTTGCGGTGCAGTCACGCCGCATATGTCGGTCGTCATCGCGATCTCACTTCGATGATGTGGGGCGAACGCAACGGCGGAGGGGAGTCGATCATGGATAGCTGCCCGGCGCCGTAAGACCCGTTTCTTCAGGCAGCCCCATCATCAGATTCATCGCCTGGATGGCCTGACCGGCCGCGCCCTTCACCAGATTGTCCACGGCCGCCACCGTCACGACCCATCCCGCCCGCTCGTCGGCAAAGACGGCGATATCGCAGAAATTCGACCCCTTGATGTACCGGGGGTTAGGGACCGTGTCCTCGTGCAACCGCACAAACCGCTCGCCTCTATAGAAATCACGGTAAAGCGCCCGGAGGTCTGCGAGGGACGTGGCACGCGTTAACTTACAATAAGCCGTGCTCAGAATTCCCCGGTTCATGGGCACGAGATGGGGAGTGAACGCGACTGTCACCGAGCCTGCTGTTCCCATCAGACCGGCCAACTCCTGCTCGATCTCGGGAATGTGCCGGTGCTGGCCGATCTTATATGGTTCGAGCGACTCGTGCGCTTCCGGAAAGTGGTAGGCGAGGGCCGGGCTGCGTCCGGCTCCGGAGATGCCCGATTTTGCGTCGATCACGATGGTGTCCGGCTGGACCGCCTGGCTGGCGAAGAGGGGCGCGAGCTGTAGGATGGCGGCTGTAGGATAGCATCCCGGGGACGCGACGAGCTTGGCTCGAGCAATCTCGCTCCGGTGCAACTCGGGCAACCCGTACACCGCCTCGCCCAGCAGGTGCGGGTAGGCGTGCGGCGTCTGGTACCACTTTTCATAGGAGGCGACATCTTTGAGCCGATAGTCCGCGCTGAGATCGACGACGAGCTTACCCGCCTTCAAGCACAGCGCAACCGGTTCCTGCGATTTTGTATGGGGCAACGCGAAAAACACGGCGTCCGCCCGTTCAGCCAGCGCCTCCGGCGTCAAGGATTGAAACGTGTGGTTCACCACTCCGCTCAGGCTCGGAAAGACGGCTGATACGGGACTGCCTGCGGACCTTTCCGACGTGACCGCGACGAGTTCGTAATTCGGGTGCCCCGCGGCGAGGCGAACCAGTTCCGCGCCCGCGTATCCGCTGGCTCCAGCGACGGCGATGCGAAATCTCTTGGCCATAGTATTGCCCGCCCGATGCGCACGGCAGACACAAAAAAGGGAAGGCCAGGAGCCTTCCCTTTTTGCATTCCTTCGCTCCTGCCGCCTAGCGCTTGGAGTATTGGAAGCGCTTCCGCGCCCCCTTCTGTCCGTATTTCTTCCGTTCCTTTATGCGCGAATCTCGTGTCAGGAGCCCTTCCTTTTTCAAAGGCGACCGCAACGCCGGATTCATCGTCACGAGCGCCCGTGCGATCGCATGCCGCAGCGCGCCGGCCTGGCCCGTGGGCCCTCCTCCGTACACGGTGGCGTTGATGGAATACTTGCCCATCGCTCCGGCGAGCTCGAGCGGAAACTGGATGATCTGTCTGAGCGTCAGCCGAGGGAAGACCTGTTCCAGCGGACGATCGTTGATCGTGATATCGCCGGCCGTCCCGGTAACCCAGGCTCTCGCCACCGCGCATTTTCTTCGGCCCGTTGCATACTGAGTCACCACTGCCATACGACTGCGCCTCCTTTGCGGGTCACGGTTAGAGGGAAATCGGTTCCGGTCGTTGCGCCTGGTGCGGATGATGGGGACCGACGTAGACCCGGAGTTTCTTCGCCATGTGGTTGCCCAGGGAGTTCTTCGGAAGCATGCCTTCGATCGCCCTGGTGAGCAATTGCGTCGGGTCTTTCCGGAACAGGTGTTTCGCCGTCACCGTCTTCAGTCCTCCAGGGTAGCCCGTGTGATGGCGGTAAAGTTTCGTTTCCATTTTCCCGCCCGTCAACTGGATCTTCTCGGCATTCACGATCACCACATGGTCGCCCATGTCGACATTCGGGGTAAACGTGGGGCGGTGCTTCCCCCGGAGAATGGCGGCCACACGGGCGGCCAACCGGCCCAGCGTCTTGCCGTCGGCATCGACCAGATGCCAGGTTTCCTTCACGTTCGCGGGTTTTTCGAGATACGTCGTCATTGCGCGTCTCCACTCCTCATGACAGGTCATTGATTCGCGGCGTCACACTTCTCCTGTGTGCCGATGTTCTTCGTTTCCAGTTTGGACAGCCAGGCGTTGAGATGCTGGCCGCTCCGGCGCCGCCAGACATCCTGTGTGGCATAGATAGGAGCTTGCGTGCGAAGCGCCAGCGCGATAGCGTCGCTGGGGCGAGCGTCGATCGTCCTCACGACCCCCTTATTTTCCAGGTACACAGTGGCGTAGTAGGTGCTGCTCTTTACATCCGTCAACACGACGCACTCGGTTTTGATCCCGAGGTGCTCGCCGAGATTCTTGATCAAATCGTGGCTCATGGGGCGCGGGGTTACGGTACCTTCGAGCACCCGCCGGATCGACTCGCCCTCCGGCGCTCCTACCCAAATGGTGAAGGTTTCGGGCCGTCCATCGGCGCGGACGAGCACGATAATCCTCGTGTCCGTCCCGGCGTCTTCCACGACGCGGTTGACGGTCAGCTCGATCAACGGCTCCGAGAATTCCCGGCTCTGTGATTCCATTCCAGTCACGCTCCGTCAGGAGTCCAGCTTCCCGAAATCTTCAGGCTTCAGGTTTTCCAGCCATTGCTCCAGCTCTTCGGAGCTTTGCTTCTTGAGCACCGACTCGCTGGCAAAAATCGGGGCCTGCGAGCGAAGCGCCAGCGCGATGGCGTCGCTGGGACGGGAATCCACGGTGTATTCGGAATCTTCGTACATTAGGTGCAGCTTTGCAAAATAGGTATTCTCGTTCAGGTCCGTGATGACGACGCTGATGACTTTCGCATTGAACGCGTCGAGGTATGCCTTCATGAAATCGTGGGTCATCGGCCGCGGCGGTACGGCGTTCTCCATCGCGAGACTGATCGCGCTGGCCTCCGATTTCCCGACCCAGATGGGAAGCATCTCTCCCTGCTCCTCATCGCGAAGGATGACAATGACGGCATTGTTGTAGGGGTCAAACATCAACCCCTTCACTTGCATCTGCGTAATCATAACGGCTCGCTGGCCCCGACCGCTCTTAGTCGACGCAGAACAGGTAAGCGGAACGGTGGAGAATGAAGAAATCTAGCACTTCTAATGTCTTGGTGTCAACGAAACCGGCGACAACACAAGCGATTCTCATCCGGATCGCCGTCGAGATGGATTTCGTCGCGGACTCAGCGAATAGCTGGCAGCGAGTAGCTAAAAAAACCCTCAGAACTTTTTTGCCGCTCGCTACGAACGGTCAGCTGCTCGGCGGGCGGTAATTCTCTTTGATCTTGGATGTGTCGGCCTGTCCCTCCAATTTAAGGAACGCCTTCATTTGTTTGCGGACGAGCTCGCGCCCGCTCTCATCCCCAAGATTCACCTGATATTCATTAATGACCATCACGCGCATCGCTTCCCATTTCTTCCAGCAAGCCGCGCAGACCTTCGCCTTCACTTCCGCTTCGAGCTTGCCGAGGAACAGTGGAGCCGTGATGGCCTCTCCGGTTTGTCCGCAGGTCACACAGGCAACGTCCGCCATATTCTGTTTGCTCCTTTACATCTGCGCATTCCGGCAAAGAAAAATCCTGCTGACCCACAAGGCAGGCTTCCGGAAAAACTCACGCATTCTATCAAACGGGTTCGTGGGAAGAAAAGGGGGCGGATCCAGGGCTCATCCGGTTGACGCTGTCCGGGCTTCGTGTTAGAAGGGCCCTCCCCGTGCAGGGAGGGGTGCCTTGCATTTTATGCCCGGATGGCGGAACTGGCAGACGCGCCGGACTCAAAATCCGGTTCTCGCGAGAGAGTGGGAGTTCGACCCTCCCTCCGGGCACCAAGTTCAAAAGAACAGAACGGCCTCGGACGGCGTTCGGGCCCGAGCGAGTGGCTCAACATTCGTGACGGAAGCCCCCTTGACAGGCCATGGCCGTTATCCTATAGTGCCGGCGTCATTAGATTTGACTCATGTGCATATAGAAGCAAGGAATTTTGTCGTTCATCATCTCTACACTTCATCATTTAACTCACAAGGAGGCAGCACATGCGTAAGGTGTTGGCACTAGGAGCCGCGGTTCTCATCGTTGGCTCTGTGAGTGTTGCAGTGGCTCAAGAGCGTCTGCAGCAATCTGGCGGGTCGTCTCTTGGGGTAGGGACCGGCGTGGGCGATATTTCGGGAAGCGCCAATCGAGTACAAGCGTTCGACCGAAATACCTTCTTGGATCGTTTGTCCCAACCGGAAACGGTCATGGGGCGGATCTTCGCGCTTGATCTTCCTCAAAAGCGGCTGATGATTGAGACCGGCGGGGCCGGTCGTCTCTCCGACGAAGGACAAGAGGGGAAAGCTGGGTATGGTGCGCGTACGATTATGACCCTGTATCTGACCGATCGGTCGAACATGGAGCAAATTCGCAATCTGAATGTCGGGGACGACGTGGCGATTCAAGTGATCGAAGAGACCACTAAGGACCAGCCCTTCGGGACCGGTAGGAAGCTTGTGCTCGAAGCGAATGTACTCCACGTAACCGCGACGCGACAGGGATTTGGCGGTCTGGGTCAGCGGCCTGATCCTACCAACGACCGGGCACTTGCCGTCGCCGGTGCCGGAATCACCGGTGGCGTGGCCGGAGCGGTGCTTCCGGGAACCGTCAAGGGGGCAGTCGATACAGGTATTGCGGAGTTCACCGGTGCAGCTCCCTGCTGGAACTGCGAACCGCAGCCGGGGTGGGGATACGGCAGTCAGAATAAGTCCGATTACGGCTCAGACATCGCCAAGCCGAACCTAGTGAAAGGTCTGCAGTAAGGCCTTCGGGACTCGGTCGTTCGCACAGGGGGCAGCTTTGGCTGCCCCCTTTTTTATTGCCTCCTCGCCAGGCACTTGCGGGCCAGCCCGTTGAGTTGGTAGGTTCTGCGAGACAGGTCGTTCCAAAGCCCAGTCAGCACAGCGCCAAGCATCATGCCAACGCAAGAAAACAACGTTGAACAGCCCGTTCCTCCATCGGACGCCGAACTCGATCTGCGGGGCGTCATCTGTCCCTACAATTTTGTCAAGACGAAGCTCAAGCTCGAAACGATGCAACGGGGCCAGGTTCTTTCAGTTCTGCTGGACGACGGGGATCCGATCCGGAATGTGCCGCGGAGCGTAGAGAACGAAGGCCATACCGTTCTAGCCCAAGAGCGGGTGGACCAGGCTTATCGGATCCTCATCCGTCGGGAAGAAACGGATTAGCCACTGTCAGGATTTCTTGGCGCTGGCGACCTGCTTCACCCTCGCCGTTCTCCGGATCAACAACGTGACGTTCTGCGGTGCATTCGTGCCTCGCAGCAGCGCTTGTACCCGGCGTGCGGTTCCCTGGATCACTTTTTCCTCTGGACAGGTTAAATCGCAGGCCAGGGCGATCAGACGGCGGGGGGCGAGCCGGGCGATGGTCTGCACGGCAAGCGGCAACGAACGCGGAGTGCAGAACAGGACGGCGGGCGCCCGGTCTTTCAGGATGGGAATCAAACGGCGTCGGTTGGCCGCTTCCGTTTCAGGAAGCTGGCCGTGAAAGCAGAAAGAATCCTCCGGCAGTCCTGCGGCGGCCACGGCGGCCGTGAGCGCCGAAGGTCCGGGCACCGTCAGCACACGTACATCCCGTTGGCGGGCTGTAGCGACAAGCAGACAACCGGGATCAGCAATCACCGGTGAACCGGAATCGGATACGAGGGCGATCCGCGCTCCTTGCTCAAGACGGTGCACGAGGACGCGCACTTTCTCGCGAAGGTTCGCCGGGCCGTAATTCGTCACGGTGGCGTGGATCCGATGGTGATCGAGCAGCGTCTGGGTCGCCGCCGGATCCTCCGAGGCGATGAGGTCGGCTTCGCGAAGGACGCGTAGGGCGCGCAGCGTGATGTCGTCAGGGTGTCCGATCGGAACTCCGACGAGATAGAGAATTCCGCGGCCCGCCGGTTCGGCGTTCGAATGCGCTCCAGGACGCACGTTTGGTTGACTCCGTTCTCGCCATATCTATATAATTTTACCCTTATCTCGAAAGCCCGTTCGCGCTAATCTTCACGGCAGGATCGACCTGTATGGCCGCAGTCTGGTTTATGGTTACCATGGTCCTGTACTTCGCGGCCACCGTGTCGTTTTTGGCCTACCTCCTTCGCCGTTCGGAAGCGCTCTCGAAGGTCTCGCTCGGAATCACGGCCGTCGGGTTCGTGTCCCACACGATTGCGCTGGTGACAAGGATGGTGGAGGCCGCCGAACCGTCGCCGCCGAGTTTTCACGAGGCGCTGTCCTTCTTTTCCTGGATGTTGATTCTGGTGTTCCTGGCGGTGGAGTTCCGGCATCGCATTCACGTGTTAGGCTCGTTCATGGTTCCGCTCGCCCTCGTCTCCCTGGTGTCCGCGGCGGTCCTTCCTGATACGGTGCCGACCCTCAAGCCGGTATTCAAGACCCTGTGGGTACACGTCGCGCTCAGCATGTTGGGGAGCGTCGGGTTTGCCGTCGCGTTCGTGGCGGGTGTGATGTATCTGATCCAGGACCGCCTTCTCAAGTCGAAACGGTTCAACGTACTGTATTCGAAGTTGCCCGCCCTCGACTTTCTCGATCACCTCAACCAGCAGTCCATCGTGCTGGGGTTCCCGTTGTTGACCTTGGGGATCGTCACCGGGGCGATCTCGGCGGAGTTTGCGCGTGGATCGTACGTCAGTTGGAACCCGGAGCAGACGGGGGCGCTGGTGACCTGGCTGTTCTATTTCGTGGTGTTATTGGGGCGGATGACAGTCGGGTGGCGCGCCAAGCGCGCGGCGTATTTGACCGTGATCGGGTTCGCCTGCGTGATTTTAACCTTGGTGGGTGTGGTGCTCAAGGGCCACGGAGCCCTGTCCTGACATGCATCTGATCGTCGTCGGGTTGAGCCACAAGACTGCGCCGGTAGAGATCCGCGAAAAACTGGCGGTCCCGGAGAGTCGTCTGGGCGAGGCCTTGACCCGTCTCTGCTCCTATCCGGGCGTGAGAGAGGGGATGGTGTTGTCGACCTGTAACCGGGTGGAGGTCTACTCGGTCGTCGACGATGTCGAGTCGGGATACGGACGCATTCAGGAATTCCTGGCCGACACCCATCTTGCGCTCTCCGCCGAACAGCTGACCCCGCATCTCTATTGGCATACCGGGGATCGGGCGATCGCCCACCTCTTCAGAGTGGCGGCCAGCCTCGATTCGATGATCATCGGCGAGTCGCAGATTCTCGGGCAGTTGAAGGACGCGTTCGAGGTCGCGCTGGCGCACAAGACGACCGGCGTGATCATGAACAAGGTTGTCAGGAAGGCGATTTCCGTCGCCAAGCGTGTCCGGACCGAAACCAAGATTTCGGAGATGGCGGTCTCGGTCAGTTACGCGGCCGTGGAGCTGGCCAAGAAGATCTTCTCGAACCTCGGGGAAAAGACGGTGTTGCTGGTCGGTGCCGGCGAGATGGCGAAACTCGCCGCGAGACACCTGATCGCCCAGGGCGTCCGCCATATACGGATCACCACGCGAACGCCCCAGCATGCGGTCGATCTCGCCACAAGGTTCGGCGGCACCCCGGTTCCGTTCGATCAGTTCAGGGACGAAATGGCCGCGGCGGATATCGTGCTGGTGTCCACCGGTGCGTCGCACTATCTCATCGGAGCCGAGGACGTGCACCGGGCTGTCAGGGAGCGCATGAACCGGCCGATGTTCCTGATCGATATCTCGGTTCCCCGGAACATCGATCCCGCCGTGAGGCACGTCGATAACGCCTTCCTGTTTGATATCGATGACCTGAAGCAGCGGGTCGAACAGAATCGAGCCGAGCGGCTTCACGAGGCGGAGAAGGCCGAGCGGATGGTAGCGGAAGAAGTCGGGACGCTGCAGGAATGGCTGAAATCGCTCGAGGTGACGCCCACAATCGTGGCGCTGCGAAATCGGGTAGAGGCGATCAAGCGGGCCGAATTGGACAAGACGCTCGGCCGCTTGGCCCATCTGCCTCGCGAGGATCGCGAGCTGGTCGAGGGTCTTGCCGCTTCGATCGTGAACAAACTGATCCACAGCACGATGATCACGCTCAAATCCGAGGCAAATTCGTCGAGCGGAGTTGCGTTCATCGAGGCGGCTCGGCGGTTCTTCAACCTCGACGTGTCGTCGACCTCGGGCCTGGGGGTGGGAGACACGCCGGATCGTTCGCAATGTCACGCTCACTCCGATGATCGGTCGGGGCAGAAGGAGCCGGCCTCGGAAACCGCGTCGCCCAAGCGGAGAGTCTGAGCTGCAGGCTGGACGAGCGAATCGCAGAGAGGATCGAAACGTGGCAACACCGACGGGACCACGCACGACGCTGGTCTTGGGCACCAGAGGGAGTAAACTGGCTCTGCAGCAGAGCGAGTGGTTTCAGGCTCGGATACACGCCGTCGCGCCGGAGGTGCGGGTCTCGCTGCGGAAGATTCAGACGTCAGGCGACAAGATCGTCGATGTGCCTCTAGCCAAGATAGGGGGAAAAGGGCTGTTTGTGAAGGAGATCGAGGAGGCGTTGCTGTCCGGCGACATCGATCTAGCCGTCCATAGTATGAAGGACGTGCCGACGCTCCTGCCGAACGGGCTCGAAATCCTGTGCGTGCCTCCCCGCGAGGATGCCCGCGACGCGTTGATCAGCCGCGACGGGACGTTGTTCAGGAACCTCCGGCAAGGGGCGAAGATAGGAACCAGCAGTCTCCGGCGCCGGGCACAGCTGTTAAATGCCCGACCCGATCTGCAGATCGAGATGCTGCGGGGCAACCTCGACACGCGACTGAGGAAGTTGAAGGAAGGCCAGTTCGACGCCATCGTCCTGGCTGCGGCGGGTTTGCGCCGCCTGGCTTGGGCCGAGGAGATCACCGAATATCTCGACCCCGTCGTGAGCCTGCCGGCGATCGGTCAGGGAGCCTTGGGCATCGAAGGGCGCAGCGACGATCGCTTCGTGCGGTCCATCTTGGGTCGGCTAGACGACGACGCGACCCATACGGCGGTTGTGGCCGAGCGCGCCCTCTTACATCGACTGGAAGGCGGTTGCCAGGTGCCGATCGCAGCTCATGCCACGCTGGTCGACGGGCAGCTTTCGCTCGAAGGACTCGTAGCCAGCGTGGACGGCAAGATGATCATTCGCGATCGTGTCCAGGGGCAGGGACAGGAGGCGCGGACCCTGGGGGTGCAATTGGCCGAACGGCTGCTCGCCCGCGGTGCCGACAGAATTCTCAGGGAAATCTACGGGGCGGCCTGATGGGAACGAGACAGACAACGGGCAAAGTTTATCTGGTGGGAGCGGGGCCGGGCGATCCGAAGCTTCTGACTCTGCGCGGGAAGGAATGTCTTGAGCGGGCAGAGGTCGTTCTGTACGATTACCTCGCGAATCCGGCTCTGCTGGTTCATGCTCCGGTCCAGGCGGAACGGATTTACGTGGGGCGACGGGGCAAGGGAAAATATCCGCCGCAGGATGAGATCAATCGAGTGCTGATCGATCGCGCAACTCAGGGCAAAGTGGTGGTCCGCCTGAAGGGCGGCGACCCATTCGTCTTCGGACGGGGCGGTGAGGAGGCCGAAGCGCTGGCTGCAGCAGGTATCGACTTCGAAGTCGTGCCGGGCGTCACGGCGGCAGTGGCGGCACCCGCGTACGCCGGGATTCCGGTCACCCATCGGACCTTGGCTTCCACAGTGACACTGGTGACCGGCCATGAAGATCCCGATAAGCCGACAACGGCGCTGGAATGGCCGCAGCTGGCCACAAGCCACGGCACCCTGGTATTTCTCATGGGAACGAAGAATCTGCCCACGATCGTCGCCAATCTGATGGCAGAAGGGCGCGCCGCCACGACCCCGGTTGCCATCATCCGGTGGGGGACGCGTAGCGTTCAGCAGACCGTGATCGGCACCCTATCGGATATCGTGGAGAAGGCCGGGGCTGCGAGATTGGAGCCGCCGACGGTCATCGTCGTGGGCGACGTCGTGCGCCTTCGCGAGCAGCTCAACTGGTTCGAGCGACGTCCGCTCTTCGGCAAACGGGTCCTGATCACGCGCGCGAAGGAGCAGGCGGGTGAATTGTCGTCGCTCCTGGCCGCGTACGGGGCCGAGCCGATCGAGGCGCCGACCATCGCAATCGTTCCGCCGGCCGACTGGACGCTCGTCGACAAGGCGATCGCGGCGATCGGAACGTACGGCCTGGTGATCTTCACGAGCGTCAACGGAGTGACGCACTTCATGGCCCGCCTGTTCGCGCTGGGATTGGACGCCCGCAGTCTGGCCGGCCGGCGATTGTGCTGTATCGGTCCCAGGACGGCGCAGGAACTCGAGCGATACGGGTTGCGGGCGGATCTGGTGCCGGCCGAGTTTCAAGCCGAAGGGCTGCTGGCGGCGCTGGGGGACCGGGCTATGAACGGGGTGCGCGTACTGATTCCGCGCGCCGAGGTGGCGCGCGAGCTGTTGGCGGAAGAACTCCGGGCCCGCGGGGCGTATGTGGAGGTCGTGCCGGTCTACCGCACGGTCACACCGGACGGAGGAGCGCAGGAGTGGCGCCGTCAGCTCGCGGATCGGGAGATTCATGCGGTGACCTTCAGTAGCTCCTCGACGGTGCGCAATTTCGTCGGGATGCTCGGAGGAGCCGAGACGGCGCGGGCGTTGCTGACGTCCGTCTCGGTCGCCTGCATCGGTCCGGTGACGGCCAAGACAGCCGAGGAATATGGTTTGACGGTTTCGATCGTTGCGCGCGAGAATACGATCCCGGCTCTGGCCGACGCGATCGCGCAGTATTACGGAAGCCGGGCGCGGGTCGTCGCGGGGTTGCGGCGGTGACGGCGCGGCGCAATGGACGGGTTGACACGTAAAGGGAGGACAATGGCATGGTTCCGGTGAAGTCATTCATGGTTCCACGTGAGAAGTTTGTGACCGTCGCGCGGGATACCGATGTTCAGACCGCGGCCCGCATCATGCGCGATCGCGGGATCGGGAGTCTGTTCGTGACCAACGACCGGGAAATCATCGGCATCCTGACGGACTCGGACATGATGCGCCGGGTGGTGGCGGCCGGAGTTGACGCGACCAAAACTACGGTGGAGCAGATCATGTCGGCGCCCATCGTGACGATTGAAGAAAACAAGACGCTGCTGGACGCCAACGACCTCATGGCGCAATCCCATCTGCGGCATCTCGGCGTCACGCGCGACGGCAAGCTGGTCGGCATGATCTCGGTGCGCGACCTCGTCGTCTTCTTGACCAATCTGCCGAGAAAGTAGGGGGCATGGCCTATCCGATCCAGCGGTTGCGGCGCTTGCGGCAGCAGGAAGCATTCCGCCGCATGGTCCGGGAGACGGCGCTTTCCCCGGCCGATTTCATCTACCCGTTGTTCGTGGTCGAAGGACGGGACCGGCGCGAAGCAATTTCGTCGATGCCGGGTCAGTACCGGTTGTCTATCGACCTGTTGATCAAGGAGGCCGGCGAAGTTGCGGCCTTGGGGATTCCCGCGATCATCCTGTTCGGGATTCCGGCTCAGAAGGACGAACGGGGAAGCGCAGGATTGGACCCGAACGGGATCGTACCGCGGGCCGTCAGGGCGGTGAAGGACCACGTGCCGGGGTTGATGGTCATCACCGATGTGTGCATCGACGAGTATACCAGCCATGGCCATTGCGGGATCGTGCGCGACGGCAAGATTCTGAACGATGAGACGATCGAATGTCTCGCGACCATGGCGCGGGCCCATGCCGAGGCGGGGGCCGACATGGTGGCTCCTTCGGATATGATGGACGGGCGGGTGGCGGCGATCCGGCGCGAGCTGGATCGGGCCGGTTTTCCCGACCTGCCGATCATGGCCTATGCCGCAAAATTCGCCTCCTGTTTCTATGCGCCCTTCCGGGACGCCGCACACTCGGCTCCGCAGTTCGGCGACCGCCAGTCCTATCAAATGGACCCCGCGAACGCCCGCGAAGCGTTGCGGGAAATCGAGTCGGACATCGAAGAGGGTGCCGACATCGTGATGGTCAAACCGGCCCTGCCGTATCTGGACATCATTGCCGCGGCGCGGCCCCGCACACTTTTGCCGCTCGCCGCCTATCAAGTCAGCGGCGAATACAGCATGATCAAAGCAGCGGCACAGGCCGGCTGGCTCGACGAGTCTCGTGCGATGATGGAGTCCCTGCTGGCGATTAAGCGGGCAGGGGCCGATCTGATCCTCACCTACTTTGCCAAAGACGCCGCCCGGCTGCTGCATTGATCGTATCGATGAAGGTAACACGCGGATACGTGAGTGGCGCCGCGCGACCCTATCCGGTGGCGACAATCGGCAATTTCGACGGCCACCATATCGGCCACCGGTCCTTGCTGCAGACGGTGGTGCAGACGGCGCGCGCCGCCCACGGGACCGCTCTGGTGCTGACGTTCGATCCGCATCCAGTCAAGATTCTGGCCCCGCACGTCAATCTGCGGTTGCTGAGCGGCCCTGAGGAAAAACTGGCGCGGCTGGAGGATGCGGGCATCGACGAAGTGGTTCTGTTGGAGTTCAATGAAGCTTTCGCCCGGCTGTCGCCGGAGGAGTTCGCCGATCAGGTGCTGCATCGAGGGCTCGCAATCCGGGAGCTGTTCGTCGGGCAGCATTTCGCGTTCGGGCATCAACGGGCTGGTAAGATCGAGGACTTAACGGTGCTCGGAAACCGGTTCGGATTCGCGGTCCATCCGATTCCGCCGGTGATGGCGGACGGCGGCGTGGTCAGCTCGAGCAGGATCCGGCAGTTGGTGCAAGAGGGAGAGGTCCGTCGGGCCTCCGTGCTCCTCGGGCGGCCGTACGCGATTTCGGGGGTCGTGTCGCGCGGAGCGCGGCGTGGACGGTCGCTCGGATGGCCAACGGCCAATCTTTCATTGCCCCCCGACCGCGTCATTCCTCCGGACGGGGTCTATGCGACCGTGGCTTCGGTGGACCGGCAACGGTGCGAATCCGTCGCCTACATCGGGACTAGGCCCACGTTCGACGCCGGGGAGCGCTTGTTGGAAGTCACCCTCCTGGAGGGGCCCCAGGAACTGTATGGTCGGCTGATCACCGTCGAGTTCGTGGAGCGCGTGCGGGGGGACATGCGATTTGCCAGCGGGGAAGCCTTGAGCCGGCAGATTGCGCTCGATGTGGATCGAGCCAGAGAAATTTTGCGCGAGCATGACGCGACGGTTGGAGAACGATGACGATGGCGACGACGGTGCCGGCCGCACCCAGACATACGACTCGAAACGCCTGGCCGCCGTTGCTGCACCGGGTCGTCAGAACGATTCGTTCAAGAGGTCTGTTGGAGAAAGGACAGCATGTTCTCGTGGCGGTTTCAGGCGGGCCTGATTCGGTCGCGCTGCTGTCGTTGCTCCACCGGTTGCGTCGCTCGTGGCGGCTGACGGTAACGGCCGTGCATTGCAATTATGGGTTGCGTGGAGCTGAGTCCGACGGCGATCAGGAGTTTGTCCAAACGCTGTGCCGCGAGCTGGAGATTCCCTTGTACACGAGGTCCCTGCACGTGCGGGACCGTGTTCGCCGAACGTCTCTGCAAGCGGCGGCCCGCGAGCTGCGCTACGGAGCGTTCATGGACGTAGCGAAAGAATGCGGCGCGCAACGTATCGCCGTGGGACATACCGCCGACGATCAGGCCGAAACGGTCCTCCTATGGTTGCTTCGCGGTGCGGGCTTGACCGGGCTGTCCGGCATGCCGGCTTTCCGCGAAGGCGTGATCGTCCGGCCTCTGTACGAGTGCAGCCGGCAGGACGTGCTGCGTTATCTCCGCTCGAGCGGGCTCTCGTACCGCCAAGATTCCAGCAATGCCAAGCCGGCCTATTTGCGTAACCGGATCCGGAATCAGGTCATGCCGGTTCTCAGGCAAGTGACGCCTGCGGCTGTGGACGTACTCTGCCGCGCCGCCGAGCTCTGCCGCGAGGACGATCGCTGTCTCGATGCACAGATCGAATCGCTCTGCACCGATCGGGTCCGGGCGGACGGTCGGGGAGGATGGGTCGTTGAGCGCGCGGTGGTCCGGCAACTTCCTCCGGCCCTGCAGCGGAGGCTCGTCCGTGCCCTCTTGCAACGTTGCGATCCGCGACAGCGGGCCGTCGGCTTCCGCACGGTCGAGCAAGTGCGTCAAACCGTGATAGGAAAAAGACCCTCGCGCCGTTTGGCGCTGAGGTCGGCGCGCGTGACGATCGAGAGAGCCGATGTCCGCTTCACGCCCGCTGGTCGTCAGGACGTGGCCGAGGGCACCGGCGCCGAGCCGTCCGTGATGTCGCTGCCGATTCCGTCGGAAGCCAGATGGGCTGGTACGGGCCGGCTGATTCGGGTACAAGTGCTGAAGCGTGAGGCCCTCCGGGACGTCCCGCTGAGCCGCGCGTGTATCGCGGTCGACGCGGATCGCGTCTCGGGACCGTTGGTGGTGCGGAGTTGGCGGCAGGGGGACCGATTTTATCCGGCGGGGATGAAGGGGCACTCCAAGAAACTGCAAGACTTCTTCACGGACCTCAAGGTGCCGGTCGAGCTGCGTAGTCGCATTCCGGTAGTGGCGGCTCCGGAAGGAATCGTGTGGGTGGCGGGGTATCGACAGGATGAACGGTGGGCTGTCAGTCGGGCGACACGACGGTGTCTGCTGTTGACGGTGGACGGGGAAGGAGCGAGGTAGGAATGGAACGGATATTCGGTCGCCCAATCGTCACGCAAGAGCAGATGCGGACCCGCATTCGGGAGCTGGGCCGGCAAATCAGCGCCGACTATGCGGGGAAGGACCTGGTGCTCGTGGGAGTGTTGAAAGGCGCCTATGCGTTCTATGCCGACCTGGCGCGCGCCATCCGAATCCCGGTGCGGGTCGACTTCATCGTGGTGGCGAGCTACGGATCGCGATCGAAAACCTCGGGAAAGGTCAAGCTGGTGACGGAACTGACCGAAGACATCAAGGGCCGGGATGTTCTGCTGGTCGAAGACATCGTGGATTCGGGCCTGACGGTGCAGCACCTGGTCAAGTCGTTGGCCAGGAAGAAACCCCGGAGCATTAAAGTCTGCACGCTCCTCAGTAAGCCGGATCGGCGGCTGGTGGATGTGCAGGTCGAGTATGTGGGCTTCAAGATTCCCAATCAATACGTCGTCGGGTACGGGCTCGATTATCAACAGAAATACCGCAATCTTCCGTATCTTGCCGTGTTGGATCAGACGGATGAACAGGAGGAGTAAGAGGGGTTTGTGTTGCTGTTGTCAGCTCGAACGGGCCTGTGTTAACATCACCACGGTTTTGCAAGGGGTTGCGATGGGGTTCACCATCCCCATAAGGAGTGCCGGATGAATTCCAGGGTCAAGAATCTTCTCTTCTGGGTTGTTGTCGGCCTATTCATGATCCTGCTGTTTAATCTGTTCAGCGTGCCAACGCATGCGCCAGAAGAAGAAGTGATCTTCAGCGATTTTCTGGCCAAGATTGAAAAGGGCGACGTTGAAAAAGCGACGATCAAAGGCAGCCACATCAGCGCAGTTCTAAAGGATAAAACACGCATCCGCACGTACACCCCGGACTATCCGGACCTCGTCAAAGTTCTGCGCGAAAAAAACGTCCAGATCGAAGTAAAACCGCCTGACGAGAGCCCTTGGTACATCACATTTCTCGTAACTTGGGGACCGTTCATTCTGTTCCTCGGCCTGTGGTTCTTCCTCATGCGCCAGATGCAGATCGGTGGCAATAAGGCCTTGTCTTTCGGCAAGAGCCGAGCCCGCATGCTGACCGAGGAGCGGAAGAAAGTGACGTTCTCCGACGTGGCCGGTGTCGACGAAGCGAAGGAAGAAGTGCTGGAGATCATCGAGTTTCTCAAGGATCCCCGGAAGTTTCAGAAACTCGGCGGAAGGATTCCAAAAGGCGTGCTGATCGTCGGCCCTCCGGGAACCGGAAAGACGTTGCTGGCGAAAGCGATCGCGGGCGAAGCCGGTGTGCCGTTCTTCAGCATCAGCGGATCGGACTTCGTCGAAATGTTCGTCGGGGTGGGCGCCTCGCGGGTGCGCGATTTGTTCGAGCAGGGGAAGAAGCACGCTCCCTGTATCATCTTCATCGATGAGATCGACGCCGTCGGTCGTCTTCGCGGCGCCGGCTTGGGCGGCGGTCACGACGAACGCGAACAAACGCTCAACCAACTCCTCGTGGAGATGGACGGGTTCGACACGACTGAAGGGGTCATCCTGATCGCCGCGACGAACCGGCCGGACGTGCTGGATCCCGCGCTGTTGCGTCCCGGGCGCTTTGATCGCCAAGTCGTGGTAAACCGGCCGGATTTGCGCGGGCGCTCCGAGATTCTCAAGGTACACACGAAGAAGGTCCCGATCGCGGCCAACGTGGAGTTGGAGAAGATCGCCCGCGGGACGCCGGGTTTCTCCGGCGCGGACCTGGAAAATCTCGTCAACGAAGCCGCGCTCTGGGCTGCACGGCAGAACAAGAAGGAAGTCGAGATCGTCGACTTCGAAATGGCCAAGGACAAAGTGCTCATGGGCGCCGAGCGCAAGAGTATGATGCTCAGCGAGGAAGAGAAACGGATCACGGCCTACCACGAAGCCGGCCATGCATTGATGGCCAAATTGCTCCCGGGTACGGACCCGGTCCATAAGGTGACGATCATCCCGCGCGGGCGCGCGTTGGGTGTCACCATGCAGCTTCCGACAGACGACCGGCACAACTACTCGAAAGAATTCTTGTACAACACACTCGCCATCCTCATGGGCGGGCGCGTGGCCGAGGAACTGGTCCTGCACCACATCACGACCGGCGCAGGCAACGACTTGGAGCGGGCGACGGACTTGGCGAGAAAGATGGTGTGCGAGTGGGGCATGAGCGAGAAGCTCGGTCCGCTGACGTTCGGACGGAAAGAGGAAGAGATCTTCCTCGGCCGGGAAATCGCGACCAAGCGCGACTTCAGCGAACAGGTGGCGTTGGAGATCGACCATGAAATCAAGCGGCTCGTCACCGAGAATTATGAGCGGGCCAAACGAATGCTGACCGAGCACATGGCCAGCCTGAAGGCGCTGGCCGAAGCGCTGCTGGAAAAAGAAGTGCTCGACGCACCGGAAATCGACCAGATTCTTTTGCAGACCTCCTCTCAAACGGTTCCTGCCTAACGCGACTGAAGACGCAACGGTTCCCGTTCAGGGCATGGGAGTCGTTGTGACGGTGTTCACAACTGCCAGGATGCACAAAAGCGGGCGGCCGCGGATCAGTCCTCGGCCGTCCGTAGCGATGAACCAGACCACCTCTACGATTCGGGAGTAGTCCCCTCGTATGGAACGGACATCGTTACTGCCGACAGCCAGCCGGGACTGGTTTCTGGCGAGAGGGCGGGAGGTGCGCTGCTCGCCACGTCCCCTCGTCATGGGGATCGTCAACGTGACCGCCGACTCCTTCTACGATGGAGGCCGGTACGCGACACCGGACCGGGCCGTCGCGCACGCCATCGAGCTGGTCGAACAGGGAGCCGATATTCTCGACGTCGGTGCCGAATCGACAAGACCGGGTGCCGCGTCCGTAGAGGAAGACGAGGAGATCCGGAGGATCATCCCGGTCGTGACGGAATTGGCGCGCCGCGTGGCGGTTCCAATTTCCGTGGATACCACGAAGGCGGTGGTCGCGGAACGGGCGCTGGATGCCGGCGCCGCGATCATCAACGATGTCAGCGCCATGCGGTTCGACGCGAGGATGGCGGGCGTGGTCGCGCGATTCGGTGCCGGTGTCGTCCTCATGCACATGCAGGGAACGCCGCAGACGATGCAAGTGGCTCCTTGCTATCGGGATGTGGTCCAAGAAATCGTCCGGTTCTTGGAGGAGCGGATGACGGCGGCGTTGGAGGCGGGACTCGCGAAAAGCCAGATCGTCCTTGATCCCGGCATCGGTTTTGGTAAGCTGCTGGAGCACAATCTGGACATTCTCAACCACCTCTCGACGTTCGCGATGTTGAATCGCCCCCTTCTCGTTGGATTGTCACGGAAGGCCTTCATCGGTCAGATCGTCGATCGTCCGGTCGATCGGCGCGAGTGGGGGACGGCTGCGGCCGTGGCTTTGGCCATCGATCGCGGCGCGCAGATTCTCCGCGTGCATGACGTGGCGATGATGGCGGATGTGGTGAAGGTGGCGTCCGCGCTGAAAGCGCAATCTCCCTCGGCCAGGCAGGAGCACCATGCGTAAGTTGTTCGGAACTGACGGTGTGCGGGGCGTGGCGAATCTGGAGCCGATGACCAGCGAAATCGCCATGCAACTGGGGCGGGCCGCGGCGCATATTTTCATGCGACGGGCTGGCCGGCATCAGATCGTGATCGGGAAAGACACCCGCGTGTCTGGGTACATGCTCGAGTCGGCACTGACCGCGGGCATCTGCTCGATGGGCGTCGACGTGCTGTTGGTCGGACCGATGCCGACGCCGGCCATCGCCTTCCTGACGCGCAGTCTGCGGGCCGATGCCGGGGTGGTGATTTCGGCATCACACAATCCCTACCAGGACAACGGGATCAAGTTCTTCTCGAACGATGGGTTCAAGCTGCCGGACGACGTGGAAGCGCGTATCGAGGAGCTCATCCTCTCGGATGAGATCCGTCATCTCAGGCCGACGGCCGCCCTGATCGGAAAGGCCTATCGCATCGACGACGCCGAGGGCCGGTACATCGAGTTCGTCAAACGGTCGCTGCCCAAGGACCTGGACTTTCAAGGCATCAAGCTCGTGGTCGACTGCGCGAACGGGGCGGCTTACAAGGTCGCGCCGACAGTGCTGCGTGAATTGGGCGCCACGGTCGAGGTGATCGCCAACAAGCCGGACGGGATGAACATCAATGCCGGCTGCGGGGCCGTGCATCCGGAGCGATTGCAGGAGGCGGTGCGGCAGCACAAGGCGGATATCGGCATCGCGTTGGACGGCGACGCCGACCGGGCGATCTTCGTGTGCGAACAGGGGACGATCGTCGACGGAGACCATGTGATGGCCGCGCTGGGCCTCGACATGCATCGGAACGGGTTGCTGGCCAAGCAGACGATCGTCGGCACGGTCATGAGCAACTTCGGACTCGAGCTGGCGATGGCGAAAGCGGGCCTCAAGCTCGTTCGAACCCCGGTCGGCGACCGATACCTGTTGGAACGCATGCTCGCCGAGGGCTACAACTTCGGAGGGGAGCAGTCGGGCCATTTTATCTTCCTGGATCACAATACGACGGGAGACGGACTGATTTCGGCGCTGCAGATCCTGTCGTTGATGAAGCGGACCAAGAAACCGCTGTCCGAGCTGGCCAAGGCCATGTCCGCCGTTCCCCAAGTATTGGTGAACGTCAAGGTCAAGCAGAAACCGGTTTTGGAATCGATTCCGGATATCGATCGCGCGATTCGGGAGAGTGAACGACGTCTCAACGGCAGCGGCCGTGTCGTCGTTCGCTACTCCGGGACCGAGCCTCTTCTACGGATCATGGTTGAAGGGGAAACGGATGCCGTGATCCAGGAGGTGGCCGAGCACCTCGCCCAAGTAGTCCGGGCTCACATCGGATAAACGCTCCCCTCCGGGCGAGGGAAGCTGATGCTGCCATCCCTCACAGCCGCTTTTATCGCCGGTCTCGTCCTCGGATCCCAACTTCCGTTTTTTCCCGTCGTGGTGACGGTGCTCCTGGTGGCGGTCGCAGCGGGCCTGAGTGCCTGCGAAGGCGTCGCCGTGATCACGCCGCGTCGTGCGACCGCGCTGTTCGTGAGTCTTCTCTCAGGCATTCTGTATTGGACCGTGGCCGCTCCCCAGCCGTCCGCGCACCGAATGTTATGGAACCGCGGTGATGCAACCATGCGCGAGGTCATCGGCCGTGTGGTGGCTCCGGTCCAGCATGCGCCAGGCCGTCTCACCGTCCTTCTGGAATCCGAAAAAGCCATGCCCGACGGGAGTTCCGTCCGCGCTCCTGGGCTTCTGCGTCTGGTCTGGCGCGATCCGGGTCCAGCGCCCCACCATGGAGATCGCATTCAGTTCCACGCAAAACTCCATCCGCCGACGGGCTCGTTCAACCCCGGAGGGTTCGACTACGCCGCGTACCTCGAGCGACAGGGCATCGAGGCAGTGGGTACGGTGAGCGGGCCGGACGCCGTGCGCGTGATCTCGACCGGCGGTTCGGAATGGGGCTGGGCGGTGTGGAATCGGATCGACCGCTGGAGAGGAACGATTCGGGACGCCGCGATTCGCTCGCTGGAGCAACCGGCGCTCGGCGTCTTTCTCGGGATCGTCATCGGGGAGCGAGGATACCTCGATCAGGAATTGCAGGATTGGTTCATGGTCACGGGTACCGTCCATCTGCTGTCGATATCAGGCTCCCACCTTGGGCTCGTGGCCTTCGTCATGTTCTGGCTGGTCCGGTATGCCGTGCTTCGACTCCCTTCCCCATGGCTGCTCACCCTGTCCCGCGTTCTCACACCGTCGCGAGTCGCCGTGATTTTCACGTGGCCGGTGGTGGCCCTCTACGCCCTGCTGGCCGGGGCGGAGCTGGCCACCGTCCGTTCCCTCGTCATGATCACGGTGGGGCTCGCCACCGTATGGCTGGGGTACGAGCGACACCTTCGCCATGCGACGGCAGCGGGAGCGATCCTCATCGTGGCGCACGATCCGCGCGCCGTCTTCGATATCTCCTTTCAACTGTCGTTTCTTTCGGTGCTCACGATCGTGCAGTGTGTCTGGTGGATGGAACAACGGGAGGACGGAACGGAAACGACCGGATCGACATGGGCCGGCCGGATATGGAAGTACGGTGCGGAGGCGCTCGCGATCAGCGGTGCCGTGACGCTGGCTACGCTCCCGCTGGTCGCCCTGTATTTCCACCAGGTCCCCTGGCTGGGCATCGTGACGAACCTCGTCGCCGTTCCATTCACCGGCGCGGTCCTGGTTCCGTTGGGATTGCTTTCGGGGGTCTGGACTGTCGCGGCCGGTGCCGAGACGATCCCGGCAGGCTTCTGGCAGGAACGATTGCTCGAATGGCTGGTCGAAGGGCTCCGCTGGTTTGTCGAGATTCCCGGGAGCGAGTGGCATGTGGCCGCGCCGGCGCTTCCGGCGATGCTGTTGTTTTATTCGGCTCTATGGGTGGTGAGCGCCGGTCGCATGCCCCGCTTCGGCCGGGTCGTCGGCTCGGTCTGCGTTTTATGTCTGGTCGGCTGGTGGGTCTGGTCGCCGAGGCTGGGGATCGACGGCGACCGGTGGCGCGTCACGTTCCTCGATGTCGGCCAGGGAGACAGCGCGCTGATCGAGCTGCCCGACGGCAAAACGGTCCTCATCGACGGAGGCGCCCGCTATGAACGATTCGATGTAGGCCGCGGGATCGTGGCTCCGTTTCTATGGAATCGCGGGATTCGCAGAATCGACCATGTAATCGGGACGCATCAGCAACTGGATCATGTCGGAGGATTGATCTGGCTGCTGCGCCATGTGCCGGTTGGTCGCTATTGGGGGACCGTCGGGAATCGTCCGGAGCAGTTTGTCGCCGATTTGAAAACGGCGCTGCTGGACCGGCACGTTCCAGAGGAAACGCCGGTCCGGGGCCAAGAGATACTGCCGGGCGGTCCGTGTCGGCTTACGGTGCTCAATCCGTCCGACCTCGCGGCCGTGCCGGTCGCGGACCACTCCGGGAGCGGGTCGTCGCTGAATAACCGGTCCATCGTCTCCCGGTTGGAATGCGCCGGCAGGGCCGTGCTGTTCGCCGCCGACATTGAAACGGAAGGCGTGCGCCTGCTGACCGGGGACGGACGCCGACCGGTGACTGTGCTCAAAGTCCCGCACCACGGCGCGCGCAGCTCGCTCGACCGGGAATGGCTGCGCGAGATCCATCCCGAGTACGCGGTGATTTCAGTCGGCCGGAGAAATCCCTATGGTCACCCGGTTCAGGCCGTCCTGGAGGCGCTTGCCGACGAACATGCGAAGATCTATCGGACCGACTTCGACGGAGCTGTATGGGTGACGGGGCGGCTGTCCCATCCGACTGTGCACGTGACCAGCGCACGCGAACTCGTGCCGCACCCGATCGACTTCCATCACGGGTGCGTCTGGCGGTGCGAGCAGGATAACTGGCGTCGTCTCTGGAGCCAGTGGACCGACCATGACGGGACTCCCTTCTGGTACGAGTAATCCCTCCTTGAGCCGGGGCTGCACTCCATCGGAATTCGTACATTGCTGGGCACGATGGACAGTTTTTGTCATTCCTTGGCCCAAATGCTGAGAAGGCATAGCACAAGTATTCGACATTTCACATAGTTGACCGAATGCTAGCAAGGCATAGCATGTGCACACGTCCCATGCCTCCAGGCACCACTGTGTCCAGAGGGAGTCATTATCATGTCCAAGCTTGTTCGCATTGTCATTCAGCTTCCTATTGAGTTGAAAGAGCAGCTCGACGCTCTGAAGCAGCAGGGGTACACCACCAGCGGGTTTATCCGCGCCATGCTCGAACGGGAACTTAACAAGCACGAGACCCGCCATCAGCCGGCCATGCGGAAAGTGGTGAACAAATAGTGGAGGGACAAGGGAAGGGTCTCATGGTTGTTGTAACTGGATGGGGAGTGGAATGTGACTCGGCTGTCTGATCTCGTTCGCGGGCAATCCTCCGACCAGTGTGAAAGCGGCCGGTCAGCCGGCGATGCCCAGGTGGCGTTTCGCGAGGCGGGACGCCGGACTGCGTACACATGGTATGCCGCGGCCAGACAGGAAGTGGGCCGTGCGGTCGAAATGATTCGCGCGAAGGCCAGCCCCAGGCTCGAACCAATGGACAAGCTGGCTCGCGATCTCGTCGAGGAACTCCGGCAGACCGACGAGTTGATCCGGCTGGCTATAAAGGGACGGTCGGACGACTATCTGGTCGACAATGCGGTGCATGTCGCCATCATCGGCGTCAAGATTGGGATGGGCTTGGGCTATCCCGAGGAAGACCTCAAGCGCCTGGCTCTGGCCGGTTTGCTGCACGACGTGGGTATGTGGACGCTTCCGGCAACGGTACTTGCCAAACCGGGCGCGTTATCCATGGAAGAGAGGGATCTCGTCCGAGCGCATCCGGAGCGAGGTAGGCGGATACTGACGGGTCTCGGTCGAGATTACGAGTGGTGTGCCGTCGTTGCCGCACAGGAGCACGAACGGTGGGACGGCAGCGGATATCCCTGTCGGTTGAAGGGGCGGCAGATTTCGGAGCACGCGCACATCATCGGTCTGGCCGACACCTTCGACGCGTTGATTACGACCAGGCCCTATCGGAAGCCGATCGCGCCTCACCAAGCGGTACGCGAGTTGCTGGTGGAGGGCAAGCGCAGCTTCGCCCATGGAATCCTGAAGCCCTTGGGCGATCATGTCACCCTCTATCCGATCGGGACAACGGTGCGGCTGAATACGGGAGAGGTAGGGGTGGTCGAACGCGTGAATCCGCGCTCCCCGCTGCGTCCGGTCCTGGCGTTGTGGCCCAATGGAGTGTCGGGCGGCGAAGGGAGGACCGTCATCGACCTGCGGGAGTCACTCTCCGCGCATATCGTGGAAGTTCTGCCGCCCATCGGGGCGTCGAAGGAGGAGCAGGTATGGGCTGCATGAGGCGTGGATGTGGAATGACGGTCGCCGCAGCGTGCGCGGCGGGGCTTCTGCTGCTGACGGGGTGTCGCAATCCAGGACAGTCCTCGTTGCCGCCGTCGGCCGTGAGCTCCGCCGGGCAGACCGTTCCGCCTCTGCCGAAGGGCGATGTCTACGCGGACGAAACAGTGCCGACGGCGGAAACGCCGATCGAGACCGGCGACACGCTGGAGATCGTGATCCGTCGGGGGGCCGGCGAGGAAAAATTCTCCGGCGTCGTCCGGGAGAACGGAAAGATCTCGGTCGGTTTCATGGAAGTCGATGTCGGGGGGGTGACGGCGGCCGAGGCGGAACGTCGCGTACAGGAAGCCGCCAAACCCTTCATGCGCGATCCGAGGGTGATGATTACGCTCAAGAAGAAATTGCTCAAAGTGAAACGCGTCTTCGTGTTCGGCGACGTCAAGAAGCCGGGCATGATCCCGATGGCCCGGCACATGACGGTGCTGCAGGCCCTCTCGGCGGCGGAAGCCTACCAGGAAACCGCGTTGCTGGAGGAAATCCGCGTGATTCGCGGTGGCGATCTCTCGAAGCCCCGCATCCTGACGGCCGATCTGGCCAGGACCTTCACGTACGGGGATTTGTCCAGAAATCTGCCTCTTGAAGAAAACGACATCGTGTTCGTGCCGCGCGAGCATTTGGGCGATGCGGCGGAAGCAGCCAAGAAGATCATGCCGCTGGTACAGGTCGCGATCATGCCGATCTACCCGGCCTATCTCATTCCGGCCTTTACGTCCGTACGGTAACGGCGACCATCATTATCGCGAGGCGCGACGCCATGGCCCAATACGAGCTGAACGTCATCGATTACTGGCTCATTCTGAAGAAGAGGAAGTACCTCATCGTGCTGGCCACGGTGATGGTGGTCCTCTTCACCTTTCTCTTCTCGGAGTTGCTCAAGCCGGCTCCGGTGTACGAGGCTGTGGCGCGGGTCAAGTTCGAGCGGAATTCGACGGTGGCTCAGCAGCTCCTGGAATCGCTGTCCTATTCCAACCCCAACGACATCG
Source organism: uncultured Nitrospira sp. (assembly GCA_964445795.1). Classification (GTDB taxonomy): domain Bacteria; phylum Nitrospirota; class Nitrospiria; order Nitrospirales; family Nitrospiraceae; genus Nitrospira_D. The sequence continues at coordinate 59,931 of CAYULI010000002.1, read as the reverse complement.
CGACCCAAGTGGAATTCATCCGGAGCTTTCCGGTGATGGAACGGGTGGCGATTGAACTCGGACGCGTGCCGGCGAATGCGTCGGAGGAAGAAAAACGCTCGGCGTCCTATCTGAACACGGTCTACAACCTGGGGCAGGAAATCAGGGCCCAGCGCGAGGGGGACACCAATATCATACGGATCTCGGCGTTATCCGACAACCCGGAGACGGCGGAACGAATGGCTAATCTCACGGCGACGGCCTATCGCGACGAGAACATCGCCACGCGCAATCGACTGGTGACGGAGTCGCGACGCTTCGTCGAAGAGCAACTGGCCAACCTCGAAAAGAAACTGAACGAGTCCGAAGAAGCGTTGCGCGCGTTCAAGGAGCGGGAGGGGCAGGTGTTTCTCTCCGATGAGGCGCGGGCGGCGCTCGAGACGTTCACCAAGCTGGAAGAGCAGTACAACGATGTCATGCGGAAGCGGGCGGAGGGCGAACGGCAGATCGCCGTGTTGAGACGCTCGGACGCGGTCATCGGCAATCAGACCGGGAGGATTTTCACTGAGGAACAGAATGCGCTGCTGACGATCCTGAATCAGCGGCTGCTGGACCTGATTCAGGAGCGCGACAACCTTCTGATCAATTACACCAAGGATCATCCGCAGGTCGTGGAACAGCAAAAAAAGATCGACAACGTCAAGGCGGAGATGATCCGGGAGTTGAAGTCGAAGGTGCTGACCCTCGCCGACCGGGAAGAGGCGCTCCGAAGGCAGCGCGACCATTACCGCCAGCGGTACCTGGGGTATCCGAAGGCCGCCATTCACATGAGCCGTCTGGAGCGCGAGGTGAAGGTCGACACCGATCTGCTCGCGACTTTGAAGGCCAAACATCAAGAGTTGCTGATCAAGGGCGCGGAGCGCATCGAGGAAGTGTCGATCATCGCCCCGGCTCTGACTCCCGGTGGACCTATCAACGAGACCAACGTCACGCTGAACCTCATGATCGGGACCCTCATGGGATGTTTCCTGGGCATCGTGCTGGCTTTCGCACGTGAGTCGTTCGACACTTCCATCGGCACCATCGAGGGCGTGGAAGAATTCCTCAAAGTGCCGGTGCTCGGGATCATTCCCCAGTTCGACCACAAGGAACTGGCCGATATGACCCGTGCGGCGTTGCCGCCCGGTACACCCGCTTCGACCGTCGAGAGTCTGTCCAGGTTGATCTGTCTGATCGATCCCAAGTCGGTCTTGTCCGAGAGTCTCCGCTCGCTGCGCACGAACATCCAGTTCGCCAGCATGGATCGGAGGGTCAAGTCGATCCTGTTCACCAGCGCAGGACTCGGGGAAGGCAAGAGCACCTGCGTGATCAATCTGGCGATCACCATGGCGCAGGAGGGAATGCGGGTCTTGCTGGTGGATGCCGATCTCCGGAAGCCGATCGTCCATCAGCGCCTCGGCTTGGAGCGGGAGCCCGGTTTGGTCGACGCGCTGCTGGGGACGACGTCCTGGCGATCCTACGTGCGGTCGGCGACGGACCTGATGCTGGGAACGGTCGGGGTGGACCGCGTGGTGCAGACACCGGGGCTCGACAATCTGCACGTGCTGACGAGCGGATCGGAGGCAGCCAACCCCAACGAGTTCCTCAATCTGAACAAGATCAAGGCGCTGATGGCCGAGATGCAGGAGGAGTACGACGTCGTGCTGATCGATACGCCGCCCATTCTCCCGGTGACTGACGCGGTGGCGTTCAGTTCCCGCGTCGACGGGACGATTCTCGTCTATCAGGTCGGCCGGATCGGCCGAAACGCGCTCAAGCGGGCCAAGTTCCTGCTCGACCACGCGCAGGCGAATGTCCTCGGGGTGGTGTTGACCAACGTGAAGTCCGAAGTCACGCCGGAATACGGCCTGTACCGCTACGAGTACCGTTGACGCGATGCCGGGAGCTCCCGTGTCATGCAGCATGCGATCCTCAAAACTCAAGACACGCTGGTCGTCTCCACGCTCGCCGTCGCGGTCGCGCTAGGGCTTACACTCGCCACGCCGAGCGTTGGGCTCCAGGCCGTCATCGGGTTCCTCGTCGTCCTCATCGCCGTCACCTCGGTGCCTGCCGCGCTGTATCTCCTGATCGCCTCGATGCTGCTGTCGCCGGAAGTGGCGATCGGCCACGTCCACGGTCGGGGTGTCGGCGGACGGGAACTGTCCTTTCGGATGGACGACATCCTGCTGGTGGTGATCGGACTCAGCTGGCTCGTGAAGAACATCATCTACCGGGAGTTGGCGCTGTTTCGGGAAACACCGCTGAATCGGCCGATCGCCACGTACATGGTCGTGTGCGTCCTGGCGACGTTGATCGGCATCTTGAACGGACGGGTGAACCCGATGACCGGGTTCTTTTTCGTGTTGAAGTATTTCGAGTACTTTTTCGTGTTTTTCATGGTCGTCAATCACGTCCGGACACGGCATCAGGTCGTCGGGCTCGTGGTGGCGCTGCTGGTCACGGGACTCATCATCAGTCTGTACGCGATCTATCAAATTCCGAGCGGGCAACGAGCCACGGCTCCGTTCGAAGGAGAAACCGGCGAGCCCAATACGCTGGGAGGCTATTTGGTGTTCCTGCTGGCGATCATGACGGGGCTTCTGCTGCATATCAAGGACGGGCCGATCCGCGTGGCGTTGCTCATCATGGGCGGCGTTGCCGTCCTGGCCTTGATGGCCACGCTCTCCCGTTCGTCGTATCTGGCCGGCGCCGTGCTGCTCACGGCCGTCGGCCTCACGCAATGGAGACGGCCGCGGGTGGTCTCGGTGCTGCTTCTGGTCGTCGCGCTGATTCCGCTGTTGGCGCCGGACAACGTGAAGCAACGGGTCAACGAGACGTTCTTCGGTCGCCAGTACGGAGGGGAGATCAAGGTCGGCAACGTGGCGCTGGATTTGTCCACGACGGAACGGCTGCGCTCATGGGGCTACGTGTTGAAAGATTGGGCGCACGCTCCGTTGCTGGGGCGCGGTGTCACGGGATATGCCTGGGCCGATGCCCAGTACGTGAAGATCATCGGCGAGACGGGTCTCGCCGGGATCGTCGCGTTCGGGTTCATCATCTATCGCTTGTGGCGGAGCGCGCGGGACTCCTTCTTGTCCCAGACCGATCCCTTCGCGAAGGGACTGGCCCATGGGTTTCTGCTCGGGCTGGTCGCCATGCTGGCGCACGGGATCGGCGCCAACACCTTCATCATTATCCGGATCATGGAACCGTTCTGGCTTTGCGCCGGTCTGGTGCTCCTGCTGCCGACACTCTCGGGGGAGTCGGAGACGGCGGGCCGTCAGCAGGGGGCGGTATGAACTGGTTCGTCTTCTGCTACTGGTTCGAGCCCGATGCCCCGGACGATCCGGTCGGGCTCGTCCGCATCTGGACGCTGGCGTCCGCATTGATGAAAGCCGGAGATCACGTGACGGTGTTCGCGCCCCGCTATCGATCGGCGCTCGTCCCACGACCCTTTCCCGTCGTGCCGGTTCGTCTGTTTCCCCGGCGATTCCTCCGACCGTTCTCCTACGCCCTGTCTTCCTTTCTTCACGGCCTGTGGCAGGCGCGCCGCGGAAAGCCGGATCTGCTCTACTACCGATGGATGGAGAGCCCTCATGTGGTGATCCTGGCGCGGTTGCTCGGGGCTCGTTGCGTGTGCGAAGTCAACGGAGAGCCGGTTCCCAACTGGTCCGCCGCAGGGATAGTGCGATCGCTCAAGCACTGGGCGGCGCAGTTCGCGTTGCGCCGTTGCGATCGCGTCGTCGTGCTGACGGACGGGCTGAAGGATCTCCTGGTGCGGCGCTACGCCGTCCCCGTTTCGCGGATCATCGTGCTTCCGAGCGGAACCGATCTCCACCTCTTCGTTCCGCGCGAACCCGAGGCTTGCCGCGCCGAAGGGGGGCTCTCGTCCGAACATCTCCACGTCGGGTTCGTCGGGAGCTTCTACCGGTATCAGGGCTTAGAGACGTTGGTGGAGGCGATGGTGGCGATCCGTCGAGCCTGTCCGAACGCGCGCCTCCTGCTGGTCGGAGACGGCGAGGCGGCGGCCGAGTTGAAAGAGCAGGCTGAACGGGCCGGGCTGATGGATTCGATCGTGTGGACCGGCAGAGTTCCGTACGAACGGGTGCCGCGGCTGATCGGAGCGATGACGGTGTGTGTCGCACCGTTTCGGGCCGATCGCGGAGAGACCTCGCCGGTCAAACTGTTCGACTATCTGGCCTGCGCCCGCCCGGTCGTGGCCAGCGCCGTCCCTTCCGTGGCGCAGATCTTCGCGTCGGAGAGCGGGGTACGGCTGGTGCGTCCGGACGATCCCCTGGAACTCGCGGAGGCCGTCATCGACTTGCTGCAACAGCCGGAGAAACGTGCCGCGATGGGAGAGCAGGGACGACGTTTTGTCGAGCGGCAGTTCGGTTGGGATCGTATCGTCGAACGGCTGCGCGTTTGGCTCCGGGATAGCGAGGGAGCGCCGTCCCATGCACATTCTCACGTACTGTGACGAAGACCTGAGCGTCGCGGCGGGAGGGGCCTGCCAGGTGGTGGAGTTGTGCCGGGCCCTCGCGGCGCGCGGACACGAGGTGACCGTCGTGGCGCCCGAACCGCGTGAAGGTCGGGGGTTCGTGCAGGCGACGGACCGGGTGACGGTGAAGACGGTGCCGGTGATCCGGCGCGCGGGATTGCGTCCGCTGTCGTTTCTGGTCGGATCGCTCAAGCGAGTCCGACGCGAGATACGCGACGGAAATCCGGATATTGTTCTTTGGTTCGATGCGCCCGGCCAAATGGCGCCGCTCTGGGTGTTGCGAAACGGGTCGTGCCCCTATGTATATTTCGTCAACGGTCTGCCCGACGAAGAGGTGCGGGGCATCTGGCGCAGAACACCCCTTCGGGAGGTCTTGTCCTTCGGGCTCCGCTGCGCGGCTCGGCGCGCGCAAGCGATCGTGAGTGTGTGCCCCGAAGTGTTGACACGGTTGCAGCAGGTCTCAGGCGTGACCGCCGACCGCTGCGCCGTCGTCAGAAACGGCGTGGACCCCGAGCGATTCGCTCCACAAGCGCATGAGCGCGCGAGATGCACATTGGGCCTGACCGGACCTGGACCCTACATCGTGTTCGTCGGGGGGTTTTTCCCCTGGCACGGGCTCGATCTGCTCATCGAGGCGGTTCCGGCTGTGGCGAAGGCCTACCGGTCAGTTCAATTCCTGCTGATCGGCGACGGTCAAACGAAGCCGGCGCTCGAGGAGTCGGTCCGGCGCAAGAACTTGGGTGATCATGTCCGGTTGGTGGGGCGCGTGGCCCACGACCTGGTTCCGGTCTGGATCGGCGCCAGCGACCTGTGCGTGGTGTTGCACAGGCCGACGCGCTCGTATCCAGGCGACTCGATGAAGTTGTGGGAGTATCTGGCGTGTGGTCGGCCGGTCGTCGCCACGGCCGGACCTGGTTACGGAGATACGGTGGAGGCGATGGGCGCCGGGCTCGCGGCGAAACAGGACGATCCTCACGACCTCGCCCGGCAGGTGCTCCGATTGTTGGTCGACCGGGATCTGCGCAGAACGATGGGCGAACGAGGCCGTACCGTTGTGCTCAAGTCCCACACCTGGGCGGCGCGCGCCGCCGAATTGGAGGCGGTCTGTCGGCGCGCGTCGGCCGGCGGAAAGGCCTTGCCATGACACCCTCGAGAAGTCCAGGGATGCCCGAAATTCCTCCGGCGGAAGCGCGCGAGACCGACGTCCAACCGGTCCGCCTGCGCCACAAGATTCTCCGGGCTGGAGGTTGGGCAGCGGCCAGTTTTGCGATCGATAAGCTCCTTGCCGCGATCCAGTTGACGATCGTGGCGAGGATTCTCACCCCCGCCGACTTCGGCGTGATGGCGGCTTCCGCGGCCGTGCTCCTGGCGACGATCACGATCAGCGAACTCGGCTTGGATCAGGCGCTGATCGCCAAGGGCGAGGTGAACGAAGACGATCTCACGACGGTGTGGACTTTGTCCCTGGGACGCGGCGTTCTGATGGCGGTCTGTCTCTGGGCCGGCTCCGGGCTTGTGGCCGAGTTGATGCAGATGCCGTCCCTAGCCGCTCTCTTGCGGGTGCATGCCTGGGCGCTGGTGCTTCAGGGTGCGCAGAACCCGGTGATGACCATGTTCGTTAAAACGCTGGACTTGCGTCGGCGCGTCACCGTGGACGTGGTCCGTCGGGCGGTCGAAGCCACTGTGACCGTCGGCTTGGCCGTCACGTATCGCAACGTCTGGGCTCTCGTCATCGGGCAGTTGGTCGCCATGGCCGTGGGGACTCTCCTATCGTTCTGGGTGGCGCCGATTCGATTCAGATGGTCGTTGCCGCGAACCTCGATCGCCTACTTTCTTCGGTACGGAAGACATCTCAACGTCACCACGCTCTGCGCCTTCGGTGTCATGACGGCCGGCGATTTTGTCATCGCACGCATCCAGGGACCCGGCGCGCTCGGCTTCTACCAGGTGGCGCTGGCCATTCCGCTGCTGATCGGCGCCAGAGCCACCGCGCTGATGCAGCAGATCGCCGTGCCGACCTACGCGACGCTGCAGCGGGACCGGCTCGGCATCGCGCGGGTGTTCGATCTGCAAATGGGCCTCGTCGGCCTCCTCTATATTCCCCTGGCGGTCATTTTGACGGCACTGGCTCCGGTGATCGTCCCGTTGCTCTTCGGCCCGCAATGGGTCGGTATCGTCGATGCATTCAGAATCCTGTGCCTGTACGCCGTCTGTGCCGGATATGCCAGTGTCACGGCGGCGCTGCACTACGGAATGGGACGGGCTGACCTTCAGACCAAGAGCTGGGTGGGACAATGTGCGCTGTACGCAGCGATGATCGTGCCCATGACCTTTCATTTCGGGGTGATCGGGGCGGCCATCTCGCTGGCAACCAGTTACCTGCTCGGTGTCGTGCTACAGGGAATTGCCACCCGGCAGCTCATCGGCCATTCGGCTGATGCGACTTTCTGGTCCCTCGGACGGACGGGTCTTGTTGTCGGCCTGTTGGCCGGTGGGTTGCTGGCGGTTGCACAGCTCCCGAGCGGGGCGGCGCTCCCATGGCTTGTGGCCCCGGCTTGCGTGGCAGGACTCGGGCTGTTCGGGTGGTATGTGTGGTGGGTCGAGTTTCCGAGGTTGAAGGGCTTGTGGGAATACCAGTCGCAGGGAGCAGGAGTCTGATGGGATCTGGATCGGTCGATCTGTCGGTTGCGATTGTGAGCTTCAATACCAGGGACCTGCTCTTGGACTGCATCCGGTCGGTGTATGACCACACAACGGCGGTTCGCTTCGAGATCATCGTCGTGGACAACAACTCGCGGGACGGAACGGTGGCAGCCTTGCGCGAGCGGTTTCCAACAGTTCAGGTCATCGTCAACCCGGAGAATCGAGGGTTTTCCAAGGGAGTGAATCAGGCTCTCGCCGTCAGCTCGGGGCGCTATTTCCTGATGTTGAACAGCGATACCCTTGTGCGGCCCCAGGCCCTGGATCGGATGGCGGACTGTCTCGATAACGATCCGACGATCGGTGTGGTCGGATGCCGACAATGGACCGGAGACGGACGACCCTACCAATCCTGTTTTTATTTTCCCTCGATTCGCGATCATCTGCGCCATGCAGCGCCGTTGCGACGGTGGCTTCCGCGCGCACATGCAGCTATGGCCGCCGCGCGCAGGATCGACTGCGCGCGTTCGCAGGATGTCGATTGGATCAACGGCGCCTGTCTGATGGTACGTCGGCAGTTACTGGAAGAGTGCGGGGGACTGGACGAGGGGTTTTTCATGTATTTCGAAGACGTGGACCTCTGCTGGCAGATCAGGCGGCGAGGCTACCGTGTCAGGCATCTGGCCGATGCGGACATCGTGCATCTGAGCGGGGGGAGCAGTGAGCGGGAGCGCGATCGTCTGAACGTTCAGTGGGAATTCAGTCGCATCCGCTATGTGGAGAAACACTTTTCTCCCGTGAACCGCTGGATTATGAAGGCCTGGATTGCTGCCGGGGCGATCGTCCGGCTGCTGCGAACGTGGGGAATTGGAGGGGCGGCACAGGGTGAGACGCGAGACGCCTGTCTCTCGGTCGTCCGGCGATTGTGGGGCCAAAGACGGAACGGCCATTCGCCCCTGATGTTGAAACCGCAGGCCAGAGGGTAAGCGCCACGCTTACGTGAGGAAGGCAGTGGAGCGGCGGCAGGCTTGTCCCACCGACACGCAACATGTCGTGAATCTGTCGGGGTACGTGTGGGCAGCCCGACAACTTGAGCCGCTCGATGACCGGATCGTTCTGGATCTGGCGTGCGGGACCGGTTACGGCTCCGATTATCTCGGCGGCCGAGCCCGCCGCATTGTTGGGATCGACTGTGTGCCGGATGTCGTCGCCAAGAGCCGGGCCACGTACCCGCGGGCGAACGTGTCGTTCCTCGCCATGGACGGATGCGCCCTCGCGTTCCGGGACGCCTCGTTCGACTGCGTCGTTTCGCAGGATACGATCGAGCACATCCAAGACGACCACCGTTTCGTGGCCGAAATCGCCCGCGTGTTGAAGCCGACCGGCACGCTCGTCATCTTTACGCCCCACGGTAAAGGCCGAGGGGTCAAACCAGAGGACCCGTTTCATGTGCGTGAGTACAGGCTGGAAGAATTCCAGGCTCTGTTGGCGCCGTTTTTTTCGTCGATTCGATGGTATGGACGTCGGCAAGGCGACAGGCTGCGGGCGGTGGAGCGGTCGTTGGATGCCGTCCGCCGGTTCGATCCGGTTGGGTTTCGGAATCTCGTGCCGCGGCCGGTGCGGCATTGGCTCGGCAGCTTGGTCAGCCGGCTCCAGGGTGGGCCCTCGTTGCGGGATATCGTTCCGGACGACGTCGAATACAGTCAGGGCGTTGCCGAGGATACGAACCTGATCGGGATTTGCACGAAATGAGCGAACCACCAGCCACCCGTTCGCGGATGATACGGACCCCGCGCATGGTGGTCGGGCTTGCCATGCTCGTCGGCCTGCTCGCGCGAGGGTGGATCGTGCTGCAGGCGCCCGTCCCGCACTTTGCGGCGGATGAATTGTTCGACCGGCTGGCCTGGAACCTCGTCTCGCTCCATACATTCACGTTGGACGGGGCGAATCCCGCGACGCATGTGGGTCCTCTCTATCCGTTCGTCCTATCCTGCTTCTACACGATCGTCGGCCATCGGCCGGAATGGGTTCCGGCGCTACACATCGCTTTCGATCTGGCGGCGTCGTTCTGCCTGTACCGCGTCGGGACGATGCTCTGGGGGGCGTGGACGGGAGCTTGGGCGGCGGCGTTGTTTCTCCTCTACCCGGCCTACTGGACCTACGATTCGAGAATCCGCAGCGAGGCGCTGCTGACGTTGTTGACCTGCGGGTGGGTCTGGACCTCCGTCGCTTGTACGCGCAGGCAGTCCGCAAGGCGGTATGTGATGCTCGGGCTGTTGGCCGGGCTTGCGATCCTGTGTAAGCCGGTCGTGCTGGTGCTGGCCGGTCTCCTGGCCGGTCTCCCGTGGATCGGGGCCGTTCCTCTGTCGCGGAAGTTTGCCTATGCGGGGCTGTACCTGGCGACGACTCTGGCGATGGTGTTGCCCTGGTCCGTCCGGAACTATATCGCGTTTCATGAGGTCATTCCAGTCTCGGCCGGAATCGGTGCCGGATTATGGATGGGCACCGATTCGGCCTCCCACGGAAGCTGGCCGATGCCGGCCGAGCGGGAACAAGCCTTGTGGGACAGCGCGGGGATCACGCCGCTCTCGTATGCGCACGTAATGTACGACGTGGCGACTGACCGGTTGTTGAGGGAGAAAGGATGGGAGCGCATCAAGAGGGATCCGTTGGCCTATCTAGGGATGAGCATGGTCAGAGTGTGGGATTTTTGGATCGGCAACTCGTTCTATTTGGAAAACGGGCAGGGAGGTATCGTCTCCGGGTTTCGAAAGGATACGGCTGAACGGGGGTGGCTCGTGGCGGCCTATAGCCTGACGAAGCGTCTGGTCTTGATCCCGGCGATGATGGCTGCCGCCCTGTGGAGCGCCTGGTGTTTCCGGGAACGATGGCGGGACGTTTTGCCGTTGTACATCTTTCCCATCGGCCTTACCCTTGGCTACGTCCCGTTCACGGTAGAAGCTGGTCGCTATGCGCTACCTGTGCTACCGTGCCTCATGGTCCTGTCGGTCGCGTGGGCGATCCCGGCGCTGGCGACTCGTTCCTTCCTGCTGAGCGGTTACCCTGCTTCGCAAGAGGCTAACCTGTCATGACGTACGAACTGACCAGATTGATCGTGGGGCGGAAACCATGACCCCTATGGTGCTGGCCGAACTAGCCGGGTCTGCCGGCTACGGGGGAGGAGAGCGGTATCTGGAAGTGCTCTTCGACCGGCTGGATCGCGCGCGATTCCGCCCGCTCCTGATTTGTCCGGAAGCCGGCCCGTTTGCCGACAAGATGGCAGCGCGAGGGGTTCCGACCCGAATCCTGTCGCTGGACCCGCTCTTCAGTCCGGCGGCTCTCGTAAGACTTGTGCGCTTCTTGAAACGCGAAGAAGTCGTTATTCTTCAGACTCATGGAGCGCGGGCGAACTTCTACGGACGTCTTGCCGGATGGCTGGCCGGGGTGCCCTGCGTCGTGTCGACCGTGCACAACTCGATCAACGACTACGAAGTCGGTCGGTTCAAGCGGTGGCTCTACAAATCGCTGCTGAGGGTGACGGTCCCCTTGGCGGACCGGATCATCTGCGTCGTCGAGGCCATCAAGCGCGATCTGTTGGACGATTGTCCGGCAGCGGTGTCGCGGGCGGTCACGGTGTACAACGGCGTCGATGCGACGTCGTTCGACGGTCGGGGCGATGGACGGAGGATCCGGCAAGACTGGTGTCTGGGGGGCGGCCCGGTTCTGGTCACGGTAGCCAGGCTCACGGAACAGAAAGGCCAACGGTTTTTGATCGAGGCGCTTCCCGGCCTGCTCTCCGACTGGCCGACCTTGTCCTGCGTGTTCGTCGGAGAAGGGGACTCACGGGAATCGCTCCGCAGGTTGGCCAAAGAAAGAGGCGTCGAGCACGCGTGCCGGTTTGCCGGCGCGAGGGACGATGTCATCGATTGGTATGCGGCCGCCGATGTCGTCGTGCTGCCGTCGCTGTCCGAAGGGTTTCCGTTCGTTCTGTTGGAGGCGCTCGCGATGTCCAAGCCGGTCGTTGCCACGAAAGTGAACGGTGTTCCGGAGATCATCGAAGACGGCCGCACGGGCTTGCTGGTGCCGCCGCGCGATCCGCAGGCGTTGGAATACGCAATCCGTCGGATCCTCCATGATCCCGAGTCGGCCGCTCGCATGGCGCGGGCCGGCTGCGCGCGAGTGGCCGGCCGGCTGACTGCCGGGCGGATGGTGCAGGAAACGACGGCGGTCTTCGAGAGAGCGCTCGTATCGGGATGCCGTTCAGCCGCTGTTTCAGGAAAAAAAGAGGCCGCATGAACACGGCGCTGGTCGTTCCAGAGACCGCTGCGGGCTGTCCCTGCGGTAGCGCGGGGCCGCTGCAGGACGTATTCCGGACCGATACGCGGCGATACGTACGGTGTCCGACCTGCGACCTGGTGTTCCTGTACCCGCGTCCGGCTCGTGAAGTGGTCGAGAGCTATTTTCGGGAGGCTTATGACGGCGACTACGGAGAAGCCGAATCCTCCGATGACCGGCTGCCGGTCTTTCAGAGTGTACTGGACCATCTCTCAGCTTATCGGACGCCGCCTGGCGCGTTGCTCGATATCGGATGCGGGGACGGCGAGTTCCTCGTTCTTTGCCGGAAGGCCGGTTGGGACTGTTCCGGCCTAGAGCTGTCCCAGCGGGCGGCTGCCCGTGCGGCCAGGAAGGGGTTGACCATGCTTTCCCCCCAATTCTTGGAGGGGGGAGACGCCAACGTACGGTTCGATGCAGTGACGCTGATCAACGTGCTCGAGACCGTGGCCGATCCCCTGACGATGTTGCGGCAGGTGGCGGGCGTCCTCTCGTCCGACGGACTGCTCCTGGTGCGTGCGACCAATGGAACGTTTCATCTGCCCATGCGGGTGCCGGCCCGCTGGGTCGGCTCCCAGTACGACCAGGCCTTTCACTGGTATCTCTACACGCCGAAGACGTTGCGCCATTTCCTATCATCGGCCGGACTACGGGTATTGGACGTCCGGAACTCCCGACCCAGTCGGGGACCGCTGTCGCCGGCGCATCCCCTATGGAGCCGGTTGAAATGGACCGCCAGTCGCGGCTTACTCTGGCCTTTCGCGCAGGTCCTGTTCGCGGTCACAGGCGGGCGGACGGTCTGCGCGCCGTCCTTCGAGATCGTGGCGCAACGTCAGGAGGATAGCCGATGAGCAGCGACTATCCGACACGTCCTCGTTCGTGGTGGCGGAGGCTGCGCATGTGGGGGGCGATTCTCATCCTCTGCCTGCTGGGTGCGGCGGCGGCCCTCGGGGTTCGGGGCCTTCTGGATTCGGTGGGGTCGTCGAGGCACACCCGCTATGAACCGGTCGATGTGCCGCCGGCGGAGGTCTCGCCACGACATGAGCGGGAGCGCGAGGAGTACCAGCGACGCGAACGGGAAGTCGAGCGAGGACGGTAGGGCATGTGCGGCATTTGCGGCATCATCGGTCAGAGCGACGGCGAGCCGGTGCGGGCGATGCTGGGGCGGCTGGTTCACCGCGGCCCCGACGACGAAGGACTCCACCGGGAGCCGAGCGTGGCGCTCGGGGCTCGACGTCTGCGGGTGATCGACCCGGAAGGGGGACGCCAGCCGGTCCGTAACGAAACGGGAACCGTCTGGGCCGTCATGAACGGCGAGATCTACAACTATCGCGAGTTGCGCGCAGAGCTGCTCCGCAAGGGCCACCGTCTCTCGTCGCGCTGCGACACCGAGGTATTGGTGCATCTCTACGAGGATGAAGGGCTGGAGGGGTTTCGCAAGTTGAGGGGCATGTTTGCCCTCGCGCTGTGGGATCGCGACCGAGACACAGCCTGGCTGGTGCGGGATCGAGTGGGAATCAAACCGCTCTACTATACCGTCCGTCCGAGCGAGGCCGGTATCGGGACGCGCGTGATCTTTTCGTCCGAACTGCCGTCGTTGCTGGAGGCTCTGCCGGACTGGCGCGTGCGGCCGCAAGCCATCGCCGACTATCTGACCTATCTGTATGTGCCGGGCCCCGATACGATCGTCGAAGGTGTCTATCAACTGCGTCCGGGCGAGGCTGTCGGAGTATCCCGGGGCCGTCTCGAATTCCGTCGATACTACCGGCCGACGGAAGAAGCGTCGTGCGCGATGTTCGACGACGCCGAGGAGGCGAGACGGGAATTTCTTCGAACGTTACGGGAGACCGTACGTTGCCATCTGGTGAGCGATGTGCCCCTTGGGTTGTTTCTGTCGGGGGGACTCGATTCGGCGGCGATCCTCGCGATGATGCAGGCGGAAGGGACCGGGCCGGTCAAGACCTTTTCAATCGGGTACGAGCATGCCGCCGACCGGTCGTTCGACGAGCTGTCTGAGGCTCGAGCGCTGGCCGAGCATTTCGGAGCGGTGCATACGGAGACCCTCGTTCGGCCCGACGCGTTGTCGCTGCTGCCTCGGGTGGTGGAGGCGATGGGCGAACCCTTCGCCGACTCCTCCGCGATTCCCACTTACCTGGTGGCCGAACTGGCGAGGCGATCTGTCACAGTGGCGCTCTCCGGGATCGGAGGAGACGAATTGTTCGGCGGGTATCCCCGCTATCTCGGCCTGCGCGCGGCATCCTACTATGAGCGGCTTCCCGGCGCGGTCCGGACGAGGATCGCCGCATGGAGCGATCGGTCGATTCCGGAGAGTGGCACCAGCCGGGACCATCTGGCTCGACTCAAACGCTTCTTGCGCGACGGCCATCGGCCGTTGCGGGAGCAGTATCGGCGGTGGACGACTTTTCTTCCGGCCGAATGGGAAGATCGTCTCTGGAGTCCGGACCTCGCCGCCCAGATCGCCAGCGACCGGTCCCGCAGCGAGGCGGATGCGCTGTTCGATCAATGGCCGTCGTCGGATCCCGCGGACCGTGGGATGGGAGTCGATCTTCAGACCTATCTGCCCGACGATCTTTTGCGGATGGGCGACCGCATGAGCATGACTCACTCGCTCGAGCTGCGAGTTCCGTTTTGCGACCACGAGCTGCTGGCGCTGGCGCTTCGTGTCCCATCCGCCATGCGGTTCAACGGCTGGCGATTGAAGGGCTTCATGCGCTGGGCCCTGCGCGGCGTCCTGCCAGACCGGATTCTTCGGGCGCCCAAACGAGGATTCATGGTGCCGCTGGCTCGCTGGCTCAGGGAGGACCTCCATGAGCTGGTGCGCGAAACGTTATCCGACGAGGTCGTGCGACAACGGGATTATGTGAAGCCGGCCTATGTTCGGTGGCTTCTTCAGGAGCATCAGAGCGGACGAAGAAATTGTTCCGATCAGATTTATGCGCTGGTCGTATTGGAACTCTGGCAGCGGGGACTGCGCGTCCGCTCGTCCGAGCCACTCACCGAGACGGTGTCGTCGTGAGAGTGCTGTTGCTGGCCGAAGTGACGGCGGAGCGGGTGATTGGAGGAGCCGAACGGGTGCTCAGGAATCAGGCGGTCGGCCTTGCGGCCCTCGGCCATCGGGTGGAGTTGCTCACGCGGGCGCCGGAGGGCGCGGTGGAAGACGCGATTGCCGTCGGCGGTCTTCGCGAGTGGCGCTATGCCGTGAATCGTGCGCACGAAGCCGCGTTTCTCTGGTCGTCGGTGCGCCGCTCGGTCGAGGCGTTCGACCGGCTGCGCAGGACCGAGCCCCTGGATGCAGCGGTGATCCATCAGGCTCTGGCGGGACTGGGACCGATTCTCTTGCGCCGGCACGCGGCCTCGCGATGGATATATGTGTGCCACTCCCTGGCGCACGAAGAGTTCGGGACGAGGCAGGCGCCGCCGTCATCGGCCGTCGCGCGGGTCCGCCACCAGATCAATCTGCGCGGGCGCCGGTGGGTCGAGCAGACCGTCATGAAACGATGCGACCGGGTAGTGGTGTTGAGCCAATTCATGCGCCGGAGGGTCATCGCGACGCATGGGATACCGTCGGATCGCATCGTCGTGATTCCCGGAGCCACCGATCCGCGCGTCTTCGCGCCTGTCCCGAGTCGGCGTGGTCCGCGGGCC
This sequence comes from uncultured Nitrospira sp., assembly GCA_964445795.1. Taxonomy (GTDB): domain Bacteria; phylum Nitrospirota; class Nitrospiria; order Nitrospirales; family Nitrospiraceae; genus Nitrospira_D. The sequence continues at coordinate 44,777 of CAYULI010000002.1, read as the reverse complement.
GCGCTGAACCTGCCGGCGGATCGCACGGTGCTCTTTACGGTTCGCAATCTCGTGCGGCGGATGGGACTCGAGAATTTCATTGATGCGATCGCGGCGTCGGGGGCCGCCGGGCGGGGCTGTGTGGCGGTGATCGGCGGAGAAGGTCCATTGCGTGCGGCGCTCGACGCGCGGATCCGCTCGCGCGGGCTGGAGGACGTGGTCCGGCTGGTGGGGTTCATTCCGGAATCGCAATTGCCTCAATACTTTCAAGCGGCAGACCTCGTCGTCATGCCGACCCTGCATCTGGAAGGGTTCGGCCTTGTGACGGTGGAGGCGCTGGCCTGCGGGACGCCGGTGCTCGGCACGTCGGTCGGAGCCATTCCCGAGATTCTCAATCAGGTCGATCCTAGCCTCGTGGCCGCAGGCAGCGATAGCCGTGCGCTGGCCTCCGCACTCGAACAGGCGTTGCGCAGGATACAGGAGCCTGGTGAAGCGGCTCGCCTGGCACAAAAAGGTCGCAGGCTGGTCGAACAACAATACAATTGGACGAGGCACTGTGCCGAGTTGTCCTCTCTCCTTCATGCTGTTAGTGAAGAACGGCGAGCGGCTTAGGGAGGCAAGGCGTGGCTGCTCGAAAAGTCGTTCATGTCATCACACGATTGGATCGCGGCGGGTCGGCCCAAAACACAATGATAACGGTTCTGAGGCATGACCGTACGCAGTTCGAGCCGATTGTCGTGACCGGTTCGGCCGGCTCGCAAGATGCGCAGGGAGGCCTAGTCGCCACGAAAGAAAACGTCCGGCGGTTGGAAAAAGAGGGGGTTCGCTGTCATGTCGTCCCCTCGCTGGTCCGCCACGTCAACCCATGGCATGATCTTCTGGCCTTCCTGGCACTCGTGAGAATTTTGAAACAGGAACGTCCGGACCTGGTGCATACCCATACGTCGAAGGCCGGCTTTTTGGGGCGGCTGGCCGCGTGGGTCGCGGGCGTTCCGGTCATCGTGCACACGCCGCACGGCCACGTGTTCTACGGACATTTTGGGCGGTTGCCATCCTGGATGTTTCTGCAGATCGAGCGCCGGTTAGCGTGCATCACCGATTGGTTGATCGGGTTGACCGATGCGGAGCGGGCGGAGCATCTCGAACGGGGAGTCGGCCGTGCGGAGCGGTTTAGGGTTGTTCCGAGCGGGATCGATCTGGATCGATTTCGTCGGGCCCGTGTTACCGGCAAGGTCGTGCCGGAGTGGTTCGGATGTCCGCCGGACGCCCGGATCGTCGGGTCGGTGGGCTGGTTGACCGATATCAAGGGTCACCGGTTCCTTGTTGAGGCGGTGGCGGAGGCGAAGCAGGAGTGTCCCGATCTCCATCTTGTCATTGTGGGAAGCGGCGACCAACACGACGCATTGCTCGCTCAGGCGGAGAACTCTGGCATCTCCGGCTCAGTGCATCTGGTGGGACATCGGAACGACATCGAGGTGTGTTTGGCCGGCTTTGACTGCTTTGTGCTGCCCTCGCTGAACGAAGGGATGGGGCGTGCGTTGATCGAAGCGATGGCGGCCGGGTTGCCGGTGATCGCCAGCCGCGTGGGCGGGATTCCCTCCCTGATTCGGGACGGCGAAAACGGCATGCTGGTTCCGGCGGGAGACAGCCATGCCTTGGCCGACGCGCTTCGACGTCTGTTCCGTCAGCCGCAGTGGGCTGGACAACTGGGCGCAGCCGCCGCTCAAGGGATCGGGTCTGCCTATGGAGTCGAAGCAATGGTTCGTGGGATTGAAGCCCTGTACCGGGAGGCTTGTCGGACGCATGGCTAAACGCGGCGACTGGGTCGTATGCGCGACGGCGGCGCTGGCCGTGCTGGTCGCGAGTGTGACGGCAGCCCCTGCCGCCGAAGAGCGCGGCTCCACACCTCGTCTGGTTCTGCGAGCTGCGATTCATGTGCATAGCACCGTCAGCACCGGAACGTTGAGCTTGGAAGCGCTGGCGACTCGCGCGGAACGGCAGGGACTCGATGCGCTCCTCCTTTCGGAAAACTTCACGCTACGGTACGAGTATGGATTGAGGCCGTTCGAGGGCTTGTTGAAACAGCAAGTCAGTTTTCCCTCGGTACTGGAATACGGGATTGAGCGGTTTCTCGACGAAGTGCGGGCCGTCCAGGCGCGCCATCCGAACCTGATCGTCGTGCCTGGCGTCGAAGTGGCGCCGCATTATTATTGGACAGGATCGCTGCTGGGCCGCGACCTGACGATGCACAATGCGCAGCGGAACCTCCTCGTGATCGGTCTGGACAAGGCCGAAGACTACAAGCAGTTGCCGGCGCGGGGAAATCCGCATTCCTTTGAATGGAGCGAAAAGAGCCTCGCCAATCTGGCACCCATCCTTCTCCTGGCGCCGGCAATCTGGTTGTGGCTTCCGCGGAAGCGGGACTTGCCGAGCTGGACACAGCCGGCTCGTCCGTTGCGGCGCCTTGCGGCCGTGCTCGTGCTGGCGCTGTGCGTTGGTCTGATAGTCCATGCCTGGCCGCCGACAACGCCGGCGTTCAGTTCTTTCGACGCGGGGGCGGGGTATCGGCCCTACCAGGCGTTAATCGATACGGCGATGCAACGGGGCGCGCTGGTGTTCTGGTCGATGACCGACGCGCGGGACTTCAGCCGGCATTCGTTCGGCCCGCTGGGAGAGGTGACTGTGAAGACCGATCCCCATCCGGAAGCGCTGGTTCTCACGCAGGGCTATACCGGATTCGGCGGGCTGTATCAGGACACCAGGCGGGTGGTGGCGCCGGGCGGGGCGTGGGATCAGGTGATGCAGACCGCGACGCCCGATGAACGATCGGCCCCTGTCATGATCGGTGAAGTGGCGTTTCACGGGCTGCAGGATCCTGGAAAGGATCTGGATCGTGTGTACACCGTCATCGAAGCCGAAGAACGGAGCGCCGCCGGCCTGCTGGGCGCGCTCCGTTCCGGCCGCAGCTATGCGGTGGCGCGAGGTGATCAGAACAGACTTCTTCAACTGGACGAATTTCGTGTGTCGGACGGTGGCGATCGTTCGGCCGGGATCGGCGACCGCTTAGCGGTCGAGCCGGGGGGGGTCCCGACGGTTCGCGCGGCCCTATCGACTGTCGATCGAGGCTCTCATCCGGTTCGGCTTCGGCTCGTCCGGTCCGGGAAGGTAATCGGTCAGACCGCAGGGGACACGCCGCTGACGTACGAGCTGGCTGACCGAGAGGCGCCGCTCGATCGGTGGGTGACCTATCGGCTGGAAGTGGTCGGCAAGAGCGGCGAGCTGCTGACCAATCCCGTGTATGTCAAGCGGGAAGGACAAGCAAGAGGCCGAACGTAGAGACCGAAACTTTTTTTCATTACGCTTTGCAGTTCGATTCATGCGCGTTACGATTCATCAACCACAGTTTCTGCCCTGGTTGGGCTATCTCGACAAGATCGACCGGGCCGATCTGTTTATCATCCTGGATACGGTTCAATTCAAGAAGCAGGAATGGCAGAATCGCAATCGCATTAGAACGGCGAGCGGTTGGCAGTGGATCACGGTGCCGGTGCTGCAGCAGTTCGGCCAGCGGATCGACGAGGTGCGGATCAACCCGACGGCCGCTTGGCGGGCGCAGCATCTCCGTGCCATCGAGATGCACTATGCCCGCGCGCCCTATCGGGATCGATATCTGCCGGAATTGCGCGGCTTGTACGAACGGACCTGGGGCAAGCTCTGCGACCTCAATGTGGCCGTCATCCGTTGGCTGCTGGAGGCCTACGGCATCGACACACCGGTTCGTCTGGCGTCGGAGTGGCCGGCGCGCGAAGAGCCGACCGGGCGGCTGATCGATCTCTGCCGAGCGGTTCGCGCCACCAGTTATCTTGCCGGTCCGGGAGCGGATGGATACATGGACAAGCCGCGATTCGAGGCTTCAGGCGTGCGGCTCGAGATCCAGGCGTTCCGGCATCCCGTCTACCGGCAGGTCTACGAACCGTTCGAACCGAACATGTCTGCGATCGACCTCCTGCTCCTGCAGGGGCCCGAGGCTCTGGCGACATTGCGTCGGACGCGATCCGGTAGGGAAGAGTCGGTGACCGCAGCGTAGGCACGGAGGAGGGGACGGACATGGGGCGGCAGGACGGCCAAGAACCGATGCGTATACTCGCCTTGGGGGCGCATCCCGACGACATTGAGGTGGGATGCGGGGGGACGCTCATCAAGTATGCCGAGAACGGGCACCGCATCTTCCTCATGGTGATGACGGAAGGCGGACAGGGCGGGCTTCCGGAGGTGCGCAGACGGGAGCAGGGTCAGGCGGCGAAGGTGCTGCGGGCTGAAGACGTCTTCTGGGGCGGGTACAAGGACACGGAGGTGCCGTTGGGCCGCGACTTGATTCAGACGGTCGAGCAGATCGTGAGGAAGATCGAACCCCATTTCATCTTCGTCCATTACCATGACGACACCCATCAGGACCATCGGCATCTGGCAATGAGTACGATCACGGCGACGCGCTACACCAAGAACGTCTTGTTCTACGAGGGGCCGACGACGCAAAACTTCGCGCCGACGGTCTTCGTGGATATCGAGCAGGCGCTCGAGCGCAAGATCCAATCGCTGGAGGCGCATGCCTCGCAGGTCAGGAAGACCAATATCGAAGGCATCACCATTGCGGACCTTGTCCGGTCGTCGGCGCATTTCCGCGGCATTCAAGGACGAGTAAAAAACGCAGAAGGGTTTCTGCCGCTGCGGTTGTTCATCAACATCGGAGCATGACGACGGTCGCCGCCATGATCCCGCACTCTCGCCCTTCCATCGAAGAGGAGGATGTGTGCGCCGCGACCGAGGTCCTGCGGTCCCGGCGCCTGGCGCAGGGCTCCGCCGTCGAACGCTTCGAGCGGAGCATGGCCGCATTTCTCGGCCTTGCGGGAGGAGTGGCCGTCAATTCCGGCACCTCGGCCCTGGAAGTGGCGTTGCGCGCGCTCGAGATCGGTCCGGGCGACGAAGTGATCGTGCCGAGCTACGTCTGTGCGGCGCCCTGGCTGGCGGTACAGCGGGTGGGCGCGACTGCGAAGCTGGTGGACATCGAGCTCGAGACGTTCAACATCGATCCAGGTGCAGTCCGCAGAGCCTGCAGCGCACGGACGCGCGCGGTCATCGTACCGCACCTGTTCGGGCTTCCCGCGGATCTGACGGAGCTGGAACGACTCGGCCTGCCGATCGTAGAAGATTGCGCGCACACCTTAGGGGCCATGGAGCGTGGCAGAGCGGTCGGCTCGGTCGGCGTGCTGACGGTCTGTTCGTTCTATGCGACGAAACTGCTGTGCGCCGGGGAGGGTGGCATGGTGCTCTCCCGCGATGAAACTCTCTTGGAACGGGCGCGGGCGCTGCGCGAATACGACGAGGCCCCTTCGCTCAATCCGGCCGCGACGAATCTCAAGATGACGGACCTTCATGCGGCCATTGGGTTGGCGCAACTCGCGCGGCTGCCATCCTTCCTGGCCCGCCGCGTGTCGATCGCCCAGGAGTATTGCGCGACGTTGGCGGGAACAGCGGCGGCAACGCCGGTCGTTCCGGACGGCCGCAGCCACGTCTACTATCGGTTTGTCGTTCGGGTGCCGGAGGGCCGAAGCCCGCGGAACGGGCTGAGCGACGTGATGGCCCGGTTCGAGGAGCGCGGCATCCAATGCCGCAAACCGGTGTTCCGGTCGATCCATCGGTACTTAGAACTGGAGGGATTCCCTGCCAGCGCTGAGGCGGAACGCACGGCCCTGTCGATCCCGTTGTTCCCTTCGCTCGCCGATGCGGAAGTGGCGCAGATCCTGACAGCCTTGCGCGCGGAGTGGTCATGAAAGCCCTGGAGACCCAACTCGCCCCCGCGATCTCCGTGCGTCCCTGGCGCTGGGCGACGCCGACGGTGCTTGGCGCCTCCCTCGGGGCGTTGGGCTTGGGTATCCCCGCAGTTCGGGAGTTCTTTCAGTTCGAAGGCCTTCGATGGCTCCATATCTTCTTGTTCGCATTTCTCGGTACGGGTGCGCTGACGCCTCTCATGATCCAGGCGGGGCATCGGTGGCGGTTGTTCGATACGCCGACGGACCGCAAAATCCATGTTCAACCGACTCCTCGTCTGGGCGGGCTGGCGGTGTATGTCGGCTTCGTCGGCTCGGTGCTGCTCAATTCGATCCTGCCCGACTGGATGCTAGCAGTTTTGGCCGCCGGCTCGCTGCTTTTGATCGTCGGGGTGCTGGACGACATCCGCGAACTGCCGGCCTGGCTCAAGTTGGTGATGCAACTCTGCGCAGCCGGGATCGTCATCGCCTCGGGTAAGGTCTTGACCCTCTTTCCGGCGGGACCGTTGGGTGACACGGCAAACGTGGCTCTCACATTGCTCTGGATCGTCGGCATCACGAACGCGTTCAATTTCTTCGACGGTATGGACGGGTTGGCGACTGGCCTTGCCGTGCTTCTGGCCGGGTTCATGGGCGTCGTGGCATTCGAGACGAATCAGGCGGGGCTCGGCTGGCTGGCGGTCGCCATGATCGGGGCGGGACTCGGTTTTCTCCCGTACAATTTCAGAGGCCGGCATCCTGCAGTCATCTTCCTGGGCGACGGCGGATCGACGTTCATCGGTTTTACGCTCGCCTGTATGGCCGTCAAGGGGAACTGGGCGGACTCCAGTCCGATCGTCTCGTTCAGCAACCCCCTCCTGATTTTCGGAGTGCTGATCTACGATATGGTGCACATCACAGTGGAGCGGGTTGTCACGGGGAAGGTCCGGTCCGTCAAACAATGGCTCGACTATGTCGGAAAGGACCATCTCCACCATCGGCTGGAACGGGCATTGGGATCTCGGCAGGCAAGCGTGGCCATGATTTTGCTTCTCACCATCTGCTTGGGCCTCTCGGCGTTGGCGCTGCGGCATGCCGGTGCCATGGAAGCCGTCCTCTTGCTGCTGCAGGCCGGGCTCATCGTCGCTATGGTCACGGTGCTCGAGGTCAGCGGCCGCCGTGCCCAGTAACCTCTTGCACTCTCTCCGCGTTCCCGCTAGAAGATCCCCATGGTTCCCACGGTCGAGTGGAAAGACGGCACCGTCCGGCTGTTGGATCAGAGCCGGCTGCCGGGCGCGGTCGAATTTCTTCAATGTCGGGACTATCGGGAGGTGGCCGCAGCGATCCGAGAGCTGAAAGTCCGCGGCGCCCCGGCGATCGGGGTGACCGCCGCCATGGGCGTTGCGCTCGGCGCGCTAGGGCTGATGACCGACGACGGCCGGACCTTTGTCGAGTCGGTGCATGCGATTTGCGGGGAGTTGGCCATGACCAGGCCTACTGCCGTGAATCTCTTCTGGGCCATCGAGCGGATGAAGCGAAAGTTGGACGAGTCGCGGACACTTCCGATTGCCGAAATCAAGCGGCGCTTACTTGCCGAATCTCAAGCGATACTCGAAGAAGACATCGCGCTGTGTAAGGCCATGGGACGGCATGGAGCGGAACTCATCAAAGACGGCCATACAGTGTTGACCCACTGCAATGCCGGGGCCTTGGCCACGGCGGGATATGGGACAGCGCTCGGCGTGATTCGCGCGGCTTGGGAACAGGGCAAGCAGATCAAGGTCATCGCCGATGAAACCAGACCGGTGCTGCAAGGCGCCAGGCTCACGGCCTGGGAGCTGATGCAGGACCGGATTCCGGTGACATTGATCACCGACAATATGGCAGGGGCATTGATGCGTCAAGGTAAGATCGACCTTTGCGTCGTCGGGGCCGACCGCATCGCGGCGAACGGGGACGTGGCGAACAAGATTGGCACCTACTCCGTTGCGGTCTTGGCCAAGGCTCATGGGATTCCCTTCTATGTCGCTGCGCCCTATTCGACGATCGACTTGAAAACGAAGTCTGGAGCGGACATTCCAATCGAGGAGCGGAGTCCCGAAGAAGTGACGACCATCTACGGCAGCCATCCGGTCGCACCGAAGGACGTCGCTGTGTACAATCCGGCCTTCGACGTGACGCCTGCCGAGTTCATCAGCGGCATCATCACGGAGCGGGGAGTGTTCAAGCCCCAGGAGTTGGCCAAGCACTTTGCCGGCTGAAGCGGAGGGTTCGGTGACGGACGCCCATCGTGCGGATCTCCACCTCAAGGAACTCAAGCGGATCAAGTGGCTGTTGGTGCTGGTCGCCTTCGGCCTGCTGTCCCTGCCGTTTTCACTGACGTACTTCGGATGGGAAGTGGCGTCTACGGTTCTGCAGGAGAAAGCGGCCGAGGACAAGGAAGACGGTTTCGAAACGGTCGCCGAGGATTTATTTCGAAAGGGCATGCTGGATGAACTGATGCAACTGGCCGACCGGAGGGAGAAAGATCACCCCAACGACGCGAACGTGTACTGGTACCGGGGACGTATTGCGGTGGAGCGGGGAAACTGGGATCTGGCCCTGCGCGAACTGGAGAAAGCCGAACAGCTTGCCCCGCACTGGAAACAGGAATACACAGGCCCCCTGCTCGAAAAGGTCCGGGCGAAACTGGCCAAGTCATAGATCGGTCCGTCGAATTCGCGCATAGGTCGTGCCAAATTCCCGACCTGGTGGAACGGTGGGACCCAGGATTGTTCTCCTGTACGCCGGGTGACCCTGTGCCCTTCCACTTCGCACAGTCCCGTTCAACCAGCCGGACCGGCGCCGTTCCTTCCCCCACGTTGCCGACGAGGTGCCGATCATGAACCTCCCTGTCTCTCAAAAAAAGCAGGCGCTACGGGAACACTTCGATCGCCTGGGGGCTCAGCGGGCCTATTGGCGGCACAAATCCGCCGCCTACTATGAGGACCAGGCTCGCTACTTCCGGTTTCTGGTTCCCGAAGGCCTGCGGGTGTTGGAGATCGGTTCGAGCTTGGGCGATCTGCTCGCCGCGCTGAAACCCTCCCGCGGCCTCGGGATCGACCTCAGCCCCGCGATGGTCGGCGAAGCCGCGCGCCGACATCCCGGATTGGAATTCCGCGTGGCCGACGCGGAAGCCCTGGACGTCACCGAAACCTTCGACGTGATTATCCTCTCGGACGTGATCGGGCATTTGCTGGACGTGGAAGCGGCGCTCAAACAGTTGCATCGGGCCTGCACGGTCCAGACGCGGGTCCTCGTGTCCTACTACAACCACCTGTGGGAGCCTATTCTGCGGCTCGGAGAGAAGATTGGAATGAAGATGCCCCAGCCGGACCAGAGCTGGCTGTCGCCGGCCGATATCGCGAATCTGCTTCATCTAGCGGATTTTGAGGTGGTCAAAACCGAGCGACGCCTCTTGCTCCCCAAACGTGTCCCGCTCCTTTTTCCCCTCTTCAATAAAGTGCTGGCGCATCTCCCCCTCGTGAACAAGTTATGTTTATGTCACTACGTGGTCGCGCGTCCGCGCGTACAAGGCGCGTCACGCGTGTACTCGACCACCATCGTGATCCCTTGCCGGAACGAACGGGGGAACATCGAAGCGGCGGTGCGGCGCATCCCTCCGTTCGGGGGACATCAGGAGATCATCTTCGTCGACGGCCATTCGACCGACGGCACGCCGGAGGAGATCCGCCGGATCATGGCCGCATACCCGGAGAAGGACATCAAGCTGCTGGTACAGGATGGTAAGGGGAAGGGTGACGCGGTGCGCAAAGGCTTCCGGATCGCCTCGGGCGATATTCTTATGATTCTGGACGCCGATTTGACCGTGCCGCCGGAGGATCTTCCCAAGTTCTACGACGCCATTGCCAGCGGCAAAGGGGAATTCATCAACGGCTGTCGGCTGGTCTATCCCATGGAGTCGCAGGCCATGCGGACGCTGAACCTGATCGGAAACAAGTTTTTCAGCATGGCCTTCTCGTGGCTCTTGAACCAGCGGATCAAGGATACGCTCTGCGGCACGAAGGTCTTGTTCCGCCGGGACTATGAGCGCCTGGCCGCCAATCGATCGTACTTCGGAGACTTCGACCCCTTCGGCGATTTCGATCTGCTGTTCGGGGCCTCCAAGTTGAATCTCCACATCGTCGAAATCCCGATCCGGTATCGGGACCGAACCTACGGCACCACGAACATTCAACGGTTCGCTCACGGCTGGCTGCTGCTGAAGATGACCGTCTACGGATTCTTTCGCCTGAAGGCCGTGTAATGTCCGCTGCCATGCTGCGCCGACATCGGGATATCTGGCAACGGAAGCCGGTGCTTCGCCGGCTGTATGCGGACTGGTACCGGGACATCGTGGCCTGGCTGGCTCCAGGCCGCACGGTCGAGATCGGGGGCGGCAGCGGGAATCTGAAGGAATGGGCCGCGGGCGTCTGCTGTACCGACATTGTCCCGCTTCCCTGGCTCGACCTGGTGGCCGACGCGCAACGGCTCCCCTTTCCGGGCGCGTCGCTGGGAAACCTCGTTCTCTTCGATGCGTTGCACCACATCGAGAATGTCTCGTTGTTCTTCGACGAAGCACTGCGCACGCTGAAGGCGGGCGGCCGGATCGTGATCATGGAGCCGTACATTTCCTGGGCCTCCTGGCCGATCTATCGGTTCCTACACCCGGAGCCGGTCGATCTGGCACAGGACCCGTTGGCGCTGAGGGCTCCGCAGGCGGATCGCCGGCCCTTCGATTCCAACCAAGCCGTTGCCACGATCTTATTTGAGAGGCAATGGGTGCGCTTCCGCGCGCGCTATCCCGAGCTCACGCTTCGCCAGATCAAACGGTTAGCCTACTTCGCGTATCCGCTGAGCGGAGGGTTCGACCATCCGTCTCTCCTCCCAGTGGGGATGATCGGTCCGATGGTGAGGTTGGAGCGGAAGCTCGAACGGCTGGGACGAGTGCTGGCGTTTCGCCTGTTCGTCGTGTTGGAGCGACAGGGCTAATCTCTTCGATCACCTCCGTGCGGCCCCTTCAGCTTGCAAGCGCGGTTTCTGAGCTCCTATAATAATGCGCCGGCCGAATTCATTCATCCTGAAACTTACCGGAGGAAACGTAGCAACGATGAGCGAACGTACATTGGCGATCATTAAACCGGACGCGGTGCAGAAGAACGTGATCGGGGATATCATCACTCGTTACGAAAAGGCGGGGCTGAAGCCGGTGGCGATGAAACTCATGCGAATGTCGAAGCCGACGGCGGAGGGTTTTTACGCCGTCCATAAAGCGCGGCCGTTCTTTGACAGCCTGTGCACGTTCATGTCGTCTGGTCCCTCGCTGGTGATGGTGCTGCAAGGCGACAATGCGATCAAGAAGAACCGCGAGCTGATGGGGGCGACAGATCCAGCCAAGGCCGACGCCGGCACCATTCGCAAAGCGCACGGGACCAACATCGAATATAACGCCGTGCACGGCTCGGACTCTCCGGAAACCGCGGCGTTCGAGATAGGCTACTTTTTCCCCGGCATGGACATCTTCGGCTAGCCGCACCTCGGAGGGCGGTGGTTCTGTTGCCCTTCACATCCCATTTCCTTCGGGCGGCAGGGACAGCGTGGGTGCTTCCCGTCTGTTTCCTATGGTCCTGCTCTTCCCCCCTGGGCCGGCTTCCAACGATTCAACCTTCCGAGGAGCATGTCTCGACTGATCCTGTGCGCGATGCTCAGGTACGATTGCTGAGAGAGGCCTATCGCGCCTTTGTTCAGGAACGGTATCCGACGGCGGTGTTGTTCTTCGGCCGGTACATCGAGAGATCGCCGGACTCGCCGCGCCTCGCCGAGGCCCGGTGGTGGTTGGGGCGCTCCCATGAGCAGCTGGGCGACTACCGTGCGGCGATGGAGCAATATCGTGCCATAGCAGCGGGACAGCCGCCTCGGCAGCTCAATGGGACGCTCTACGAAGGCCATGCCTTGCGCCGACTGGATGAACTGCGCCGGCTGCATGCCCGTTTGTCCACCGGTTTTTCCGCTCAACTCGCGCTCCGATTGACGGTGGAGCAGGTGGGGCGGGCGCCGGCGCTCGAGACCTGGCTTCAGGAGCTGATACAAGGAGGGGTGACGGCCTTGGTCGTCGATCCGGTGAAGAAGCGGTCGGACGGTTGGGCGACCTTCGATCTCGATGGTCTGAAGGAAATTGTCGCCGAGGCCCGTCGGTATGGCCTGCCCGTATGGGCGGCGCTGGATGTCCATCGGGCGCCGGGCCTCGATGTGAAGCCGGAATGGATCGGCGTGACCGTGAATGCCCGTCCACGTGAAGGGCCACCGGCGGGACCGGATATCGCAAATCCGGCCTACCAAACCTATCTGGAAGGCGTCGCGAAGAGCCTCGGCTCGACCGGATGCGACGGCTTGTTCCTGGCGGCGCGTTCGGCGACGGGATTCTCGCGAGAATTTTCGGAGGACTCGTTCCGCGCGTTCTCCGTCCTGTACGGACTGGCGATGGCACCGCAGCAAGCCCTGGGGACAAATCAACCTGGCGAGTCGGCCGGACAGGAGGAGACGACTTATTGGCGATGGGCCGGATGGAAAGCACTGCGTTACTCACAGTTGGCTGTGCGCTTGCGCAACGCGTTTCGAGAGACCGACTCGACCGCAACGTTGCTCGTCGAGGTGCATGAGGCGACGGTGCAAGCGCCGATCGAAGGGCTTGAGCAATACGGAGAGGATGTCGTCGATCTGGCGCAACGGACGGGTGGTGCCATCGTGGTGCGGCGCGACGGCAGAAACGGGGAGGCGCAGCTCGACAAACTCGGGAAACATATGGGGGGCCTCGACCGCCTGTGGGTCAGCGTGCCGGTGCGGGTGGCGGCCGTCCCGTCTTCGGTCGGAGACGTGAAACAGTTGGTGGCCGCCGTGCCAGAATCCGGACGGTGGAACGTGTTCCTCATGGCCGATTCCGTCGAGTTCGTTCCTTGACAAACCCTCCTCGGCCCTCTACGATCCGTGGCCGTTGTGTTTTTGAACGAAAAGCCCTAGAAAGAGGAGCGTATGATTCCGTCCGACTTGCGGTATCACAAAGAACATGAGTGGGTGCGGCTCGACGGGAAGCAGGCGAGGGTGGGGATCAGCCATTTCGCGCAGGATGCGCTGGGGGACATCGTGTTCCTCGATCTACCGAAGGTCGGTGCGGTCGTCAAGGCCGGACAGCAGATCGGGGAAGTGGAGTCCACCAAGACGACCTCCACGATCTACACTCCGGTGAGCGGCACGGTGGTGAAGATCAACGCGGACCTCAAGGATCATCCCGAAGTCGTCAACTCGGACCCCTATGGCAAAGGGTGGATCGCGGTGATCGAACTGTCCAACCCGGACGAAGTCGACCGACTCATGACGGCAGCGCAGTACGAAGCCTTCCTCGCCTCTCAAAAACACAGCCAGTAGCCGATAGCGAACAGCAAAGTCAGCGTCTTGCCGTTAGCTATCTGCGACTCGCTACGCACTATGTCAACTCGGAAACACATCGCCATTCTCGGCGCGGGACCCGGCGGATATGTCGCAGCCATCCGCGCGGCGCAGCTCGGCGCACGGGTGACCGTGATCGAGCGCCAGGCCCTCGGCGGCGTCTGTTTGAATTGGGGGTGTATCCCCAGCAAGGCGCTGCTCTCGGTCGTCGAGCTCGGCGACAAATTGAAGAAGGCCGACGATCTCGGCCTGGTGCTGCCAGGACCGGCCCGGTACGATCTGGCTCGCATGATGGCGCGCAAGAACACGGTGGTGGCCAACCTGGTCAAAGGGATTGCCACACTGTTCAAAGCCTGGAACATCGAGACGATCGAAGGAACCGGCTCGCTGCTCGACGCCCGGACCATCGAAGTGGCGGGAGCGGACGGCTCGCGGCGCACCGTGCAATCCGATGCCGTCGTGATCGCCACCGGTTCCTCATGGCCGCAGCCGGCGCAATTTCCGATCGACGGCAAACACATCATCACGAGCAAAGAGGCACTGGATCTGGAGAGGATTCCAAGCCGGATGGTCATTCTCGGCGCGGGAGTCGAGGGCTGCGAGTGTGCGTCCCTTTTCCGTGGTTTGGGAAGTCAGGTGACGTTAGTCGAGTTGCAGACTCGCGTACTCCCGTTGGAAGACGACGAAGTATCGAGCCTGATGGAGCGGGAACTCAAAAAACGCGGCGTCGAGGTCAAGACGGGCACCACCATCAAGGCCCTCGATCGCGGTGCTGACGCGCTGCACGTAACCCTCGCGGACGAGGCTGTCGTCGAAGCCGATGTGCTCCTGGTCTCGATCGGGCGCGGGTTCCATTCGCACGGGATCGGACTCGACCGCGTCGGTGTCGCGCTGGGCCGGCGGGGCGAAGTGGTCGTCGACGACCGTATGGAAACCACGGTGCCCGGGGTCTATGCGATCGGCGACGTGGTCGGTAAGGCGATGCTGGCTCATGTGGCGTCCGCGCAAGGAAAAGTCGCGGTCGAGAACATTCTCGGCCATTCGTCGCGCATCAACTACGATGTCATCCCGGCCGGCATCTTCACGCTCCCGGAAATCGGCCGGGTCGGTCTGACGGAACGACAGGCGCGTGAGCGCGCGCAGGCTGCAGGAAAGAATCCGGACGAGGCGGTGCGTGTCGGGCGATTCCGACACACCGCCCTGGGCAAAGCCCACGCCACCGGCGATACCGTCGGTTTCTACAAGGTCGTGGCGGATGCGGACAGCGGAAGGGTGCTTGGAGCCCACATCGTCGGGGCGCACGCCGCCGACTTGGTTCACGAAGCCGCGTTGGCGATGGAGGGCGGGGTGACGACGGCACGGATGGCCAGAATGGTTCACGCCCACCCGACACTGGCCGAGGGATTGATGGAAGCGGTGGAGGATGTCGAAGGCGCTGCGATTCATCAGGTCCGGAAACGGGTGCCGTAGGACGATGGTTCGCATTCTCCAATCTTTGCTCATCAAGCTTGGGATGCTCGCGGTGACAATGGGTGTCGTGCTCTGGATCGGTTGGCGGGTGCCGCAGATGGCCGCACAGCTTCCGGTCCCGGTGGTCCAGAGCGAGGCGCTCCCTTCGTTTGCGATGGCCACCTCGGACGACGACAAGAAGCAGGCCGTCGTTCTGTCCAGCGTAGGACCGGCACCGTCAAAACCAGTCGCTCCGGCGAAAGCGGTTCAGCGGGAGATGAGGCACCGCCCAGGATTGGTCGATCTCAACCGCGCCGGCGTGGAAGACCTTGAGTCGCTGCCGGGCCTCGGGCCTGTGCTTGCCAGACGGGTTGTCGCCTACCGGCAATCGGCTGGGAAGTTTCAGTCGGTGGAGGACTTGCGCCAGGTCAAGGGGATCGGACAGAAAAAACTGGACCGGGTGCGACCGTTGGTGACGGTCGCGGCGCCGGACAAACAGGGGAAAACGGAGAAACCGCCGTCATGAACGAGGTGAAACGGCAGTTGGATCTTATCCTGCGCGGCGTGGTGGAGGTGATTCAGCAGACAGAGCTGGAATCGAAACTGACCAGGTCGCTCAAGGAAGGGAAGCCGTTGCGGGTCAAGGCCGGTTTCGATCCGACCGCGCCGGACCTGCATCTCGGCCATACGGTCCTGATCCACAAGCTGAAGCACTTTCAGGACCTGGGGCATCAGGTCATCTTCCTAATCGGCGATTTTACCGGAATGATCGGCGATCCAACCGGCGTCTCTGAAACGCGCAAGGCCCTCACCAAAGAACAGGTCGAAGAAAACGCCAAGACCTATCAGCGTCAGGTGTTCAAGATCCTGGACCCGGCCAAAACGACGATCGAGTTCAACAGCCGCTGGATGGGCGCGATGTCAGCCAGCGAGTTGATCGAGCTTGCCGCGCACTACCGTGTGGCGCGGATGCTGGAGCGGGAAGATTTCCGCAAGCGGTTTGAGGAACAGAAGCCGATCAGCGTGCACGAGTTCCTCTATCCGCTGGTGCAAGGCTACGACTCGGTGGCGTTGAAAGCCGACGTGGAACTCGGCGGGACCGATCAGAAGTTCAACCTCTTGGTGGGGCGCGAATTGCAGCGCGATTACGGGCAGGAATCGCAGGTAGTCATCACTCTGCCGCTACTGGAAGGCACGGACGGCGTCAAGAAGATGAGCAAGAGCATGGGCAACTACATCGCGTTGGAAGACAAGCCGGCCGAGATGTTTGGCAAGATCATGTCGATCAGCGACACGCTCATGCTCCGCTACTATGAACTGCTCACGACCGAAGATCTCGATCGGGTGAAGGCGATGCATCCGATGGAAGCCAAACAGTCCCTTGCCGAACAGATCGTGGCGCGCTATCACGGCGCCGACGCCGGCCGCCAGGCCCGCGCTGACTTCCAGCAGAAATTCCAAGAGCGTGAATTTCCTGACGAGCCGGATGTGCGACTACGGCTCACCACGCAAGATCTTTCCTCAAGACAGAGTATCGGCTTGGTCGAATTGATCGCGAAGACCAAACTGGTTCCCAGTAAGAGCGAAGCGCGTCGGCTCATTGTCCAAGGCGGGGTGGAAGTGGACGGTGAGAAAGTGAGCGATCCCGGCGCCCTGATCGTGCTCCAACCCGGGCGGCAATACCGGTTGAAGATCGGCCGGCGAAAGTTCGCGACCGTGGAACGCCGGTAGGGCGAGGCCCGCTGCTCTGAAAGACCGGGTTCTAGTCCGATACCACCACGGTTACCGACGTCGCGCTCCAGTCCGCGGTCTGATTTGCGACGGGATTTGGATTCGGCACAACGTTACTGAGGGCACTGTCCGGAAAGAGGGCAGGATTGGCGTCGGGTGAGGTGGGTACCGGCTGTGCGGCGCTCGGCGCATTGTCGCCTGGTACATGGGAGGTCGTATCGGCCAGGGTGATGATGCCACGCATCGCCAAACCGCGCCGCAACAGTTCCATCGTGGACGCGACCGCTCTGGTCGATGTGCCGCGGGCGCGCGTGCCGTCCGCCTGCAAGCTTTGGACACCCTGGCGGATGAGCTGAGCCGTGGCCAGGTCGGTGCTGCTGAACACGCGAATCGTATCAGTCCCCTTCGGGGGGCTATAGTCCCAATAGAAGCCCGCTTTGTTTCCCGGTTTGAGGGAATCGGGAATCAATACCGTTTCGTTCGCCCGCACGAACCCGTCTCCGTAGAAACCCCGCTGCTGATAGGCATTCGGGAACAGCAGATTCACCCCGCCTTCCGAATCGACATCGACGATCGTGATATAGGAATCCGCGTTCACGCGGACCTCGAGCTGCAGGCTGTTTTGCTCCGTCCGGGGTTTTCCTTGCTTGCGGATGTGGTACTTGGCGGCTTGCGTGTCGGCAACGACCTTGATCCCCCTGGCGCTCACGCTCGCCCTCGGTTTCGCGGCGGTGGCGACCCGGACATCGATCTTCAGTTGAGATGACGGATTGTCCAAGGTCAGCAGCTCGGAGGCGTTGGCCGAACGCGACACGACGGTGGCAAGCCCAGCGCCCCAGGGTTCGTTCAGCCCGAAGGTGCCAATAACCTGTAAACCCTCCGCCGCAAGCAACCGGAGGGTGTTGCCTTCCACGTCGACGGAAAACCGCGCAGATTGTTCCGGGCCGACTACGTCAACATCCTTTATGTTCGTGCGAAGGGTCTCTTCGATCACGGCGCGTCGATCGGGGGGCACATCGAGAATCCTCACGGGAATACGTTGCCCGGTGGGAGCGGGCAACAAGGCAACCGCACGCGCGCCAGCGGGAATTTTTCCGGCCGAGACTTGGACTTTTGCAACAGAATCTTTCCCGGCGATCTGCGTCACCGTCGCGACAGCGAGTGCCCACCCTGGAACGAACCGGGTATCGCCAGGCGGATAGAGCGACCACGTCGAGCCGGGAGCTGCGCCTAGCAACGGACCATTCACCAGTGTGACAAGCCCGCCCTCGCCGGGGATCACATCGAGCCACGGGAGCCGGGCCGCCGGCTGATTTGTGGACCCTGTTCCCGATGTGCGTGCAACTCCGAACAGCGCCTTGTCGATCAGATCGGGCGGAGCTTCCAACTGAGGCTCCGGCATTGAGCTGCGGCCGAAGTGAGCTTGAATGCGCTTCAGCTCATGCTCGATGCCGGCGAACACTTCACGCGGAGAGGCCCCAGCTCCCGTGGAACCCAGGCTCTTCGAAAGCGCATACGTAAAGAAACCATGATAGCGTCCCTCCACCGGGCCGTCCAGTGCCTCCTGGTGAGAAGCGGCGCCGGTCATGACTACATAGCGTGACGTGACCACCGGCACGATCGCGCGGGTCTTCGGGGCCGCCGCCTCCGCGGCCTTGTAAATGTCGATGCGGGTGTCCTGCGGGATCGAGCGTGTCCGGATGTCCAACGAGCGGGTCGCCGTGCCCGAATGGCACGAATCCAGGACGATCAGCGCGCTCTTAGCGCGCATCCTGGCGAAGATCGCGTCGAGTTCATCGTCGATGAGGTCCCGCACATCGCCGCTGCGGCCGTCCTGCGGCACCAGCGTTTCATCGAGGTGGTCGTCGGGTTCGTCTCCGTTCAGATCCTCCACTTGCGAACCGTGGCCGGAGTAGTGGAAATACACCGTATCGTTCGGGCCTGCCTCCTTCACCAATCGATCGAGCGCCGACAACATGCCGGCGCGCGTCGCCGCTTCGTCGGTCACAACGGTGATGTTCTTCTCTGGGAACCCCCAACGGGTCATTAAGATCTGTCGCATGGTCTCGATGTCGTTGAGCGAGCCTTGCAATCTCGGTACGGCCTTGTACCGGTTGATGCCGATCAAGAGGGCGCGCTTCATGCCTTGAGCACCCTCGCCGCCACCCTGATCAGCCGCTGCCCTGTCTCCCGAAGAATACAGGAGGGTCGCGCACAGTATCAGGCAGGCCCGCAACCACCTGTCATTTTTCATCGGCGTCACCTTCGGTCTCACGGTTCGTCCATCCGTCGAATCGGACCGTTCCAGCGCACTGCTTGTCTGTCGGCCCGATGCTGGGCTCGGTTCACGGCTCTTCCAAATCGGCCGACCGCACTACGTTGGTACTCCGGCGCAGGAGGTCGAGCTTGTTCCGGCTCGCTTCGACGTCTTCGGCTGGGACCTCGATCGTATAGACACCGGTATGGTTCGGACCATCCACAATCCGCCCGCGGATGGCTCCAAGCGTGGACCGTATGGACTCCTCGGTCGCGGCAGCGTGGAAGACCACGCTCAATCTCGCGGTTCGCCTGTCGAGCCCTCGGGACACCACGTGATTGGCCTGCGGCGCCGGCATGCTGATCCAGACGATCAGCCCGACTTGCACGAGCAGGACGGCAGCCGCGAGGGTTGGGACCCACGGCGTGAAGAGAAGCGACCGGAGCCGCTGGTCAACGCTCGCGAACCACGATTCGTGCGCCAACGGCACCGCACGGTGAGCATGCACCTCGCTGGCTACGGCGCGGAGGACCGATCGCCCGAGACAAGGCGAAGGCTCGGGCTGCGCACGATAGACTGCTGCCAGCCCGGCTTTCATGCGGGAGAGCTCTTCCAACTCCTGACGACAGTCGGCGCACGACTCCAGGTGCTGCGCCACCCGCACCTGTTCGTGCGCCGGCAACGTCCCGTTCGCATACCAGGGCAGTAAGGCGACTTCCTCATGCACGCCGGTGGGAAGGGTCTCCGGTTCGTTCATCGCGGTGATTCCTTCTGGCTGAGTCGCTCCCACTGTTCTTTGAGTCGCTGTTTCGCGTAGTAGACTCTGGTCTTGACCGTGTTCACCGGAATCGCCAGCAGAGTCGCAATCTCCTCGTACGGCAGCTCCTCATAAAAGACGAGCCGTAACACTTCCTGGTGGTCGCGAGAGAGTTGGGCGAGCGCGCGTTGGATCAAGGCCGCAGTTTCCTGGCGGTAGACGCCGGTGATCGGACTATCCTGCGGGTGGGGGAGGTCTGCGGCACCATCGAGGTCGACCTCGCGTTGCCGCCGTCCCGTTTGCCGGAGGGTATCCAGTGCTTTGTGTCGGGCGATGCCGAAAATCCAAGTCGACACCCGCGAGGTCCCTGCAAACGCGCCGGCTCCGCGCCACACGGCCATCATGGATTCTCCCACGATGTCCTCAGCTAACGTCGCATCGTAAACCAGCGAATACACGTACTGGTACACGCGCTTTTCGTAGAGACGGTAGAGGCGCTCGAAGGCTGACTGATTCCCAGCGGCTGAGGCAGCCAAAAGGTCTGCTTCGAGGGCATCCTGCCCATGAGTCGTGTCCATGAGCATCCGCGTTCAACGACCGGGCTCTCGTCTCGCCCCGGTGGGTCCTGCTGTAGCACATTTACGGGAGGCCCTCAATAGGATGGCATTGATTGACCCCTCTCTGGCCGCGGATTACAATCCGGTGAACTTTTCCCCGCCTGCTTCGACCTACGCGGCAAGAGCACGGAGGGCTGACCATGAAGAGACTTGCACGAATTGCAAGGGGTTGTGGAACCCGCTATGGAATGTCAGGTGCTTTTCTTGGCACGATTCTCATGATGTCGTGCGCGGCCGCTCCGTTTCTGGCGCCAATCGGGATCGAATTTGCGCGCAATCTCATTCAGACCAGCCTTTCCAATTACGGCTCAAAGCACCGCGACAATCTGAGCAACCTCGTCAATCGCCTCGCGAGTCCCTACACACAAAGCCTTCCGCCCATGGCGACGGTCGGTCCCGGCATGCCCGGCCAGCCGGGTTTCCCGGGCCAGCCCGGCCTGCCCCCGCAGATGTACCCCGGGCAGCAGCAGGTGCCGGGACTGCAGGTGTATCCCGGCCAGCCAACCTATCCGGGGCAGGCGGGTGTCTACGATCCGAACGTCCCCTACGGTGGCGTAGTTCAAAATTATCCGGGAGCTGCCACGTACCCTGGGACGGCCACGAATCCCTATGGGACAGTCCCAGGGTATCCGAATCAGCCGGGGACAAATCCTTACGACACAGGCAACCCTTATGGACCCGCGATGGGCGGTGCGTACGGACAACAAGCCAATCCCCACGGCACACCATCTCCTTATGGTCAGCAAAACCCGTATGGGTCGGCAGGGACGAATCCGTACGGCACGCAGAATCCCTACGGAACGACCAGCCCTTACGGTCAGCCGACAAACCCCCCCGGCACGACGAATCCATACGGAACGGCGACTCCCTATGGAAACGCGACCCAGCCGGCCTACGGACAACCGTATGGCCAGACCCAGCCGGGGTACGGCCAAACCTACGGCCAGTCCGGTTATGGCAGTACAAGTCCCTACGGGTCGGTGCCTGGCCAGCAACTTTACGGCGGCCAATCGTATGGTTCCGCAGGGGTCTATCCGCGCGGCCTCGGTGCTGAACCCATCACCGTCGATGTCGCGATGATCAGGCAGAAGCAGACCGCCAAGGGCAAGGAAGTCGTGCTGATGAACGATGGGGAAGTGCTCAAGGACGGCGGTCCGAACAAGGAGGCGGGTGACCGATTCAAGATCGTCGTGCGTACCAATTGCGATTGCTATGTCTATATCACGGCGATCGACGGATCAGGCTGGGTTGAACCGGTGTTTCCGACCCAAGGAAGCAAGACGACGAATCCGCTGAAAAAGGACCAGGAGTATGCATTTCCGGAAGACGGCCATTGGTATACGCTGGATCAGGTTAAGGGCATCGAATCGTTCTTCGTGGTGGCGTCCGCCAATCGACGGACAGATCTGGAGGACAGCTTAGCGCAGCTGGCAGCCGAAAAGCGGCCCGACGTCAAGATTGTGGCGAAAGTGGAGGAGCCGCCGGTGATTCCGCGTGGAGTCGGCTCGGTGACGTCCCGCGGCATCCTCAAAGTGCAGGACGACAGCGGGGCGACCATGCAAGTGACACCCTTGTCTTATGCGGCCGCCCAGCCGAGTCAGGATGTTACGGTCACACGCTGGTTCAAACATGAGTGAGCGAAAGGAGCCGAGCGTATGATGAATGTCAACGACGTCGCGGCATGGCTCGGTGGGATCTTAGGATTGGTGCTCATGGTGAATGGTGCGCACGCACAGGTGTTTCCGCCCCGCCAGCCCATGCCGCCTGCCGCAGGCCAATCGGTCCCATTCGGGCAGCCGGCGCCCGGCGCATCCACTGTGCCCCAGGGCGGAGGTCCTCCCGCTGCGCTGACCAAAACGATTCCCTTCTCCGCCGTCGTGGGCGATCCGACCAAATCGTTCGTGCAGATCGGCAATATGCGAAGTCCGTTCGACACCACATTCATGCTCGGGCGGGGATTGGCCGGCCGCATCGCGCTGGAGAAATACACGCATGAAGCCGGGAACGGGCAGAAGTCGTATGTACACCTGACGGGGGTCTCCAATCCGCCGATCGTGACGCCCGAGGGAGCCGAACTCCGCTATCAGTTCGTCATTCCAAGTCTTCAGTTCAAGACCTATTACAAGGAGTATTCGGGCGAGGGCGACAGCGCGCTCACCGATCTCGTGGCCGAAAAGGTTTTGATCGACATTTTTGTCCTGCCGACCATTGATCAGCGGGGTTTTCCGACGTTGCAATCCATTCGGATCGCGGTCAGGGGAGAGCTGAAGGAACCGGATAAGTGCACGTACTTTTTCGACCTCATCTTTCCGGTGAATATCTGCAAGGTATCGAACGAGTATTTCAGGCAGATCCAACCAGCGCTGGAAAACGGCATCCGTGAAGTATTACTCCAACCGCAGGTTCGCGGCCAATTCGACCAGCAGGTCTTTCAATATGTCCGCGCCGAGTTGCTGAGTCAAGCCGGCATCAACCCGATGAGCCCTGCCCAGGTTCAGATTCTCCACGCCGAGTTCCGCGGCACCGACTACGTCGTAAGTTATGTGCTGCGGTAGTCCTCTAATTTAATTCAGCTCGGAACAGAAGCCCTTTCTCTTGTCTCGACTCAGACGCCTCACCGTTTCAGGGGTAGCACATCCGCGTAAATAAGCCGCCGCTCTTCCCGCCGAAGCGGAGCCCCCGCCTCCGAGATGGTGAATATCTCGTATTCCCGGATCACCAAGCGATATTGGGTTGGGCCTCCAGGAGGCGGCAGTGCAATCTCACCGGCCCACTGTTGCGGGGAGGCGAGCGGCAACACGACCGGCTGAACGTTCGGAACGGGGCTCCATCCGAGTTCCCCGGGAAAAGCCGGGTTGAATTGTTCCATCTGCACTTCGACGGCCGATGAGCGCACGGGTGGGACAACACCGATGACTCCCGAGACAGATACGGTGGCTTTCGTCGGGTTGGCGGGATTGACAACCACGCTGGCCACCCGGTCCGGCATCAACTGGGCGAAATCGGCCAGTACGATCGGGGAAAGATGCGCGCCCGGGATAGCGTTGACCTGGTAGCGCGCGAGCGCCAGTCGCACGAACGGGAAGTAGGCCGTTCCGGGATCCATCTCGATGTCGCAATACCACAACTGCCGGATGTGATCCGGCAGGACGTTAAACGCACAGATTTTCACGGGCAGGGGGGTGGCTTGCAACGGAACCTGCGATGCCTTACCTCCGCTCGGAGTCGTGATCATGATCGGCCACCGGCCGACGACCTCGGCGACAGCCAGGTCTTCCCGGACCGCGGCCGGATTTCTGAAATGAACCGGTTGGGGGTAGGTCGCGCCCGCAGTTTCTCCCCAGGAGCCCGCCATCTGCTTCAAAACTGCGCCAGCGCTTTCTTTCAAGATCGGGGCGGCGCCGAGTTGCGAGATGCCGCGTCCTGTCGGTTGCTCGTCGACGCTGCGCGGTGTCACGACGGACGGGACGATGGATTCCTTCAGCGCTCCGATTGTCGGATCGAAGCGGGTCGACGGTTCCCCGCCGACCCACAGGGGATCGAGCCCCCATTGCGTGACGTAGGGCTTGGCCTGTTCCATGATCGTTGGGTAGTCGTGGCCGTAGAGGACGACGGCCAGCTGTTCCCCCAGGCCGGACGAGAACCACGGACGCTCCAGATAAATGCGGATGCCTCCTCCGATGCGGCGGCGGCCTTGCGGCGTATCCTCCCACCGAAGGGTCGGGACGATGTACAAGGGTTTCGGCGCAGCCGGCGGAGCGGAGCTGAGAATATCGACTTTGATCGGAGCGGAGGTCCGCGTGAACTGGGGTTCCACGGGACTGTTCCGGGGCGGGCAATCGGGAAAATCCGGAAGAGGGTAGAAATATTCGCGATAGCGGGTCGTGGCCAGAGCTGAATACTCCACGCACCGATACTTGGTGTCACCGAACTGGTGCGTGCCACAGAAATCAAAGGTGTTCGGCGTGCGTTTCGGCGGATTCGGGGGAGGCGGCGCGCAGCGGAAGGGGGACTCGTCATATGGCGGTCGTCCCGGTGAAAGGAAGCGGTCCGGTGCTTCCGCCTTTCCGGGCGGCAACATTTCCTGCGACGGTTGCGGCTTAAGCCGTGGGCTAATCCCAGGCCTTCTCAGCACTCCTCCCGATACCCCTCGTTCCCGTATCTCTTTTTCCGGTGCTGGTGCTTCCGGTGCCGCTTCCGCTGGCGATTCCCCTGGTTGAGGCGCTTCAAATTCTGCTCCCTCGATGCCACGCGGGCGGACGGTCAGGCGTGCGGCGAGGCGCTCTTCAAAGAGCCCCGGAAGCAATAGTGAATACGGAGGGGCCATGCCGCAACCGGCTCCGTGTCCATCCGGCGGCACTTGAGTCTCGAATGCGATGGAGTTCTTCCTCACGAACAGAAAACTATAGGGGCTGCCGGACGGGTCAGGCGGAGGATTATCCGGCCACGTGCCTTCATCAATCGGGTCGATCCAGTTCGCCACGAGGTCCAGCTTCTGCGTGCTGGGGCTGTGCAGGTCGACCATGCCGCTGAGCGAAGCGGCGGTCTGCCCAGGTTGTCGCTGCGGACTGACGACGAGCGACACCCAGCGCGGAGTCATCACCGGTTGTTGTGTCGCATGCACCAAGACGATTTCGCGGAACGGCGTGATCATCCAATGTCGTCCGGTGCGGACAAGAGTCTGGATCTGTTGCAGATTGACGGAGGGGTTCTTGACCGCCGCTTCAAGAATCCACCGCCAGACGGCCATGAGTGTCTCCTGCCCAGGTGCGAAGTGAGAACTCAGTTGCACGACCAATTGCTCTCCCGGAGGGAGGAAGACCCGGAGTACATTGCCGGATAAGACAGGCGCGCCCGTCCCCGGTTCCAGCTGCAATTGGAACGACATCCGGTCCGGCCATGAGCCCTGAAAGGGAATTTGCGTGACGAACTGCGTGCCGGCCGTGCCGGGAAGATTGAAAAACGTGACACCGGCCGCGAGCGGATCGGGGAGATATGGGACGGTGAACGATTCTTCCGGGTGAACGTCCTCGAATCGCGGCTTTCCATCGGGCCCGAATCCCGGCGTTGCCGGTGAGGTGGTCGAGAGTGTGCGGTCCTTGCTGGTCATCAGCACATAGGCGTCGGGCCGGAATTTTCTGGTGATCGGATCGTCGAACATGCCATGGGCCTCGGCCAGATCCTGTGCCACCCGCGGCGGAACGAGATGACGGGTGGAGGCCTGATTGGCCGGCCCGGCCGGAGTCCCTCTGCCGTCAGTATTGGCCGTCCTGATGACCAGTCGAGCCACGGATTCTCCCGGCGCCAACGGTTGCCCTTGCGGGCAGAAGGGGGTGGATGGGCCCAACAGCGGATACTTGAGCACCAAAATCGGTGAGCTGACCGGTTCGAATCGGTCGTAGTAACCGTCCTGCGCACTGGTTACAAGCTCGTTGGCGGGATTTGGAAGGTCATTGACGCTCAGACCGTTGCCGGCTAGGTCCACTACGCGAGCGCGAAATTGATAGTGGCGCCCGAAGCGAAGCTTAGGGAGTGTGCCGGGAACGGGGTCGAACCTGACGATCATGTTCGTCCCGGCCAGGGATGGCGAGCCAGGCCCATCTTCCCCGTGGGCCTTCCCCGGTCGGGGGACGGCGAGGCTCCACCCGTTCCAGCGGAACAGAGATTCGTAAATGAGCAGCGTCGGCGAAGCCGTGGGGACTGTCGGCTTCATCGATCCGAGTGAGACCCACCCTTCGTCATCCTGGATATTGAGCACAGGCTGTTGAGCGGGACCGACGAGGTAGTGCCCTCGACGGAAGCACAGAGATCGCCAGGGACCGGGCGGAGCGTTCTCGAACAACTCGCGCACATCAATGCGCAATCCGCGGATCACCTGTTCCATCCCGAGCAGAACTGTGGTGCCACGACGATCTGGAGGAAAGTTGGGGATTTGGTGCTCCTTCTCCAGCGTGCAATGGAGCTCATTGAGCGTGTCCACGATACCGTTCAACCAGTGGTCACGGTTGCGCTGGGCCACGGCCAGACCTCCGGACCGCAGTGCAGGCAGCGCGCCGTCGTTCTGTTGATCCAGCGATGGTCCGGCATCCAGCACCATCTGGGCGAACTTTTCCAACTTCTCGGCTGCGCCTTCAACGTCGCCTGGGACGACATCGAAGGTCCAGGGCCCCTGCGTCCTACCGAGTTTGAAACAGCCGTTCTCGACAAGGGAGTCGAACGAATTGGGCTTGAGTCGGAATATTTCAGCGTCGGGGTTCAATTCGAATTGAGAGCGGGGCGAAACGAATTGTCCGGCCGCCGCCGCTCCGACAACAGGGCGGACCCAGATGGTGGAGGAGAGAGGCAGCTTTGACAGATCGACCGTCACCTGGAAGTCAAGCGTCAGTCCGAGCCGGCGCATGATCTGCGGGTATTCGGCGAGATGGCTGACAATTTGGTGAAAATCGACCGGTTCGAATTTCGGGGCGATCCGCTCAGGTGGCAGGGCAAGGAGCTGTTTAGATACCTGGAATTCGAGAAAATGCAGTTGCTCCGGCCTGATGCCCGTCGCACTCTCCAGTTGAGTCGGCGGAACGAGGCGCGGCATGGTCCGAGACGAGCCTGTTCCGAGTCCGCGAGGCGTGATCGCGGGGCCCCCGGGAGAAATGCGTGGCGGCAGATTCAGTCCGCCTCCCGGAGGTTGCGGCAGGCTCTTTTGGAGTAGCTGATTGACAGCATCGAGTTTCGCCAGCGGGTTTATGAATCCGACGTTCAGCTTTCCGCCCAGGCTGGGATCCCGAACAAGAATGCCGGCTTGTTCGAGCTGCTGCTGGAGCACGCTGCTGGTGGGCAACTGGGCGAAGGCATCCATCTTGAGTCGTTGAGCGACGATCTCTCCCACGGCGACGGCTTGATAAATGTGCTCCTTGAGCACGTGCTGGAAAAACGGCCTTTCGACCACGATTGGTTTGAAGTCGTACTTCGGCTGACAACCGTCCTTGTCTTGCGGATAAGGATGCACCGGTGTGGTAGGAGGAAACAGCGACGTCCACAAGGGGGAGTCCAAAGTGGCAGAAGACCACAAGGGCTCGGCATCGAATGCTATCGCCTGGTCGGGCGCCGGGCCGATCAACACCTTGAACTTAAGCGTCGTGACGAATTTCGGCCAATCCAGAAAATTGGGGAACAACGACAAGGGAACGTCGGCAATGGGACGCAACCGAGGAGCCACCGCCACGGAAATGCGAAGCTTCCCGTTTTTCATCCCATTGGCCAGAGTCGTCAGCATGATCTCCTGTGTCTGCACGCCGAGCACCTGGTCGATGCCGGCCTTCGGCGGGAATTGCTGGAGTTTCTCGATCAACGGCGACTGGTTCGGCATGATCCGTTCTCCTCGACGGTTTCAAAGCTACGCGATAGGCGAATGCTGCGGCATAGCGGTTCCAATCTTCGGCCGACAGGAGATCGGCGATCTTCGCTGGCTGACTGACTAGCGGCGGTACCGGGGCCAGTCTAAGGGATGGCGCCGGGGCTGTCGGTTTGAATTGCGTCCGGCGCGCGCGGTTGTAGCTGACCGGACGGATATACGGGTTGCGCTCGATGGCAACGGTTGAAGACGAGCCGGCGAAGCGCTTCTCGAACTCCACTTCCACGCTCTTGCTGAAAAACGCGATTTCCACTTTGATCACCAGGGTTGTTCTTCCCCACACGCTGCGCGAGCCGTCGTCCAGATAGGACAGGCTTAACCGTAGTTCGAGGGAAACCGTTATCAATCCGAGGACGGACAAGGCGCCGCCCGCGCGGACATAGCCTTCCAGCTGGACGACATCTTTGCGGGGATTGTCCACCCGGCTGACTTTGAAATAAATGCCGGCCAGCATGACCACGGCGCCTTTCGCGACGGCAAGGTCCAACGAAATCTTGCCGCCGAACTCGATCGCGGCCTCGACGGTCTTGATGCCGCGCGTATCCAACTCTAAGCCGAGGAATCCGCCTCCGCCGAACAGACTGACGACGACGTTGAACGGGTCCTTGCGGGTGCTGAAGGCGAAACGCACGCTGACTGGCGAATTACTAAACGGAATCGACAGGCCCGCTCCGAGCTTGATGTTCTCCAGGCTGAACACCCCCATCGCAATGTTCGGCAGAGCCAGCGAGTAGCCGGCCGTAATGCCGAAAGGAGTGATGTCCAGGCTGGGCGGGTCCTTGAATCCCTGTGCCGGAATGAACTTGCGGAGAGCGTTTACGAACTCGAGCGGCCCTCCGAAGCGCAGCGGATCGTCGGCTAGATCGGCCGTCACATCGAGCTTTTTCCCCGGCAGTTTGACGAACCGGAGTTCCTTGAATGTGAGGATCAGGACCGAAAACAGATTGATCTCGAAGTTGGTCAAGCTGCCATGAGCAGTCAACTCCGGTTCCCGCAACGGGGTACCCGGCTTCGGCACTCGAGCTACGGCCTGGCTGCTGATCGTCAGACGAGCCTGGTTTAGCGGCTGAAAGATGCCGAGCGGGTCCCTTTGTAAGTGTGTCGTATCGAGCCTATAGCTGGTCTTGACGAGTCGGAGTGTGTCGGGGATGTCAGGTGGAAGGCTTTCGGTGACGAACTGCGGCGGAAGCGCGCCCAGCAGGGGTTTAATGATGTCTCCGAGGAATATACCGCCGAGTATTTGGGCCTGCGCCAGGAGCTGCTGAGGATCTTTCGAGTTCTGAGCCTTCTTGAAGAACTGAGAGGGATCGAACTGGCCTGCGGCGATGGATTGAAGCGGTCCGCCGAACGGGCCGGTCTTGCGGGACAGGCCGGAGATGTCGATGTTGGGGCTGGCTAGGCCTCCCACTTTGTCTGGGGGAAAAGGGAGCATGACAGGCTGAAGGAGTTCGGCAAAGACTTCGCCGACGTTCTTCGTGGGATCGAATTCGGATTGCACATAGGGCTTGGCATACTTGATGGCGATGGGGGTGTCGCTTCCCAAGAGATGTTGGATCGCCGGGATGCGGACCTGGGCCGCCGCGATGACGGGAAAGAAGAACACATGCTTGGCCTGGATCAGTGGTATGGGATTACTCGCCAGCTCTGCGTCGAACGTCAGCACGCTCGCCTCCAGCACCGAGTCTTCTTCGCGGCTCGGAGGGACAAAGGCGATCTTCTGACCATTCAGGAAAGATTCATTTTGTTTTCCAAGGGCGGCAGGGTTCCGGTAATGCTCCATTACCTGGCTCAGATCTGGGATCGGGTTTCCCACACGAGGCTGCGGTGCTGCCTCACAACTTGTGCTGGGCGTGCCGCAAACTGCCACGCTTGCTTTGATAAAGATCATCGAAGCCGAAAAAGTGGTTATTCGTCCCCCGACATCTTCTCCAAGCAACTGGAAGCGAAACGGTGTACCTGCGCCGACCGGAATAGGCCAGAAGGCATCGCCGGTGATCATGCTCGGCGCCACCTTCGTATCCTCGATATCCGGCGTCACCAGCGTGGCGATGCGGAGAATACGATAGGGGAAATTGCGCCCCTTAGACGGCGTGGTGGCTTGTCCGATCGTTCTCAAATAGGGATCAGCTTCCGGATACTGTTTGACCGGCTCGCGGACGACGACGAACTGGCGCTGGCGGAGCACCGCCAACGTGCGGCTTTCCCCGGGTTTGATAGGGACGTCCTCGAACTTGCGTTCGGTGATCGTCACCAGCGCGGCTTTATGCCCGAAGGGATACAGATAGCCTTCTTCTACGATCTTGACGAACTGGTCGCGACCCATGTTGGCGATATGTTCCCACTCCACCAGATTGGCCGGGCACACCTGACCGCCGGTGTAGCGGAGCTTCATCCATGCACCTAATGCGCTCAGCATGAAGAGGTCCGCGCGCGCGACGCGGGCCGGCCATGTCGCGGTCTCTTTCGTCGCGTCCGCCATGACCTGGACCAGCTCGTGCCGGTTCCGCGCATCGAGGGACATTCGGAACGGATTTTGAGGGTTCGGCGGATGGGGGGGCGGACAATATTATTCGGGTGGAGGCGGGGGGGACGGTGCATAATCGGGAGACCAGATAGCCCGGAGGGTGCGGTACCAGTCATCGGATTCATCAACGACCCACCGGCCGTCTTGAAGTTGCCGTCGCACGCCCAATCTCGTGTGCCAGAGTTCCTGTCGCCCGTTGCGCGGAGCAGGCTTGTCCGACGTTAGATGTACCCAGCCGGCCATGGGATTGGGAGACACGAACAACCGAAACGGTGCTTCGATGACCGTCACAGTCTTGAGCTGCTCCCGCGTCGGAGGAGTCGGTGGGTCAAACACTCGCAGATTCGGCGGGGAGGGGACCGATGGGATGTCGGCGACCGGAATTGTACGAGCACGGGCTCGGGCAAGAATGGGCCGGGAGCGTGTGAACGGATCAACCGCACCGCCGGCTTCTCGCCACGATGATCCTGTCGAGTTCGGGGTCGGGAGGGACTGTTGCCGGAGAAGCGGACCGGTCAAGCCAGGGGGCCTTTTGAACAGCCTGGTGGACGGCGGTGGTGGGGGGGGAGCTGCAGCCGGCGCGGTGATGAGCTGGAATTGCGACCAGTTCAACAGTGCTGGTAACGTGTACGGAATTGTATGGATCGCAGGTGGAATCTCGAAGACCAACTGGCTCCATCCGGAGATCAGCGCCTGTACCGGTTTTGGGAGATTCGTGGACTCTTGCGGCTCGCGGAACGCTTGCTCGGCGATGTGTTGCGGCGGAAAGTACACAACGAGGTATGCCGGCTGGCCGGGGACTCGCACGAGCTGAGGTGGTTGACCTTGAGCGACTTGCACCGTCAGGTTTCGGAACTCAAACTTCAAATAGAGCAGGTCGTCAGGACGGAGCACGGTCACAGTCGCCGGCCCCGGGATATGGAGCACGCATCGGAAATCGGTGGCGCAAAGCTGCCTCATGGCCTCGGCAGCCTTGGCCGGATTCTCGAGGATGCGGTCCGGTGGAAGCTGTTGCGCAGGGGGGGCCGGTTGGGTCTTGGGTGGTGCCGAAAGCGCAGGATCTCGCAAGACCGGCGGACCCTTCTGCAGCGGTACTGTTTGTACCAGCCGGAGTCGTGCGCCGAAGGGCAATTCCATCGGCTGGGTGATCGCGTCCTCCAGGGGGACGTGCGCATGGCGCAGGCCCGGTTCGCACCGGATCGCCGCCGGATCGGTGCCGTCTTGGATCAGCTCGAACAGCGGCGTTTCGAATCGGGCGCCGACCGCCAGTTGACAACCGTTAACGGCGATCCAAGTGGGATCCTCGCTGAACCCTGCGAGGAACACCTGTTGGTACCATCCGCCTGGCCATTGCACGGTGCGGGCATAGCGGGCTTCAGTAAGCGGAAGGCGCACCGGCTCTGAAAGTCGAATCGGCCCTGTGCCGCTCGTTTCGAAAACGGGGGATGGATTGTCGGCATCCGAAAGCGCCAAAAACGCGGTTCCGGTTTCGCCGTTGTCTCCTTCCCATGTCTCGATGCGCAGCGCGGAAAAACTATTCTCGGGACATGTGAGATCTCCATGCGTTCCGCAATCGACACGCGGAGAGATCCGCCACGGAGCTCTTCCTCGTTCAAGCGTCAGCAACGTTCTCCTTGCCGCGGGGTGTTCGAGGAGGCTGCCGGTTCCAGGATTCAGAAGAGTCAGAGTGAACACATCGGACGCGACAAGGAACGCCGCGCTGTCGACTCGCGCGATGCGCGGTCCCCTCAATCGAAAAGTCCAATCTGGGCGGAACGCTCCCTCAGCGCAGCCGACCAACTCTAACGACTCTTCGTGGCCCAGTGAACAGACCGGTTCGCTCAGTGCCAACGTTCCCGCAGCCGGTTCCCGCTGCGCGAGCCAGCGGACGAACGGAACTCCACTGTGAAATCCACCCCAGCGGAAGCGAATGTCCATCCGCCAATTGAGCCCGCTTCGGTAAATGTCGCAATCGAAATCGGCTGGAATTAGGGTGCCGGGGAAATAAGCATCGAGCAGCGCGATGCGAATCAGGTGAGGATGCTTCTTGGCGATCAATCTTGGTCGGCCGCAGAAACGGTCGCAATCGATTGTCCAGCGGTCCTGTCCATGCAACCGAAACACGACGCGGCGTTCGTGGCCCGTGACGGCGAACGAATCTGTGTATCCGGCGCGGAGCGATTCGGCCAGACCGACTACCGGTGGCAAGGCGAGTCCGGTTATGGCCGCCAACCCAAACAAGCCACGCCGCGAGAGAGAAGCACTCTCAGGCGCGTCCGTTGACCGCACCGCGGCGGAACGGAGCCTCCGTTGAGAGAATTTCAATGCGCGAAGGGCAGCGAGGTCCAGGCGTCGGTCATGCATAGCACGCCGGTCCTTTCTGTGCGGGGAAGTTGCGCTTGACCGTTCGTCGTAGGCCCCTTGAGAAGGGTTCGAACGGGAAAGAGAAAAACGGGACTGCCAACACGCGATGGCCCCTCACGGGTTCAGTGCCAGTGGGCCGATACCGGCAGAGTGGATCCGCGGCTGATCGGACAGATATGCGCCGACCGAGCAGCGTCAGGCGCCAAACATATGCAGGCATGCCCTGTTTGTCTAGCGCTGCTCCACTCACTGTCAAGCCCAAGGAGAAATGTCCGATTTATGTCATACACGCTCGCATCTACCTCCAATATTTCCGTGCATTTCTTCTTGGGCACTTGTCCGCTTGGCGGAGACACAGCTTTGGTCGGCGACCGACGGTGGGGTGGGGCGCTTGAAATAACATTGCCCGCCACCAGCACCGGACAGCCGTTGACGAATCTGAACACCTGACGACTGCCGTCCCCCGAACAGAGCGATCTGTAGGCTTCCGCACTCTGATCGAGACGTTGCGCGTGGTCGTCCCCCCGGTCGGTCAGTCTTCTGTGAGCGCCACGGTAAAGACATTGTCCATAAGGCCTCCTACAACGGGTGAATCGTCGCTTCGAACAACCGCACGCAACCGGAATCCAACATGAATTTCATGTCATGCGCTCCGGCCGCAAGCTGGAGGAGGGCCGGGTAGAGACGCGAGGTTGTTGTCTGGGAGCCGGGATCGTTCCGGAAGAATGAAACGTTCTGCCCAGCCAAGCGCCAATTTCTCCAGGAACGGCCTTGCTTGCTCCGAAGCGCGAGTTCTTGAGCACTCACAAACTCAATAGACCATAACGGTACCTGACAGCAAGAGTCGGAACCCCTCATCGACCGTTCTGACATAATCCTGGGCCAACTCCCGAACCATCCCGTCCGCCTGGTAGGCCCATCCCTTGTCAAAGTCGGTGATCTCTCGCTTGTATCCGCCATTGTTGAGGACGAACCCGACGAGGAAGTGCGTGTACAAGTCGTCATAGAGATCGAGGTCCAGACGATCCAAGATGTCACGGGCATTAATCTTGCCCTGGAAGTTGAACCAGCCATCCCCGCGTAAGTCGAGCGTCCCCTGGGTGGAGAGGACGCCACCGTTACTGAACGGAACTGTCCCTTGAAATGGGTAGCGGATCCATGTCGGATATAAATATACGGGATAGTCGATGGTGTAGGTATTGGGTCCGTTGGTGAACCTGAAGGTGATCCATTTTTCTTCCGGCGAACCTCCCGGTCCTCGCGCGGCCGCACTGGCTCTCATCAGGAAGGCGGCGTTCTTCCGCTCGCCTTTGGCGAGCGGCACGCGAAGGGCCGGCACGTTGGACATGAATCCCAAGGGCATATTTACGATTTCCAAAATCGCCTCGCTGGGCTGGCCCCCGTTGCTGAACTCGAACTCGACGAAGAAATCCCGTTCCGGCAACACGGAACTGTTGCCCGTGACCGGATTCGCCTCGGCGCCGTAAAGCAGCCCGTTGATCTGTGCGCGGACAGGGACGACGATCCGTTCGGGCACGGCCTGACCTTTCTCAAATAAAGTACAGTCGATTTGAATCGCGGTCTGGAACGGACCTTCTGGAACACCGAATTCTTTCCGAGGAGCAAACTCCACCACCAGGCTCAGATCCTGTCCGGCACGGACCGGAAGCCGGAACGGGGCGGCGGTGCGTTTCTTATCAACTTCCGGGATCAGCTCCGCACGGGTCGTCATCGTGACGAGGGAGCCCGATCCCGCCGAAGGCCGGAAAACCGAACGGGCGAAGCCCGTATAGCTCTCCAAGGAGATGATCCGGAGCGCCGCATTGGGAGGAACTGCGACGGCGATTTCCCCATCCTTGAAGACCGTCAGATCCACCTGTCTTCGACGGACCTGTCCGTAGAATAGCCCTCCGAAATCGACGGCCGCCTGATCGACCGTGACCGATCGCAGGGCCTGTTGAAGAGGACGAGGCGCTTCGGAAAATCGAGGGATGGCGGCTACAGCGGAGAAGCCGCCCCCGCCTGCACCCGCGATCCCGCGGGAGCGAATCCCGCTCCCCGGATCGGTGGCCTGCTTCGTTTGCAGCGCTTCAAGCCGGGCGACTTCCGCTGCCCAATTGGTCTTCATCATTTCGGTAAGAGCGGCAGGATGGGCGAGTCCATTCAACGTGGTCGGTGGCAGCTTCCCAGCCTGCACGTCACGCAATATTGTGGCCAGGCCTTGTGGATCGTTCATCCGGAGATGACTCCAAGTCAACCATCGGGGAGCTCCGACTTGGACTGTGGCAGGCTGAGAAGGATCAACCTTCTTTTTCGCAGTCTTTCCGGATGTACTCGGAGGAACTTGCGGTGGGACAGGCGGCGCCTGAGGCGGCGGTGCGGCCGGTCTCGCGAAGATGCCCGCATTTTGCCGCAGGACGGAGGGATTGACTCTGGTGAGCCCGGCACCTCGTGGCCTGGCCGCGCTCGGGAACCCGACGGCGGCAAGGGCAGTCTTGTCTTGAAACAACACGACAAGGTGGGTCCGGTCCTCATCGCCTGGAATCAGAAGTGCGACATCGCCGTCCAAGTCCAAATCGTGTGAGCTCATGTCTGCCGAAAGTTCCAGTGTTTCCTTGGTTGTCTCCGAGGTGAGCCAGAGCCGCTGCCCGTCTCCCACATTGATCCAGTATGTGCCGGGTTGCACTGCGATATCGGACCCGTCCCGGCTCGTAAAATGCGTGGCTTGTTTGAAGGTAATCGCATCGGCCGTTCTACCGACCGGTTCCGATGCTGCGGCGGAACATAACGGCAAGATCGTGAGCATCCCGATCAGCAACCATACATGCATCATGATCATCTCCTTATGAGCGAACAGGACGATGGTGTGTTCTGCCAGTCAGTCGTGCGACACGGTCGGAGGGTTCAATTGGGTGGTTGCAACGAGCAGTTCGTAGCGGTGAGGGCGACGTCATGTCGTACGGCACTCCCTCGTTCGGCCGTGCTCACGGAGGAGTTCGACGAGCGGCAATAGCCTAGTGGAACCCGTGCTTTTTCGTCAAGCTGCGATGGACCACCTCTCCCTGAATCGGGTTCCTGGGTTCGAGGTGGCCGCATAGGTATCACGAGGGGGGAGTTTCCTGGAAGCAGCGAGGACGTCGGAGGCGGCTCCCAGTCAGCGCTCAGGGTATCCTGCCGCCAAGCGGAGATTGCTTGCCCGGTAGTTGCCGTAACGGACCCGCGGGGACCACGTTCAACACGAACTCGGGCGGGCGATAAAGGATTCCCTTCAGTTCTGCTCGGTCCAACGAGAACATCGACGGTCGCAGAGCAAGATTTGGAGCTTGTGGAAGACGCGGTCCCGCGGGTGCAGGAGCGGCAGCGACTGGTCCGGTCATCGAGGTGATCGGTGGTTGTATTTTCGCTCTGCCGGGACTGAGAATGCCAACCCCACGTTCGGTAACGCCTGTCGATTCACCGCCGGCTCGACCTTCAGGATTTTGTTCGCCTTCTTGCGTCGATTCCGCAAAGCCTGGGAGGGCCTCAAAGTCCACCCCTCTCGGAGTTATCGTGTTGCCGACCGACTGATGAGCCGCCATCTGGCTCAACGGTGTGCGATCACTGGCTCGAACAAGCACCGACACCGGTTCACGGACCTGCGGGCTTATCGATGCGAGAAATGTGGCTGAGGTTGCGCCAGCGGGGACCTGCACTGTCGCAGGGACACCGACCAATTCCGGCGAGGAGCTGTAAAGATGAATCACCTTCCCACTCCGAGGGGCCGGTCCCTCGAGGGAAACAGTGCCGGTAACGTTCATCCCTCCGGATGCCGGATTGGGATTGAGCATGACGGAGACGGGCCGATTCTCTTTGACATCGAAGCTGGTCTCGTTCTGTTGGAAGGCGAACCCCCGAAGATGGGTCGTCACGGTCAGCCTATACCGGCCAGGGTGCAGTTCACCGAGATCGGCGTAAGCCGGGTTCCCGGAACAGCCGGTATGATTCGCTTCAGGACAGGGACTTCCCGTGACCGGTAGCAGATCGATCGGCACCCACGCCGTGAAGCTTCCTCCATTGGGATGCGGAACCGTTCTTGCCACTATGCCAAGACCGTATCCTTCGGGATACCGGCGCAAGGTCCAGGAAAAGTCCAATGGAGGCGTCAATTCTGGCGCGACGCCCGATACACTCCATTGGGCTTTCACGGGCATGCCATGGACAACGGGAACAGCAGGCTGTACGGCAATCTTGACTTGATAGTCCTTTAGCGGCCTGTCGATGAACGCACAAGTCACGTCGATGGCGTCAATCAATGAGCCAGACCGGCCAATCAATCCGGTAGCTATGGCACCGTCATGTAGATAGGAGTCGTAGCCGCGTTTATCTTCCCGAAGTACACGAGAGAGGTGAGCATCCGGTGAATAACAGGGCCTGGAGAACTCTAACTTGCTCTCGGGTGGTTTTTCTCCTACCGGGGGAGTATCCGCGTTTATTCTACCGCCTGTTACCAAATACTGAGGCAGAGCGTCGGATCGGACAATATTGGCACAGTCAATCGCGAGCTGCGCAATATAGACTGGGAAGTAGGTGGTATGCCCCGTGATGCGAACGACCGCGGAGCCGACATCGCACTGCATGACAAAAGGCGATCCACCCCCCCCGCCGAAGGCCGGCGTCTGGTACACCCCACCGATCCAGCTACCTGAAATGGGGTCAACTTTCACGCACAGACCTTGAACTTGATCAATAGTGTTCCCCGCGCGCCCCTTGATTCCAACAAGAGCGGCATTACCACCGCAGGATGCTTCGAACGCGATTCCTCCCTTGCCTCCCGCCGCATAGTCTAGCCGATCCCAGGCCAAGGTAACAGGCGCACATGCGAGCCATGTCAGGCCAACATTGATGACAAAGGCAGGAAGCGGGACTCGACGGCTATAACACCTCAGGATGAGCGATGTCATCTTTTATTCCTCCTGGCTGTAACTTGAGCGCGGCACGAAGATGAAGTCCCCCAGGCTTTCATGGCCTGCCATGTGAATCGGGTCGTAAGTCGGGATCTGCTCGGCGTTCAGTTTCTGTGACATGCTGACGACGCGGGTGCGGACGGCCCAGAAGAGACGTTCGGCTTCCAGGACCGTCGTGTTTTCTTCCAAGACGCCCAGAAATGCGTCGGCGAAGACCGAATGCCCGCTGCCGCCGGCATCCAGAACCGGTTTTACGCCGCCGGAGGTCATGGCAGTGCGCACGCGTTTCTGGGCGAGGGTTTTTAAGAGTTCCACCCGCGCGTCGTCCGTAAGGCCCGGCTTCAACTGCGCCAGCGAACTTCTCGTCAGCTTGCCGCCGAAGCAGGAGTCGGCGACGACCATGACGTGCTTGGCCGAAATCAGTTGCAGCATGTCGGTGATTCCCGGGAGAAGAATCCATTCTGAATTGTCGTTAATCTCCGCATCGACGGGTATCCAATAGCCGCGGTCGATCCCTTGCTCCAGATGGCCGTGCCCGGCATAGTAGATCAATAAATTATCCTTTTCGGTCAGCACCTTCCGGTACTGATTGAGGGCCTTCAAGATCTGTGCGCGGGTGGCATCTTTGAGCAGCGTGACTTGAAAGCCATATCGCTCCTTCAAAACTTTAGCGATCGCGCCGGCGTCTGAGATCGCATTCATCAGCTCAGGCCAATGTTTGTAATGATCATTGCCGATTACCAGGGCATGATAGCGGCCGAAGCCGGCGAGTTCCTGCTTGGGGAACGCAGGGGCGAGCCTGGCCTCTCCGCGTGCCTTCAGCAGGAACTTCAATGCGGCGCGCTTGTTCTGCACGTCGACGGCGAGAATCTGCACGGCGAGCTCATCGGCCGTCGATTGGATGGGGGGGAGGACGGCCGTGAAGACGCCGTCGTCGTTCGGCTTGACCGGTTCGCCGTTTACGGTGAGGGTTCGAAGGCCGGCCGGAGCGAGGACCCGCCCGGTGACGGAGCGGCGCGTGCCGGTGCCGACCGGCATGACCAACGCATCGGCTGTGACCCGAATGCCACGTGTCTTTACAACCGGGGGATCGATAATCTCGAGCGATGGCCCGTCAAAGCCCAAATCAATCGCCGACGCAGCTTGAATCTCTCTAGCCCGTTTGTCCGCCTCGGCCTCCAACACGGCTAGTCTCTGCTGCAGCTGCGCGACCTCTTTATTCCGGTTGTCGAGATCGCGCCTGGCTTGCGCCAAATCCTGCTGGAGTTGCTTCACGGTCGCTTCGTGCTTAGCGATGGATGCTGCCTGATCCGGGTGTTTGCGCAACTCGGCCAGTTGCGCCTGAGTGGCGTGATACCGTTGTTCCGCCTCCTGAATCTTTTCCCGCTCTCCTGCTGCCAAGGCTTTACGATCTTGGAGTTGGTCTCGGACGTTTGTCAGCTCGGCTTGTGACGCCTCTAGGACGCGCCGGAGCTTCTCCGCTTCCTGGCTTTTTCCCGCCAGTTCCTTTTCCAGGCTGTGAATGTGGCGGATGGATTGTGCATTCGCCAGCAGCGAGAGCTTCGATTCGTTCAACCCTGACGCTTTGGCGAACCACTTCAGCGCCTCGGCAGAGTCTTTATTCACTCCGAGCCCCTGTTCATAGAGGTGACCTAGGGCGACAGCCGCGCGGCTATATCCCTGTTCGGCTGCCTTGCGATACCAGCCTGCGGCCTCGCGATAATCAGGCCGGCCGGCTGCGCCCCTCTCATAAAGCGTGCCCGTGTAGTATTGCGCTTCCAGCTCTCCCCTCTGGGCTGCCCCCAGCCAGATCTTGAGAGCAGTTCCGTAGTCGGCACGGTCCCCCGCGGTGTATTCGCCTCCTCTGATGGCGCAATCTTCTGCGGTAGTTCGGACGGGGCGGCGTTCTGTGAGATAGGTGACTTGCGTGCCGAGCTGACGGATCTGTCCCGGGAGAAGGCAATCCACCACCTCTAGCCTATCCGCTCCGCCCGGACTGTTGATGGCGTTTAAGACAGATGTGACCGGGTCGACCGGCTGGGAGTCTGTCGCACATCCTGTCAGTAACATCGCTCCCAGAAGGGGAACAGGGAACAGTGCGATTCCGTGAATTATAAGGGTATTTCTCATCGAGATCCGTTGCGGTTTCCCGAATAATTTACCTATAATAATCGCCTCCGCCAAGAGGGGGCAATCGACTGATGCGTACAACTCGAACCTCCCGACAAGTACGTCGACATACTGCTGGCAAGGGTTCATCCCAAAGGAGGCCTCAGATGAAATGGTCCGACTGTCTCGACTGGATGCCCGGTATTGTTTCGAATCGATGTCGGGGCCTGGTTCTTGCCGTATGCACGATTGTATGCCTAAGCAACGCGGGACCTTCTCACGCACAAGTATTGAACCAACAGCTTGTCAATATGCTCGCTAACAACTGTGCCAATCTGGGAGGAGTTGGCGGTTCCTATGGGCCGAATCTGAACCCGATCTGCCAAGGGGCGGCGGGCGTGCCAAGCGGAGCGGGCGGCGGCGGCGCCGCTTCGGTTCAAACTGCAGCCGTGTCCATTTTGAACCGAAGCATCCTCCAGCGATTGGAAGAGGAGAGGGCTGAATCGGGCCAGACGGGAGCGGCGGCATCGGCAATGCTGGCGAATCCGTTTGGGGTCCTCATGCCAGGACTGTTTGGAACCCCGGGAGTGGCCACGTCCGGTTCGCCTCAGAGCGGCACAGGCAGCGCCGTATTCAACACCGCGAGTTCCAGTCGTTGGCACGGGATCGGGTTCTTCGCGTCCGGGCTTGTCGAAGCGTTAGACCGAAAGATTGGCGCATTCCAGGACGGCTACAAGTCGAGCATCCACGGTTTTACGGTGGGAGCGGATTACCGTATGAGCAAGCAATCCACTGTCGGGTTGGCGTTCTCCTATGCCAATACGGACGGTGATTTTCGATCCGGTGGCAACTTCAGCACGAATGCCTACACCGTGACCGTTTTCGGCTCCTATTATCCGACTGATCGGACCTTTGCGCAGGTTAACGGCGCCATCACGATCAACAACTTTAAGGTGACTCGTGCCACCAATTTGGACTTCGTTGCGGGAGGAGCAGGAGGGCCGATCGTCGGCAACTCGTCTAGCACTTCCAACGGCAACATGTTTCGCCTCGGTGCGCTGACCGGCTACGATCATCCGATCGGCATGTTTACAGTGGGACCGCGGGCCGGTTTCAATTACAGCCGAACCCATGTGGCCGGCTATGAAGAGCAGGGCAACACCGGCCTTGAGCTGGCCTACGACTCTCAGTACGTCGAGTCGTTTCAAAGCGTCCTAGGCGTCCAGGGATCGGCCGCCTTCAGCACGCCGGCTGGCGTGTTCGTTCCTCAGGTTAATGCGGACTATATTCACGAATTTGAAAACTCCCAGCGGTTCATTGTCGCGCACTTCGTCGAAGATCTGAAGTCCTCCCCTACGCGATTTACGTTTCAAAACGATGTGCCGGTCAGAAACTACTTCAATCTGGGAACCGGTCTCATAGCGGTGTTGCCCGGCGGATTCCAGCCTTTCATCAACTTCCGGGCGATGGTCGGTAACAACCAGTTCCATAACTACGCGGGGACATTCGGCCTCAGGGTTGAGCTGTAGCACCGTACGATGGGCTTGCTCTGCTTGTAGAGCTCGATACATCCGGGTGAGCCCTCGGGAGGGCGTTTCTTGACTTGTCGAGGAGCGCCCGCGTAGGATGCGGGACAGCGAGCGGGCGTAGCTCAGTGGTAGAGTCCTAGCTTCCCAAGCTAGTTGTCGTGGGTTCAAATCCCATCGCCCGCTCCATTGCGCGTGAGGCGTCATCGTCCAGCGCCAATCATAACGGAAGGACTTGCGAGTCAAATCGACCGCAAGTCCTTTTTGTATCACGTGAAGGTTTGGCCATGAGAAGCGCGATCATGCGATCGGGGTTGGGGGCCGTTCTCGCGCTGTCGGCGGGCTGCCACTATTACGAGGAATATCGCATCATGAAGTCCACGGCGGATATTCAGGACGAGAAGGCCGAATTGCTCCGGGCCTACCGTCAATGCCTGACGAAATATCAGGAGGATCCTCCCAAGTCGAAAGAACTCTGCGCCCCATACACGCAAAGTCTCCGCGAGATCGAAGTCAAACATCAGGTGACTCGCTAGCTCCTCACGAAAGGACCGCACGTGACAAGACAACGATTTCTTCTCCTCCTGGCGGCTGCGTTCTTCGGTGGCCTCGCGGGCGGGATGTTGAGCGATCAATTTTTTTCTATTAAATCCGCTCAGGGGCAAAAGCCTAATGGGATCAATGCTGAGGAATTCCTGCTCCTGGATTCCGCGGGAAAGGCACGAGCGGGGCTTGGCCTGGATGCGAATGGCGAGGTCGGGCTTGTGTTGTCGAGCAAGGACGGTGGGCGGACGCTCAGGCTCTCCCCGGACGAGCGCCAGGCGATCAAGTTGGTCGAACGGGGTGGCCGGGTGCTCTGGGGCGTGCCGTAATGGCAGGGACTGCCCCGAAACCTAGACTGCTTTCTTGACCCGACCTGATCGCAGACAACGAGTGCAGACGCGAATGCGCTTGTGCGCTCCGTTTACGATCGCGCGCACTGTTTGGAGGTTCGGGTTGAAGACCCGCTTCGTCTTATTGTTGGCGTGACTGACATTGTGCCCGGATTGATGTTTTTTCTGACAGAGTTCGCACGTAAACGCCACGGTGTCGCTCCTTCCCGAGAAATGGCCTTGCTGAAATTCGGCTGATGCTATCACAGCGTGGCGATTGCTGACAAGCGCCCGCCGGCAGGTTGCTGCAGCGCGTGTCGCAGGCGGAAAGCCGGCGCGGCCTCAAGGTCGGCTCGGATTCCGTGAAGCATCGGCGAGACGATCCGGCGCCTGCGTTAACGGCACGCTGATGTCGAACGTGGGATCCCCTCCATCGTCTAACCCGTCTTTTCCGACGCTATACAGTTTCTGTTGCGTGGGGCTCCATAACATTGGGAAGCCGGTGAACGGATCGAAGTACATGGACCCGACTTCGGCCAATCTCGTCGGCAGAGGAACCGACGACGGCGTTCGCAGGAGAATTTGAAGAGCAGCGAGGCGGAGCCGCGCGTCGGTCTCCACCAGGCGTTGGCTGAAGGGTTCCCAGTTCGGCTCGCCGTCCATTGGATTGGCGATGCGCTCGATCACCGTCATGTGCGATGAGCGCGCCACGTCCTGCAACTTGGGGAGAGGACTGTGCACGGAATCCGCCGCTTTGATAGTGGCATCGTAGAAGGCGGCATAAGCGTCCCACGTTCGCTGCGAGGTGGACAAGACGCCGAGCAGGTTGTGGGAGCGGGGATGCTCGATCGCCCGAAAGCTGTCGGGCTGCAGGTGTGCCGCGCGCGCCAAGGCTTCCCTTGT
Source organism: uncultured Nitrospira sp. (assembly GCA_964445795.1). Classification (GTDB taxonomy): domain Bacteria; phylum Nitrospirota; class Nitrospiria; order Nitrospirales; family Nitrospiraceae; genus Nitrospira_D. Next base: position 2,052 of record CAYULI010000002.1, on the reverse strand, counting down.
GGGGCTCTCAGCTGAACTCCGTGCGAGCTGCTCGGAGTCCGGGCGCCGGCTCCGAGCATGGCCGAGGACGAACTCATTCTGAATGGGCCAGCGGAGTGAGTACTCGCTCGCGGTGAGCGGCCGCAGCAGACGGAGCCCGCGGGACAAGATCGCGCGGTCGACCGTCGGTTGTACGACCACACGCGATAGCAACTGGACGTCATCTTCGATCATCACTTGAGCCAGGACTTTCATCGGGAGAGTCCGGGCGTCTCGCAGCACCATTCTCCAACGGGCCAAGTCCGTCGCGAGCCGATCGATGCCGGCGCTGGCCTGTTGCGCAAACCCTTCGGCGATGTAGAGGCGGTGCGTTCCTAACAGTTCTTCGACTCGCGGCACGCCGTTCTGCGCGTACCCCCAGTCTTCGAACTGCATCCTGAGCCACCGTTCATATCGTTGTAGCAACGTGCTGTAGCGAGCGATGGAGGTTCGGTAAAGCGCATCCCGGCGCTGGAACTCGTCCGCGGGATTCGACGCAGTCCACTCCGGAAGCACCTGGTCGACCGCGACGGGAATGCGGAGCTCTGATCTGCCCGCCCGGTCGAAATTGAATTCCGACTGATTCGGATGAGCTTGTGATTCCAGCCAGATGTCGTAGCCGATCTGAACGGGGTCCGCATTTGTTGCGGACGCAAATCCGAGGAGAAGAAAATAACCGTTGTCCAGGGGATTATCGATTGATCGTACCGGCGGCTCGGTCAGTTTCAGGAAGGTGTCACTAGGCTTGTCTTTTTTGGAGGACCAGATGAGCCCTGACACTTCGAGAAAGAGGCCGGCGATACAGAGGCCGATGATCAGATTCCGCATAGGAGAACCGTCCCTCTTTGTAACGTTGTGGGGGGTAATAAAGCCGGAGCTTCCGGCTTCGTCCCGGAGTGGAGCAAGGCGTATGCCGAGTGTCCCCTCGGCAACTCCTTGTAGTTTGGACGACTTGGCAGCCTTTATTGGCGGGGATGAACAAGCCGTGTTATCCGATGAACCAGGCCGGACAGAATTGAACTTGACAAGTTTTGTCACTCTCTCCTAGAGTGCCGCCACAGGTTACAAGGATCCTGGGTGACGGGAAGAGGGTGCAAGTCCCTCGCGGTCCCGCCGCTGTGAAGGGGGCGAACCCCGCTGATGCCACTGTCCTCACAAGAGGATGGGAAGGTGCGGGAAGTAGGTCGGTGGTGCAGTCGCCGGTCCCCCTGAGCCAGAAGACCTCCTCAGGATCGTACGCACTCTCCCTCGTGGGCTGGGGAGGAGTTGAGGATGAAGCATGCGGGTGCAATCCTCAGGGTGTCAGCCCTGGGGATTTTTTGTTTTGACTGGATTCAGCCAACAGCAAGTAGCGAAGAGCGAGCAACGCAGTGCAAGCAGGCTGCGATTCGCGATTTTAGGCTGCCGGCTATTAGCTTCAAGCTACTTGCTACTGGCGGGGCTCGCGCAAGCGCTTGAGACGGATGAGATGTCGATAAAACGCCGACAACAAGGCATCCTTACCGGGATGCCGTTCATGGCACATGTCTCCGAACGCAGCTTCGTCGATGATTTCGGCCGGCGGATCTACCTCGCCAAAGCTCCCTCACGCATCGTGTCCCTGGCGCCGAGCATCACGGAACTGCTGTTTGCGATCGGACTCGACGAGCAGATCGTCGGGGTGACGGAGTTTTGTGACTATCCGGCCGCGGCGGCATCCAGAACGAAGGTCGGTTACTCCAATCCCAATCTCGAAATCCTTGTCTCCTTGCAGCCTGATCTCGTGTTGGCACCGCGGGAATTTCTGCGCGCCGATATACAGGCCAAGCTCGAGCAGCTGAAAATTCCAATCTTTATTCTCGATGCCAAGACCCTCGACGATGTTCCGCTGCACATTCAGACATTAGGGCGAATCACCGAGCGTTCGATGGAGGCGAGTGCTCTGGCCCAGACCGTGCGACAACGGATCGCCGAGATCAAGCGCAGGACGGCGACGTTGTCCCCCAAACGGGTGCTGTACGTCCTGAACAGCCAACCTCTGATCACGGTCGGGCC
>CAYULI010000001.1:0-166913 GCA_964445795.1 uncultured Nitrospira sp. | reverse complement strand
TTCCATTGTGGAGGATTGGATCTCTATCCAACCCACACGAAAGCCTGAAGAGCCCATTTTATTACGTGCTCCCGCGCGAGCGCGCTTCGATAAAGTCGATCAAGGCCCGGTACGTCAGCTCTCTGGTTTTCGATTTGCTCAAGACCTGGTTCCCAAGATTGCCCTCCAGCCACACCCGGTCGGACACCGGCGCGCTCGCTTCGTTGCAGAGGCTCCACATGCGATGGAGGAAGTCGTCCGGCAAGCCGACTTGGAGTCCCTCCGATTCGATCCGGTCATCCAGCAACGCCAGGAGATCAGAAATCGCCTGGTCCGGCCGGTAGGGCTCCGCCGTCAATCCGAACTGTTCCTGCCGCCGCGACTCCTGCGCCGCCTGGTCCACCAGATCGCGCATGTACTCTTTCAGCAGGCCGATCACGTGGCCGGAGAATGTCACGGGCTGGTCCATGGCGACATTATCGAATTTCCTCGTCGCGGGAGCAACCAGGAGGAGGCCGGAACGGGTCGGTTGACCGGTTCACAATCCCTTCTCTATGATGGCGACGGCGCGAGGGCTGGTTCGAAAAATCACGACCTCATGACGGCACCGGCGACAGAACGGTTCGACATCGCCTTGAACACCCCGGCCGGCCGACTGACGACCGCCGTCGAGGTGCCAACCGGCTTCGTTCCCATCACGGCCATCGTGCCGCTGATGCGCCGACTGGGAGAAGAAGCGCAGGCCCTCGAAGCCGCGCGCGCGAAGGAGCAGGGCAAGACGCCGTCCTGCCGGAAGGGCTGCGCGGCCTGCTGCCGGATGCTGGTGCCGTTGTCGCCGCCGGAGGCGTTCGCGCTCAGTGACTACATCCGCTCGCTGCCGGACGAACGCCGGGGGCGCATCGCCGAACGACTGGCCCAGGCCAAGTCCCGGCTTCTGTCGCACGGACTCTGGCAGCGGCTGATCGAGCTGGGCGAGACCACCGAGCCGCCGGACGACGAGGCGCTGGAACCGATCAATCGAGATTACTACGCCCTGCGCATGCCCTGTCCGTTCCTCGAAGACGAGGTCTGTTCGCTGTACGAAGAACGGCCGGCAGCCTGCCGCGAACTGCTGGTCACGTCGCCGGCCGACTGGTGCCAGGATGTGGTGGCGAACCCGGTGGAACAGGTTCTGGTGCCCGTCCGGGTCGGTCCGGTGCTGGGCCTGCTCTGGGGCGAAGTGACAGAGTCGCCAGCCAGACTGATTCCGCTTCCAACCGCCATCGAGTGGGCCGACCGTCACCAGGGCGAGAATCGGGCGGCCTGGCCCGGGCCGGACCTACTCGACCGAGCGCTCGACAAGGTGTGGCGGTTCTTGAGCCAGGCGTTTCAAGCCTCGGGTAAAACAAGCTGAAAGCCACTCGCCGCCGGCTCTTAGCGTAGGAACAATCGGCGACGGCTTTTAAAAGGAGACCGCATGCAAAAACCCGTGATCGTCTGTTTGGACCTGGAAGGGGTCCTCGTGCCGGAAATCTGGATCAACGTCGCGCTCAAGACCGGCATCGAGGCCTTGAAGATCACCACCCGTGAAATGCCGGATTACGACAAGCTGATGAAGCAGCGACTGGCCATTCTGGATCAGCACCACTTGACGATCCGGGACATTCAGGACGTGATCGCCAAGATGGGCCCGTTGGACGGCGCGACCGAGTTCATCGCCTGGCTCCGGGAACGCTGCCAGGTCATTGTGCTGTCGGATACCTTCTACCAGTTCGCTCAGCCGCTGATGCGGCAACTGGGATACCCGACACTCTTCTGCAACCAGCTCGAGATCGACGGCGGCGGCCGGATCGTCAACTACCACATGCGCATGCAGAACCAGAAGAAACACTCGGTCGCCGCGTTGAAATCGCTGAACTTCTTTACCATGGCCGCCGGCGACGCCTACAACGACACCGCCATGTTGGCCGAAGCCGACGCTGGTTTCTTCTTCCGCCCGCCCGACCACCTGCCGAAGGAGTTTCCGCAGTTTCCGGTCACCCAGACCTACGAGGAGTTGCAGGAGCAGTTCCGGAAAGCCGGAGGATTGCAGGGCTGATCGGAGGCCGAACGTGGGACCCTACACTCGCGGCGAGGGCACCAGCCAGAGCGCTCTGTCCGTCAGATCTGGGTCTTGATAATAAAGGACAAAGCCGAGAGCACGGCCGGTCGATCGTCGCAGAGGAACGGTTCCGCCGGTGGCGGCGGTGCCGGTGCCAGGGACGACCCGCGTGACGACCTTCTCTGGTTCACAAGGCTGGCTTCTCGACACCCACCGTCGAGTTGCAGGAAACCGGCATGAGTTCGCCGCCGTGGACGTACGATTTGTGCGTCCACTCGCGGAGCACCCCGCCGGCATCGAACGTGAGCCGGTATTCGTCGCACCAGGAGCCGAGAGTAGACCAGGAACTTTGGCTCATCGGCTCGATGTCCCGCACTTCATACAGCCAGACAGCGCCGCCGGTTTCAATCGACGACAACACCGACCGAGGCTCGCCAAGATGTTGTCGAATCTCCTCCTGAGTGGCCCGATCCACAGCCGATTGGAGGTAGAGCGTTTCTTTGGGAATAAATACCGCACATCCGACCAGTAGAACGATCAGACCCCAACCGACCATCGAGGCGAATGTCCTCATTGCGCACCTCCCCTCATCCATCACGTGTGGATGTTTACCGGAATCCTGCCACGGGCGTCGCGAGTCCGCATGATTCATGATTGATCCCCCCTCCCCTGCCCTCCCCACCTGTGGGGGAGGGTGAGGGTGGGGGGTTAAGATTTCGACGGATAGCCGTCGGGCACACAGTACGTCGGCATCAATTCGCCGCCGTGAAAGTGGGAGCGATGGGTCCAGCTCCGGAGCACCGCCCCTTGGTCGAACGTCAGCACATACTCGTCGCACCACAATCCCGACGAGGTCCACCGATTCCCGGGCTCCTGCTCACGGACCCGATAGACCCAGACCGTCTCTCCCGCTCGGCTGGAGGCGATCAGGGCCGGCTGTCCCAACCGTTGCCGCACCTCTTCCTGCGTCGCGCGATCCTGGGCCGAGCGTAAGTAGCGCGTTTCTGTCGGCACGAACAGCGCGCACCCGGTCGCCAGCACGAGCAGAGTCAGCAGAACGATCATCCCCGGTCTCTTCATGGCGCACCTCCTCTCCGTCCTGACCCCATGCCGTTATTCTACTCCAGCTTGTTCGGTAATTCGCCTTGGCTATTGCCTCTTTGCCCTCTCACCCGAACGGTGTAGGCACAATCAATCCATCGGGGAATGGCGATCCGGCCGTGCGGGATTTAGTATCGAACCGTTAAGGGCAACGCGTGAGCAAGCTTCACCAGCTTCGACAAGGAGAGGAGGTGCACGATGATGGTCACGACAACCGAGAAGACGACCCTCACGACCGCGGGGTTGGTGCTGGCCGGATTACTCCTGGTGCCGGTTGCCACGGGCGCCGAGGAGCAGGCCAAGGACAGGCCCACGATCGCGCCGCAGACGGAGATGCAGAAAGCCGCCCCGTCACCGGGGATGCCGCAGCGAGGCGAATCCATGACCGGCGAGCTCGGCAAGGCGACCGAGATGCCGATGAAGGCGCCGGAGGGCGGCGAGGGGATTTCCGCGCCGCTTATCACGCCGACCTTCTCCGATTTCCTCGAGGCGCGGGAATCGGACCTGCAGTCCGCGCTGGGCTTTTGAGCGACGGCGGGAGAGCGGGTAGCGAATAGCCTGGAGCACCGGAGCGATTCGCCGCCCGCTGTTCGTTCTCGCTAGAAATTCATCCAGAGCTGCACCATCCCCCAATCCTGGTCCTTGTTGGTGCCGAGATTGGTGCGGACGTACTCGCCCACGAAGAAGTGGCCATAGGTCACGGTGAACGAGACCTTGCCGTCGGCGAACATGTGCGTCCAGACGAAATCCGTCTCGCCGCCGACATAGTTCGACGTGTTGTCCGGCCGGGAGAAGACCAGCACCCCTTGCGCGCCGCGATACCAGTTGTCCCGCGCGTTCGGCAGATAGTGCAGTTGACCCCAGAACTCCACGTGGTCGCGAACGGTCGGCCGCGCCTGGAGGTTGACCTGAGGTTGGATGGAATTCTTCCAGGCGGCGTTGAGCATGTAGCCCGCGTGGATGTAGTTGGTCGGGAAAAAGTTCTCCATCGTGTTGGCGGTCCGGCAGGCGTAGCCCGCCTGCGCCGTGCCGCCCACCGAGCAGTTGGCGTTGCCGTCGCCGGACGCATAGTCGAAGCCGATCGCGACGCGCGGCTTCCACCGGTGGTCGAACCACGTATAGCCCAGCCAATTGCGCGTCGCCCAGGCGTTGATGTGGACCGTGCGCCGGTTGTCGGTCCCGATCCCGTCGGCCATCGACCCGAACTGCCAGGCGGTTTCGTCGATGAAGTCCCACCCGCCCTTGCGCAGTTCCGTCCGGTTGCCGATCATGTGCCGGCGCTGTTGCGCCTTTTTCGGCGTGCCGAGCCCCTGGGCCGTATTGAGGGATTCGGGGATGTTGTTGTCGTAGTACACGTAAAAGGGTTCGAACAGGAACCCGGGCACGGATTTGATCTGGTTGTAGAACAGGAACATGTTCGCGTCGGCCGTGGCGTCCGCGCCTCCGGCCCCGAGGCCGGCCACATTCGGTCCCTCGCTCCCCACCGGCGCGGCTTGGATCAGATCGGTTTCCGCGTGGCGGAACCAGCCCACGTAGGACTCGAACGCCTTCTGCGCGTATCTGAAGAGCACCCCGTCGTGGCTGTAGCCGGTGTTGGCCCAGTCGAAGTGGCCGAACAACGTATGATTGCCGAAGATCAGGTATTGCCGGCCCGCCTTCATGCTCAAGCCCTCGATCCCGGCCAAGTTCCGGACCAACACGTACGCGGCGCGGACGCCGAGGCGACAGGCCCCGGTGGCCGTCGCGCTACAGTTGTGGTTCAGCGGATCGCCTCCGTTGCCCGCATTGACGGCGCTCCCGTTCCCGCCCCACGTCGCCGAGTCGATGATCTCCATGTAGAAGTTCACGTCCGGCGAGAGGTCGTAGCCGATGCCGAGTCGCGCCCATTGCTGCACGTAGAAGTCGCTCGCGCCCTTGCCGGCATAGGCGCGCCCCGCCTGCCCGTTCACGCTGGTCGTGCTGGCTCCTCCCGCTCCGTTAAAGCCGCCGAAGCTGTTACAGGCTCCGCCCAGCGGCGCAGCCCCGCCGAAGCAGGTGCCGTTGCGCCATTCCGGCCGCACGCGCAGGTCGGCCCTCATCCAGAAATTTTTCAGGTCGAAGTTCCGGCCGATGGCCGGGTCGTACAGTTCGTAGGCTTCTTTTTGCGGGATGGCGCGCGGAATCGGCGGGAGATCGGTGATCCGCTCGCCTTCGGGCAGCTCGAAGCCGGCCTCGGCGTGGGCTGCGAGGCCGACGAGCGAACACATGAGCAGTGGCAAGAACAAAATGAGTCTGCTGCACGACAACACACTCTTCATCATCTCCTCTTTTGTTTGTCCCCCTCACCCTCCCCTCTCCCGCAAGGGGAGAGGGGGAGAAAGGCAAGACTACGGTCTACTGTTCCCTCCCCACCTATTAGGTAGGGGAGAACTCCGTCCTTCTTTCCTCCCCCCTTGTTGGGAAAGGTCGGGGTGGGGTGAGGGGGCACAAAAAAATCCCCGCCAAGAATCAGGTGATCCCCAGCGGGGACTCTTCTCTTCAGCGAGAAGCTGGTCGCTAATAGCGAAGAGCTAAGAGACTTCCGGTTACAGGCTCCCTGCTACCAGCTCCGTGCTATCCGCTACTTGTGCTGTTCGCTATTCGCTCTCGTTACGGCGCCACGTAGCTCCCGTACTTGGGCACGGTATCGCAGCCGGGGCCGGACCCGCCGGCCGCGTCGCAGAGCAGTTTCAACGCCCCTTGCGCGGCCAAACGGGCTTCCTTGTGCTGCTGCGACTTGCCGTAGTCGACGGCCAGTTGCAGCAGATGGCGCGCCCGCGGGCTGGCGCTGCCGGCCTCGTTCAGGGCCTGCTGCAGTTTCGACGTCGCGCTGGCGATGACGCCCACGTCCGAGCCCCAGCGCTTGTTCAAGTCCACGGTGGTCCGTTTGCCGAGTCCCGGCGCGTCGGTCAATTCCACGATCGCCTCGTTGGTGAGCGCGATGGGATCGGCCTGCGCCGCCGGCACCGTCATCAAGGTCACGGCGGCCGCCGCCGCCAGTACCATCAATGTTCTCATGTTTGTCCTCCTTCAGCTCGCACCTAGAAGTTCATCCAGATCTGGGCGTAGGCCCAGTGCTGGGTGACGGTCGTGTTGAGGTTCTGCGTCATGTAGCCACCCGGCAACAGGGCGCCGTAGGTCGTCTGGAACGCAATCTTCCCGTCGGCGAACATGCGGGTCCAGGTGAAGTCCAATTCGTCGCCCACATGGTTCTTGTTGGCGTTCGCATTGGTGTTGACGTAGCAGACCTGCGCCGCCCGGTACCAGCAGTCGCGCGCGCTGGCCACGTTGATGTTCGTGTACCAGAACTCGATGTGGTCCCGCGCCGTCGGACGGGCCTGGAAGTTCACGGAGGGGGAGAAGGTATTCTTCCAGGCCAGCACATCCATGTAGCCCATGTGGATGTGGTTGGTCGGGAAGAAGTTCTCGAAGGTGTTGGCGGTCTTACAGGCACCCACGGCACTAGAGGCCTGACAAGCGTTGCGGCCGTCGCCCGAGGCATAGTCGAAGTTGAAGGCCAGGCGAGGTTTCCAGGCATTCTCGTACATGGTGTAGCCGATCCAGTTCCTGGTCGCCCAGGCGTTGATGTGGAGACACTTGTTGTCGCCCGTGCAGCCACTGCCAGACCCGAGTGTATTCGTAGCCCCCATCTGCCCGAACTGCCAGGCCGTTTCGTTGATCGCGTCCCAGTTCCCCTTCCGCATCTCGATCCGGTTCCCGATCATGTGGCGGGTCTGGTTCGAATGTTTCGGGGTGCCGAGCAAACTGCCGGCTGCGTTCTGAAAATCGGCCGAGGCATAGTTATTCTTGTAATACACATAGTAGGGCTCGATCAGGAACCCCGGCACGGACTTGATCTGGTTATAGAAGAGGATCATGTCCGCATCGCGGTTGGCATCCTGGTTGCCGGTGCCGGCGATATTCGTTCCGCCGCTCCCGACCGGTGCGGCTTGAGCCAAATCGCTCTCCGAATTGCGGAACCAGCCCAAATAACTGTCGAAGGTCTTGGTCTGGTACGCGAACATGACACCGTCGTGCGAATAGCCGGTGTTGGCCCAGTCGAAGTGGCCGAACAACGAGTGGTTTCCAAGGATGATGTATTGCCGGCCCGCCTTCATACTCAAGCCCTGGACCCCGGCAAAGTTCCGGACCAGGACGTAGGCGGCGCGGACGCCCAGACGGCATTGTCCTGCCGCTTGGGTTCCGCAATTGTGGTTCAACGGATCGCCCCCGTTGCCCGCATTCGTAGCGCTCCCGTTGCCGCCCCAGGTGGCCGAGTCGATGATCTCCATGTAGAAATTCACGTCAGGCGAGAGGTCGTAGCCGATCCCCAAGCGCACCCACTGTTGGACATAGAAGTCGTTGCCCTTGTTACCACTGGTAGCAGAGGTTCCTTTGGTGCCGAACGTGTTACAATTTAAACCGGCCGACCCACCGCCGAAGCAGGTGTTGGTCCGCATCTCCGGCCGCACGCGCAGGTCGGCGCGCATCCAGAGGTTCTTGATGTCGAAGTTCCGGCCGATGACGGGATCGTAGAGCTCGTAGGCCTCTTTCTGCGGAATGGACCGAGGGATCGGCGGCAAGTTCGTGATCCGCTCGCCCTCCGGCAGTTCGAAGCCCGCCTGGGCGACCGGGGCTCCGACGATCGTCAGGCCCGCGGCCATCATGGCGGCGCTGAAGAAGGTGGCCAGACCGGCCCACCCTGTCCGTCCTTGGATGCTTCTCATAGCGTTCCTCCTGTGAATTGGATGACAGCCCCCGCGCGCGCCATCGCCACAGACGGGCTGCCGACTTGACATCCAACCGCTTCCACTATGATGCGACTTCCCCCACGACTCCAACGAGAGGCCTCTGTGCCCGCCCCCCGCTGTCCTATTGAGCACTCTTCTTGAGCACTCTTCTACGCTCACGTCTTGTTACAGCCACCACATTTCTGATTTTCTGCAGGGCATCGGTGCGACAGCCACCTCCTTCCCTCTCGCATTTGCACGCGAACAGCGACTAGCTGATAGCCGGTCGCGAGTCGCCGGGACCTCCGAGCTGTTCGCTATTTTCTGTTAACTCTTCTCTGTCCGCGGCTCGCCGCTCGCCGGTTCCGCCGGCCGGCCGGCGGCGGTGATCTCCTCTTCCGCCTCTTTCATCGAGGCCTGGAAGTCCTGCTCGACCATCTTCACTTCCTGCTGAATCAGGTTGAGCTCCGGCTCAACCGACTTTCGCAGGTCTTCCGCCGTGTCCTTCAGGCCCTTGACGGCCTTGCCGACCTGCCGCCCGACCTCCGGCAGTTGCTTCGGGCCGAAGAGGAGAAACGCGATCACCAGAATGATGAGGATTTCGCCGGCGCCCAGTCCGAACACGGTTCGTCATCCGTAAAACGTCCTGCGTTCTGCGAAAAGCAAAAAAGGAAGCGTCTGCCTGATTCCTCTTGGCGCTTCACGCTTCACGCGTCACGCTTCACGTCTCCTTCTGTCCCTCTGCTTCGCCTGCCTTAGCTCTGCTTCGCCTGTCCCGCTTGCTGCGCCGGCGCCGCCTCAGCGGGCGGCGGCGTGGCCTCCGCCTGCGCCTGCGCGGTCACTTGTGGCGGCGGTGGCGGCGGCTGATCGCCGGGGGTCACGTCGATCGCGTCCGCTTCGTGGACCGTCTTCTTGAATCCCTTGATCGCTTTGCCGAGGCCTTCGCCCAACTGAGGCAGTTTGCCGGCGCCGAAAATGATCAACACGATGATCAGAATCAGCAGCAATTCCATCCAACCGAACGAGCCGAACATGCGTGGCCTCACTCGTGACGAGCGGCTTCCCCTCCAGAACGGAGGGACGGTTCCACGAAACGCGGGGAAGGCTATAGAAATAACAACGGCATGTCAAGGATAAATTGGAGCTGGGGGCCGGAGCGGGCGGGCGGATGAGCCGGAGCAGGGGGGCGCCTTGTCAACGCCTGTCCTTCGTGCACGAGAAATGATAGTACTCGATCGCGCTGGGCGGGGCGGTGAGCGCGATCGCGACGGTGTCCGGATCGTAGCCGATGGCCTCGAGGTCTTTCTGCGCGCGAGTCAGCTCCTCCTCCGTCACATAGGCCACCGTGTCCGGGACGCCGGTACGCTTCAGGGAGAGGAGCAGGCCGTTGACGGTTTCCCGTTCCTCCGGCGGCGTTTCCTTCCTGAGCGGAAACTCCAGCTTGCGCTCGTAGGGGCTCTCGTAGGTTTCGTTCAGGGCCTTGATGGTCTTCAACGCCAGCTTGTCCTGCTCCCAGGGTTGCAGCTTCGGTCCGGCGGAGGGGTGGGTGGCGAGCAGATCCATGAGGGTGACGACGTTGGTGTTGAGCGACCGGCCGACGAATTCGCGCTGCAGCTCGATCGCGATCCGGCCCAGGCCGAGGTGCTTGGCCACCGCCTCCACGAGCGGAAAGTTGATCATGAAACTGTACTGCCCGCCGAATTGCCCGTAGCAGGGCTTCTCCGGATCGTTCAAGACTTTCATGTCGGCGGTGCCGGCGTCGAACGCGCTGAAGCCGACGGCGTCGGGGGCCAGCAGCCGCTTGGCCTCTTTGAGCGTGGCGAAGGCGCCCAGGTTCACCGGGACCAGCACGTGCTCGTCGATGGGTTTCAGGAACTCCGTGATGGTCTTCCGGTATGGCACGTCCTTCCATTCGACTTTCCGGTACTCCTTTTCCCAGACGAGATCGTCGAGAAAGGGCGGGACGGTCTTCAAGGTCGCCAGATCCGTCGCCTCGAAGGCCCGGACGAAGGCCGACCAGTCCGGCATCTTCGCGTGGAGGGTCTCGCTCAGGTTCGGCCGGAGGTATTCTTCTTCGATGTCGCCGGCGTTCTTCGCCAAGAGTTTCGTGGGCAAGTCGTTCCACAACTCGTTGCAGATGATGCGGTCGACCGTGCCCTCCCGCACGGCGGCCAGGTGCTCGACCGACGCGCGCAGCGTCTCCACGCGGTCGCGGTGCGCGGCCAGGTCCGGGTGGGCCAAGGCTCCGTCCAGCACCGGCTTTTCCCAATCGACCAAAACATACCGCACCCGCGGGTACACGAGGCCCTCCTGATCGAGCGTCCTGAGATGGGTGAGAAAGCAGGCCGCGAGGTTGCCGTTGCCGGGCCCCCACTCGTGCACGACCAGCGGGGCGGCAGGATCGCGGGGCGACGGGGTCATGTCCTTTTCGCGCTGGCGCACCCGCTCGTAATAATCGGCGGCGAGGGCATGGGCCAGCCGGTAGTCGGCGGAGGCGAAGGTTTGATAATAGGCCCGGAGCTGATCGCCCCGCAGCCCATAAAAGAGCCGGTTGAGATGGGCTTGCCAGTGATCGAGCGGCTTGTAGTCCCCGATCAGTTGCGGCAGCGCGTCGGCGTCTTGCAGCATAAGCGATTAGCGAACAGCGAAGGGCTGATCGCGGGAAGCCGCTGGCTACCGGCTCCCCGCTCGTTTCAAAACACGGCGGATTCTAACAGACCGTGAATTTGCAGGGCAACTCGCCTTCCTGGGTTCTTGACTCTCCGTGCCGGCGGGTGTACCACCCTCTTGTGATGATACCCGCTCTGTGCCTGGTCGCTCTGGTGATGGCCATCCTCCCGGCGTGGGCCGAGGAGCTGCCGCTTACGAGAAATCTGCCCATTCCGGAATTTCAAAACCGCGCGCAGGACGCCGTGCCGTACGATTTCGACGCTCCTCCCCAGGGTATGTTCCGATCGATCACCATGGCGGAAGGCTTCGAGGAGGAGCTCGGGTTCCGGCGACAGCACGAGATCGTTCCGGTCAAGCCCACCGAACGTTTTCCGGCCGATTCTCAGCCCGTGTACATCGTCTTCCAACTGCACCAACATTATCAGAGCTTCCAGGTGTTCGGCCGCTGCTATCCGGAAGATGTGCCGGGACTCTCGCCCCAGACCCTCGTCGCGCAGGACGCCATGTATATTGCGCTCGAGGACGAATCCGGCTACTTGAAGCTGTTTCCCCCTCAGGGCGGCTGGCTGCCGGGCCGGTACAAGGTCCTGATTCACGCCGGCGAACAGGTCAACGACATGAGTCTCATCGGGACAATGCGGTTTACGATCGTTGCGAGCCGGTAGGCGCAACCGATGAAGAGGGAAGAGTCGGCGACAGACCGGCCGGAACGATCGGCGGGCGGCTGCCGGCTCCGTGCTGCTCGCGGGCCGCTGTCCGGTTGAGCCGTGCGCGCCAGGCTTCTCGCTGGTTTTTCAGCGCTATCCGCTCTCACTCAGTACCAGCGTTTCATTGACGCCGCGGGCCAACCAGTATATAAGAAGCAGGGGTCATCATCGAACGGTGATGGGGTTCACCGGAACCGCTTCAGCCTCCGGCTGTAGCTGATAACTCCTACCGGCCCCCCCGGCGGGTAGGAGCCGATCCGAGCAGCGCCGCTCCTACCGAGACCGCGATCGGTGGGAGCTTTTTTTTGGACCGACCCATGGCCATGCCCGATCCCCATTCGCCCTTTCCGCAGTATCACCCGCGCCACGTCGTCCGGGACATCCTCGACCAACTGGGGCTGGTGGTCCGGCTGGAGCGGAAGATGCTGGGCATCATCGCCTCCTATGCCGTGGCGATCGGCATGTTCATGCTCTGCGTGCCGATCGCGGTGCAGGAGCTGGTCAGCACGTTCTCCTTCGCCGTCGAGCCCGTCATGATTTTTACCCTCTCGCTCATCGTGGCGCTGGCGCTCACGGGCGCCGCGGCCTTCCGCGTGTTGCAGGCGCGGGCCGTGGAAACGCTCCAGCAACGGCTCTACACGCGCATCGCCATCGCCTTCACCGCACGGCTGCCGCGGCTGCACGAAGACTCGTTTCTGCCTCAGTACGCCAACCGATTCGAGGAGGCCGACCTGCTCACGCGCGCCCTCGTGGCCACGCTGGCGGACCTGTTCAACGTGGCGGTCGTCGGGTCCATCGGCATGACGACGCTGATCTTCTTCCACCCGTACTTCGTCTTGTACAACCTGACGCTGCTCGCCGGGTTCGTCCTGCTGCTGACCGTCTTCGGGCGGGGCGGCTTTCTCATCACGCTGGAGATGTCGCGCTTGAATTACGAGATCAACCACTGGATGAAAAACATCGCCCTCAATCTGCCCCACCTGCGCGCCGCCGGCGAGAGCCCTTATCTCATGAGCCGGACCGACGCGCTGACCAAGGCGTACGTGCGCGTGCGCCAGCGCCGGTCCGATCTCCTGACGGGCCGCCAGTACAAGGCCGCCGCCCTCTGGCAGGTCGTGGGCCACAGCGGCATGATCGCGACCGCCGGCATGCTGGTGGCGCAGGGCCAGTTGACCGTCGGCCAGTTCGCCGCCTCCGAGCTGCTGGCCGGGCAACTGCTGCTGAACATGGATACGCTGGCGCGCCGGATGGTCCACATGTTTTTCGCGTTCGTGTCGTTCCGCGAGCTGGGGGCGTTTTTCTCGCTCCCCTACGACGAATCCGGCGCGCGCCCCGTCGTCCCGCTCGATCCGTTCGGGATGGGAGGCGTCAAGGTGACGGCCAAGGACGTCTCGTTCGCCTACCCCGGCTCGCCGCCGCTCTTCGAGGGCTTCAATCTCGAGGTCGCGCCCGGCGAAAAGGTGGCGGTCCAGTGCCGCACCAGCTCCGAGAAAACCGCGCTGGCCAAGGTCCTCGCCGGACTGCTCGCGCCGACGACCGGCGTGGTGCGCTACAACGACGTGAATCTGGTCGAGGCGGGGCTCGATTCCATCGACGCGTGCCGGAGCCTGATGTTGGATTCCCTGCCCACGTTGCTGGACGGCACGATCGAAGACAATCTGACGCTCGGGCGGCCGTCGATCGCCTACGAGGACATCCAATGGGCGCTCCGGTTCGTCGAGCTGGACGAGGACGTGGACCGGCTCTCCCACGGATTGTCGACGATCGTGACGGGGCAGCCCGGCCAATTCACCCTGAGCCAAACGCTCCGGCTCTTGCTGGCACGGGCGATTATCACGCGGCCGCACGTGCTGATCGTGGACGGGACGCTGCACAGCATGATGCCCTCGCTCCGCGACACGATCTTGCGACGACTGTGCAGCAAGGACGAGCCCTGGTCGGTTATTTTTCTGTCGAACGATCCCACGTTCACCCACGCCGAGCGGCGGGTCACGCTGTGAGAACACGCGACGCGCGCGGCCGCCTCCGTTTGACCCGCTCCCACCCGTTCGTTAGAATGCGCCCGTGACCGCACGCCACGCCAAGCCGGCCCGGAGCCTTCGCTCGTTATGACCGCATCGCTTTGCCCGTGGGCCTCCGTCGTCATTCCCATCAAGGACGAGCGCGACAATCTGGGGCCGTTGACCGAGCGCCTGCTCAAAGTGCTCGACGCCCGCGTCGAATCCCGGACCGCCCCTTACGAAGTGCTCTTCATCGACGACGGCAGCACGGACGGCAGCAGCGAGTTGCTGGATGAGCTGGCGCGGACCTATCCGGCGGTGCGCGTACTGCACTTCGATCGCAATTACGGGCAGTCCGCCGCGCTCGACGCGGGGTTCAAACATTCCACCGGCGCGCTCGTGATTACGCTGGACGGGGATCTGCAAAACGATCCGGCGGACATCGAGACGCTGCTGCCGTTGGCGCAGACCCACGACCTCGTCTGCGGCTGGAGAACGACGCGCCATGACAACCTGGTGCGCAAGCTCTCCTCCCACATCGCCAACGCCGTGCGCAGCGCCGTCACAGGCGATCGCGTGCACGACACCGGGTGTTCGCTGAAGATTTTTCGCCGCGCCGTGGTGGACAGGATGCCCCTCTTCGCCGGCATGCACCGATTCTTTCCCGCCCTGGCGCTGATGCACGGCTTCACGGTCGTCGAAGTGCCGGTCCGCCACTATCCGCGCGCGCACGGCGTCTCGAAGTACGGCATCGGCAACCGGCTCTTCAAGGGCCTGTACGATCTCCTGGCCGTCCGCTGGATGCAATCGCGGGTGCTGCGGTACCGCTTTAGAAACGGCGCGAGGCCAGAGGCCAGAGGCTAGAGGTGGGAGGCAAAGGCTTCAAAGACCTTGCCGTCTGGCAGAAAGCAAAGGATCTTGCGGTATTGGTTTACGGCGTATCGGATGGCGAAATGAAAGGCATCGACTTCGGCCTCAGAGACCAGATACGGCGCAGTGCGGTCAGCGTAGCGAGCAATCTTGCTGAAGGAGACGAACGAGAAACTGACAAGGAATCAGTCAGATTTTTTTTCATTGCCAAAGGGTCCGTCGCTGAATTACGCACACAACTCCAGATAGCGCACGAAATAGGCTATCTTAATGGAGCCATGTATGAGGCGCTTGAGAAAGAATACGCCACTCTTGGAAGAAGAATCGGCAAACTCATCCAAGCGAGGCGCACCACCCCTTGCCCCTAGCCTCTCGCCTCTGGCCTTTCTATGAGCACAACTGAAACCATCTGGATCGCGGTCGGCTTCCTCGGACAAGGCCTGTTCTTCGGCCGGTGGATTCTTCAATGGTGGGCGTCGGAGCGCAGCGCCAAGAGCAAGGTACCGATTTCTTTTTGGTACATGAGCCTCGCGGGGGGGCTGATTACGCTGGCCTACGCGATCTATCGGCTCGATCCCGTCTTCATCGCGGGACAGAGCGTGGGGGCGATCGTCTACGTGCGGAACCTCATGCTGATCTACAGACCGTCGCCCACGCCGACCTCCACCTTGATCCCGCCGTCGTCGCAATCATGAGGCCCCGCAGACCACCCCATCGCTGACGCCCATGCCACCCGCGCGCATCCCGTTTCATCTCACCATTCTGGTGCTCCTCGCAGGGCTCTTCTTTTTCTGGGATCTCGGTTCCATGGGGCTGACCGACCGGGACGAAGGGCGTAACGCCGAAGCCGGGCGGGAAATGCTGGAACGCGGCGATTGGATCAGCCCGACGTTCAATTACGAGCCCCGCTACGCCAAGCCGGCATTGGTGTACTGGCTGATGTCCGCCGGCTATCGCGTCTTGGGCGTGTCCGAACTCGCCGCCCGCCTGCCCTCGGCCGTGTTCGCGCTCGGCCTCATCGTCATGACCTACGGGTTTCTCCTGGGCGTCCGCGATCCGGCGACCGCGCTGATCGGCTCGCTCATGTTGCTGCTGAACGTGGAGATGATCAGCCTCAGCCGCATGGCTTTGACCGACAGCGTGCTGGTGTTTTTTACGACGCTGGCGCTCTACGCCTTTTGGCTGGGCGCGGAGGGGACGGGTCGGCGCGGCTGGTTGTGGCTCTGGTACGTGGCCATGGCGTTCGGCACACTGGCCAAAGGCCCGGTCGGCCTCCTCGTGCCGTTGATCACCGTGACGCTGTACCTCACGGTGACAGGCCGTTGGACTTGGTTCCGGCAGCACGGGAAGCCGCTGGCCGGCGGTGCGCTGTTCGCCGTGATCGCGTTGCCCTGGTATGCCGCGATGTGGGTCCTGCACGGCAGCGACTACACCGCATCGGCCCAAGCCAACACGGTGGGTCGGTTCCTGAATCCGATGGAGGGGCACAGCTTCACGGTCCTGTTCTACGTGCCGGTGCTGCTGCTCGGGTTTTTCCCCTGGAGCGGCTGGCTGCCGTTTGCCTGGTATACCGCGTTCAAGGAATGGCGCGAGGCCAGGGGCGCGAGAGCTTCTGGCCCCTCGCCCCTCGCCTCGGACCGTCCGGTCCCGGACAAGCTGGACTGGTTCGCGGCGGTGTGGATCGCCGGCACCTTCCTCTTCTTTACGCTGTCGTCCACCCGGCTGCCTCACTACATCGCTCCGCTGTTTCCGGCCGCGGCGATTTTGACGGCGTCCTATTGGTCGCGCTGTGTGAGCGTCCCCCAGACAACGGGCGCCACCGCCGCGATCCATACCGTCATGGTCTTGGGATTTCTCCTGGCCGGCGCCTTCGCGTCCTTGCCCTGGGCCTACGATACCTTTGTCGCCGCCAAGCTGACCAAGGAATTCCCGTTGGCCACGCAGTTCACGCTGGGTCATGGCCCCTATCTGGCCGCGACGCTGCTGATGCTCGGCATGGGGCTGGTGGGCTATTTCGGACTCTCGGAGCAACGGCGCGGCGGGGCCTTTTGGGCGGTCGGCGGATCGTTGGCCTGTACGGTGCTCGTGCTCATGCAGTTGATCCTGCCCGGGGTCAATCGCATCTTCATCGCGCCGCCCCAAGAGTTGGCCTACATCGCCGGGCTGAATCTGGGACCGAGCGATCAACTGATCGCCTTCGGCGTCACGCGACCCTCGTTGGCGTTTTATGCCAAACGGAAAGTGGAATTCATTCCGGCCAGCGAGCCGGATCGCCTGCGGCAGGCGCTGGCGCGCGGAGGGCGCACGATGATTATCCTTCCGGAAACGCTCCGAGGCTCCCTGCCTCCGGAAGCCGCCGCGTATCAGCCACTGTCGAAGCGGTACGGCTACTTCCTCCTCGGAAGCGAACCCATGGTGACGATTCCCGACAACGCTGCGCCTCTCCCCACGACGCCTCCCCGGATTTTCGGCCATTAACCTCGGCGATTCCGCTCGCAGCGTCCCGCCCTTCACGGCAACGGCAGGACGCCCCGCCCTTCCATTAGGATGAGGACCGCCAGTCCGACACTCCCGACGAGCACCGCTTCGCCCGCCATGCTCCTGACATGGGACGCCGGCGGAATCGGACCTTGATCATCCGCGCCGCCCAACATGAACGCCAAACAGGCCAAACCCGCGGCCGCCACGACGAGCGGCGCCGTCGTCATCGCGGCCAGTCCATAGCCGATCAGCGCCCGCGAGGCCCTGTCCTTCCAGGCCGTAACGAGGCGTTCGCCGGCGCTCCACTTCGCTCGACGCAGCCACAGTCCGCTCACGACGGCCGCCGCCCCCAAGCCGGTGAACGCCGCGCCGGCGGTCCCGCCGTCGGCCGGACGCGCGAGGGCCCAGAGCAGGGCGAACGCCGCGACGGAGCCGACGGCGGCATGGCGGAGTCCGTCCCGGATCGACGCCCGCCAATCGGTCCAGGGAGCCGAAGCCAGCGAGCCGCTCAACAGGCCGAGGACTGCGCCGCCGAACACGTCCGTGGGAAAATGTGAGCCCCGGATGACGCGGCTGAGTCCGACAAAGATCGCGACGCCGTAGCAGAGCGGACCGAGGGAGGGAAACCGCCGGGCAAGCGCCGCGGCCACGGCGAAACTAGCGGTCGTATGTCCGGAGGGAAACGAGTCCCACCCGGACCCCCACGAGGGCGTAAACTGCCACTCGCCGGAATGGACGAACTTCGGCCGAGGCCGCCCCAACAAGTGTTTCAGCCCGTTCGACAGCAACGCCGCAATCCCGTGCGCCAGCAGCGTCTCCACGGCGGCGGACGTGACTGTGGGCTTGGAGAAGCTCCATCCGGCGATCAGCAAGACCGCGCTGACGGCCACCAGGCGGAATCCCTCGCCCACCCAATCGCCGGCGTCGCTGACCCAGGCCATCCATGGCACCGTCAGCGCCTCGCCGGCGCTGTGCGTCGTGAACAGACGCAGGTAGCGGACGACGGGGAGATCGAATTCGAGAAGTCCGATGAAGACGAGTACGATGGCGGCACAGGACAAGGCGAGCGGCACGCCGTTGTGCCCGACGCGCGGGACTGGCGGGATTCGAACCATCGACGAGTCGCGCGTTGCTCGCTCGTCCCGCTGTTCCCGCTCACCGCCGTTCACCGGCCACCCATCACCGCCTTACCCCATGTGCATCATGTGGGCTATGGGACCCAATCGGCGAGAAAGACGTTGAACTCACCGGGGTCCTTCGCGTTGCGGTCCGAAATCCAGACGAGGCGTGTTCCGTCCGGCGAGAACATCGGAAAGCTATTGAAGGTCCCTTCGAAGGTCACGCGCTCCAACCCGGTCCCGTCGTCGCCGATCAGGTACAGGTGAAAACTCGGCCGGCCGCCCTCCCCCCTTGTCTCCACATTGGATGAAAAGATGATGCGCCGACCGTCCGGGTGAAAATAGGGGGCGAAGTTCGATGCGCCGTTCGAGGTGACCTGCCTCTTGCTCGAGCCATCCGCGTTCATGACGAAGATTTCCAATTGCCCCGGTTCGACGAGTCGCTGGGCCAGCAATTCCTTGTAGCGCGCGATCTCCGCCGGGTCGGTCGGATGATGCGCCCGATAGACGATCCGCTTGCTGTCCGGCGAGAAAAACGCGCCGCCGTCGTACCCCACGTCGTCGGTCAGGCGGCGCACGTTGGTGCCGTCCAGGTTCATGGCGTAGATGTCGAGGTCGCCGTCTTTCACGGACGTCCACACGATGGTCTTGCCGTCCGGCGACACGGTCGCTTCCGCGTCGTAGCCCCGCGTGACGGTGAGGCGCTGCATCTGCTGCCCGTCGATGCGCACGGCGTAGAGATCGTAGTCGTCGAGCGCCCACCGGTAGGCGCCGTCCCGCTTCGGCTTGGGCGGACAGTTCGGGCCGGCCGCGTGGGTCGACGCATACAGCACGCGGCGGTCGCCCGGGAAAAAGTAGCCGCAGGTGGTGGCGCCCATGCCCGTGCTGACCAGCCGGACCGTGTCGCTGTCGAGGTCCATGACGTACATCTGATAGCACCCCAGCCCGATCTCGTCCGGCTGATGGGTCGCTGCGAAGGAATCCTTCATCCAGTTGTTCGTCGATTGAAAAATCAGTTTGGTGCCGCTGAAGGAAAAATAGGCCTCGGCGTTCTGGCGGCCGAACGTGAGTTGCCGGATATTGGCCAGATGGCGTTCCCCGGAAGCGGTCGAGCCAGCCTTCCGCGGCTCCTCGCGGTGATCTCCCGCCGTGCCGGTCGCCGGCAACAGCAAGGCCAGGCACAGGGGCAGCATGGATCGACGAACTCGGTTACTGACTCGCATCGATTCGAACCTCCTGGACATCGGCATCTTGCGCCGGTTCCCAGAGCCCGCGCGTCTCCACGGCTCCGTCACGGAAAATCACGTAGCTCTGCCAGCCGTAGTAAAACAAGAGGCGCGACACCTTGGCAACCGCGGAGGGCGTCACCCCGTACAGGACCGTCACGACGCCGCCCGGCACGTTCGCCCGCGGGCAGGAGAAGAGCACCGCCAATGCCGGGCCCTCGTACGCCCGCCCGTCGATCCGAACTCCCGTCTCTTCCAACGCGACACGCTCCCCGCAGGACTCTCCGATGAGCCCCCGGACGGCGCTCCGCCCGGCAGGATCCGTCAGGACCAGGACTGATCCCTCCGGCGGAACGGTGTCCGGTGCACCGACTCGCGTCGTTTTCCGGTCTTCAGGCCGTCCGGCTTCCTGATCGGCAATCCGCGCGATGACCTGTTGCAGGGGAGAGGTCGGATCGGAAAACGCCGACACGACCGTTCTGCGCCGATCGGTCACGTATCCGTTCAGCATCGGCGGGAGCTGTGTGCGCTCGAGCCGGCGAAACACCGTCAGATCGGGGTCGAGCCGCACCAGCAGCGGCCGATGGGACAAAACGAACTCGGCCGTTTCCGCCGGTCGGCTGATCGGTATCCATCGGGTCTCGATCGCGTCGCTCATCGTGATCTGGACGGGGACTGTCGCTCGAAACGGCTTGCCCGCCTGCCGCACTTGGACCGTCACTCTCCACACGTTCCGCCCGCCGGCGTCGGTCGTCCGGTCGGCGCGGACCTCGCCGAGAGACAGAGCCGGCGCGCCCGGCTGCTCCACCCACTGTTCAAAAAACCATCGCAAATCACGGCCGCTTTCCTTCGAGAAGGTCGCCTCGAGATCGCTCCAGTCGGCAAAGCGGTTGCGAAAGCGGGCGACGAACGTTTTCAACGCGCCCCAGAAGGCCGCATCGCCGATTTCCCTGCGCAAGAGATGAACGACGAAGGCGGCTTTCTGATAGCCGATGGCGTTGTCCGTTTCGTCGCTCTTGCGCTGAAACTGCGCGACGGGATAATCCTGGTCCGGCGCCGCATAGAGGCTGTACCCTTGGATCATCAGTCGGCGCTGCTCGCGGGCCTGCGCCGCGTCGCCGATCCATTCGTGCCAATAATAGTTGGCCAAATAGGTGGTCAGCCCTTCCACCCAGTTGCCCTGCCCGGGCCGGTTGAAGACCGAATTGCCGATCCACGAATGGACGATTTCGTGGCCCAGCGCATAGGGTTGCACATAGTGCCGCATAATGCTGCCGCTGCCGAGTAGGGTGAACGACGGCATGCCGAGCCCGCTGGCGAAGAAGTTCTCCACGACGGCGAATTTCTCGAACGGATACTCGCCCAGCAGCGGCACGTAGGCGTCAAGGTACTTCGCCGTGGCGTCCAGGTACTCGTCGGCCAGCGCGATGTTGTCGGGAAAGAAGTACGTCGCCAGCTCGACCCGTTGCCCGCTCGGTCCCTTCCACTCGCGCGTCTTCACGACGAACTTGTTGGCCACGAGGGTGAGCGCCTCCGACCGGTCCCGCACGACCCACGTCGAACTGGTCGTTCCCTCGCCGGTCGTCTCCCGAATCTTCGCCCCCTGCGTCACGACGGTCCATCCCTGCGGGACTTTCGCAGTGACCTGGTAGCCACTGAGCGACCCGTCGATATTGGGGTACCACTGGCTTTCGCTGCTCAGATACACCCCTTCCGGCCCGATATGCCCGGCGGTTTCGCTGGGGGTCACGAATCGCAGATGGCGCGGCTCTTTCGGCGGATCGTCGATCGCGCCCTGGTAGGTCCAAGCCAGGGTCGCGCGCCCTTCCCGACGCGGAGGCACTGTCACGAGGATGCGCTGCGTCGCCGCCTCCGCGTGCCGTTCCACCGTGAACGGAAGAATCTTGTCCGATTGCGCGGGGTAGCCCGTGCCCGAATGAGGTTGGAGGACGACGGACTCGACACGCAGCGTCGGCGCCAGTGTGAACGTCACCGTGGTCGCTGTGCCGGGTAGCTCCACTGTCACGCGATCGTGCGCCAGTAAGCGGTGCGAGTCGGGACTCAGCTCGACCGCCAACTCGTGCTGGACGATACGGGCTTGGTCGGAAGCGCGGCCCAGTCCCGGAACGAGCACGGCAAAGAGGACGACCGGCAGGCTCGATTGAACGGCGAATTTCCCGACGAACATCGGGAAACTTTTAGCATTCGCGGCAGACCAGCACAAGCTGGATTGCGGTCAGGAGGCGCTCGAGGTCGATCGGTTTCACCACCACTTCCTGCGGTCCCAGCGCCCAAGCGTCTTCGAGCAGTTCCTCGTTGTGGCTCCCCGTCATGATGACGATCCCGCCGGGATAGTCCCGGTCGCGGAGGGCCTGAAGCACTTCGATACCGGACATGCCGGGCATGATGAGGTCGAGCAGAATCATGTCGGGCGGCGCGTTTTCCACCATCTTCAACGCTTCGTGTCCGTCGCCGACGCCAAGCGCCCGATATCCTCTGAGACTCAGAAACTGAACCAGGAGGTCGCGGATCAACGGGTCGTCGTCGACCACCAAGATGGACTCGTCCATCTGTTGAACCGGGTGGCCGTTGCCGGAAGGAACCGGGATGCTGCTCGGAGGCGCGGGAAGCTGCGACACCCGGTTGACCGCTTCCACGAGGATGTCGAGGGACAGGCCCTTGCGGATAAAATCGGTGACCCGCAGCCCGCGTGCCTGGTTTTCCTGCACTTCGGTGGCACCGCCCCCGAGAATGATGACCGGCGCATGGGGGTCCAGCGCCCGGATTTCTTTCAGGACCGTCAACCCGTCCATTTCGGGCATGCGGAGATCAAGAATCGTCACCCGGGGGGCATGCTTGCGGAACAACGTCAGCCCTTCCCGTCCGCTCGTGGTCGAGATCACCTGATACCCGTGGCGGGTAAACACATTCTGCAGGAGATCACAGTTCATTTGATCGTCGTCAACGATCAGGAGCTTGATCATCGTCGGTCACGCCTTCCGAGCCGAATGAGATGCGCAGGATGAAGAACGACAACAGGATACCACGGCCCGGAAGGGATGAGAAGAAAATGCGGGGTTATGCGCAGGTCTGCGACTGCCCGAACAAGGCAGCGACGAACGCCTCGGGGTTGAAGTCCTGCAGGTCCTCGACGCTCTCGCCCACGCCGATCAGGCGGACCGGAATCTTCGTCTCTTCGGCGATCGCCACGACGATTCCTCCCCGCGCGGTTCCGTCCAGCTTCGTCAAAACCAGCCCGGTGACGGTGACCGCTTCATGGAACTGGCGGGCCTGCGCCAACGCGTTTTGCCCGATGGTCGCATCCAACACCAGCAGCACTTCGTGCGGGGCACCGGGTAATGCCTGCCCGATCACACGTTTGACTTTCCGGAGCTCGTCCATGAGATTCGACTTGGTATGGAGGCGCCCGGCTGTATCGATCAACACGACGTCGACCGACCGCGCTTTGGCCGCCGCAATGCCGTCGAACGCGACGGCCGCGGGATCGGCCCCGGGGCGGTGGCGGATAACGTCCACGCCGATCCGATCCGCCCAAACCTGCAACTGGTCGATCGCCGCCGCGCGGAACGTGTCGCCGGCCACCAGCAACGGCCGCCGCCCGGCTTGCACCAGCCGCTGCGCCATCTTCGCAATTGTCGTGGTTTTCCCGACCCCGTTGACTCCGACCACCAGGATGACGAAAGGCCTGGGACCCTTTTCAATAAGCTGTTTCATCGAAGGGCCGGCCACCTGCAGCAGCACGCCGTACAGCGAGCGGCTCAGGATATTTTGAAGATCCTCGGACGTCGCGCTGCTCAGGCCGCGTGTCTGTTCGGTCACTTGATCCATCAAACGGGCCACCACGCGCGCGCCAAGGTCGGCGCTCAGGAGGGCACCTTCGAGTTCCTCGATCAACGCCGGATCCGGGGCGCGGCCCAGAAAACGGGCCAAGGATTGCCTGACGACGCCTCGGGTCTTGCTGAGCCCCTCGCTTAGCCGCTGAAACCACCCCATGGTCAACGACGCCTCCTGCCGCACCCATCCACACCGGACACAAGGTTCGGAACGGGTTTTATCTGTCCCAGAATGGCGCGCTCGCGCCGTCGCATGCGCAAGGCTTCCCGCTTGCCGCGCTCATGATCGTATCCGCAGAGGTGAAGGACCCCGTGAACCAACAGCACTGCAAGCTCCTCGTCCAATGAACGCCCGGCCGCTTTGGCCTGCTTGACGGCGGTGGGGATCGAGATGACCACGTCGCCCAGAAGGGTCGGGCAAGGATTGGCCGCCTCCCGCATGGCAAAGGCCAGCACATCGGTCGTCCGATCTTTCTTCCGGTAGCGTCGGTTCAGCGTGCGCATGCGGCGATCGCCGACGAGTTCCACGCTGAGTTCCGATGCGGATTCGCCTGCGGCCGCGAGCACCTGCTCGCTGAACCGCACGAAACGGCTCCGGCGGATTTTGGCGCCTTTCAGGCGAGCCCGAACGTACACAGCCATCTAGTGAGGCTGGCCCCAGCGGTCCTTGGAGGGCGCTCCCAGCGGAGGAACTTGCCGGACGGCCGCCGGCGCGGCGTGAGACGAAGACTGGGGGCGTGAGCTTTTGGACTCCGGCCGGGCGCTGGTCTGGTGGCGATCATAGGCTTTGATGATGTCCTGCACGAGACGATGGCGCACGACATCCTTTTCGTCGAAATAGACGAATTGGATGCCGTCGATATCGCGAAGAATTTCTTTGACCTCGATCAGCCCCGAGACACGATCGCTGGGAAGATCGACCTGCGTGATGTCGCCGGTGACCACCACTTTGGAATGGAACCCCAAGCGTGTCAGGAACATTTTCATTTGCTCGGCCGTGGCGTTTTGCGCTTCGTCCAGGATGACGAACGAATCGTTCAGCGTTCGGCCGCGCATGAACGCCAACGGGGCGATCTCGATGTCGCCGCGTTCGATCAGACGGTTCGCCCGCTCCACGTCCATCATGTCGAAGAGCGCGTCGTACAGTGGGCGCAGGTAGGGATTCACCTTTTCGTACATGTCGCCGGGCAGAAACCCGAGCTTCTCCCCCGCCTCGACCGCCGGCCGAGCCAGAATGATCCGGCTCACTTCCTTCTTCATCAACGCGCTCACGGCCATCGCCATGGCCAGATAGGTCTTGCCGGTACCGGCCGGCCCGATGGCGATCACGATGTCATATTTCTCGATCGCGGCGATGTAGGCCTTTTGCGTAGGTGATTTGGGGCCGACGAACCGTTTCTTCGTGACGATTGTCGTGGAACCGCTCAGCACGTCTCTGAGCGACGCCTCGGGACTCTGGCGGAGGGCATTCAATGCGTGCGCGACATCGTCCTCTTGCAGCGTCATGCCTTCGTTGGTCAGGGAGGCGAGTTCCAGCAGAACGCGTTCGGCTTGTCGGGTAGCTTCGGGAAGGCCGTCGAGGGTAAGTTCTTCTCCGCGCGCCGATAGCCGCACACCCAATTCATCTTCGATCAACTTGAGGTGCCGGTCATGGTGACCGAAGAGGGCGGCCGTGTCAGTGCCTTCTCGTAATTTCAGCTTACGCACGAGCGCGGAGCGTTCTCCCTCCAGACTAAGCGTTTAAGTTATCTTAACAGACAAGAAAAAGGTTAGACAAGCGGAAGCGGGGTCGTTGCGGACATGAGAGATCAGGCCCCGGCCTGTTTGGCGGGAGAAGCGGCGGTAAGTGTGAGATCGAACTCTTGAAACGAAGTCCCTCCTCGACCGTCTTTGACGACGATCTTGACGTGATAGACTCCCGGCTGGTGCGTGGGAACATGCCACTCAATCTGGCCGGTTCGCTCGCCGATCGTCATGCCGGACGGAGCGGCCTCCAGGTGGTAGGTCAGCGCATCGCCATCGGAATCAACGGCTTTGACCGCATACGTGTAGGAGTCCGAAGTTCCAGATACCGGAGGTATTGAGACGATCTTCGGCAGACTGTTCCCCATGACAAATTGATGCGATCGCACCGTATTGCCTACGGCGCCGGGATCACGAGCCGTAACTTCGACCACGATCTTGTCCTGCGCGACAAACCCCGTGGTATCAAGAAACGCGTCCTCGCCTTCCTTCACGAGAACATTATTCCTAAACCAGCGATAGGTCAGGTCGATGCGATCATGGTCCGGATCGCTGGCTTCGGATTTCGCTTCGAGTCTATCACCGGGTTGCGCGGCCGGTGGATGGATCGTCACCGTCTGCACGGTAGGGGGTGTGTTCCCTACGACCACCGGCGGGACTCGGTAGGCCCGCCCCTTCTGGGTCGTGTCTGCCGGGACGATCTCCACGCTGACTCGTTGGCCGCGGCGAAGCAATTCGGCCGGCAACGTTGCATTCGTCTGGCCCTTCAACGGAACGCCATCCACATACCACTGGTACGAATAGGACACCGCTTCCCGTTCCGGATCCTCGGCGAGGATCTGCACGGCGACCGGCTCGGTCAATTGCAAGGGATCGTTCAGGAATCTCGCGGACGTGATCACCGGGGGGCGATTCCCCACCGGTGCAGAGAGTGCCCCCGAGGAAGCTGGTGGCTGCGAGCGATCTGTACAGGACACCGCACCCCAAAGCCCTATCGAAACCATGGAAAGGAAGAAAAACAGGGTGGCAGGCCTCGAAGCCTCACCGATGGAAGGAGAATTTGATGGTACCGAATGGCCGGGAGAATCCAGCTTGCGAAACGGCACCGAGGCGACGGTTTGCCGTCGCCTCGGTTTGAAAACAACCGTGGGACTCCGTTCGATCAAGCGATTTCCTCAGTCGCGTTGATGCACCCAGCTCACGAACCTGCTGTAGTAGTCGCCGGCGCTTGTACAGGGTTGTGTCGCGGCACCGGTGCTCATCTGGACAGCCCCCATCATCCCGCCGCTGCACCCGGCTCCACCCGTCCCGCCGACTCCCTGGCCACCCGAACCTTGCGAGCCGATCTGGACGGACATCGACGAAGCCATACCCACGCCCAGAGCGATCTTGGTCGTGATATTCACATTGCTTCCTGAAGTGGCGGTGCCGATGACCGGCGTCGTAGCCGCCGTGCCGGTCTTGTAGAACAGCGCGTACAGATAGCTGTTCCCAGAAGATGCGCAGAAGTCGTTCGTCGGCACGAAGGTCGGGAAGAATACTGTTCCTCCGATCAGTGTCGGGCTGACCACCGACCGTTCCGCGGAGTTGGTTCCCGACCCGGTCGGCAGCGTGACACGCCACCCGTCCTTGCTTTGTACCAGCCCCACCATCGAAGTCGTTCCCGTTCCACTGAAGGTGGTCACGCCGGGATTGGTCGGATCGGTCACCTGATTGGTGCTTCCAGTGCAGACAAGACACACAACGGCATTAGTGACATCCACAAGATCGTTGTCCTGGCAATTCACCGTGCTCGTTTGAGTACAGAGTCCGTTGAGGACGGAATCTTTGATTCCGAACAGGCGTTGGACATTGTTATCGACTTTGTCCGAATTGCCGTAGTACCGGCCTGTCCCGAAGAAAACCCAGACCATGTTCGCATCATCGATGGTGACCGTTGGGGCCGCCGTGATGGGCCCGACTTCGAGCGTTCCAAGACCCGGGTCGTTGAATGTGTCGATCACCTCGGTCGGAGCCCGATTGCCGCCATCCGCAACCCCCCAGGTCGAGGGAGAACAAGGGGCATTGGTGCACCCACTGGTTGTGAGCCGGTACAACTTGCCGCGCCATGGCAGCGACCCGTCATGAATGGTTCTGCCGGAATAGGCGACATCGACTCGATAATCGAGGTCCTTATCGACCGTGATCACGTGATTCATGAAAGAACGCCATGAACCTACCGGCATGGTCGTGACATTGCTGTTGCCCGCACCGGGGCCTTGGACCAGATCGACCACATAGAGCTTCGCCGTCTGGCTGGGGCTCGACGGCAAATCCGCCTGATAGCCGTTAGGTCCAGAGCCGAAAATCACATACCATTTCTCGTTGGTCTTGCTGGTGGACGGATCACTAGTGGGATTCACACGCGCAATGGCCGGATAGGCGGTGGTAAGACCCAACCCGCTGTCGGTAAACACCCAGAGCAGTTTCGGATCGACCTCTGGATTCGTGATGTCGAGCACAAAATAGGCGCTATAGAAGGTGCGGTTCGTCCCACCGATGTTGACGACCATCGGCGGGGCTCCGGACCCGGCCGCACATTGTCCGCAACTTCCGCCCAGGCGGAACCCGCCAATAAGAATCGTCCCCCAGCCGTCTGGATGGTCGGCATCCGGGGTGAAGATCCGGACATCCGACACCTTGGGCTTCAAATCCACGTAATACACGTGCGTGTAGTCGGTCCTGGCCAACCACTGGAGTTGCGGCAACAGCTGATAGGGGATGAATCCCCAAAGCTCGGCTCCCAATTTGGGCCCTCCCGAGTTGTCGGTCGGGGTTCTGGTGAACCATCCGTGCTCTGTTACCCCCGGTGTCGTCGGATCGTCGCCCTTATGGTAATAGCCGGCGTTGAAGGCATGGAGCATGCCGTCGTTCGCTCCGACATAAGCGACCTGCCGTCGATTCCGGTATTGCTGATAGAATGTGTTGTAGGTCGGATCGCCATAGATCAAGTCGTAGCGTTCTTTCGGCGCGCCCACGATGGTCGGCGTCGAATGAATTGGATCGCCTAGCTTCCAAACCTGATAGGATCCGCTCCCGATCGGCACTTCCAACATTCTCGTCCGAAGGCCGGTCACTTCATCGCCTCGTATAAAGTTGATGAGGTTCATGGCATTGCTGCTGCCCGCGCAAGCATCGCCCGGATACCGCAGATAGTCCCTCAGGGTGTTGCAGTTCGCGGTGCTGAAATCCATTTGCTCGGTCGGATCGACGAGCCCATTGTTGTTGGTATCGACCCACGTCAGGATCTTACGGGAACCCGACGGAGTCATGGCCAGCTCTTTGCCCGCTTCCCAGATCGGGATGATGGATTTGAGATCGGCCCCAAGCACGACGGGTGTCGCACTATCAGCCACGCCGTCGCCGTTCAAATCTTCGTATTTGTCGACCAGCACTTTTTGGTAAGTCGGACTGGCCGGATCGTTGTCGTATCGCGTCGTGACGATCCGGTCCTGCTGATAGTTCAACACGCCATCCTGGTTCGTATCCTCTCGGAAATTCCCGAAGGTGTCAATGAACAGGGCATGGGTATACCCTGTCCATTTCACGTTGGCCCCGCCCTGTCCGATGTCGCTGGTGAAGAAATAGGCTTGATAGATGGAGCCTTCACCGGAGGCGGACGTCGCCAAGACTGAGATCGAGGTACCCGATGCACTTTTCCGGAGAATAGCGGTGATCGTCGCCATCAACCGTTCTTGCAAGTCATCGACATTCGATGATTCGAAATACGTGTCAGGGATACCATCGCTCCCCGGAGCACCGGTCGCATTGATCACCTTATCCCACTCACTCACCAGATCAGGAAGATTATTGTTGTTACTGTCCTCAAACCCACCGAGCCGGGCGGCGTGCATCAAAAGTTCGCGGCCGGCAATGTTCCCGAACGCAAAGAAGGTATAGAAGGAGATGTTCTGCAATCCCGGCAGGCAATGCCCCGTGACACCGAGCACCGCAATTGTGCCATCTGCGGTGCCGTTGCAAGGCCGAAGGTCATTGGTATGGGCCCAATAGGCCACATCGTCCAGGTAGTGAGTCCCGTTATTGGCATAGTCTGTCTTGTGCTCGCCAAGTAGTGTCGCAGCCGGAGTGCCGGCATTCGTATTACAAGTGCCGTTGGGGGCATGGATGGTGGAGTTTCCCCCTGTACAATGAAGCCCATGTTGTCCATGGGCAAAATCCTGGAGCCCGGTGGGGATGTTCAGATCCTGTGTCGGTTCGCCGTCCGTTACAAGGATGATGAACGTTTTGCAACAGCTCACTTGCGTGGATGTCGTCGCCCAGGCGGGGGTATGGTTGCTGCCGAAGAAATAGGGATCGCGGCCGCAGGCGTTGGCGAGGTACCCGGCCGGACATGTCTCACTGCCGGTCAACGCACTGATTTCACCGGGGCCTATCGATCCCTTCCCTGTCGTTGCGAAGGCCACGCCGGGCGAATAGGCCAGAGGATAGACATAACCGGTCGCGAACGTCGTATCGATTTGCGCGACATACCGTGTGGCTTCATATAAGGACTCAGAAAGCGGTGTCCAAGTCGCAGGAAATGATTCTCCGATCCCATCGAGGATGGCGGCCATGTTTGTATTGAAGGTCTCCACCGTCGTGCCGGACCAGTCGATGGACTGGCGTGAACCGATGCCGACCAGCATTCTAGCGCCGTCTCCGGAACCTTTAAACTCAAAGAGACCGAAGCGGGCCTGGGCCCCGATCTGTTGAACGACGCCGGTCGGCTCGGTTGCCATCGCCAATCGGAGGCTGTACTGGGATTCGGTAAAACTGTCCGAGTCGCTGCTCCCATCCGAGTTCCTGTTGCAGGCTGTTCCCGTACTAGGCGGGGCGCTCGTATCATTGTCCACACAGAAGGTGCCCTGCATACCGGAGGTGCCCCCACGAAGATGAATGTAGAGGTTGGCCGGGGTGCCGGTCGTCACGGAGGTCGGAACCCGTCCTGCGTACCCGTTGGCCCCACTGCTGGGAACGGCGTTCGTGGTGTGGTGCTGGCAGCAAGCACCGCTGCTAAACACCGATTGCGCCTTAATGGTGATCAAAGCCGGTGTTCCCGTCGGGGGGCACGTTCCATCAGCAGCCCGAGTGACTGCGCAGTCTCCACCGGTCATGGCCTTCTTGAGGGCGTCGAATCGTCGGAAGGTGGCCCAATTGAGGAAATTGCCGTCCCACTCGGTGGCGGGGCAGGCCGTACTGACCGCCGCCTTGACTGTGCCGGCGACGAAGCGGGTATTCGTTGCATCGTACGTGTAGCAGCGCAATGTGTCGAAATACCCGCTGTAGGTGCTGTCGGCGACGAAACTTTCATTGACCGGCGTGAGCGTGCCGTCCGAATGAACCCCGCACCAGGTCGCATCGCAAGCCCTGCCACCCATGCTGCCCGAGTTATCCAAGACCAGAAGGATGTTCGGTGCCACCTGCTCAGATACAAAGGGAGGCACGGAATAGTATTGGTCCATGGTTTGGGCCAGAGTTGCGCTCGGACCGGTCACTATTCCGAGGAGCGCGCTCACGATGGCTCCACGAACTGCGAAACCTCGGCGATTCATGGCATCCTCCCTCTTGCACCGTCGGTCATGATCTGGCCCATTCCGTTTAACGTGGCAGAATCAGGATCATCTTCTCGATTTTGTCGTTCTGGTCCTTCTTCACGCGAAATTTCGCCTCGATCTCTTTGACGATATAACTCGCATCCAGTTGATTCCCGTCGTCATCGAGAATCTGGGCATCGGGCGTCAGGCTGTAGGTCCGCCCATCAATCTGAAAGGACGTCTGATAGACCGCGGTGATCTTTCCGTTTTGATAGCCCACTGCGATAGTCGGAAGTGGCTGATCAGCAGAGACAATAACAGGAACGGTCACAGCAAAGAGTCCTATGGCCGCTACCCCAACCAACACTCTGCTCGCCTTTAGGCTCACCGCCGCGACTTGGTGTATCCCCCCCATGCGTGCCTCCCAATAGTTCTCTCTCATTAGTAGGTCCGGCGTGTGCAGCCATCGCCAGCCGCCAGACAATCGTAGACAGCGATGACACGGCTGGTTGCTCCTGTTGCCGCATTGGCGGCCGTGCAATCGACGCGATAAAACATGTCGACGGAAGCCGCACCGGTTCCGCTACCATCGTAGCCCGCCGCAATGCTCGAGGTGCCTCCGCTTTTCTGTTTGCGGTATTGAAAATCGATATCGCCGTTTACGACATAGTTGTTCACGTTCATGACGATGTTGGGATTGTTGCCGGCCCCGACGGCGGTGTCAGGATTATTCACCTGGACGCCGTTGATCTCCTGTCCTAAGAACATGGCGTTGGCGGCAGGCACGGGTCCTTGTGGAGCGATTAAATTCGGTGGTACCGTCCCGGAATCTATGCTTTGTTGAATCACGTTGACCGATGTCCCGACGCAAGACTCCGCCGCATGGGTGCCCTCTTCGACCATCCGGATGGCGCCGGCCATGGAGTTCTCCAAGCCGGTCATCGTGAGCGCTGCCACCCCCAGCACTCCGGTCAGTAACACGAGGATCATCATGACCATGAATGAGATCCCGCGCTCATCCCGGATGACGCGCCGAAATGCCGCCTTCATATCGTCTTGCAACGCCTGCATCGTCAGAGCCTCTGGTTTCTCAATTCGACCGTTCTGGTCAGGATCCGTCTCCGGAATTGCAGATACGCCTGCTGCTGCGCCGCGGACGCATTGTCACCGGCCGCGAACACGCCGTTGGCGTGGTTGTGATCGCTGACCGTCAAGATCCCGCCGTTGTGCAGGACAACCTGATTGGCCTCTCCCATCCCCTGATCCGTCCGCGTCTGTCGAGCCACGATGGTGACCTGAACCAGTCGGATCTTGTCCGGCGTCATGTACGTGCCGTACGGCGCGGCAACTCCGAACCAATTTCTATCGGTGATGAAGTCCGCTTGATCGAACTGGTTGCTGAGATCGAGATCGTCCGGTTGACCGTCCGGGTTTCCAGAATTCACCCGCGGATCGCAGCCATCGCAGGCATAGGCCAACTGCAGATCTTCCACTCCGTCCATGATGGGGACGCAGTTCGATCCGGCCTGGTTGCAGTTCGGCGGCGTTCCGGGCAATACCAGGCCGGCTGGCACCGCCCCGCGCACTAAACAAGGCGCATTGCCTTGGCACAGATTGAAGTTGTCGGGCGGGGGAATCACCTGATAGGTGATGCACTGCAACAGGTACACTTGGGTGCCGGTGCCGTATTGGGTCGGATCCGGAATCGATGGGTTCAGGGTAAGGTTCCCGGCGCCCACGTTTTGAATGACCGAGCCGGCCGTTCCCGCGATCGAGACGTTCATCCCCACAAGGGCAGCGCCTCCCCCCGGGACTGCATCCCCCATGGCTGCCGTCGCGCCAGCCGGCATCGGGATGTTCGAGATCGGGAGATTGGGCCCCCCGATCGTTCCGGCCGGTGGGACGAAGACCTGCCACAAGGGCCCAGCGGCGGCGACGGAGTTCGTCATGGGCACAACCATCGACACCGTATCCGGGCCTGTGTCCGCTCCGGCGGGATTGTTATCGGCCGGGACCACACTGGCGGGTGTGCCGTTGATATGACATCCCCCCACAACTCCTTGGCCTCCTGGTCCCCGTAACCCCTGCAACCCGAACCCTGCGAGCTTCAAATCGGCCGTGATCATGTCGAGTGCGTTGCGCGCAGTCGCTTGAGTGGTGCCCACCTGCCCGGTGATCCGCGTGGTCTTTTGAGTAACCGTCACAGCGGCAAACCCGGCAGCCAAGATGGCCGTCGTCATGGCGGTTGCGACCATGATTTCCGTCAAGGTAAATCCGCAGTCCGCTCCCCTTCCATAGTCCGACGTCACCGCCATGAAGTCACCTATCGATTGTTCGCGCATTTCGTGACTTTCTCACTCCGGAACAATCTGCGTTTGAAAGGCCACTGTCCGGAGTCGTTGACCTTGGGCCCGTTCGTTCCACTGTACTCGGACCGTTACTTGAACGGCGGCGGAGTTCGAACTGATCGGCAGCACGGGCGCCACGGTCACCGTGCCTTGAACGTTCAGGAGATTGGAGGCCAGCACCAGTGTGCGCCACTGGACGCAATCCCCCTGCACTCTCCTCGTAGCCGCGATCGACAGCGGTGTCGTCGGAAACGGGGCGACGGGCGGCGGCGCGGGAATGCCACCGGCCAGACAATTGCCCGGACCGACCGTGCTGAGATTGTTATAGGCCCAGGCGAATCGCCGGCTGTTTTGAATCCGTTCCATCATGTCCGAGGCGATGTTGGTCACGATAGACAGATCGTTCGCATCCACGTTCTTCGTAAAGGAAACGCCCTGCATCGCCGCCATGCCCAACACGCCGATGCTCAGCACCGTGGCCGAGATCAGCACTTCCATCAACGTGAACCCCTTTTCGCCGCGTAACCTCATCGTGCGACTCTCCGTCCTCTCCCTCTTTTTCAGCTCGACTGGACCAGACACGGATTCACGGCGCGATTGCACCAGGTCAGCTTGCCCGAAGGAGCAAGGGAAATTGTGTACACCAGGTTGGGATCGCGCGCGCTCCTCAGCTGGATCGTCTGCGTGGCCAAGGGCGCCGTGCTGAGTCCGCGCGAGGTGAACCCGATCGGCTGCGCCGGCAGCGGCAGCACGAATCCCACGGTCGGCGGGAACGGCTCGGCGCTCAGCACCGCGTTGAACACCACCTGCCCCTGCCCGCTCGGGAGATTCGACGGTGTGGCGGTGATCATCGTGTTGCGGGCCACGGCCGCCGATCGGGCCAACATCAGACTTTGATAGAGAGAGGTGGTGGTTTGATAGAGCTCGTACCGCGCGTACATGGTCATGAGGTTCGGCGCCGACAACGCTGCAGCGATTCCAATAATGGCTGTCACAATGGCGATCTCGATCAAGGTGAAGCCGCTCTCTTGGGCGGCGACGGAACAGGCCTTGGATCTTTGTCGGAGCATAGCGGACGTGAAGATCAGCAAGGGGCATGCCCTGGAGCGCCATCGATGCCCCCTCCCGAAAGTCACTGATTCGATTGACCATCTTGGCGAATCGGCATCAATCTTTTCCGACTCTCATTAAGTTCTGTGGGCCGTTTTTCGTGCAAATGGAGGACAATTTTCGGCTTCCGACCTGTACGGTTTTTGTTCACCTCCGGTTGGCGTGGTTCGGTGTTGACAAGGAACGTAGCCGCAACTAGGGTGTTTGCGGTCCATTCATGAAGACAAGGAACGCACAGGGACGAGCAGGCCGCGGGGAGGAATACCAGTGAAGTCAGATTCGAGGCGGGCGCGTCGCTTTGGAGTTCAACTTCCGGCTACCTTCGGAGATCTTTCGCGGCCGGATCAAGGGACGGTTCTGAACCTTTCAGCGCAAGGCTGCGCCATGATGGCCGACCGTATTCCGGCTCTCTCCACACACGTTGCGTTACGGATCGATTTGCTGAACGGCGCGGAGCCGGTCGATATCGAGCTGGCCGGAGTCCGGTGGGTTTCCGACTATCGATGCGGGTTGGAGTTTATACGGCTATCGGCTGAATCCTGCGGACGATTGCGCGCATTCGTCGCGTTGCTGGAAAATACCCCATAAAAAGGACGCTGTGCCGCACGTGCTCGTGCTCCGGTTTACTTTATAGCTACGGCGCGCACTTGACGGTACGTGGTGAGGCCGCGCAGGACTTTTTGAATGCCGTCCTGGACCAGGGTCACCATGCCCTCACGCATTGCGACATTCAGAATCTCGGCCGTTCTGGCCCGGGACTGGATCAAACTCTTGATTTCCTCCGATCCGACAAGCAGCTCGTGCAGCGGGACACGGCCTTTGAAGCCGGTCTTGTTGCAGAGTTCGCAGCCCCGCCCCCGATAGAGGATCAGATCGTCCGTGTACTCGACCCCGAGTCTGTCCCAATACCGCAATCCGTAGCCCTGAACAAGCTCGTCGTATTCTTGGCGCGTCGGATGGTACCCCTCCTTGCAGTGTTCGCACATGCGCTTGCAGAGACGCTTGGCCAACACTCCCAACATGGCATCGGCAAAATTGAAGGAGTCGCATCCCATATCGAGGAGTCGAGTCACGGTCTCGACCGCACTGTTCGTGTGCAAGGTGCTCAGGACGAGATGCCCCGTGAGGGACGCCTCGATCGCAATGTCCGCCGTTTCCTTGTCGCGCATCTCCCCGATCATGATCACGTCGGGGTCCGCCCGGAGAAAGGCGCGCATCGCGGCGGCGAAGGTAAAGCCGATCTTCGGTTGCACCTGGACTTGCCGCAAGCCTTCTTGCGTGATCTCGATCGGGTCCTCCGCTGTCCAAATCTTCCGCTCGTCGGTATTGATGTGCCTGAGGACGGCGTGCAACGTGGTCGTCTTCCCCGATCCGGTCGGTCCCACGCACAGCAGGATGCCATAGGGCTTTTCCGCGAGCGCTTTGATGGTCTGCAGACTGTCGGGTGAAAACTCCATCGCCTCCAACGGCATCGTTTCCCTCGCCGTCAGCAAGCGCATGACCACGTCCTCGTTGCCGCCGGCCGTCGGCAGCGTTGCGATCCGCAGTTCGATCTCGCGGTCCCTGGCCAGTTTGTACCGGATCTTCCCGTCCTGCGGTTTCCGTCGTTCCGCGATGTCCAGATTAGCCATGATCTTTATTCGGGAAACGATCGCCCGCCGATATACCGCGGGGATCCTCATATAGGTGAAACAGGTGCCGTCGACCCGAAACCGCACTGCCGTTTCCTTCCGCTCCGAATACGGCTCGATGTGCACGTCCGACGCCCCGAGCCGATAGGCTTCCGCAATGACCTGGTTGGCCAGCCGCACGATGGCGGAATCGTTTTCGTCGATGTCCCCGGTGTCGGGCTCGCTACCCCGCTCCGATCCCGCTTCATTGACCAGCTCCCCGAGAATCTCCGTAATTGATCCTCTGTTCGCCTGCCCGGTAACGACGAGGAGGTATTGCTCGATATCCCGACGAAGGCCGACGGAAAACCGGATCGTGGCCCCGGGGAAAGCCCGCCGGATATCGAGCCCCTTCTCAAGATCGTGGGGATCGTTGATGACGATGTCCAGCACGGTCCCTTGCCGCTTGAGGGGAATCCAGGAGTTCTTTCTGAGGTAATCGAAACTGAGGTTTTTCAGCAGGTCGGGGTCGATGACGGTGCGTTCATCGAAGGACACGTACGGACACTGATAGAACTCGCTGAGCGCCGCCCCCAAGTCGCTTTTGGGCACACGATACTTGTCGAGGAGCACGGTTTCCAGGTCCACTTCTCGGGACAAGGCCTCTTCGACGGCGGCGTCGAGATCGTTTTGACTGATCAGGCCGCGATAGACGATGCAGTCCAATAAACTGCGCTCCATCGCCCTTCGGAATTGTTTCGCCATATGCGATTTGGTCAATGAGGCGGCTGAAATGACGGCCCGCTTCCCGTTCGACGCAATGCTGTGCGTGACCATTGTATTCCATCCTTTGCGATCAACAAGAAGAAGATGGATTCTCGGACGGGGGACCAATCAATATCTCGACATCCACGTCCCCGGAGCGCGATAGACCACCGGCAATCCCTGGAACAACCCCTGGCCGAGATCGTGGTTGTACCACACCTCGAGGGCTCCGCCGGATGTGGCTGAGGCGATTGTGCCCGCGGCTGCGACAGCCCCGTACACTCTGACCGGTCCATCCACTGTGATATTCCCGCCGGCATAGAGCACCCCGTTCAGATGGACCCCTGAGAGTTGGACGGAAATCCGAGACTCGGCACCATCGCGTTCCAACTTCGGTGGACTCAGCGCAGAGAGCCTTTGCCCTGGTCCGCCTGGCGCCAGGACGACATGACCTTGGACCACCACGATGCCCTCCAGGTAGGAGAGATGCAGCGTGAGGACACCGAGGTTATCGGATCGGGGGGCGGTCTGATCGAGGGTGTCGATGAAGATCAGCCCACGCTGGTCGCCGATGCCCCGAGACCGAAACACGTCGTCCGGCGAGAGGCCGCGGCCGGTTTCCACGCGGCCGTCCGGATATAACAAGCCCGCTCGGTCGATCACGAAGTAGCTGCCGTGTTGTTGCGCGAGCCGCTTGAGCCGCTCATAGGGCCATGAGTCGAGTTGAAGACCGGGAAGTGGATGTTGATTGGGATGGGCGCTGGTCGGCAGCGGCGGCATCGCAGCCTGTCCCGGCGGAGGCTGCGTGACCAGTATTTGGCCTCCGACCCACACTTCGGCCCATCGGTCCTCGCGCGGAGAGCTGTGGTCATAGGGCTGTCCGGTCACAGGAGCCAGCATCGTCAGGGTCGGGATATCGTCGCTCCGGCGGACAACAAGATCTTCCTTGACCTTGAGGTCGCCCCAATGCACGTCGACCGGCGATTCTTTTCCCACCTGGAACAGGCCGAGCCGCTGTCCCACCTGTACCGCTGCGCGCAGCGGCGGCAGGTCGAGCACGCCTAGCTGCATGGTCACCGCTTGTTTGAACGAAGGGCTGCCCTGCGTGCGCACGGTCGCGTCAACGGTACAGAGCAATCCGGGATTGGTCGGTGCGTACAGCTTCAGTTCTTGAACGCTTCCGAATTGGCGCATCGTGCGGAAGAGGCCGGAATCCGGATCGTTCAGTACACGCTCATCCGTCGGGTTCCTCGCGTCCAAGAGCAAGTCGGGTTGGTCGGCACTCCCAACGAATTGAGACCGACCATCGGCGTCGAAGAAAGACGGGGCGCCCGTCGCGGTCCTGTTCCGCTTTGCCACCATCGATGCCGCTTGCGAGGGGATCGGCGCGCCGTGAAACCAAGCCAGGACCAGATCTCCCGCCGCGTCGGCGAGCTGCTGCGCCACGGCGGCTTCTCGTCCGGCCGCCACACTGACAGATTCCTGCCCGGCCAGATTCAGGAGCGTCGCAGCGAGCAGCGACAGGAGTAGCACCATCACCATCGCCCCGAGGAGGGCGATCCCTCGTTGACTCTTTCCATCCGGCAGCAGTTGTCCCATGTTGTTTCCCCCTTTCGCCTTCGGTCGACTTATGACCGCAGACTGACTTCTGCGGTTACCTTGTGCTTCGCATGCCGGCGCGTGATCTCCACGACCACCCGCCTGATCTGTGCGGGGACGAGCGCCGCACGCCCCCGCTCATCCCAGTAGGAGAAGCGGACCAGTTCGAGATCGCCAGCGAGGGTGCTCGCTCCACCGTCCACCATCCGTATGAGTTTGATCGCCCCGTCCTTATCCTGTTTCGCGTAATAGACGACCCGATTCCTCATCTCGACCGCCGCGCCCGCGGCGATCGTCTGCCCGACCGGCTCACTCAGCGTCAACTGGCTTCGCTGGCCGATGCGCGCCAAGCGGTGCGTTTCGCAGACCTGTGGACTGCAGAGCGC
Organism: uncultured Nitrospira sp.; assembly: GCA_964445795.1. GTDB lineage: Bacteria > Nitrospirota > Nitrospiria > Nitrospirales > Nitrospiraceae > Nitrospira_D. The sequence goes on along the minus strand of CAYULI010000001.1, from coordinate 128,945 downwards.
AACCGTCTTCCCCTCGCCCCACCCGCTGCCATCGCGAACTGAAAGGACCGATTGCCCGGCCGCCACGGCGCTCGTCGTCAAGGTCTGTTGTCCGTTGACGTTGGCGAGAAAGTGAAACTCTTCCGGCGCCGCAGTCGTGATCGAATCGGACGTGGCGAGACGCACCTCCTGCTCGAAGACCTCCAATCCCACCCGAAGATCTTGTTGCTGGGTGAGGGCCCGATGCTGTTGGGCGGCGTGCGTCTCAAGTCTGTTGAGCGTCTCCAGGGAAGCGGCAAGCACAACGGCGCCGATGGCCAGGCTGACCATGAGTTCGGCGAGGCAGACCCCTTGCGTATCGTCACGCAATTGGAACGTGTTTGGGCTCGCGTCGGCCGGATGACCACTCCAGCAGTATTTCATCGCCGCCCCACAAATGCCGGGTTCGCGCGCAACGTGGCCATCCGCACTTCCTTGAGACCACCCGAGCACTCGAACGAGGCCGTGGCTCGGATGGTCACGAGGCCGACTGAACTGAGCGGCCCCGCGCGGTCCGGTTCGATGCTCCAGACGAGAGTCACCCCATCTCGTTCCTGCATGGCGGTAAAGATTCCGTCTGCCGCGGCCTGGTCGCGGCCCTGTCCATCGTCCTTCATGATGGTTTCCGGAACTCCGTCGTGGTCGAGATCGTCTTCGAGAAGCGACTGCCAGCGGACCGATCGTTTCGCCTCCAGCCTCGCCTGCGCGAGGGCCAGTGCGTGCGTGCTCAACGTACCCTGTCGAACCTGCCGAGCAGAGAGTTCCACCGCGCCCATCGTGCCCATCAGGACGATGCCGGTGATCATCATGGCCGCCATCACTTCCACCAGACTGAAGCCCTGTTCACTCCCGCGCCGGATCATCGGATTGACACCCGTCCCGTGATGCTGACCGTCAACTTCCCGGTCTGGCCGTCGCCGCTGCGGAGCGGAATGGTCGTCGCAGTGGCGGTCCGACCGCTGGAATGGAAAAAGATCTCAAGCCCCGCGCTGGGTTCGTCGATGATCAGTCCTTTGTCGCCGTAGCGATAGAGGCGGTTCACGGTCGCATCGTTGGCAGACTGGGTCGACATCATCCGCTGTTCCAGGTCGAAGACAACGCGGACCCGTTCGCGATGAGCGATGGCCAATTGCCTGGCCAAACGAAGCTCCGAGGCGATCTCTTCGATGGCGCTGCGGGTCTGCTGGCGCGACTGCAACGTCAGAAAGTTGGGCGCGGCCAGAGCCGCCAGCAGTCCGCTGATGGCCACGACCATCATCAATTCCAGGAATGACTTCCCATCCTGCCGTCTCCCCATATCCCCCCCTCCGCTCAACTTCCATGAACGACCGTGACCGTATCTGCGGAACCCGTTCATCAAGTCCCGTGCCGATCACAAGAGTCGAGGTGGAGTCATGATTCAACGAGAACCGTCATGAGACAGGGCAAGCAGAACTGCTTGAATCACCGAAGCGAAACAAAAGCGATGGAGAGGTTCTGACAGGCCGGCCCTGTTTGGAACATGCGGAAGCTCGCGACATGGATCTGTGACGGCTCAGATACAGCGGCCCAAGGAATGGATACAGCCGGAGGGGAAGGAAGACAGGGACGGTTCGAATACGAAACCGCGTTAGCCGGCGAGCAGTCCTTGATACCAATCGAGCAGGGGCTGCCCGAAGAATAACGCCACCAAGGCTCCGCAGACTAGGAAAGGCCCGAACGGAATGTAATCTTCCCGCTTGATCACCCGTGCGGCAATGAGGGTCACTCCGACGAGCGAGCCAAGGAAGGACCCGACCATGATCGTCATGAGCGCGGGTTTCCAGCCGAGAAAGGCGCCGATCATGGCCAGGAGTTTGATGTCTCCCCCCCCCATCCCTTCCTTGCCGAACAGATAGGGACTCGCCCAGGCCAGCAGCCAGAGAATGCCGCCGCCGACGAGCAATCCGATCACGCTGTTCAACAGGCCCAGGGGCAAGATCGTCGCGGCACTGATGAGCCCCACGACCGTGCCGGGCAAGGTAATCGCGTTGGGAATAATTTTATGGGTGAGGTCGGTCCCGGCCGAGACAAGCAGCGCCGAGTAGAGCAGCCCATACGCGACCGTCGGCCATCCCGTCCCGAAAAACCAGAGGAGTCCGACATATCCGATCGCGTTCAGCGCTTCGACAACCGGGTACCGGAGAGGGATGCCCGCGGCGCAGTGCCGGCAACGCCCCCGCAAAACGAGATAACTCACGAGAGGAATGTTGTCGTACCACGCGATCGAATGAGCGCAGCTCGGGCAGTGCGAGCCTGGCCAGACGATCGATTCCCGCCGTGGCAGACGGTACATACAGACGTTCAGAAAGCTGCCGATCAGGGCGCCGAACAGGCCGACGATCACGTACAACGACCACATCGCGTACTTGCTTGCCCCGGAAAGTTGTGGCGGGAGTTTCCCTCGGTTGAAACCGCTTAATGAGTTGCTTTCCTTACTAGTAACCCTACTAGGGCCGAATTGCTACGATTTACATTTGTGCGAGCGCGTTCGTATAATCCGCCGGTTCTTCGACCGGCGTTCTCACGGGACCGCATTCCAGTATACCTGAACTGACCGCTTATCAAAGGAGAACTGATCATCATGGCCAAAGCAGCCGGGAAGCCACGAGTTCGGAAGTCTCTTGCGGACCTCGAGCCCCCGCCCCGGGCCAAGCGTCCGGAGTCCTTGACCTCGCGCGAACAGGAAATTCTCGAATTGATTTGGGCCGGGTTCAAGAACAAGGAAATTGGGCAGCGCCTCAAGATAAGCGTGAAAACCGTGGAGGCGCACCGCGCCAACATGATGAAGAAAATGCGGGTTTCGAATACGGCCCAGCTCCTCAAAACGGCCATCCAGGGCGGAATTCTGAAGATCCGCTAGCCAGCCTCCGGCCGGCCCGAGAGACTGCGCTGACGGACCGCCTCGAACAGCATCACCGCAGCGGATGCCGAGACATTAAGCGACTGAACACGGCCCTTCATGGGGATTCGGATGCGCTCGTCGCAATGTTGGAGCACCCCAGGACGAAGCCCCTTCCCCTCCCCCCCGAACACGAGCCCGACCGGACCGCGGAGATCCACCTCGGTGAACAGCTTCGTCGCATTCGGTTCTACGCCGTAGATCCAGATCCCCGCCGCTTTGAGCGACTCGATCAGCCGGACCGTGTTCGTCACCCGCGCGACCGGAATGTGATCGACCGCCCCCGCCGACACCTTTGCGACAACCGAGGTGAGGCCTGCGGCGCGCCGTTCCGGGATAAAGACACCATGAACCCCTGCACCTTCAGCCGTGCGGAGTACCGCGCCGAGATTGTGGGGATCCTCCACCCCGTCGAGGATGACCAGCAGCGGCGGCTCGTTGCGGGCCGCCGCCAGCTCGAGAATCGACTCTTCCGACTGGTAGGCCTTTGCCGCGGTGTAGGCCACCACCCCCTGGTGCCTGCCGCCTGGAACGAGGCGATCGAGCGAGGCTAACGGCTGGACGTGAACGGGAACGCGCCGGGCCCGAGCCAGTTGCACAATGTCCGCGAACTGCTTGTCGGTTCGAACGACCAGAATCCGCTGAAGCGGGCGGGCCCCGGCCTTGAGCGCTTCCCGCACGGCATGCAGTCCATAGAGGATCTCCCGCTGGCTATCGCTTCCATCGGCTGGTGCCATCCGGCTTGTCCTCGATGATGATGCCGTGGTGGGCGAGGTATTGTCTGATTTCGTCGGCCCTCCTGAAGTCTTTCTTGCGGCGCGCCTCATTGCGCTCTTGCACCTTGGCTTCAATGAGAGCATCGGTCAGCGCTTCACCCGCTTGCTCCACCGTTTTGAACTGCCATGTATCCAACTGGAAAAGCCCCAGTACTCGGCCCAGCGAGCGAAATTCGTCTCTCGCCAATTTCCGAGCATCCGCGGATAGCCCCTGATCCAGTAATTTATTGACGTCACTCCGCAGCCGTTGTACTTCCGCGATCGCTACCGGTGTGTTGAAATCGTCGTCCATCGCAGCCTTGAACGCCGCCCTAGAGCGTTCTATGGCCCGGGTCAGTCCCTCACCCGCAGGCATCCTTCCACCCGGCTCGGCCAAACGCGCAAACAGATCGTAGAACCCGTTCAAGGCCTGCTTGGCCTCCTTCAACCCTTGATCGGAAAACTCGAGCGGCCCGTGATAATGGGTTGACAGGAGAAAGTACCGTAGAATCTCTGCAGTCACCTCTTCCCGCCATTCCGACTTCTCGAAGATCTCCCGGATCGTAAAGAAGTTGCCGAGCGACTTCGACATCTTCTCCTGCTTGATCTGCACGAAGCCGTTATGAACCCAATACCGCGCGAACTCCTTCCCGGTTGCTCCGCAGGATTGGGCAATCTCGTTTTCATGGTGGGGAAAAATCAGGTCCATTCCCCCACCGTGAATGTCGAAGGTTTCGCCGAGATGCCGGATCGACATGGCGGAGCACTCGATGTGCCAGCCCGGCCGGCCCGGCCCCCAGGGGCTGTCCCATGCCGGCTCGCCGGGCTTACTGCTCTTCCACAAGGCGAAATCCATCGGATCGCGTTTGCGCTCGTCCACGTCCACGCGCGCGCCGGCCTTGAGATCATCCAGACGGCGCTTGGACAATCGTCCGTAGGCCGGATACTTGGCCACTTCGAAGTACACGTCGCCGTCGACCCGGTACGCCAGCCCTCTGTCCATCAGTCTTTGGGTCAGGCGAATAATGTCGGCTATGTGCTCCGTCGCTTTGGGCTCGATGGAGGCCGGCCGGATACCCAGTCTTCTCATGTCTTCGTAATAGGCCTGGATATATTTCGCCGTGATCTGGTCGCAACTCACACCCTGCTCGTTGGCCCGCTTGATAATCTTGTCGTCGACGTCGGTGAAATTTTTGACGAACTCGACCCGATAACCCGAATATTCGAGATACCGCCGAATCACGTCGAACACCAGCGCGCTCCGCGCATGTCCGATATGGCAGTAGTCGTAGACCGTCACGCCGCAGACGTACATGCGCACGGTATTCGGCTCGAGCGGCTCGAATGGCTCCTTCTTCCCGCTCAACGTGTTGTAGATCATGAGCATGCCGGCGTCTCTACTGAACGGTCGGACGGCGCCTGGGCCAGTGCGACCAAACGAAGAACCCCAGGGTCGCGAGAAGCGCGAGCCCGATCATGAGGTCGAACCGATGGAAGTAGTCGCGCAGATCCTCCCAGCGCTCTCCCATTTTCACGCCGATGTAGGCCAGGAGATAGCACCAGGGTAGCGCTCCCAGGAAGGTGAAGAGCACGAACCGGTGAAAGTTCATCCGCGCGATGCCGGCCGGCAGCGAGATGAACGTGCGCACCACCGGCAGCATGCGGCTGAAAAAAACGGCGGCCTCCCCGTATTTTTGAAACCACCGGTCGGCCAGATCGAGGTCCCGATGCGAGACCAGGAAGTACGGACCGTACCGTTCAACGAACGGGCGTCCGCCCCGGATCCCAGCGTAGTAGGCCGCAATGGACCCGACGACATTTCCCACCGCTCCGGCCAACGTGATCCCGAACATCGTGAACTGTCCGGTCGTCACCAGGTAGCCGGAAAACGGCATGATGATTTCGCTCGGGAGCGGAATGCAGGCGCTCTCGATCGCCATCGTCAAGAGAATCCCCGCGTATCCGAACTTAGAAATGCAGGCGATGACGAACCGGCTGAGTTCCGAGATGATCGCCTCAATGAGCCCGCCGACCACGACTCACGCCCCCCGGCGTCGCGTTCTCGCGGGCGTTGCTGTCATCGGCGGCGCGACGCCGCGCCGGATGAAGGGCTCCCATGAGCGGAAGTGATCGAGGACACCATAGTGGGTCAAATCCAGCCGGATCGGCGTGATGGACACGAAGCCCTCTTCCACCGCTTCGTGATCCGCGTCCTTGCTGCGGCTCCAGGACATGCGCGTGCCCGCAATCCAGTAATACTTGCGCCCGTGGGGATCGAGCTTCTCGACGATGGGATTCTCGAAGCGTCGCCGGCTCAGACAGGTAATCCGAACGCCCTTGATCGACCGCCTGGGCCGGTCCGGGATATTCACGTTCAAGAGCGTCTCCTCCGGCAAGCCGCGGTCGAGGACCATGCGAACGACCCGCTGTGCATAGATCGCTCCTACGGCAAAGCGGAAGATCTCCCGCCCCTCCTGCGACACCGCCACGGACGGCACGCCTAGAATGGTACCTTCCATGGCGGCGGACACGGTTCCGGAATACATCACATCGTCCCCGAGGTTGACTCCCTTGTTGATCCCAGAGACCACGACCGCAGGGTACGCGGGCATGACGTTGAGTAGCGCCAGGTTCACGCAATCGACCGGCGTGCCGTTCACCGAAAACGTGCGCGGGGCGAGCCGGTGGAGTCGCAGGGGCTTGTGCAACGTCACCGCATGGGCCACGGCCGTCCGCTCTCGGTCCGGTGCGACGATCCACACTTCTCCGATGGCGGACAAGGCCTGCGCCAAGGCCGCCAGGCCAGGAGACTGGATGCCGTCATCGTTTGTGACTAGAATACGCATACCGTGCGCGCAATAAAAAAAGCTGCCGAAGCAGCTTTCACCCCTGAACGGCGCCGAGTGCCATAAAACCAGTGCGGACGCCCGAGCGAACCGCGTCCGGGCGCCATCGTGCATTATGACTACGAGTCACCGGAGGATTTTTTCTGACCGCCAAAGATGCGCACGATGACTCCAGCAAAATGGGTTTGGTCGGGGCGGCGGGATTTGAACCCACGACCACTCGCACCCCAAGCGAGTACGCTACCGGGCTGCGCCACGCCCCGACATCATTCCACTTCCCTTGATCCAACCATTGTCCCCTGGAACGCCAGGAAAACGCAACGGGACGGATCGCCTCGCTCACGCTGAATGCGACTCGATGATCTTCAAGATGGCTTGTAGATCGCCCCGGAGTTTCTTGGCCACTTCTTTCGGCCGCAATGCCCGGGACCCCGCCCGTGCCCGCCTGGCCCAGTATCGCTTGACGCCTTCCAACGTATGCCCCTCTTCATAGAGCATCCGCTTGATCTCGAGCACGGTTTCGATATCCCGCTGCACGTAGAGGCGCTGGTTTCCTCGGCTTTTCTTGGGCTTCAGGAAGCTGAACTGCGATTCCCAAAACCGGAGCACGTACGCGGGAAGCTTGGTCAGTTGACTGACTTCCCCGATTTTATAGAAAACCTTGCTCCCCAGCCTGGGTTCAACTCCCATGACCGGCCCTCATGGTGCGGTCGCTGATGTGGGTGAAGTAGTCTTATAAATTGACGTACTTCTTGAACACTTGGCTTGGCCGGAACGTGACGACGCGACGGGGCGTAATCCCGATCTCTTCTCCAGTCCTGGGATTCCGACCCTTGCGAGCTCCTTTGCTGCGCACGACGAAGTTGCCAAATCCTGCAATCTTGACCGATTCTCCCTTTTGCAACACCGACTTCAGGAGATTGAGCACGAGTTCGACGATATCCGCTGCTTCGTTCTTGGAGATACCCACCTGTTTAAATATTTCGTTTGCGATATCAGCCTTTCTCATGCCATCCCCCCCTACGGAACTGCTGCACATCGCCGCGATTCCCTCTGAGACATCCAACCCTACACGGCGAGTTTTGCTTAAGTTACGTGAGGTTACAACGCCTGTCAAGAATAAATATTGGTTTCGATCGCTTGAGCGGCCTATTCCTTTGAAAGGAGCTTGTATTCAATACTGTCAGCCAGTGCCTGCCAGGTGGCTTCGATGATGTTCTCCGAGACGCCCACCGTCCCCCATTTGTCCTTATGGTCTCCCGATTCGATCAAGACCCGTACTTTCGACTCGGTGCCCTTGTTGGCTGCGAGCACCCGCACCTTATAATCGAGCAGTTTCACTTCGCGGAGTTGAGGATAGAACTTTTCCAATGACTTACGAAGCGCATGATCGAGTGCATTGACCGGGCCGGTCCCGACCGCCGCCGTATGTTCGACCATGTCACCGACTTTTATCATCACCGTCGCCTCGGAAAGAGGAGCTCCGTTGTCCTGCTTCTTTTCAACAATGACACGGAACCCCAGGAGCTGGAAGGATGGTTTATGGCTTCCCATGGCCTTCCGCATGAGCAGTTCGAAGGACCCCTCCGCCCCCTCGAATTGATATCCCTCGCTTTCCCGCTGCTTGAGGGTATCGACCAGCTCCTGCACCTTGGCATGGTCCTTGGAGAGCTTGATGCCGTAGGCTTCGACCTTTTCCAACAGGCCGCTTCGGCCGGCATAGTCGGACACCAGAACACGTTGTCGGTTGCCGACCAGCGTCGGATCGATATGCTCGTACGTGGCCGGGTTTTTGAGGACGGCGTGAATGTGCACCCCGCCCTTGTGGGCGAACGCCGAGTCCCCGACGTACGGCTGATGCTTGTTCGGCATCAGGTTCGCGATTTCCGTCACGAACCCGGACACCTCTTTCAGATGACTCAGCCGATCGGTGAGCGCCGGCCGCTTCACCTTCAATTCCAGATTCGGGATGATCGAGCAGAGGTTCGCGTTCCCGCACCGTTCCCCGATCCCGTTGATCGTGCCCTGTACCTGCACGATGCCGGTTTCGATGGCGACGAGCGAGTTCGCCACGGCCATTTCGCAGTCGTTGTGGGCATGGATCCCCAGCGGCACAGGACATTCGCGCTGCACGACTTCGCAAATCTTCCGGATTTCCCACGGCATAGTCCCGCCGTTCGTGTCGCACAGAATCACCCGCTCGGCGCCGGCTTCGACCGCCTTCCGGATGGTCTTGAGGGCGTACTCGGGGTTCGTCTTGTAGCCGTCGAAGAAGTGCTCCGCATCGTAAAACACCCGGCGCCCCTTGCCGCGAAGGTAGGCGATGGAATCCCCGATCAACTCGAGGTTCTTTACCAGCGAGATGCCGAGCGCGTCGGTCACGTGCAGCGACCAGGTCTTTCCGAACAAGGTGATCGTCTTCGTTTCCGCGGCGAGCAACGCTTGGAGATTGGGATCCTTCCGGACGGAGTTGCTGGCCTTTCGCGTCGATCCAAAGGCGACCACAGTCGCATGTTTGAGCGGAATCGTCTTGATCATCCGGAAGAATTCGATGTCCTTCGGATTCGCTCCCGGCCAGCCGCCTTCGATGAAATGCACCCCCAGCTCATCCAGCTTCTGGGCGACGCGCACTTTATCTTCGGCCGAGAAGCTGACGTCTTCCGCCTGCGCGCCGTCGCGCAGCGTCGTGTCATAGATCTCCAGCGTCGCCGCCCGTTGGGTGGGAAGACGGAGCTCGGGTAAGGCGTTCCGCTCGTGTGCCGCGCGGGGGGACCGCGATGACGAGAACCGTCGAGTCATGGCTAGAGAGGGTATCAGGTGGACCGCCGATCTGTCGAGACTCGGCCGGGTCGTGGTTACAGAGCCTCCGCCGCCGTCCGATCGAGACCGAAGGCAGTATGGAGCGCGCGCATCGCCAGCTCCAAGTACTTCTCGTCGATGACACAAGAAATCTTGATCTCCGAGGTGCTGATCATCATGATGTTAATCCCCTCGCGCGACAGGACCTCGAACATCTTGGCCGCGACGCCGGAATGGGAGCGCATCCCGACCCCGACCAGCGACACTTTGGCGATCGCTTCCGTGATCGATACCGACTTGGCATCGATGTCCTTCGCCACCGACTGAATGATCGGCTCGGCCTTTTTTAGGTCCGCTCGGGGAATCGTGAACGACAGATCTGTCAGCGCCGCTTGGCTGATGTTTTGGATGATCATGTCGACGTTGATGTTCGCCTGGGCGACCGGACCGAAAATCCGTGCGGCGATCCCCGGCTTATCGGGCACGCCGATGATGGTGATTTTCGCCTGATTGCGGTCGCCGGTGACTCCAGCCACCGCCACCGCTTCCATGTCCGCGTCTTCCTTCGTCACGAGGGTTCCCCTTCCTTCTTTGAAGCTCGAATTGACCTCGACCGGGACGTTGAACTTGGCCGCAAACTCGACCGACCTCGTCTGGAGCACTTTGGCGCCGAGGCTGGCCATCTCGAGCATCTCTTCATAGGAAATCTTCTCGATGCGTCTGGCCGCCGGCACGATGTTCGGGTCCGCCGTATAGACGCCGTCGACGTCCGTAAAAATAATGCAGCGGTCCGCCTTCAAGGCCGCCGCCAGCGCCACAGCGGTAAGATCGGACCCTCCGCGACCGAGCGTCGTCACATCCGATTGTTCGTTGATCCCCTGAAATCCGGCCACGACCGGGACGACGCCGTTGCCGAGCGCCTCGCGAATCCGGTCGGCCGTCACCCGTGTGATGCGGGCTTTCGTGTGCGCGCTGTTAGTGATGATGCCCACCTGCCGGCCGGTGAAGGACCGGGCGTTGATCCCGCGCCCGCGCAACTCCATCGCCAGCAGCGCGATGGTCACCCGCTCGCCCGTCGACAGCAGCATGTCCAGCTCCCGTTCGTCCGGGTTCGGGGTCGCTTCGTGCGCCAGCTTGAGGAGACGGTCCGTCTCGCCGCTCATCGCCGAGAGCACGACGACGACCTGGTGGCCTTCCCGCTGGGTCTGGGCCACGCGATCGGCGACGCGGTGAATCCGTTCGAGGGTGCCGACGGACGTACCGCCGTATTTCTGGACGATCAAGGCCACGGCCGTCAGCCTTTGGAAAAGAACCTGCCCACGAACTTGGTGGCATCGCGCGCAGGTGCCCCCGAGACCTGGGCATCGGGCTCCGTGAAGCGGCGGCCGGATGGGGCGGCGCGCTTCCCGCCGCCTTCTCCAAAGGCGTACAGGGCCTGCCCCTGCTCTCCTTCGGCGTGATCGCAGACCACGAGAAACCGGAAGGACCCCTGCTTGGCGAGGCCGTCGACGAGCGGGCCCACCAGGTCACGGTCGAACTCTTCGATACCGCCCACTTTCGCCTTGATGTCGGTTCCGTGGACCACTTCGTCCGTCAATCCTGCATGGACATAGACAAAATCCTTCTTCGCAAGCTCCTCTAGGGCGACCTTCGCCTTGGCGCGAAGGTCGCCTCCCGCCAGCCGCTCGGGGTCGACCGCCTCCAGCCCCGCGCAAATTCCCACCCCGCGGTGCACGTCGCTCGTCGCCACCACGGCGCCGCTGATGCGATACTTCTCGGTGAGGCTCGGCCACATGATGGCCCGCCCCTCGCCCCACAGCCAGATGCAGTTCGCCGGTTTCTTGCCGGCAGCCAGGCGTTCGTCGTTGACGGGATGATCGCGCAGGATCAGATACGAGGCCTCCATCAGTTTCCGGAGAATGTCCGATCCGTCGCCCGTAGGCAGCGCGTCGGCGATCGACTTCCCGAGCACCGTCTGGGGATCCACGCAGAGCGCCCGGGGTTTTCCGTTCACCCACACCATCAGGTGGCGATGACCGGACCCGGGATAGAACTGAATGGTTTCGGAGCCGAGCTGCTCGTTGATGGCGTCGATCAGTTCACGGGCCTCTTCCGTCTCGATCAATCCGGCCGTCGCGTCATCCATCACGACGTGCGGCCCCAGTTTCTTGATATCCGCACCGACTTTTCCGCCCTCAGGCCTCAGGGTGACCATGGTGCAGCGATACACGACATCGTGTTCGGTGACGGACACACCGAGGCTCGCCGCTTCCAGCGGTCCCGGTCCTTGATAATACTTTTTGGGGTCGTAGCCGAGAATGGCGGTCCCGCTCAACCCGCTGCCGTGGCGGAGGCCGTCCGCCAGGATCACGAGCTGTCCAAGCTCTCCGTTTTGCGCCAGCCGATCGAGATGGGGAGTCGCCGCCGCTTGAAGGGGCGTGCGCCCTCCCAGCTCCTGCCGGGGATAATCGGCCATGCCTCCGGCATGCAAGATCACATATTTCATCGAACCCACACGCCCCTCACACGTTCAACAAACGGGCGACATCCTCGCGTGTCGCCTTGACCGTCAAAGGTTGTTTCGAGACGCTGATCGCCGTATCCGCGTCTTTCAAGCCGTGCCCGGTGAGGGTGCACACCACGGTATCTCCTTCTCGCAAGCGCCCCGCCTGGTGCAGCTTCGTCACGCCCGCCACGGACGCGGCCGACGCCGGTTCGCAAAAGACGCCTTCGGTCGCCGCGACCGCTGCGTAAGCCTGAAGAATCTCCTCGTCCGTCACCATGTCGATGGCACCGGACGATTCCTCGACCGCCTTCAACGCCGACGCCCAGCTCGCGGGGTTCCCGATCCGGATTGCCGTGGCGACGGTTTGCGGCTGTTCGACCACCCGCCCCAGGACAATCGGCGCTGCGCCGGCGGCTTGAAAGCCCATCATGCGGGGCAGTTTCGTGGTTTGATTCGCCATGCGATATTCCCGATACCCCTGCCAGTACGCGGTGATGTTGCCGGCGTTCCCAACCGGGAGCACGTGCAGGTTCGGCGCGTCCCCGAGCTGGTCGCACACTTCGAACGCGGCGGTCTTCTGGCCCTCGATGCGGAACGGGTTGATCGAGTTCACCAGCTCGATGTGGTGCGTAGCCGAAAGATCTTTCACGATCGCCAGGGCCTGGTCGAAATTGCCCTCGATTTGAATGACCGTCGCCCGATGCATCATCGCCTGGGACAGTTTGCCCATGGCGATCTTCCCGGCCGGAATGAGCACGTACACGGAGAGTCCGGCGCGGGCACCGTAGGCCGCCGCCGAGGCTGAGGTGTTGCCGGTCGATGCGCACATCACGGCGCGGGCGCCGTTCTCCACTGCCTTCGAGATCGCCACGGTCATGCCGCGATCTTTGAAGGACCCGGTCGGGTTGGCGCCTTCGAATTTGAGATAGAGGTCGATCCCCGGCGCGATCGTTTTGGCCAATCGGGCGGCACGGATCAGTGGCGTATTGCCCTCGCCGAGGGTGATGACGGGAGTCCGCTCAGCCACCGGCAGGAACTTGCGATATTCCTCGATGACGCCGCGCCAGCGATTCATCCGATCACTCGTCCTTCCCTTCGACTCGAATGAGCCTGGTAGGTTCGGACACAAACGGCTTGCGATTGATCTCGCGTAACGCGGTTTGCACCTCGCGCTCGCGGGCCATGTGCGTTTTGATGACCACCGGCACCGTCTGCCCTTCCCGGCGCCCCTGCTGCAACATTGAGGAAATGCTGATCCCGCAGCGTCCCAGTTCGCCGGCGATTTGGGCCAGCACGCCCGGCCGGTCTACGACCATGAACCGCAGATAATACAGAGAGGTGATCTCTTCCATCGGTCTCATGCGCAGCGGACGCCGCTGATCTTGCTGGAACGACGCGGCCGGCACCCGACCGGCTACGCCCTTGAGCAGATTGCGTCCGATGGCGATCACGTCGCTCACCACGGCGCTACCGGTGGGTAACGAGCCGGCTCCTCGGCCGTACAGCACCACGTCGCCGACCGCGTCGCCGACGAGCTGGATCGCGTTGTAAACCCCCTCGACTTGGGCGATCAGGGACCCCGACGGCACCATAGTGGGATGTACCCGCGCTTCCACTTCCCCGTCGATAAGCTTGGCGATGCCCAGCAGCTTGATGGTGAAGCCGAACTCCCGCGCGTACGCCAGATCGATCGGGGTGACATGCGTGATGCCTTCGGTATATATCTCCTTGAAGTTCACCGGGGTGCCGTACGCCAGGTTGGCGAGAATAGCCAGCTTGTGCGCCGAATCGATCCCCGATACGTCGAAGGTCGGATCCGCCTCGGCATAGCCTTCCCGTTGGGCATCGGCGAGCACCGCCTCGAAGCTGTGGCCCTCGTGCGTCATCCGCGACAGAATGTAGTTGGAGGTTCCGTTGATGATTCCATAGATGGATTGAATGGCGTTACCAGCCAAGCCTTCCGTCAGCGCTCGAATCACGGGGATTCCGCCTCCGACGCTGGCCTCGAACCCCAATTCGACGCCTTTGCGCGACGCCGCGTCGAAAATCTCCTCGCCGTGAAGGGCCAGCAGGGCCTTGTTCGCCGTGACCACGTGCTTGCCGGCGGCGATCGCCTCCAGGATCACCCGTTTGGCCGCGTCGTATCCTCCGATCAACTCGACGACGACGTCGACCGCCGGATCGGTGAGCACCTGCTTCGCGTCGGTGGTCAACAAGCCGGGCGGCAGCGCGATGCCGCGATCCCGCGTGATGTCGAGGTCCGCAATGCGTACGAGCTCGACCGGCACGCCGACGCGTCGGCGAATGAGCGTCGCGTTGTCGAGGAGCACCCGGGCCACCCCGGTCCCCACCGTCCCGAACCCGATGATCCCGACTCCGATGCGCGACTTCACGTTTCCGCTCCATTGAGCTTGAGCGCTTTGCGGATCCCTCTGACCGCCTGGCGCGTGCGATGCTCGTTTTCCACCAGACCAAACCGCACGTACTCATCCCCACCTTCGCCGAACCCAATGCCTGGCGACACTGCGACCTTCGCTTCCTTGAGCAGCAACTTCGAAAATTCTAACGATCCCATGTGACGGTAGGGAAGCGGGATGCGCGCCCAGACGAACATCGTCGCCAGCGGTTTGGTGACGGGCCAGCCGATCCGGTTCAATCCGCCTACGAGCGCGTCACGCCGCTTCTGGTAGCGCAGGACGGTTTCCTTGACACAGTCTTGCGGCCCGTTCAGGGCGATGACGCTCGCGATTTGGATCGGTTGAAAAATCCCATAATCGAGGTAGCTCTTGATTTTCGCCAGCGCCCCGACCACTTCGCGATTGCCCACGCAGAAGCCCACGCGCCAGCCCGGCATGTTGTAGGCCTTGGAAAGGGTGTAGAACTCCACGCCGATGTCCTTCGCCCCTTCGACCTGCAGGAAGCTCGGCGCCTTGTATCCGTCGAAAACCAGATCCGCGTAGGCCAGATCGTGAATCACGATGACATTGTGCTCTTTGGCAAAGGCGACGATCTTCTTGAAGAACTCCAGATTCACCACCGCCGTCGTCGGATTATGCGGGAAGTTGATCACCAGGATCTTGGGCCGGGGGAAGGTCTGGCGATAGACACGGGTCAGATCCTCGAAAAAATCGCTGTCCGGGCGCAACTCGATCCCACGCACCTCTCCGCCCGCGATGATGAAACTGTACATGTGGATCGGATAGGTTGGGGTCGGAGTCAGCACGACGTCGCCCGGTCCGATCATCGCCAGGGCAAGGTGTGCCAACCCCTCTTTCGACCCGATCGTCACGATCGCTTCCGCTTCGGGATCCAGATCGACGTCGTAATTGCGCTTGTACCATCCGCAGATCGCGTGGCGCAGCTTGGTGATTCCACGGGAGGCGGAGTAGCGGTGATTCTTCCCCTTGCGAGCGGCCTCGATCAACTTCTCGACGATGTGCGGGGGCGTCGGCTGATCGGGATTTCCCATGCCGAAGTCGATAATGTCCTCGCCACGTTGCCGCGCCTCCAGTTTCAGCGCCTGGACCTGTGCAAAGACATACGGAGGGAGCCGTTTGATTCGATAAAACCCGTCGCCCAGTCCCATCAGAATTACCTTTTGACCTGCGTGGCGCCTGCAGGTCGTCCTGTCTGAAATAAGACCGGACAACCCGAAGAAGCGCTTATTCTAATGGAGGGCCCCTGTCGAGTCAATTTGCCCCGTGATTCTGTGGGGTTCCATCCTCGCCCGGCGGCGGTGATCGAGCTTTGTGGGCTGGTCTCTGCTGCGAGTCTCGTCTTGCCCGCCTTTCTCCTTTCTGCTACTAATACCTTGCATTAGGCTCCGGTGTCGACCACCCCTTTCCGGTCCCCGACAGACAGTTGGAGGGAGCATGGCCCGACTGGGCGTCAATATCGACCACGTTGCGACATTGCGGCAGGCGCGCGGGGGCACCGATCCGGACCCGCTCGCCGCGGCCGTGCTCGTGGAGCTGGCCGGAGCGGACGGCATCGTCGTCCATTTGCGGGAAGACCGGCGCCACATCCAAGATCAGGACTTGCGGCTCTTGCGCGACATTGTCCGAACGAAGCTCGATCTCGAGATAGCCGCCGACGAGACGATGGCGAAGATCGCCCTCGCCGTGAAGCCGGATCTGGTCACGTTGGTTCCCGAAAAACGTCAGGAACTGACGACGGAAGGGGGACTCGACGTGGCCGGACAGCGGGACCGCGTCCAGGCCATCATCGCCCTGCTGCACGAGGGAGGGATTCCGGTGAGTGTGTTCGTCGAACCCGACCTGAATCAGGTCAAGGCCGCGCATAAGATAGCGGCTGATTTCGTCGAGTTGCACACCGGGCGCTACGCCAACGCGACCCGTTCGAAGGAGGCCGATGCGGAGTTCGAGGCGATCACCCAGGCGGCCAAGCTCGCCTACAAACTGGGCATCGGCGTGAATGCCGGCCATGGGTTGAATTACCGAAACATCAAGCGCCTGACGCACATCCCGGAAATCGTCGAATACAACATCGGGCACAGCATTATTGCGCGGGCCGTGCTGGTCGGCCTCGAACGGGCCGTCAAAGAGATGAAGGCCCTGCTCGGCTAGCCTGGCACCACGGCCCCTCCGGTCTCGACCCGATCCGGCACCCAACGACCAGCCCATGGTACGGCCGGTTCTCGTCAGCCCCGCGCTTTCACGATTCGCACCGAACCGTCATGCTGAAGATCGTCACCGCCGCACAGATGCAGGAGCTTGATCGTCGAACGATCGCGGAGGCTGGCATCTCGGGGACAACACTCATGGAACGGGCCGGCGCCGGGGTCGTGACCAGCATTGAAGCGCGTTTCGGACCTCCGCGTGGGAAGTTCGTGACGATCCTCTGCGGGAAGGGCAACAACGGAGGGGACGGCTTCGTCGTCGCGCGGTTGCTGCGCCGTCGGGGCGCGACCGTGTGCGTGCTGGCCATGGCGCCTGCATCAGAACTGAGTCGCGACGCCCAAGCGATGTACCGGCAGTTCGTCCGAGCCGCCAGCAAATCGGCCGTACGGTTCTACTCCTCCGGAACCCAGGCCCGCTCTGTTCTGAAACGGAGCGACCTCGTCGTCGACGCCTTGCTCGGAACCGGCCTCTCCTCGGAAGTGACGGGACCCTACGCCGACGCCATCGACGCCGTCAACGAATCGGGCCGTCCGGTCGTGGCCGTCGATCTGCCTTCGGGTCTCCATGCCGATACTGGAGCGGCCCTCGGTCGGGCCGTGAGGGCCTCCTTGACCGTGACGTTCGGACTGCCCAAGTTGGGGCTCTACCTACAACAGGGCATCGATCTCGCCGGCCATGTGATGATTATTGACATCGGCATCCCTCAGGCTTTTGTCGATGCCGTCGAGAGCCGAACTAGTTTGATCACCGAGTCTTTTGTGCGTGCGTGCCTGCCGGTGCGCCGGCCATCGAGCCACAAGGGCACGTTCGGCCACGCTGCCATCATAGCCGGATCGGTCGGCAAGACGGGAGCCGCGGCGATGGCGGCAAAAGCGGCGCTGCGCACCGGCGCGGGTCTGGTGACGGTTGCGATTCCGTCCAGCGTCAACGATGTCTTGGAAGCGAAACTGCAGGAAGCCATGACGGTCCCGATGCCGGAAACGAAAGCGCGCACGCTGTCGCGTGCCGCCTTCGATCAGCTGACAGAGTTCATGACTGCCAGAACGGCCGTGGCGATGGGTCCGGGGTTGTCGACCCATCCGGAAACTGTCGAGCTCGTCCAGACATTGGTCAAGCGGTTGGATCGCCCGGCCGTTCTGGATGCGGACGCACTCAACGCCCTGGCCGGGCGGGCGGCGATCCTCACGGAATGCAAGACGCCTCCCATTCTGACTCCCCACCCGGGCGAAATGGCCAGGTTAGAAAGCAACGCCACGTCCCAGTCCGTCAACGCGGACCGGATCGGCACCGCCACCAGGTTCGCCAGAGAGCGCGGGGTGTTCGTTGTCTTGAAAGGGGCCCGAACCGTTGTCGCGAGGCCGGACGGAGCGGCCGCGATCAGTCCCACCGGCAACCCCGGCATGGCCACGGCCGGAACTGGCGACGTGCTGACCGGTATGATCGTCGGGCTGCTGGCTCAAGGCGTCGCTCCGTGGGAAGCCTCGTGTGCCGCTACCTATCTACACGGGTTGGCAGGCGATCTGGCTGCGACTGACAAGGGTCACGCCGGGCTGATCGCCGGCGATGTGATCGAACAGATTCCCTATGCACTCACCGCCTGTTATAAGACCTAGAGGACCGGAGGTCACACATTCAAGGTGCTTTGAAGTGACTGCTCGGAAGATCGACTCCCCAGATGGTTCGCTTGACCTCGTCCTCCCGACCAGCACCGCGACGGAGCGGCTCGGGCAAGCGATAGGACGCATGCTGGCGGGCGGGGAGGTTCTGGCCTTGACCGGAGAGCTCGGAACGGGCAAGACGACGTTGGTCCGCGGAATTGCGGGCGGCCTCAGGGCGCCGACGGCTTCCGTCAGCAGTCCCACGTTCGTTCTGATCCACGAATATCGAGGCCGTCTGCCGTTGATCCATGCCGATCTCTACCGCCTCCGCACCGAAGCGGAAGTCGGCTCCATCGGACTGGAGGACTATTTCACCGATCAGACCGTCGTCGCGATCGAGTGGGCCGATCGATTTCCCGACCTGCTCCCGCGGGACCGGCTGGAGATCGACCTGAGTCACCGCAGCCCCACGGGTAGAACCGTACGGCTGCGCGCACAGGGACCCCGCTCGGTCGCGCTCCTGTTGCGTGTCCGCCCGGCCAGCTTTTCTGTGCAACGATCGCCGTCGCCGAGGCGGACGAGCGCGGACAGGCGAAGGAAGGCGCTCAATCGATGATCCGCTTGATCCTGGTCGGCATCCTTCTGCTCCTCTCATTGGCCTTCTTTCTGCAGAATCAGGACCAAGAGGTGACGCTCCGTTATTTCTTCGGCCTGCTCGAAGCTTCCACTCCCATCTATAAACCGATCCTGACCGCGTTCGCGGTCGGGCTGCTGGTGTCGGGAATCCTGCTCTTTCCCCCGTGGGTGCGGAGCCGGATCGAATTGCGGCGAAAAACGAAAGCGCTGCAGGAGGCCGAAGTCGACCTCGAACGGCTTCGCCAGTCGCTGGAAAAGATCGCGGGCCGCGCAGCCGCGCCCGCCCAGACGGAAGCGTCGAAGGATTTGAGCGATGAGTGAGGCCGAAACCAGTCCGCTCATGCGACAGTACCGAGACATCAAGCGCGGCTATCCGCACGCGATCCTGTTTTTCCGCGTCGGCGATTTCTATGAAATGTTCTACGAGGACGCCCAGGAGGCTTCGCGGCTCTTATCCATTGCACTGACCTCCCGAGACAAGAACAGCCCCGATCCCGTCCCACTCTGCGGCGTTCCCTACCACGCAGCGACGGGGTATATCGCGAAGTTGTTGCGGGCCGGACGGACGGTGGCGCTCTGCGAACAGGTAGAGGACCCCAAGACGGCCAAGGGCCTCGTGCGCCGCGAGGTCGTCCGCCTCTACACGCCGGGCACGCTCGTCGACACAGAGTTCCTCTCGCCGGTCGAATCGAACTACCTCGCCGCCTTGTGCGTGCGTCAGGCATCGGCGCAGACGGAACTGATCGGGTTGGCGGCGCTCGAAGTGTCCACCGGAGAGTTTTGGGTGATGGAATTCCATGGACCCGACGCGTCATCGCGGTTGCTGGATGAGCTGGCGCGGGTGGAACCGCGGGAGGTGCTCTATCCGACGGGCATCGCCCGCCGCGCCGCAGACTGGTTCGACCGGATCAAGGGTGCCCGGCTCTGTGAGCGCTCCGACTCCTCCTTCGACCGGCAACGGGCGACACACTCCTTACGAGAACGGTTTCGCGTTCAGACACTCGACGCCCTGGGCGCTCAAGGCCTCACCGCTGGTATCGACGCAGCTGGCGCCGTGTTGCACTACTTCGGGGAAACCCATCCGACGGCTCCGCTCGACCACATCCGACGGCTCGACGTCCGGTGGGATCATGACGCGATGCACCTGGACCACGTCACCATCCGGAACCTCGAACTGGTCAAACCGATGGCCGTGGCCGATGCCGCGCCGGAGTCACGGACCGCTACGCTGCTGTCCGTGTTGGACCGCACTGTCACGGCGATGGGAACCCGGCTCTTGCGACAATGGCTGCTCAGACCTCTCGTCGACTGCGCCGGCATCAAGGCGCGCCAGGACGCTGTGGGAGAGCTACATGCCCGCGCACAGAAACGCGTCGCGCTTCGCGCGGCGCTGAGGGAAGTGCAGGACGTCGCGAGGCTCGGCAGCCGTATCGTCCTGGGTCTCGCCAGCCCACGGGAACTCCTCGCCCTGAAAAAGTCGCTCTCCGTCCTGCCGGAGATCTTCTCCCAGCTCGCCCCGTTGCAGAACGCGTTACTCGCGGAGATTCGGGATTCGTGGGACGAGGGGCGGGACCTCCACGATCTGATCGAGCGGGCGATCCAGCCGGAAGCACCGCACTCCGTCCGGGACGGGAACGTCATTCGCGACGGCTACGATCCGGCAGTCGACGAGCTGCGCAAGGCCAGCAAAGAAGGAAGGCTCTGGATCGCGGGGATCGAGAGCAAAGAGCGTGAACGAACCGGCATCGACTCGTTGAAGGTGCGCTACAACCAGGTGTTCGGGTACTACATCGAAGTGACCAAGGCGAATCTCGCCCGCGTCCCACCGGACTACATAAGAAAGCAGACGCTCGTGAACGCCGAACGGTTCATGACACCCGAGTTGAAGGAACTGGAAGAGCGCGTCACGGGAGCCGACGTGAAACTGTTGGCCCTCGAACAGGACATCTTCGCCCGGGTGCGTGCGCGCCTCGCCGCCGAGGCCCATCGGCTGGACGCGATAGCCGCCAAGCTCGCACAGATCGACGTCCTGGCCGGCCTCGCCGAAACCGCCGCGCTCAACCGATACGTCAAGCCCACGGTCGACGAGAGCGGCACGATCACCATCCGCGAGGGCCGCCATCCCGTCGTCGAATGCCTCAGCGTCGATTCGGTCTTCGTGCCCAACGACACGCATCTCGACCTCGACGCCAATAGACTGTTGATCCTGACCGGCCCGAACATGGCGGGCAAGAGCACCTATCTCCGGCAGGTCGCGCTGATCGTCCTCCTGGCCCAGATCGGCAGCTTCGTCCCGGCCACCCAAGCGCAGATCGGACTGGTGGACCGGATCTTCACCCGCGTCGGAGCCTCGGACAATCTAGCCGGAGGCCAGAGCACCTTCATGGTGGAAATGGTGGAGACGGCCGGCATCCTCCATGCAGCCACGCAACGGAGCCTGATTCTCTTGGACGAAATCGGGCGCGGCACCAGCACCTATGACGGCCTCAGCATCGCTTGGGCGGTGGCAGAGCACATTCTCGATCGCACGCGCCTCGGCGCGCGCACACTCTTCGCCACGCACTACCATGAAATGACGCAGCTCGAGCGGCAGCGGGAAGGCGTCAAGAACTATCGGGTCGACGTGCTGGAACGGGAGGGCGAGGTCGTTTTCCTGCGGAAAATCGTGGCGGGCAGAGCGGACCGCAGCTACGGCATCCACGTCGCCAAGCTCGCCGGACTCCCCCCATCGGTGATTGCCAGGGCACAAGAGGTGCTGGCCCAGCTCGAGCGGCCCGAGTCCACGGTCACTGAACCGGCGCTGGAGCAAGCCCAGCCGGAATCGCCACCGCTCCCTCGGCCTCATCCCATCGTGGAGGAGGTCAGACAGATCGACCTGTTCTCGATGACGCCGCTCGACGCGCTCAACCGGCTGGCCGAACTGAAACGGCTGGTCGCAGATCCCGATCGTTGCGATACCGGCATGTAGGGCGTGTCCAGTCTGCTCCTCTTAATTCCGTTTCTGGCCTTTGAAGATCTCGCCTCAGCCTACGGGACTGTATCCGCACGGCGATCTTCGAAACGTGCGCTGACGCATCCCCGGTAACTGATCGAGGAACAGCTCCTGTCAGATTGTTGAAAAAAAAACGGCCGCCCCTCACGGGGCGGCCGCCTTTGTTCATCGGCTACAGGTTCTCTCAGTGGCCGGCGTTATATGAGGCTGTCCAGGGGATCAACCCACCGACCGGCTTACCGCCGGGGATCATCACATCGTACTGCATCCCGGGTTCCGCCTTTGGTGCAGTGGCCAGCTTTTGCTTGGCCGCCGCACAGGCGGCATCGGTCATTTCGCTCTTCCCCTCGCACTCCTTCAAACGAAGTGAGGTGATGCTACGGCGCGCGTTCGGTGCACCGACGATTTCCGGTAGCTTCTTCACCGACGTAATCACACGATGATTCTGCTCCGTCTCCTGAGCCACGAACTCCACCAAGGGCCCCTCGGCGGAAGGAGGAACTTCCTTGGCTGCAGCCGGTCCCGCATGGGGGCGGGCCAGCTTCTTAAGTTCTTCCCAAGCACTCTTGTCCGCATAAAACTTCAAGGTCTTGCCCGGATGGATCTTCTGCCACCAGAGGCCGCTCTCGGCATTGCCGCCGAACACGGCGATGTTGATCCACACCGCTTCATCGTATGGATCCAGAATGATCACCCGACCTTGAAGCGTG
Source organism: uncultured Nitrospira sp. (assembly GCA_964445795.1). GTDB lineage: Bacteria > Nitrospirota > Nitrospiria > Nitrospirales > Nitrospiraceae > Nitrospira_D. The sequence goes on along the minus strand of CAYULI010000001.1, from coordinate 106,525 downwards.
GTCGGCTTGCTCATGTCGCCCCACTCAAACCGCTCTTGAAACGCTTCGATGGCCAATGCGGTGGAGGCCATGCCGACCACCAGCGCAACGGCCGCCAGAATGGCCCCGCCTTGCTTCTGAAGCTTCATAATCGCGTCCTCCTTCAACAACATGAAAGAATGAAAGCCCGACGATATCGATTACTTCAGGACCTTGAAGCCGGTGATTGTCCGGCCGTCCAAGGTCACCTCCATCGCGACGAGGTCCTGGGAGGCCTTGATGATCTGATCCATCAACGCCTTGTCCTTCACGGCCAGGCGGACAGTGGTAGCGGCGTGGTACCAACCGGAGTACGGGTTGTTCTTTTCGGTTCCACCGACGAAACCCCAGGCACAGCAAGTGAACAAGGGATCCGGCGGCTTCACATCCAAGTTCGTGGACGAACGACCGGCTGGCGTGCCGGAGGCCGGCTCCCCGGTGTTCCAATATTGGATACCGAACAGGAGTTCGCCATCCGGGTTATCAGCCCACTGGGACCAAACCCGGCCTTGAAGCGTCTTGGTCGCTGAGGCCTTGAGCGGACCCGCTCCCAAGATTTCAGCGGGGCCGGATGCCCCGGGCGCATCGGCAGCCACGGCAAACTCGGCCGCGAGCAAGCCGGCAACAGCACACACTGCAACAGCGGCTAGAACGACGACCCTCTTCATACCTAGTCCCTCCTTCATAAAATGAGACTCAAAACCTCGAACGTTCGTTTAAATGCGATGAATGAACCGACACCGGTTTCAGAAGCGCGCCGGCTCCAGAGGAATCTATCCCCCTTTCTCTATTCCCCTGTTACCCGTGGCGCTTCATGGGGAAATTCACGACAGAAAAAACGGGGCCATGGTACTGAAACGGGGATGTTGTGTCAAGGAAATGTTTGATAGAGTTATCAACAGACAATGCACAGATATTAGTTATATTAATCAATGCGTTAAAAATTTCCCATCAAACATCCAAAGACACCATGGCTGACTATCTATTAAAAAATTCTCATCTCAGAGCCGCAATTTGGCGAGCTGAAAGCGGTCCCAATCCGGTGATGGCCATCGTCGCCGGTGCGAATAATTCCTGCGCGACGCGAAAGACTTGGGCCTCCGTAATCGTATCGATTTGCGACAACATGTCCTCCAGGCTCGTATGGGCCCCCGCGATCAACTCATCTTTGGCCAGCTTGTTCATGCGGCTGTGCGAACTTTCCAGACTCAACATCAGACTGCCTTTCATCTGATCTTTTGTCCGCTGTAATTCGGCCCGTTCGATTCCGTTCGCCGCCATGCGCCGGATTTCTCGCCGGATCAAGTCGAGCACGCGCTCGACTTCGCGCGGCCTGGTCCCCGCGTAAACGGTGATCGTCCCGCTGTCGGAGTAACCGGACAGGAACGAATAGATGGAATAGGCCAGGCCCCGTTTTTCCCGAACCTCTTGAAAGAGGCGCGAGCTCACACTCCCGCCGAGCACGCTGTTTAAGACGTATGCCGCGTACCGGTCCTTGTGCCCGGCAGCGACTCCCTTCAGCCCCACACAGAGATGCACTTGCTCCAATGGCTTGCGTTTCAGGACGACGCCGCCGCACAGTTCGGGGGGCCACCGCTTCCGCGCGACACTCTGCGCCGCCCGGCGAATCTTGCCGAACCGCTTGGCGATCGCCGTCTCCAGCGCGCGTTGATCGAAGTTGCCCGCCACCGCAATCACCGTGTCCTGGGGACGATAGTGGGTCTCGATGTAGTCGAGTAGATCGTCCCGCCGAAGCCTCGCAATGGTCGCTTCTCGCCCGAGGATCGGCCGGCTCAACGGATGACGACCCATCACCTGCCCGACATGGAGCTCCTGCACCAGATCCTCCGGATCGTCCTGGACCATACGGATCTCTTCCAGCACCACCTGCTTCTCTTTTTCGATTTCCTTGGCCCCGAAGCGGGACCGGAGGAAAAGATCCGCGAGCAGGTCGAGCGCCTGAGGCAGATGCTGGTCGAGAACCTTGACGTAAAAGGTGGTGGTCTCGCGCGTCGTGAACGCGTTTATTTCTCCGCCGAGCGCGTCGATCTCGCGCGAAATATCCGTGGCCGACCGCGTGGCCGTCCCCTTGAAGAACATGTGCTCGATGAAGTGAGAGTACCCGGATTGAGCGGGAGTTTCGTCGCGGGAGCCGGCATTCACCCAGATGCCGACCGTGACGGACTTGAGAGTCGGGATCCGCTCGGTGACCAGGCGGATCCCATTGTCCAGAATCAATTTGCGATACAAGAAGGTTACCCGGCGCTCGGTTCCTTGGCGCCGCTCCCGGCAGGAGCCGGCATGGCCTCTTTCCGGCTAAGACGGATCTTCCCTTGCTTGTCGATCTCCAGCACCTTTACCAGGATCTGATCGCCTTCGGCCACCTCATCCGACACGGATTTCACCCGATGGTGCGCCAGTTGCGAAATGTGAACCAACCCGTCGGTGCCCGGCAGCACTTCCACGAACGCGCCAAAATCCATGATCTTGCGCACCGTCCCAAGATAGGTCTTGCCGACCTCGACCTCTTCGGTCAGACGGCTGATCATCTCCTTCGCTTTGAGCAGCGACGCTTCGTCCACCGACGCGATGGTCACGACGCCCGTATCCTCGATGTTGATCTTCACTCCGCATTCCGCCTGGATGCCGCGGATGGTCTTGCCGCCTTGGCCGATCACGTCGCGGATCTTGTCCTGCTTGACCTTCATGGTGAAGATGCGCGGCGCGAACGGCGACAGGTTGGCGCGCGGCTGGCTCAGCGCCTTCGCCATGTGGCTGAGGATGTGGAGCCGGCCGAGGCGGGCCTGCTCCAAAGCCTGCTGCATGAGGGCCGTGGTAATTCCTCCGATCTTGATGTCCATCTGCAGCGCCGTCACCCCGTTCTTCGTCCCGCACACTTTGAAATCCATGTCTCCGAGATGATCTTCCAACCCCAGGATGTCGGAGAGGATCATGACGCTGTCGCCTTCCTTGATCAGCCCCATGGCGATGCCAGCGACCGGTTCCTTGATCGGCACGCCTGCATCCATCAACGCCAGCGTCCCGCCACAGACCGTGGCCATCGAGGACGATCCGTTGGACTCCAGAATCTCGGACACGATGCGGACGGTGTAGGGGAACGTCTCTTTCCCCGGGATCACGGGCTTGAGCGCCCGCTCCGCCAACGCGCCGTGGCCCACTTCTCGGCGGCCCGGCGACCGCAGCGGTCTCGCCTCGCCCACGCTAAAAGGCGGAAAATTGTAATGGAGCATGAACGTGCGCGTGTACTCTCCTTCCAGCGCGTCAATCCGCTGCTCATCCTCGGTCGTGCCGAGCGTGACGACCGCCAGACTCTGCGTTTCACCGCGGGTAAAGAGCGCGGAACCGTGCGTCCGGGGCAGCACGCCGACTTCGCAGGTGATCGGCCGGATGTCGGACGGACCGCGACCATCGGCCCGTGAGCCTCTCTCCAGAATCATGTTCCGGACTTCCGTGTATTCCAGCCCGTGAAACACGATCTTGATGTGCCGCTCGCTGTCGGGGTCGTTGGGGTTCTTGAACTTCTCCACCGCATCGGCCAGGATCATGTCCAGCCGCTCCTGGCGGGCCGTCTTGTTGGGAATCATGATGGCCTCGCGTATGGGCTGTGCGACCAGGCTTCTTACCTTTGCGGCCAGGGCCGGGTCGATCGATTCCACTTTGACCTCGCGCTTCGTCTTCCCGACTTTCTTCGCCAGCTCGGCAATTTGCGCCACGATCTTCTTGATCTCGGCGTGCGCCAGCTCGAGCGCCTCGAGCATCGTCGCTTCGGGCAGTTCGTTGGCTCCCGCCTCCACCATCATCACGGCGTCCGCGGTACCCGCGACCACGAGATGGAGGTCGCTCTTTTCCATCGTGTCGAGGTCCGGGTTGACGACGAACCGTCCGTCGACGCGGCCGATCTTGACGCCGGCTACCGGTCCTTGGAAGGGAATATTGGAGATGGACAGCGCGGCCGACGCAGCGGTGATGCCGATCACGTCGGACGAGCCCGTCTTGTCGGCAGAGAGCACGGACGCGATGACCTGGGTTTCGTAGTAGTAGCCCTCAGGGAACAGAGGGCGGAGGGGGCGGTCAATCAATCGGCTGGTGAGCACTTCCTTCTCGGACGGCCGGCCTTCCCGCTTGAAGTACCCGCCCGGGATCTTTCCGGCGGCGTAGGTTTTTTCCTGGTAGTCGACGGTCAAGGGAAGAAAATCAACTCCGGGCTTGGCCGTTTGCGAGGCCACGGCCGTCGCAAGGACCACCGTATCGCCGTACGAAGCCCATACCGAGCCGTCGGCTTGCTTCGCCACGCGGCCGGTTTCAAGCCGGAGCGTCCGTCCGGCGACTTCCAGTTCTACAACATGTATCATCTATGGTCTCCTCTGGTTAGGTCCCACAGATGCCCACAGAGATGCGCTCGCGCGCGAGCGCATGTCCGTGTTCACCTGTGCGACAGTCAATGCGCGCCGTCGCACGGTCGTGCGACGGCAGCTTCCTTCCGCCTGCCTCCGTTACTTCCGGATGCCGAGCCTCTCGATGAGGGCGCGATACCGCGCATCGTCGACGCCGCGCAAATAATCCAGCAACCGCCGTCTGCGTCCCACCAGGTTCAGCAACCCCCGGCGGGAGTGGTGGTCTTTCTTGTGCAGCTTGAAATGCTCGGTCAGATAGCTGATGCGATTGGTCAGCACGGCGATCTGCACTTCCGGCGATCCGGAATCCCTATCGTGCTGCCGGAACTGCTTGATCAATTCGCTTTTCGCCTCTTTGAGTAACGCCATGGGTCTCTTTCCTCCTCGATTCCCGTCATCTCTGTGAGTACGGTTCTGCAAACACTTTGTGAATCTTTATCGGTCCCGCCGTTCCGGTATCGTACGTCCCGATCCCGAGCAACCGCCCACCTTCGTCCTTCAGCCGGATCGCGACCGGTTCCGGCGAAGCCGGCAACGCCCGCATCCCCTCCGAGGCGACAGCGGCGCCGTGCAGGACCCGGCGCGACTGCTCGGAGTTGACGATGACAGCCGGCAACCGTTCAAGCGCTTGATCCAGCGTGATGACGCAGTCCCGCAAGGTCCCGATCGCCAGACGAGCGGCTACCTGATCGACGGTCAGCGCCCGGTCGATCGACCAAGGGCCGACCCGGCTGCGTTCAAGCGAGTGCAGATGCGCGCCGACGCCAAGCGCCAGACCGATGTCTGCGCACAGGGTCCGGATGTACGTTCCCTTGGAACAGACAACCCTCAGCGCGATATCCCGACCGTCGATCTCCAGAATGTCCAGCTCGTGGACGACGATCGCCCGTTCTTCCCGGTCGATAGTCTTCCCAGCCCGAGCCGCCTTGTACAACGGCCGACCGCCCACCTTGACGGCGGAATACATAGGCGGCAACTGCTGCTGTGGACCACGAAAGCGCGCCACCGCGGCACGGAGCGCTTCTTCGCTCACCTCTCCCGCGTCGACCCGCGCGAGCACCGTACCGGTTGCATCCTGAGTGTCGGTCGTCTCGCCTAGGCGCATCACGGCGCGATATTCCTTCTCCCAGCCCACGAAATATTCGGCCGCTCGCGTCGCGCGCCCGATCATCAGGGGCAGCACTCCGGTCGCCGCGGGGTCCAACGTGCCGGCGTGGCCCACTTTGACGCCGCCCAACAGGCTTCGCACCTTGGCCACCACATCGTGCGATGTCCAGCCGACCTCTTTTGAGACGATGAGAACCCCGTCGGCTATTCCGGCCTGTTGCATCTTGTCCGTCAATACGCTCATAAGTCTATTGTCTATGTCGCTCGTGATGATGATTCCGGCCGCGCCCCGTCGGACGCCGAAGACGAGGTCTGTGTGCCTTCCGCCTCCCCCTCCCCGAGCAATCCATCCAGTAATTGCAGGACGCGATCGCCGCGCGGCCCGGTGACATCCTTCTTGAAGATCACTTCGGGCAGATACCGCAGGGTGACGCGCCGGCCCAATTCGGCCCGTACAAACCCGCTGGCCTTCGCCAGCCCGGCGAACACTTCGTGCTCCGCCTCGTCCCGTTCCATCGTGGTGACAAAGACGTACGCGATCCGCAAGTCGCCCGTCAGCTCGACGTCGGTCACGGTCACGGATCGCACACGCGGATCCTTGATCTTCCGCATCAGAATGTCGGCCACTTCCATCCGAATCTGATCGGCCACCCGGTCGGCCCGCTTGTAGGTGCTTTTCGACATCGCTCCACACCCCGACATTCGTCTCTCGCTGACCGCCGACATCACACCGTCGCCGCTAGAGCAATTCCACATGCGTCTGAACCACCTCGACCGACGGCACACTTCGGATCAGATTCAACGCCTGATCGAGGACCTGATGCACATGGCTTCCTTCGTTCGCCACACAAGCCATCCCCAGGACAGCCTTTTGCCAGAGGTCCTGCCCGTCCACCTCGGCCACCGACAGATTGAACTTGCCGCGCAGCCGGTCTTTCAGACTGAGCAGCACCTGTCGTTTGTCCTTCAGCGACCGGCTTTCCGAGATAAACAGCTCGACGGTGCAGAAACCAACGATCATGCCGGCGCCACGTGTCCGGTCCGTGCGAGACTCAGAGCTTGGTGGCGATCTTATCGACGGCGTAGGCCTCGATAATGTCGCCGACCTTCACATCGTTGAAGTTCTCGATGCTCAACCCGCACTCGTATCCCTGCTGCACTTCGCGCACATCGTCTTTGAACCGGCGCAACGACGCCAGCTTACCCTGGTAGACGACGACGCTGTCCCGGATCACGCGCACGCCCGCGCTCGCGCGGGTAATGACGCCGTCGATGACGTAAGAGCCCGCCACGACGCCGGCCTTGGGAATATTGAAGACCTGCCGGACTTCCGCGCGTCCTAAGGTCCGTTCTTTCAGCGTCGGTTCGAGCAACCCTTCCATCGCAGCTTTGATGTCGGCGATCGCGTCATAGATAATCGTGTAGAGTCGGATATTGACGCCTTGCTGCTCGGCCAGCGCGGCCGCCTTCGGTTCCGGCCTGACGCTGAATCCGATGATGATGGCACGCGAAGCCGCCGCCAGCAACACGTCGGACTCGGTGATCCCGCCGACACCGTTGTGAATCACCCTCAACTTGACCGCGTCGGTCGGCAGTTTTTCCACTGCCGTCGCCAGCGCTTCCGACGATCCTTGCACGTCGGCTTTGATGACCAGAGCCAGCTCTTTGACCGATCCCTCCTGAATCTTGGCGAAGAGGTCGTCGAGCGTCACCTTGGCCGGCCCGGCCAGCTCAGCGGCCCGCTGCTTGCGCGCCCGCTCTTCCGCGATCTCGCGCGCCACCCGTTCGTCCGACACCACTTGGAACACATCGCCAGCCAAGGGGACGCCCGGTAACCCGATCACCTCGACCGGGATCGACGGCCCGGCCTGCTGGACCTTGACGCCCCGATCATTGATGAGGGCACGGACGCGGCCGCTGAATGCTCCGACTACGAACACATCGCCGACTTTCAGTGTACCGCTCTGGACCAAGACCGTCGCGACCGGCCCGCGGCCGCGCTCCAGCTTGGCTTCCACCACAGTTCCCTTGGCGGGCCGATGAGGATCGGCTTTCAGCTCGAGCACTTCGGACTGGAGGAGAATCATCTCCAGCAACGTGTCGAGCCCCGTTTTCTGCTTGGCGGAAACCTCCACCATGATGGTATCCCCGCCCCAGGCCTCCGAAATCAGACCGTGTTCGGAAAGGGCATTCCTCACACGATCGGGGTTGGCGCCGGGCTTGTCGATCTTATTGATCGCCACGATCAACGGAACGCCCGCGGCCTTGGCATGATGGATCGCCTCGATCGTCTGCGGCATGACTCCATCGTCCGCGGCGACGACCAGAATGACGATGTCCGTCACCTTGGCCCCTCGCGCGCGCATCGCCGTGAAAGCCTCGTGCCCCGGTGTGTCCAGGAACGTCACCAGCTTTCCATGCACCCTGACCGTATAGGCTCCGATGTGTTGGGTGATCCCGCCCGCCTCGCCTTCGGCCACTTTCGTTTGGCGGATCGCGTCGAGCAACGACGTCTTCCCGTGGTCCACATGTCCCATGATGGTGACGACCGGGGGACGCGGCTCGAGTTTCTCGTCGCCGCCGGCCTGCACCGCTTCTTCGAGTAACTCTTCTCCGGCCTTCTCCACGGCGACTTCGACTTTTACGCCGCTCTCTTCCGCAATCATCGAGGCCGCGTCCAAGTTCATCGGCTGATTGAACGTGAGCATCTGGCCCATTTCCATCAGCTTGCGCACGATGTCGGCGGGCCGCTGGCCGATCAGTTCGGCGAATTCCTTCACCGTGATTCCCGGCACCAGCTTCACGCTCTTCCTCCGCGGTTTGGTGATCTCGGAAATGGCGCTATGGTGGAGGTGCTTGGAGCGATCCTCCCGCCGTTGCACTGGAATGGCGCGCAGGTCCTGCCACCGAGCGGCATCCTCGCGGAACTTGACGTCCTGTTCGTCCCGCGGACGGCCTGGTTTCCGAACCTTCTTGAGTTTGTCCTTCTGGGTCTCGGCTTCGATGGCCTCGAAGGCCACGCTCTTTTTCTTGCCCGTGACCGGCTCGAGTGTCGCGGCCGCAGCGGGCTGGACAGCCGCGGGCTTGAGTTGAACGGATTCGCGCGGCGGCGCCGATAGTGACGGAACGACGGCAGGCTCGTGACCGATAGCCGGTTCGGCCGCCGTCACAGGGACCGTTTCCCGTGTGCTGATGGGATGCGCGGGTGCGATCTCCAGAGGATGCGGAGCGCCGGCAGGATGCCCCGCGGCGCTCTCGATCTCTCCGTGCGGGGGCGGAGCGAGGGTATCCGTCGGCTCATCTTCCTTCTTGCGTTTGATCAGAATGCGCCGCTTTTCAGGCTTGCCGTGCTCATCACCCGGATGGAACTTGGCGGTGTCGTGGGACGGTTCGACGGCCTTCGCTTTCAGACCCTGCCCGCTCTCCGCGTCGGAGGCTTTCGCTCCCGCCTTGGCCTTCGGACCGAGTTTCTGCAAGACTCTCTGGACGACGTCCTCGTCCAGCGCGCTGCTGTGAGAGGCGACGGACACACCCATCTTCTTGAGTTCGGGAATGAGTTCCCGATTCTCCATCCCGAGCTTCTTGGCTAGTTCATAGACGCGCATGGATATTCATTCGGCTCAGGCCGGTTGCCCGGCATCCGATTCTCCGGCCTCCGCCCGGGCGGCCTGCCGAGCCTCTTCCTGCAGGCGCTGCGCTTCGGCTTCTTCCGCCAACGCCGCCTTGATTTCCTTGTCCCGCTCGACCTTTTCCTTTTCGTACTCGGTGGCGCTGATAATGTCGATTTTCCAGCCGGTCAATCGCGCAGCCAGCCGGACATTCTGCCCGTTCTTGCCGATGGCGAGAGACAGCTGTGAATCTGCCACCACCACCAACGCGGATTTTTTCTCCTCGTCGATGCCCACCTTCTCGATTGTCGCCGGATTCAGCGCCTCCGCGATGAATACGCGCGGGTCCTGTGTCCACGTGATGATGTCGATCTTCTCGCCTCGCAGCTCGCGGACCACGGCCTGGACCCGCGACCCCTTGATGCCTACGCAGGCGCCGACGGGGTCCACTGCCTTTTCGCGCGAGGTCACGGCGATCTTCGTGCGGTCGCCCGGTTCCCGGACGACGGACTTGATTTCGACGATCTTCTCCATGACCTCCGGCACTTCAAGCTCGAACAATTTCGCAACGAACTGGGGATGGCTGCGGGACAGGATCACCTGCACGTCCTTCGGCGTGCGCCGGACCTCCAGCAGCATCGCCTTCACGCGATCGCCGCGCCGGTAGGTTTCCCGCGGAATCTGCTCCTGGATCGGGAGAATGGCTTCTGTCTTGCCGAGGTCGACAATATAGTTTCTGCGCTCCATCCCGATGATGATCCCATTCACGATATCGCCCTGGCGCGTCGAGTATTCTTTTTGAACCGCCTCCCATTCGGCCTCTCGGACTTTCTGAAAAATGACCTGCTTGGCGGTCTGCGCGGCGATCCGCCCGAGCTCGTCCATCTCGATCAAGGAGCCGATTTCATCCCCGATCTCGGCCTCGCTGTCGTACTGCCGGGCCTCCTGCAACGAGATCTCCGCCTTCGGATTACTGACCGTATCCACGATCGTCTTCTTGGAGACGACGGAAATCTCTCCTGTCTTCGGGTCTATTTCGACCTGGATGTTTTCAGCCTGGCCGAAGCGCTTCTTCGCGGCCGTCTGCAAGGCTGACTCGATGGCCCCGATGACCCGCGCCTTGTCGATCCCTTTCTGGCGCCCGATCTCATCGATCACTGCGATTAGTTCCCGGTTCATGCGTCACTCTCCTGAGTCCATACTCCGCGCTTTCATTAGATTTTCACGACCAGCCGGCCCTCGACAATCGCCTGGAGATCCACTCTGAGCTGGTAGGGTTCGCCCCGTGTCGGCGACACCACCAGCGTCACCCCTTGCTCATCGACCTGCGTCAAATCACCCGCGATCCGCCACTGGCCGTCGATCGGCTGCCGGAGCTTTAGACTCACGGGTTTCCCGATCGCGCGCTGATAGTCCTGAAGGCGCTTGAACGGCCGATCGAGACCGGGCGAGGACACTTCAAGGGTGTAGGAGTGGGGGAAGGGATCTACTACGTCCAGTGCTGGCCCCAGCGCCTTGTGCGCCTGCTCGCAGTCTGTTACCGTCACGCCGCCGGGCCTGTCGATGAAAACGCGGACGACCGAGCGTGGCCCCCGCCCGACACACACCACCTCGACCAACTCCAGCCCGAGGGTCCACAAGATCGGCTCGATGACCTCTTGCAGCCGGTCGACGACCGTCCGGGCGCCCCGCTCCGGATTGCTCAATCCTCTGTTCTCTGACTTGACTTGCACAGGCTCAAACAAAAAAGTGGGCCTGAGCCCACTTCCAGCGCCAGCACCATACCATGGCCCCCCTTGCAAAGCAAGGGGCGCTACCCCGTCATCGCCGCCCACCGGGCCGCCAATGTCGCCGTGATCGGTCCGGGACGACCCGACCCGATCGGACGTCCGTCGATGCGGACCACTCCCAGCACTTCCACGGTGGTTCCCGTCAGGAACACCTCATCGGCTGCGTAAAGCGCATCGCGGGATAGGAACCGCTCTTCGACCAGAATCCCTTCCTTCCGGGCAAGCCCCAGAACGACGCTCCTGGTGACACCCGACAGGATGCGCGGACCCTCGGGAGCCGTCACGATGACACCGGCCCGAACCGCCATGATGTTGCTGACTGATCCTTCCGTGACGAGGCCGTCTTTGATCAGCACCGCCTCGAAGACGCCGGCCTTCCTGGCCTCTTCGCGGGCCAGCACGTTCGGCAACAAGTTAATGCTCTTGATGTCGCACCGTCCCCACCGGAGATCCTCGCAGGTGACAGCCGCGACCCCGTTGCGCCGCAGCTCCGGAGCGACAGGATGCAGCTCCCGGACGGTCATGACGACCGTCGGATCGGACTTCGCTGGAAAGGCATGGTCCCGGGGCGCCACGCCCCTTGTAATTTGGATATAGACCTTGGCGTCCCGATATTGGGCCCGATCGATAGCCTCATGAATCCACCGAATCCACTGGGCTCGGGAATATGGTTGCGGGAGGCTGAGCGCTTGCAAGCTGCGATCGAATCGACCGAGATGCGTGTCGAGCTCGAACGGTTTACTGTTGTAAGTCCTGATGACCTCGTACGCGCCGTCACCAAACTGGAACCCCCGGTCGTCGATCGAGACCGTGGCCTCCGTCCAGGGAACGAATCGACCGTTCAAAAAAGCGATATCCGGCACCGTGCTTAACTCCTGCGCTGATCCGCTACGTGGATGCGGAACACCCGACGGTCTTCCGCCGTAAATTTCCACCCCATCCGTTTTTCAAACACCAACTGATGCACCCCAGGGGCCACGGCCCTGAATTCGAACGTGCGGGCTCCGTTGTCGACTGCGTTGTTGCCTGCAATGCGCACATACTCGTCGCCCAGGAGCGTGAGCTGGGTGGGATCGTAGGTTGGCACCCACTCTTCGCCTCGCGTGCGGTCTTCCCACAAACGAATCGCGAAAGGACGTTCCAGATCGGCCATTATCACCCGGCAAGCCCCGAAATCAGAGCTGCTCGACGATTCGGAACCGGCGACGCTCACCGCGGCAACCCTGTCCTGGTTGGAGCCTCCGCTCGCATCCTGATCGCTCGCACCCTACACCCTTCGTCGGGGGCCGACCAGAATATCGCTCCCCTCCACCCGAACTTCGTAGCTGCCGACACAATAGCCTCCCCCGTCGATGCCTTGACCGTTCCGGATATCGAAGGCCAGATCGTGCCAGGGACAAGCCACCACATGACCCTTCAACCGCCCCTTGTTGAGCGGGCCGCCTTCATGGGGACAAATGTTGTGAATGGCGTAGAACTTCCCGCCGACATTGAAGAGCGCAATGGCGCGATCGTTGAGCGTGACGACTTTCGACTGCCCCGGCGGCACCTCGTCCACGTGTGCGACCCGTTGAAATCCTCCCATCTACCTACCATCCACTTCCGTGGCACCGACCGTTTGCATCCGTACTCAGCGCGTCCGGTCTGACCGCGAGCTACATCCGCAGCGTGTACTTCAGCTCGTCGCCTTTCGCGACCCCGGCCTTCTTCAGAAACCCGGACTCGGCCTGAATCACGTAACGGACCGGCTCCGGAGGAGGACCGAAGAAGGGACAGGGGTCTTTCGAGCAGGGCTCCGCATGTTCGAGCAGATGCACCACGCGATGACTGTCGTCCACCCAGAGAATGTCGACAGGAAAGCGGTATTCTTTTGTCCGGACGCGATGCAGGCCCGTGTCTTCGAAGATATAGAGCATGCCGGCGTTGGCGGGCAACTCATCGCGAAAGGCCAGCCCGAAGAGTAGCTTCTCGGGAGTGTCGGCGACTTCAGCATCGAGTTCGACGCCGCTCGGGAACGTCACGACGATGACGCTCGACTCCTTTCGTTCGACGAGAACGACCGACACACTCATCAGAAGAATGGCCAGCAGGATCATGGTAAGGACCTGCTTTTTCTTCTGTTCCCGGTCGCTCGCTTGCTCGTGATTCGACGTCATGAACGACGATGCGATCTCCTTGTCAATCCTGGGCCCAATGGCCCATAAATCCCGTCGCGCTAGGCCTTCTGAACAGATTCCGTTCTGTTGACTTGGAAAAGAACCGCAGAATAAAATGCCCCCCACGTTGCCTCCGCACTATGGTCGGGGTAATGCGAACTTGTCAATATCGTTTGTCGATCCTAAGCGTGAGAGAAGGAGGCGTGGATCATGGCACTGTTGATCACGGACGAGTGTATCTCCTGCGGGGCATGTCTTCCCGAGTGTCCCAATGAAGCGATCTTCGAGACCCGGAGCGATGCCGAGAGCAAAGGCTTTCATGTGAGTGACGGGCAGGGTGTAGGGGATAACATCTACGTGATCACCCATGACCGCTGCACCGAATGCGTGGGCCATTTCGATGAGCCGCAGTGCGCGGCCGTGTGCCCCGTGGATAACTGCTGCATTCCGGACCCCGCCTATCCCGAGACCACGGAGGCACTGCTCGAAAAGGCGCGCAAGTTGAACCCGGACAAGGCCATCGACCCGGCCAAGGTTTGGAGCGGAGTCCGAAACTAGCTCGCCTCAGCACGGTGCTTCGACGATGACATGGCCTTGCACCAGCTTCGGTGCAAGGCCATGTCGCTTTACCGGTCAATGGACCGCCCCAATCGGGGAAATCGTCTCGCGCTGGATTATTTTCCCTTCCAGATATAGAATTTTTTAACGCAGCCGGCCCGGCGACTGCCACGGAACGATTGAACCTCTCACTCCTACCTTGGAGGTGCGGTCATGCCTCAACGCGTACTCCTCCCTCTCATCCTGTTTGTGTGCCTCTACACGCCCGGAGCAGCTTGGGCCAGCACCGGTGATCTCGGAGCCGTCATTGAGGGCTTCGTGACACGCCATTTCCCTGAGGCCATCAGCCACATGTGGGTCGTCAACAGCACCCAGTGGGATGGCGACGAGATGGTCGTTGACGTGCACACTTATGTGCTTGAAAAGCAGGTCCCCGTGCCGATCGAAAACCGGTATCTACTCCTGATCGTGGAAGGCAAGCTCGCCGCCGCGCAGCGCATCCCGCTCGGCGATGGACCGGATTGCCAGCCCGAAGACGCCTGAGTCAATCGCCGTCCTGCCGTCTCTTCGAAACACACAGGCCCCGGAAAATTGCTTTTCCGGGGCCTGTCTCATCTCAATTCGCGGGTCGCGAAAGCGAACTACTTCAGCATCACCAACTTGCCACCGACATGCGCGGGATGGAGATGACACCGGTAGACGAGTGTATTGCCCGCGGTCGCATAGAAGAGGTCGCTGGTCGGCACGCCGATGTATTTGGTCTCACCCGGCTTCAGGACAATCTGCGCCTTCAGCACGGTGGGAGCAGCTTGAGCTTGGTCGGCCGTGAGCAAGAAACCGTGCTCGCCGCTGGAGTTGTTAGTGACCTTCAAGAGAACCGGTCGGCCAGGACGCACCTTGAAATCGATGACAGTCGTAGGCGGATACCAGGTCTTCATGTTCCCGATTTCGATGGCATACAGCTCGGCATCCACTTCGAGTTCCTTGAAGGGTTGGCCAACAACCGTTCCCGTTTCCAAATCGCCGATTTCGACGCCGCCGGCCTGGAGAGCAAACGCAGCCGAGGCTCCCACCACGACCATCCCGAGGCCAAAGAGGACCGATAACATCGTCTTACCCATGACCTACCTCCTTAAAGAATAAGAAGAGATGTGATTAGGTTGGTAAATAACTTCCGCCAAGCGCTACCAGCCTTGACTGCTGCGACGATATCCACTGCTCACGCCTGCACCCTCTGCCGACGATTGCGATCGGACGAGGCGACCCTTATAGCATAGCGGTCAAAATGGAAGCAAGAGGCTTTTCGACTGGCTCCCTTGCTGGGATAGAGGGCTCGACAGCCGGATTCTCCACTTCCTTTGCCATGGGAATACAAGAGCTTAGAATTGATCCGGCCTAGTCGGCTCGCACCAGGGGGAGATCCCGGCCGATCAAGAGGTCGTATGGTGCGAAGTCGTCGGTCAACTCGAACCCAGCCGGCCAGGGGTCTGTCCGACGAGCGTTTAACAACGAAACGGCTTCGATCGGCAGCCGACGGTTCATCGCCATCTCAGTAATCTGTCCGATCATCCGGTCGATGGAGCCCTGCTCAATCGGGCGACCGCCGAAGAAGATCAGATTCTCCGCTTTCGTTTGCCCGCTCTTCCACGGTCCTTTCACGGCGAATGTTTCGATCACAGGGAAGGCCCGCTTCATGGTTTGCACCACCGCCTCCGCTCTGGCCGTGTCCCCGCCCTCCCCGGACGAGGCCAGGTTCACCGCGATCACGCCGTCCCGGCTCAAGTGTGCCCGCAGGGTCGCAAAAAACTCGACGGTCGTCAGGTGAAACGGGATCATGTGCCGGGCAAAGGCATCGACCCAGATCACATCGTAGCTCCGGTCCGATCCGTTCAAGAACGCGCGCCCGTCTCTCACGAACACATGGTGATTCGCAGGTGGGTGATAGGCGAAATACTCCTCGGCCATGCGGACAACCGCCGGGTCGAATTCGACGATGTCGAGTTCGAGTTCCGGCCAGTAGCGGGCCAGCCACTTGGCCAGCGACCCGCCGCCATGTCCCAGGATGAGCCCGCGCTTCGGCTCCGGCGTCAGCGCCAGCGAGGCCACCATCAACTGGCTATAGGGCAGAAACAGCGGTACCGGATCCGACTTCCACATTACGGCATGGAACGTCCGATCCAATACCAGATAGCGGAACAGTTGATCGTCACGGATGCGTACCTGCTGATACGGACTGTCTTCCTGATAGACCGGAGCCGTCAACCGTTGGATGGGATGAAGGGCCATCCACCCAAGGAGGACGGGACACGCGGCGGAGACGAGTAGAATGAGCGGTCGGGCCGGCATGCCTTTCAGCAACCAGAGGAAGCCGAGCGCTACTTGAATTCCTCCGAGCCACGCGACCAGCGCTTGGCTGCCGACCCAGGACAGAAGGAAGAACGCCGTTCCCCACGTCCCAGCCAAGCTTCCGACGGTTGACAGGGCGATCATGCGCCCAGTGTGGCGCCCCAGATGTTCCATGTCCGCGACGGCCAGGCGCAGCATGGCCGGCAGGACGCCGCTGAGCCCGAATGCCGGCGGGGCAAGCAGGACCGTGGCGGCCAGGCAGGGCCCCCAGCGCGGATCCTGCACAAGTTTCTCGACTTGAAGCAGAATCGGCTGACTGCTCCACGCGACGAGAAAAGTCCAACTCCCTGAAAACAGCAGCAAGCCGGCCAAGACGGCCCCGCCGGAGTACCGGTCTGAGACCCAGCCCCCGAAAGCATAGCCGCTGCTCATCGCCGCGAGGATGACGCCGATCAGCGCCCCCCAGACGAACAGTGAATTGCCGAACACAGGGGCCAGTAGCCGGCTGCCCAGAATCTCCAGAGCCATCACTACCGCGCCCGTGATCAACGCCGTAAGAAGGAGAAACCCTCGGGAGAAGCGTGGAGATTCCTGTCTCATCGCAGACACGGAGGGCACGGCGGGTCCGGACGCGGGAGAACCGGGATGTGGCTGGATCCGATCATCGGAAGGTCCTCCATCATGAAAGGCGTCGGATTCTACTCAACGCATTTTCGAAGAGTCAAACCATCAAAACGCGGTCCCCGCCAAAACGATCGGCCGAGCAGTTCCAAGCAATTCGTTGCCCGCACCCATCCTCGTTGCTATACTCCCTGCCAGCGATCATCCACTCGGTAGGAGACAACCTATGCACATCAGCGTCATCGGCACCGGCTACGTCGGACTGGTCACAGGGGCCTGTTTCGCGGAATTCGGTGTGAACGTCACCTGCATGGACAACGACGCCACGCGCATCGAACGTCTCGAAAAGGGTGACATCCCCTTCTATGAGCCGGGCATCAACGAACTGGTGGCGAAGGGTCTCAAGGAACACCGTCTCGCCTTCACCACGGATATCGCGAAAGCCGTCGACAAGGCCCTCGTGATCTTCATCGCCGTCGGCACGCCGCCGCGGGGGGACGGGTCCGCGAACCTCTCCTTCGTCGAGGAGGTAGGCCGTGGCATCGGCCGCCATATGACCGGTTACAAAGTGATCGTGACCAAATCGACGGTGCCGGTGGGAACCGGCGAAAGGATCCGGGAGGTCGTGAAGCAGACACAAAAAGAACCGATCCGGTTCGACATCGTCTCCAACCCCGAGTTCCTCCGAGAAGGGTCGGCCATCGAGGATTTCATGCGGCCCAATCGCGTCGTCATCGGCGCAGACAGCGAGCAGGCGATCGCAATCATGCGGGACCTCTACCGGCCCCTCTACCTGATCGAAACGCCGATCGTCGTGACCGACATCCCTACGGCCGAATTGATTAAGTATGCCTCCAACGCATTTCTCGCCACGAAGATCTCGTTCATCAACGAGATTGCCACTCTCTGCGAGCGGGTCGGCGCGAACGTCCAGATGGTGGCCAAGGGCATGGGGCTCGACCATCGGATCGGCTCGAAGTTCCTGCATGCTGGTCCTGGGTTCGGCGGCTCCTGTTTCCCCAAAGATCTCACGGCCCTCATCCAGATGGGCGAGCGCCACGGCCATCCTATGCAGATTGCCCTGGCCGCCTCACGCGTGAATGTGGACCAACACAAACGGATGGTGGATAAGATCCGCGAGACGGTGGGCGGCTTGGAAGAAAAAACCTTGGGGATGCTCGGCCTATCCTTCAAGCCGAACACCAACGACTTGCGGGAAGCTCCCGCACTGGCGATCGGGCGAGAACTCCTGGCCGAAGGCGCGACCATCCGCGCCTACGATCCGGCGGCGCTGGACGAAGCCTGCCGGACGCTTCCTGGAATCCAGCCCTGCCGCGACGCCTACGATGCCGCCGAAGGTGCCGACGCCCTCATCATCACGACCGAATGGAATCAGTTCCGGAGCCTGGATTTCGAGAGACTTGGAGCAGTGATGCGTCGGCGGATCCTGCTCGACCTTCGAAACGTGTACGACCACGAACGAGTGACGACCTGGGGCTTCACCCATGTCTCCGTCGGCCGGCAGACGAGAACTCCTCACTCCTCATCGTAGCCTCGTCTAGGAAAGTCGGGGCAGCTCGACTTTCGGCTCTTCCTTCGCTTTCGGCTTATAGCCCATCCGGTCCAGAACCTTCATGATCCTGGACTTCAACCGCTCGTCGGCATCGGCCAGAGCCGTCGCCATCGGCTCCACGGCCGGCTTCCCGATTTTTCGGATGATTTCCGTGGCGGACTGGCGAAGCTCGTCTTCCTCCGACACCAGCAATGGAATGAGGGACGGAACCGCTACGCCCCCGAGCTTGATCAACGAATCGTACGCCCGTTGACGGACGTCCCCCACCTCGTCCGTCAATGCCGCCACCAGCGGCTCGACGGCCCGTTGGTCCTTCAGTTCGCCGAGCACTTCCGCCGCATACTTGCGGTTCAACCAGTGCGGATCTTTCAAATCCAGCAACATTTGGTCGGCCTTGGCGGCGTTCGGGTCCTTCGCGCGAATTTTGAAACTCTTGGCAACGCGCTTGCCGCCTTCTTCAACCACGCGAATCGTCGCGCCGTCGCCGGCTTTCAATTTCTTGAGGTCGTCGAGAGCCTCCTCCGCGACCTCCAGAACGACGGTCTTGCCGTCGTAGGCGAGCAGCTCGACTTCCACCTGCTTGGATTCCGGGTTGACCGCCACTACCCGCTCGGTCACCAGATTGAACCCGTCTTTTTTCTCACCGCCCTTGGGACTGATCTGAATCAATTTCACCGGGGCTTCGTCTGCCATAATTGCGATCCTTTATTGGGGTGAATCGTCACTGATCCGCTTTCCATCCGAGACTGGCGAGGACACCCTCTACCGTTTCCTGCACCATCGTATTCTCGTCTTCGAGCAACGGCAGCAGCGGCTCGATCGCTTCCTTCGCGCCGAGCCGCGCCAGGGATTCGGCTGCATTACGCCGCACCAGCCAGTCTTCGTCCTTGAGCGACTCGATGAGCGGACTGATGCTACGCCGATCACCGATCTTTCCCAGCGCCTCCGCCGCATGTCGGCGCACCATCCAATTGTTTCCCATCAGACCGTCGATCAGGGCATCCACTGCCCGCACGTCTCCGATTTTCTTCAGCACTCGCGCAACATCTTCCCGCAACGTGCTGTCGCCCAGCGCCTCGATGAGGCCGGGGACCGCGCGAGGATCGCCGATCCGTTCGAGCGCCCAAACCGCTGCGGTCCGAACCGCACCGTCTTTATCCTTGAGCGCCGTCACCAGCGGCTCCACCGCGCGCGGGTCCCGAAGTTTTCCGAGCGCGGAGGCGGCCTGTTCCCTGATCGCCCATTCGTCGTCCCGGAGAGCCTCGATTAACGGTTCGACCACCGAGGGACCGATGCGGACGACCGCGCTGGTAGCGGCCTCGCGAATCACCACGTCTTCGTCGGCCATGAGCCCGATCAAACGGGGCACCGCTTCAGCCCCCGCCTGGCCCAAGCTGGCGATCGCATGGTCGCGCAGCGCGTCGTTTTCGTCGCGCAGGGCCGAAATCAATTGATCGATCCGATCGGAATCCATGTCGCTATTCATGCTCGTGCTCCCTTCCCCGATCCGCCGCATGGGCGCCGGACAAGGCTTCGAGCTTGTCGGCGATCAAACCGGCATTGTACGCGACCAACCCGTCGCGGTCGGTGCGCAGTCGGTCGAACAGCTCCTTGTGGGGACGCAACACCTCAACGTCTTTGATCTTGGCCAGCGCCTCCATCGCATACACCCGGAGCGGCCGGATCGGAATCGCTTCCAGATACAGTTGCGTAGGGCGGGCGTCACCGATCAGGCCTAGGGCTTTGATCGCCAATTCCTTTACCCCTGTGTCCTTGTCCTGCTCGAGCCGCTTCATGAGCGGCTCGACCGCGCGGATGTCGCCGATCTTTCCCAGAAGGTCGGCGGCGGCCTCGCGCACGAGCCAGTCGTCGTCTTCCAGATACTCGATCAAAATTTCGACGCTCGGACGGCCGATGCCGAGCAGATCGATGACCGTCGCCATCCGCGCCTCTTCGCGCTCACTGGCTCCTTCGACCTCGCGCAGGGCGTTGAAAGCGTTGTCGATCCGCTCGCGAATCGTCGCGAGTTTCTTCAATGTGCCGACCGCGATGTCCCGCACGGCAGGCTGCCCCATGGCGTCGATGAACGCATCAACAGAACGGGGGTCCAAGAGTTGATCGAGCATCGCCGCGGCCATCACCTGCACGTCCGGGTCCTGATGTTTGAGCATCTCGCAGAGAGGCGCCATCGCGGTCGGCACGGCGCCAACGAGATGCGTAATCAGTTGCCGTGTCTCGTCGTCCTGGGTCTTCGGCAGCAACGCGACCAACGCCGACGCGGTCGCCGAATCTAACACGCCCGCCATCTGCTCCAACGCTGCGGCGCCAGACGTCCGTACCGTCCTATCGTCGTCCTGCAACAGCCCCACCAGAGCCACCCCGGCCTGTGGATCCTTGATGCGTGCGAGCATCGCGGCCGCTTCCTTCTTCAACTCAGGCGTCCCGGTGCGCAGGGCGTCGATCAGGGCCTGGACGGCCCGGGGACCGCCCGCCACGCAAGCCGCTGTCGCCCGCATTCGCCGCCAGTCTTCCTCGTGAACCAGCTCCGAGACCAGCGTTTCAATCGATTCCTTCGGCATGGCGCACGATAAGGCAACAGTGACAAGGACAAGTTTGAAACACGTGCCTCCTAAGCACTGCTATCTCTTGCCTTTCTCTGGTGCCTATTTCCTTTTCATATTCTATTGGGTCTCCATCCGACCGCCGACAAGGTTTCCTTGACATGATACCGGACATTCTCATCCGGCGAACCGGTCAACAGCGGGAGCAGGAAGGGGATTGCCTTGGACCCGAATCGAGCCAGGGCGGCAGCCGCCTCTCCGCGGGTGAACGTCGGCTCCAACGCCGCCACCAGCGTCGGCAGCGCGGCTTCGTCGCCGATGGCTCCCAATGCTCGAACGGCAGCGGCGCGGGTCACGATTTCCTCGCTCCACCGGTCTCCGCATCCCGCCACGGGGCGCGTCGCTTCCGGAGGCTTCGTGCCGGCCACGACTTCGATCAGGACCGGAACCGCCCTGCGGTCACCGATCCGTCCCAGCGCCTCGACCGCCAGGGTCCGAAGCCCCGGCTCCCGCAGCGCAGTCAACAGGAAGTCCACCGCGAGCGGATCCCCGATCTCTCCCAGCGCCCGTATCGCATCCTCGCGGATGGCCGAATCCGTATCGTTGAACAGCGACGACAGTAGCGGTTCCACCGCCCTGCCGGACTTCGTCTTGCCCAGCGCTTCGACGGCATGCAATCGGACCAGCCAATCCTGATGGGTCAAGGCTTTCAGCAATGAGGGAATCGCGGCATCACCGATGGCCGCGAGTGCGGTGGCTGCCTCCTCGCGAACGGCCTTGACCTTGTCCTGCAACAACGGAATCAGTGCCTGAACCGAGCAAGGATCCTTCACCCGGCCGAGGGCTTTAGCCGCATGCATCCGCACGATCCAGTCATGGCTGGCAAGCGCCCGCAGCAGGGGGGGGAGGGCCCGATCGTCCGCGATGGACGCCAGCACCGCCGAGGCCGCCTCCTGCACCGAGAGATCCGGATCGTCCAAGCAGGCTGCGACCGCCGGCACCGACGCCTCGCCGATCGCGGCAAGCGCCCCGATTGCCGCTTCCCGCACGGACCGATCCCGGTCCCGGAGGATCGATACGAGCGGAGGCACGGCCCGGGGATCTTTAAGGCCGCCTAGGAGCGTTGCTGCCTCCTCGCGGATTGCCCAATCCTCGTCCCGGAGAGCGGCGATCTGCTCAGCCACCTGATCTGCCACGCACAACCTCCTGAATCGAGCCGATAACCCTAACACAGCGGTTTTCGCAGGGTCAACGAAGGCCGCCCGTGCTTCGGGCCCCCCTAGAAACTTGATCCGTGATGGTTCAGTATGTTTCAGTACTTCCCGTCCCATTCATTACCCCTATGGAGGCCATCATGAACCGCCACGGAGCGACCCCATCGCCGACTTGCGTTCCCGTCCTTGTCGTTACCCTGCTCGCTACCCTAGGCGCGGCCCTTCCCGCAGCGCAGGGGTACGAGGTCTGGCTTACGGATCAATCGGACACCGGCAGGGAAACCGGAGGCTTCCTCTACATCTACGACGGCGCCCAACTGGCCGCCAACCCGTCCACCGCCAAACCGGCGCAGACAATCGACTTCGCGGGAGAGATCGGGAAGTTCTGCGAGGAGGCCACAAAGAAAGCCGTGCGCCGCCCGCACATGCTCTTCTTCAACGCCGCGCAGGATCATGCCATCGTCTCGTTCCTGAGCGGGCACGTTCTCTTCATGGATACGACCACGAAAAAACCGGATGCCTGTCTGTCCGTGGGGAAGAACGTCCACGCGGCCTGGCCCACGCCGAACCAGAAGATGGCCATCGTCGCCAATATCGCCGAGAAGAAGTTCATCCGCATCTGGACCGACTATGGAGCCCACAAGTTCACCTTCGACCCGGAGAAGGACGTGATGAACCTGGGCACGATGGAAAGCGGCGAGCGCCCCGACATGGCGCCGATCTGCCCCATCACCGAGTCATCGAGCCAGTACGCCTTTATCACCCTGCGCGGCGGGGGATTGATCGTGGCGGATGTCACGACGACCCCGATGAAGGTCGTGGCCACGCTGGACAATAACCAGATCCATCCAGCCGGCTGTGGCGGCGTTCAATCTGGCAACACCTTGTACATCAACTCGGGCGGGGGCTGGCCGGTCGCGCCCCTGTCCTACGACGTGTATGCACTCGATTTGTCGAACCTCCCCAAATCGGTTTCCGCCAAGGTCGTCTCCCAACGCGACGACCGGTTCGCCGACTCCCACGGTATGGTGGCGGTGGGGCGCTACGTATGGAGCGCCGACCGCGCCGGGAACAACATCGAGATCATTGATACGTTGACGAACCTCAGCGTCGGTTCCGTGGACTTGGTCACCAGCGCCAACGTCGATCCCGCCCCAGACCTGATGGACGTGGCCCCGGATGGCCAGTATGTCTTTGTCGGCCTGCGCGGGCCGAATCCCCTGACCGGCAACGACAAGACCGTGAACAACGCCATGGGGACCATCCCCGGCGTCGGCGTCGTTCATGTCGATGCGGGCGGCCGAGTCGGTCACTACAAGGGCCAGGCGGCGATTACGAACATGAAAGATGGGAAAGAAACCGCCGACACGCACGGGATCGCGGTGAGGAGGTGACGATCAGCTTTCCGCAATCAGCTCAAGGAGGTATCGGGGGGGGGCGAGGAGGCAGTCTCCGGCATCTTGCTGAGAGCTGACAGCCGATAGCTTCTCAGCTTGGCGGGATTAATTATTTGGCGATGTCCCCGGAAGGCCCGAATCGTCCAGTGTCGCCCAATGGCCGGTCGACGCGGAGGTTGTCCGCTCGGCTGGAGCTGATTTCGACTTCCTCGGCGGGAGGCGTCCAACCGAGCTTTTCCAGCGTTTCGAGCACGAGCAGCCGCAGCGCGTCCTTCGCCGTGAGCCGGACCGACGCATAGGACAGTACCCGTTCGCCTTCTGCCTCGACTTCCGAGGCCTTGGGATCGTGGAGGAAGGAGATCAAAGGCTCGATGGCGGTATCGCCGATTACCGTCAGCGCCGCCGCCGCCTTCTCCCGCAACACCCCATCTTTCAGCAGCATGATCAGATCGGGAATGACCCGCGGGTCACGGAACTGCCCGAGCGCGGTCGCTGCGGCTTCCTTGATGAACGCATCTTCACTGACGATGCAGCCGGGGGTGGGCGAGCCTTCCTGCTTGATTCCCTTCCCTTTCAACGCGTCGAGTACCGCCGGCAGCGCGCGGGGGTCACCGATCATGCCCAGCGACGCGATGGCATGCCGCTTCACCGCGCCGTCCTTCATGGCCTCGATGAGCGCGTCGATGGCCCGTGGGTCACCGATCATCCCGAGAGCGATCGTCGCGTCCTCCCGCACCGCGCGGTCGGGGTCCTTCAACGCCGCAATCAGCGCATCGACCACCTTGGCGTCGCGCACCCAGGTCCGGCCGATCTGGTAGTCGGTCGTCATGCCGCCAAGCGCCCGCGCGCAGTGGCAGCGGACAACGAAGTCCTTGTCCTTCAGCCCCTCGATCAAGGGGTCGACCGACGGCTCGCCGATATAGACGAGGGCGGTGCCCGCGGTTTCCCTGACGATCTTGGAGGAGTCCCGGAACAGCTTGATCAGCGCGGGAACGGCTTTTGGATCTCCGATCTTGCCCAGCGCCTCGGCGGCGGCGCTCTTGACGGCGCCGTCGCGGTCGCGACAGGCGACAATCAGGGCGTCGACGGCCTTCCGGTCTTTGATTTCGCCGCAGGTCTTGGCGGCATGCTCGCGCACACGCCAGCGCTCATCCTTCAAAGCGGCGATCATGCGATCGAGGACGACCGGCCCCATCCTCGCCGCAGCCTCGACCGCTTGATTGCGCACTTCCATGATGGAATCGTTGAACAAGCCGACCAACGCCTCCACGGCCTTCGGCCCGCCGATTTTCGCGATCCCGCTCGCCGCATAGGCGCGCACGGACCAGAAGTCGTCGCCGCACGCGGCGATCAGCGCGTCCAGGGTCGAGGGGTCGCCGAGCTCCGCGAGAGCCTTGGCAGCTTCTTCGCGCGTCGCATCATCGACGTCTTCCAGCGCTTCCAGCAGATCTTCCAGCACTTGTGCCATCGTTACGGCTTTTGCTCGTAGTAGGCGTCCCGCTCGCCGCCGTAGGGATACATGCGCTTGCACTGCACAACAAGGGTCTGTGTGCCACGCCCGTCGATGCATTGATCCAGCGATTTGGGGAAATCCAGCGTCCCGTCCAGGTTCACGACGAACGGGAAATCGAAAGTGAAGCTGATGAACTTATACTTGCCCGGCCTCAACTGAAGCTTGCGGGGCTCCGATGTTTTCGGCGCATCCAGCGAGTCCGGATCGGAATTGTAGATCGAGGGGGTCACCCCTGGCACCTGCCACCAGGAGGCCGGCACCAGTTTGGTGGCGTCGATCGTGATCGTGTGCTCTTTCAGATGAGCCGGCGGGGGACCGGCCAAGCCGTATCCGGTCCAAGCCAAAACCGCGACAGCGATCAATGCGCAATAACAGATTCCTCGCGCCTTCATGGTGCTATTACCTTTTTGTCGAGTGTCCAGCCGGTGAAACCGACGCCGTCTGGAAGATTTCTTCCACCGCCTTGCTTTCCCATTCCGTGTGGGTTTCCAGGCCGAGCATGCGCAGCACGGTCGCGCCGGTGTCGATGATAGACACCGGCTGACGAATCACCTGGCCATGCTTGATCCCGACGCCGGAGGCGATCCAGGGAACAAGCGGGGTATCGGTTGTCGGAGACTCACCCCCGGGGTCCGTGCCCGGCGCACTGAGGGCCGTCACCACTACGGTGGTACGATCGAGCAGTTTGTGCTCTTTGAACAGGTCAAGCACTGCTTTGATGGCCGAATCGACCGACCGCAATCCTTCACGATACTCCTTGGAATTCCATCCGTGGGCCACGCCGGCCCGGCCCGCTTCCGGAAGGTGAACGACCAGCAGATGTGGCAGCGACAGGATCGCGTGTCCGTAGCCGTGCCCGCTCGTGGCTTTTCTGAAGTACTGCTGGATATAGGTTACGATCTTGGCGGACCCGCATTCCGGCCTGAGCGCGCCGCAGAGTTGATAGTCGGTATAGGGTTCCGGCCGTGCGAGTTGGTACAGCGACTCATCCATATAGAAGATGGCGCTGTCTCGGCCCCCACTCAGGTCAAGGTAATCGAACAGGCTCGGCAGGCGGGGGTAGCCGCGGCTGAACTCAAAGTAGTTCCAGTTAATTCCGTGCTTCTCCACAGGCATGCCGGTGATCAGCGAGGCCATCGTCGGCAGACGCAAGGCGGGCTTCACCCCGGTCGCGGTCCAGGTGACCGCTCCCTCCTTGACCAACTTGCTCAGGTTGGGCATCGTGCCCCCCTTGAGCGATTCCTGGCCGAAGCCCTCCAGGACGAAGAGGATCACGTGTTCGGTGGGTGACGTCGCCGTTGCGGTTCCTTGTGTGGGAGCGGCCGCAACGGAGGACACGGACCCGTCGGCGATTTCAAGCAGAACCCCAAAGAGACCGACAAGAAGTACAGGGGCGAGCCAAATTCGACTTGCCATAGGAAACCTCGTTCGTTGTAACAGCGTAAAGGGATTAATAACTTAGCACGCGAATTTTCTCGAAGGCAAGGTAGGCCACCTCAGCCTGGCCGGCTGGCGAAACCGGTTCACGGGTGTTATGCTGCACATGTCCATAACGAGCGCAAGCCACGTCAACCGGCGAATTCCCGGTGCGTCAATCCTCTCGGAGGGGTGAGGAAGATGCCCGCTCGGTCGAGTCAAGAGGCGGCCGCATCGACGCTACCGAATTGGAGACCACTCCTTTGCGCGCTCTTGGTCCTCCCCGCCTCACTGTTCTGCTTTTCATCCCAGTCCCTCGCCGAAATCAGAGTCGTCACCGCCCAGGGCGAGCACCGGATGGGAGATCGGGACACTCGTGAAGATGCCATCCGGCTCGCCACAGAAGCGGCAAAACGCAATGCCCTCGAGCAAGTCGCGACGTATCTGGAAAGCGTCACCGTCGTGGACGGGATGGATGTCACCAAAGACGAAATCCGCACCTACACGGCCGGCTTGGTCCTGGTGCTGGACCAGCAGACCAAGACCACGCTGGACGGGGACACCGTGATCCTCACAGTCGATCTCGTCGCCCAGGTCGACACCGACGAAGTGAGCCATGCCATCGCGGCGCTCCGGGAGAACGAAGACGCGCGACATCAGTTGGTCGCACTGAAAGAGGAAAACGAGCAGCTCCAGAAGGATCTGGATGCCGCCAATCAGGCCCTGGCGAACGCGTCGACGCCCGATCAAGCCCAACAGGCTGCCCAGCAGCGACAGGAGATTCTCAATCGTGTCCAATCGAACGCCATGGTGTCCCAGGCCTGGACGGACTGGGTGCTCGTCTCGCCCGTCGTCTATCCCTATCCCTGGTTCGGCATCGCCCAAACCCAAGCGCTGTTGAACGTGGCCCGAATACTCTCCCCCACCAGCCCGCATGTCGCCGTAGCGCAACAGGTCATCGCGAGCCGGCAACCTCCGGCCCCGCCCCAGCCGCCTGCGCCGCCCGCTCCCGGCACCACCGTCCCCCAAATGCCGAGCCACGAAATCGTTCCAGCTCCGGGCTCGCCGGGTATCCCGCGCACGCTGAACGAAATCGCCCACACGACACCCACCGCGCCACCCCAGATCGGTAATCAGCCAGGCGCTCGCAGTCTGACCGACGTGCATCAACTGAGCCCGCTCTTACCGCCTCAGGCCCGCCAACCGCAGCTACCTAGGTCCGCGACTCGCTTGCAGCAGTTACTCCAGCAGAACGGACAGAATGGGGGAATCTTGGCCCCTCCGAACTCCGTGCGCCCCACGACTCCTGGCACCCCGCGCGAAGCACCCCTCGAACAGCCACAGGTGTCCCGGCGCCTTCCGCCGACGATCAATCAGGTCCACCCGCCCATCCCGCACCAGGTGCCGCGTGTTCCCTACCAGATTGCGCCGCGCTCATTCGGAGGGGGGCACGGAGCAGGCGGACGAGGAGTCGGCGGAGGTGGTGGGCGCGGCGGACGAGGGAGATAGACGATGACAAACCGACTCACAACGGTTATGGTGGCACTCGCGATCGGGATCTCCACGGGGTGGTTGCCTATGCCCGCTGGCGGCGCTGATGCCGGTGATGTCCGTTCCCGCGCCGAGCGGTCCTTCGACCAACTCCACGACCAGGCCAATCCAAAGGCACCGACCAAGTCGACCGCCGAACCCTCGCTGAAGGTGGAGACCGATCACGGCGGGTATTCATCGGAGCGGTATTGGATAGGCAGGGGGCAGGGCGATTTGACCAAAGGCAAGGCCGTCTGCCAGCGCGTGTCGGAGTTGTCGGCCCGCACCGACCTCGCCAAGCAGATTCGCGTCATGGTCAAAGAGCACATGATCGACCGCGTCCGCGATCGGACGGGACGCGACCCAGAACAGGACATCGAGCTGACCCGCGAGGAACTCGTGCAGGAATACCTCCAAGGGGTGAAGATCGTGGATCGTCGGATCGACGAAGAGAACAAGATCTGCACCGCCATCGCCGTCATGCTCAAAACATCGCTTCAACCCAAACAGGCAACCGACGCCGATACCGCCCCCTTCATGGACCGATAGGTTTCTTCATTTCATTTGCCTAGCGCCTCCTCGCCGGTCCCCCCTTCCCTTCTGATCCTCTTTTCCCCTAGCCTGTCCAATTGCACTCCGACTTCAGGTTGCGGTAAGTACGTCCCCATGCCGGAGGACAATAATTTCCAACACGATGAACTGTCGCGAAAGAGTCCTGGCGATCGCCTGGCAACGACTGAGTTGGCACCCGGTGCTCAGCCTGAGACTCCCGCCTGGTTCGATGCCCTGGCCGAATGCGGCACCGTACTTTCACGGGCCGGCGTTCGGGCGATCGTGTTGCTGCACGGGTCGATTCACGGCACCGATGTGTTCGGCATGCAGCGGCTGGACGAAGCCGGCGGGCCGAAGCGTGGGTACTCGCGGGGCGTGTCAGGCCTCGACGCCCTGCTCGCCGCCATGCGCGAAGGAGATAATGGGATCCCGGTGCTCCCCGGCGGACTCAAAACGCCGCTGCCGGACGATGACAGCACGAAGAAGCTGCTCGACGACCAACTGGGCGATGCAGGCAACTTCACCAACGCGTATGTTGCGCTGTATCAGAAAGCCCTCAATAGGGACGTGTCGCCACCCATCACTTGCACGCGCCTTCTCTGGTCGGCCGAGCACCATCATCTGGGACGGGCGATCGCCGCGGTTCGCCTGCTCGACTTCTTGCGCGCCCTGTGCGAGCGCCTGACGCTCGGTACGGGAGACAGAGTTCTGGTACAAGCGCACGGGCAAGCGGGATTAGTGCTCGCGTTGGTCTCGAATCTGTTGTGCCCTCACCCCATCACAGGGCGACCGAAGTTCCTCGGCATACTGAGATCCTATGCCGTGGAAACGAACCAAACGGATTTGGCGGCGACGACCGCGCAGCTTGAACCGCTTCTGAGCGCGGGTCCCGTGCTGAACGGCGCAGCGCTGGATGTCGTGACGATGGGCACCCCGGTCAGATACGGGTGGGACCCCTCCGGCATCGGGCAACTGCTTCATATCGTCAATCACCGGAACCTCCGGACCGACGGGAAAACCTGGCTCGCCAAAATGGAGCTGCCGCAGATTACCATGGAGATGCCGATCGCCTGGGGCGGCGACTACGTCCAAGAGCTGGCCGTCGCGGGCAGCGATGCCGCGCCGACGACCCAGGCGGCGAAGGCGGCGAACAAGTCCGTGTGGGAGATGGTCGAGCCGTACGATGGATTCGAGCGCTGGTTGGAATGCGCGCGCCGCGCCGTGCGGTTTCCGAGCGATGGCCGCTGCCTGCTGGTGGATTACAAGGACTGTACCGGCTCAACGAACGTCCGCGAGCACTACTACGGCCACGCGGCCTACACGCGCCTGAACGCGATGCTGTTCAACACAAAAGCCATCCTCCGGACGTTCTACTCATAAGCTCCTTCGAGCACTGCCGCACCATCGCATCTCTCTTCCTGCAACTGGACCGCCAGCGGCTCCCACGAGAAGACTCCCTCCAGATAGGGGTGGCCGTTCGGGAACCACCGAGGCTTGGTCCGCAAGGAGGGTAGGAACTGCGCACATCGCGCCTGTGGGAAATCCTCTCCGGCAAAGCCTGGGAGGGCCGCTCTGAGAGCGTGGCAGCGATAGCCTCTACCGCCCAATCCTCACTTCTTAAAAATCAGCCTCGGTGCGGTCAGATCGCCCATGCCGACGGCCACCAACTCCCATCCCTCGCTCCCATACTGATTCAACGCCGCCTGCATACTCTGTGTGTCGGACAGAACATCCACAATCTTGTATTGAAACCGTTTCGGCTCTTGCGCTTTCGCTGCGAACGGCTGTCCCATGAGAAGCAGGAATCCCAACGCGCTAAGACTGCCCCCTGCTATCAACCACGCTACCGATAGTCGTACGTTCTGCATAGCTTACCTCGCTTCTCCCCACACCGTTCCCCCCTCCCCGATAAGGCGAGGGAGGTTCAGATTACGGATGCGCCACGCGCCAGTTCTTGCCGACGCCGAGATCGACTTTGAGCGGCACGGACAGGCCGAGCTGCTTGCCCACCGCTTCCATCTCGCCTTTCACCAGCCGTTTCGCTTCGTCCACATCGTGCTCTGGCACTTCGAAGATCAATTCATCGTGAACTTGCAGGATCATCTTCGTATGCGGCAGCTCCTCGTGCAGCTTCTTGTGGACATTGATCATCGCCACTTTGATGAGATCCGCCGCGGAGCCCTGGATGGGGCTGTTGACCGCCATGCGCTCGCCGAAGCCGCGCTGGACCGGATCGCTGCTCTGCAGCTCCGGAATCGGCCGGCGCCGGCCCAGGATCGTCGTCGTGTAACCCTTCTCCCTGCCCTCGGCGATGTTGCGGTCCATGAGTGCGCGCACGGCTGAGAACTTTTCGAAGAACGTGTCGATATACTTCTTGGCTTCGGCTTGCGAGACACCGATGTTCTGCGAGAGCCCGAAGGGGCTGATGCCGTAGACGATGCCGAAGACCACCGTCTTGGCCGCGCGGCGCATCTCGCGCGTGATTTGATTGGACGGCAGCCCGAAGATCTCCATGGCCGTCGCCATGTGTATGTCTTCGCCCTTGGCGAACACTTCGATCAGCCGCGGATCCTGCGACAGGTGCGCCAGGATACGCGGCTCGATCTGGCTGTAGTCGGCGCAGAGCAGCTCGTAACCCTTCGGCGCGATGAAGGCCTCGCGGATGCGGAGACCGTAGTCGCCTTTGACCGGAATGTTCTGGAGATTCGGCTCGGTGGAGGACAACCGTCCGGTCGCGGCCACGGTCTGGTTGAGCGATGTGTGCAACCGATTCGTCACCGGATTGACCAGTTCGGGCAACGCGTCCACGTAGGTGGACTTGAGCTTGCTCAGGCTGCGGTAGTTGAGGATTTGCGCGGGCAATTCGTGCTGCGTGGCGAGCTGCGTCAGCGTGTCTTCGTCCGTGGAAAAGCCGGTCTTCGTCTTGCGGATGGGCTTGAGCCCCAGTTTCTCGAACAGGACCGTGGCAAGCTGCTTGGGCGAGTTGATATTGAACTCGCCGCCGGCCAACGCGGCGATGCTTTCCATCATCCGGTCGAGTTCGCGTTCCAATTCCTTGCTCAAAGCGCGTAGCGCCTCGACATCCAGCAAGAACCCGTTCTGTTCGATGTCGGCCAGTACCGGCACCAACGGCATCTCCACATCCTGGAACAGTTTCAAGCTTCCCTGTTCGTTCAGCCGTTCCAGCAGGATCGGGGCGATCCTGGCGATAACCGTGGCGCACTCCGCCGCCTGCTCGCGTGAACCCGTCGCTTCGCCGAAGAGCGAGCTCGGAGCGGTCGTCTCTGGTTCCCGTCCGCCTAAACGCCGGCCCAGCAGTTCCATGGCCAACGTGTCCAGTTGATGGTCGCGCCGGTTGGGATTCAGCAGGTAATCCGCGATCATCGTATCGAGATAGGGCGGCGCGAGCGTGACCCCGATACGATGAACGGCCACCAGAGTGACTTTCAGGTCGTGCGCGGCTTTGGTTCTGGTCGTCTCGTGCAGCAGCGCCGTGATGGGCCGCATGAACGCCTGCACGTCGATCGGGATGAACGCGGCTTTTTCACCGGACGAGAGCGCGATCCCCTGCACCTCCGCCCGGACGCCGCTCCCTCCGGAAAGCGCGCACTGGACCGCCACGATTCCATCTTCCGGCAGGCTCCGCACAAAGGCCTGAGCCGCTGGTTCGCTCTCGATGATCTCGACGGCGGCTTCCGGTGTCTTCGCGGATACCGTCGGGCTCTGAAGGGTCTTGAGCAGCGAGGTGAATTCCAATTCTCTTAACAGATCCGAGAGCTGATCGGCGTGGGGCGGTTTGACTTGCAGGGCCGCCGGATCGAATTCCACCGGGCTGTCGGTCTGGATGGTCGCAAGCTTCCGGCTCAGACGCGCCTGCTCCCCCTGCTCCGCCAGCATGGTCTTGATCCGTTCCGGGGTCACTTCGTCGAGACGATTCAAGAGTTCGTCGATCGTCCCGAATTGGGCGATCAGCTTCATGGCCGTCTTTTCGCCGATGCCTTTTACGCCGGGGATATTGTCCGTCGCGTCGCCCATCAGCCCCATGATCTCGACGACCCGTGCCGGCTCGACACCGAACCGCTCGCGGCACTCCGCTTCGCCAAACCATCTGTCTTTGACCGGATCATAGATACGCACGTGGGGTGAGAGGAGCTGAAACATGTCCTTGTCGCCGGTCACGATGACGACGTCGTAGCCGGCACGCTCGGCCTTGCGCGCAAGCGTGCCGATGAGGTCGTCGGCCTCGTAGCCGGGCTGGCGCAACGCAGGGATCGCGAACGCCTCGACGACGCGATGGATGTACGGAATCTGCGCCTGCATGCCGTCGGGCATGGGGGGGCGCTGCGCCTTGTAGTCCTTGAACGCTTCATGCCGCTGTGTCGGTCCTTTTTCGTCGAACACGACTGCGATGCCGTCCAGCCGGTGCTCGCGGATGATCTTCAGCAACATGGTCGTGAAGCCGTACACCGCGTTGGTTTGCAGGCCTTTGGAGTTACTCAGCGGGGGCAGGGCGAAGAATGCGCGATAGACGTAGGCGCTGCCGTCGATCAGGTAGAGGGTTTTGCGCTGTTCCTCTGAGTCCGACATACGCACAGCCTATAGCGTTCGGCCATCGGCCATCAGCTTATTTCTGCTGGCGGCCGATGGCTGATAGCGCTCACGTTATGAATCGGGTGCGATAACCAGCGGCGGCTTGCCGAACTTCTCGCGCATGCCGTTAATAGCGCTCAAGATGGCCGGCTGTCCGATCATTTTCGCTTCCAATTTGCGTTTCCCCGGAAAATCCAGCATGGAGACCCCGATGAGCATGGTCAAAATCCCCTGGCCCGGCAGAAACAGCATAAGGAAGCCGGCGAAGAGAAAGACGGCTCCCGCCGCGTTCTTGACGATGTGGCCGACGAGCCGAAGCACCGGATGGTGATCCTGCATCCAGGGGCGCGGCACGCGAACATCGAAGTAGTCGGCCGGCAACCGGACCAGAATGAAGGGGATGGCGATAAGCGAACCGACGAAGAAGACGAGCGACAGCACCGTCAACGCGATCAACGTTTCGGCCGACACATACCGGTTGACCGTCAATAGCAGCCACTCCATCGATCGGCATCCTAGCATGAGGTCCCCGGCCCCTCAAGGCAACCGGAGCCACGATCCGTGTTTACGGAGGCGACGCCGTCGGCTTATAATCCGCTCATCATGAAGCCTCGCACGAACCGGTCCCGGTGGCAGTTGATGAGGTCCGGCCTCTTCCTGAGCCTTGCGCTCCTGAACGCGTCCCCAGCCCCGTCGGCGGATGTACCGGCCGCCGACGATCTTCAGATCGAGATCATCAAGAAGGGGCTGGGCAAGGAGGTCGTCATCACGCAGGGCGCGCGCGAGTGGTTCATGATGATCGAGGTCACCCCTGAAAACACCGTCGTGGTCCGGCAGGAAAAAGATCACGATCAATACCTCGTCGACGAGAGCGAGACCCACGATCGCCCCCTGACCGCCGGCGAAGTGGACGCCGCGATCGCCGACTACGTGAACAGCGTCAAAACACGGGCCAAGCAGAAGTAGCTCCCATGCCGCACAAGCCGAAGTTCGTCATCTTCGCCCATAACGCCACTTACGATAAGCTGCACCAGGTAGCGACGCTCGGCATGACCGCCGCGGCCATGGGCAAAGAGGTGATTATCGTCTTGCTGTTCTGGACGATCAAGAAACTGGCGGAGGGGAAGATCGATCAGATCGACTTTCCCCCGGAATATGCCGCCGCCGCGGAGGATGTCGCCCGGCTCCTGAAAGAAAAGAAGGTCCCGAAGATTTCGGAGATGCTGCAAGACGCCAAGCACGTCGGGACGGTGCGCTTGATCGCCTGCAGCGCCGGCCTGGAATACATGGGTGTCGACAGCGCAGCGGTCGAGAAATCCGTGGATGAAGTATTGGGCCTTCCAGCCATCCTCAGCCTTACCGCGGACGCGGAGACCAAGCTGTTCATCTGAGCTCCGCTCGTCTCACGCACCCGATCCGCTCT
Organism: uncultured Nitrospira sp.; assembly: GCA_964445795.1. Classification (GTDB taxonomy): domain Bacteria; phylum Nitrospirota; class Nitrospiria; order Nitrospirales; family Nitrospiraceae; genus Nitrospira_D. Next base: position 72,137 of record CAYULI010000001.1, on the reverse strand, counting down.
TCAGGCATGCGCTTCGCGCGCGACGTCGTTCCACCATCGCCTACCGCAACCTGGTCACGTCTACTCTGTCGCAATATGCGGTCAGTTTGCATGTGCTGCAATAGGGCGAGATCGGCTGGCAAAGGTTCTGCCCGTAGGGGACGAGCAGATCGTTGAACGTGACCCAGTACCGCTTCGGTAATTTGCGACGCAGGGCCTGTTCGGTTTCCTCCGGCGTCTTGGTCCTGACATAGCCCCAGCGATTACAGATGCGGTGGACGTGAACGTCCACGCAGATTCCCGGCTTGCCGTATCCCACCGTAATCACCAGGTTCGCCGTTTTCCTGCCGACACCGGGCAATGTGAGCAGTTCGTCGATGGAATCGGGAACGCGACCGCCGTACTCCTTTTGGAGACGCCGGCAAATCCGGCGGATGGACTTCGCTTTCGTTCGGTAGAAGCCGACCGGATAAATCGCCCGCTCGATTTTCTTGAGCGGCAGCTTCAGCATCGTCTCTGGGCTATGCGCCAGGGCGAAGAGACGGGCGCTCGCCTCGCCGGTGGTCTTGTCTTTGGTGCGCAGACTGAGCAGGCAGGAGATAAGAATGCGGAAGGGATCGCGGCCGGACTCTCGGGCGACGACACCCACGACTGGTTCCTGCCACCGGCGAATCTCCCGTTTCACGATCCGCAGGGCAGCATGAATCTGATCCGGGCGCATCGAAGGCGGATCGCGCGGGGCGCTCAAACTTGATGGGAAATTACTGACGGAGCAGGCCCGCGGCTATTCCGGCTTGCGTTTCGACAACCACTTCTGACGGCGCCGCTGAGCTTCGCGCTGCTTTGCTTTCTTCCTGACGCTGGGCTTCTCGTAGTACCGGCGGCGCTTCAACTCTCGGAACAGCCCCTCACCTGCCAGCTTCTTCTTGGCGACCTTCAGAGCTTTTTCGACGTTGTTATTGAAGACTTTGATTTCCATCCGTTCCGACTTTCCGCTTTCTCAGGCTTGGCCTGTCTACACCCGTGGAACTACCGACTCGGCGGCGGAGTGTAACACAGCCCCTTCAGTTCCTCAAGACTTCCGGCGACCCTCTCGATTCTGGGCCTGAGCGTCTCGGTAAGGTCTTGATTCGGCTGTCGTTTCAGATTCGCATTGACGGTGTGAAGCGCCGCCTCTGCGGCGGCGACGGCCATCACCATCCCTACGGTCAGATCCGAGTGGACCCCCGGTTTCGCCGATGCGAGGCAGGCATGGATCGACCGGCCCGCCTCACAGGCCGATTCGGCGATTTCCAAGGGAACCTCGGTGGCTTTCTGAAGCACGACCGAAATCGCGTTCAGCCGATCCGAATGATGTTTGGGCCTCTTGCACGCGGCCGCCAAGCCGTCGTAGGCCGCGACATCGTTGTAAACGAGCTGATGAAGCTGTCGGCTCAACTGAAGCAGGTGTCTTTCTGCGTCTGACCGTTGACCGAGGCGCGCTCCCATGACACCGAGCAAAGCCGCCAACGCACCGACAAGGGCCGCCACGCTGCCGCCGGCCGGTGTCGGTACGGCAGCCTGTACCGCCTCCAGAAAGCCGGCCAGGGACGGTTGGCCTTCCACGTCCTCGGCCAAGGCCGCGGCGATCCTGGTTTCCAGCACCTGGGAGGGGTCAAATCGCTCGAACTGCAGCGACGCGGCAGCAGTCTCATCCACCGCCGCTTGCGGGACCAGACCGATCAGTTCGCTCCCAACCACACCGACCCCGTATTTCGCCGCTTCCGATTTGACGGCCTGAAAGGCCGCATGCATCGAGGTCACGCGGTAGTCCGTCAGGTTCATCGCGACCTGAACGAGACCACGGCTGGCCAACTCCACGCCGATTGCCTTTACGCAGGGGAGTCCTCCACTAGAGTGCCGAACGGTTCGGGCGATCGTTTTGGCGACAGTCACATCCTTCGCGTTCAGATTCACGTTGAAGGCAATCAACGGCTGTCTCGCTCCGATGATGACGACTCCGGCGCTGTGATGAGGATGGGGAGGACCGAAATCCGGCAACCAATGGGGATCGGACTCCATACGAAATGCAAGCCCTTCGAGGCCTCCCCGGCGGATGGCTTCCAACGGCTCATGTTCCGGACGTGTGGCGGCCTGTCCGTACAGAAATACTGGAAAACCCAACTCAGCACCCACCCGCTGCCCCACTCGTTTGGCCAGTTGCACGCAGTCCTGCATCGTGACGCCACGGACCGGCACGAACGGCACCACGTCCGCCGCGCCCACGCGCGGGTGCGCGCCCTCGTGCCGGCGCAGATCGATCAGGCTCGCGGCGGTCTCGACGGTGCGGAATGCCGCTTCGCCGACCGCCTCCGGTGGGCCGACAAACGTGAGGACCGCCCGGTGGTGGTCCGGATCCATCGTCTGGTCCAGCACCCGAACGTCGGCCACGGACGTGAGGGCTCCGACAAGGGCTCGCACCGTGTCCGCATTCCTGCCTTCACTGAAGTTCGGGATGCATTCGACGATCTGACGCATCGGATTACACTTGGACTAAAACGACGAAGCCGGAGAGGATCGCGATTCCCTCCGGCTTCCACGTGATCGCAGAGATTCGAAACAGGGATTCGAACGTGTCGAATCGTGGCTACTTCTTCTTTCTCACGAAGGCTTTGTAAATGCGCCCCGAAGCCGCCTGCTCTTCCTCCATGCCGATCATCTGGTGCCCGGTGGTTTCGCACCAGGCCGGCATGTCCTTTTTGATGCCTTCGTCGTCGGACACCACTTCCAGCACTTGCCCCGGAGCCAGCTCTTTGATCTTCTTCGAAGTCAGGATAATCGGCATCGGACAAAAGTATCCGAGCGTATCAAGCTTCACATCGGCCTGCATCATTCTCGATCCCCGTGCGTCCCTTCTCGCCCTTCTCGCCGGTCCCGCCTCTCTCACTTGTCAAATGAACAAGTTCACGCTGCCTTGCTTGGCCTCGGCCAGATAGGTCGTCACGCCGGCGAACTGATCGATCCCATCGATCAAGGTGTCTTTGGTGATGCCCATCAGCCCCATCGTCGTCGTGCAGGCGATGAACCGCACCCCCAGATCCATCGCGGTCTGCATCAACTCCGGGACGCCTGGCATCCGGTTCTGCTTCATGACTTTCTGCATCATTCTGGTTCCGAGTCCACCGAAATGGAAGCGGGACAGCGGAAGCGTCTCCGCACCCCCCTTGTTCAAGAACCCGAACATGCGGCGCAGCCAGTCCTTGGCCGAACTTGCGGCCCCCTTGCGACGGATCGCATTCAGTCCCCAGAAGGTGAAAAACATCGTCACCTGCATTCCCATCGCCGCCGCGCCGGTCGCGATGATGAATGCCGCCATCGCCCGGTCGAGCTCGCCGCTGAGCAGGACGATGGTCACCTTGTCCGGCTTGGAAGCCTGCAACTGAGCCAGGGTCTCCGTCGCTTCTACTTGCGTGGCATTCATAGGGTCACCTCGCTCGCGAGCGCTAATTGCGCGATGCACGTGGTGACAGAATAGTATGGGGTCCTTCGGGGTGTCAAGGAACGGCGTTTTGCGCGGGATTCGCTCTGTCGCTTGACCTTGCACGGCCTGGCCGCTATAGTCGCAAATCGACCGGGCTGGCTCGCATCCTCAGGCTTCCTCCCTCGCGAATGAACGTACAGTTGGCACCGGACATCGTCTCGACCAAAGGCGGACCCCTCTTCGGGTTCTGGTACCCTGCTGTCCCGAGCACCAAGCTGCGTCCCGGCTCGATGCAGGCGCTGCAGATGCTCGGACTCCCGATCCTCCTCTGCCGAGATCGGAATGGCCGTCCGGCGGCGATGCGGGACCTCTGTCCGCACCGGGGTATGCCGTTGTCCTTCGGCCGGTTCGACGGCGAGCGGGTGGAATGTCCCTACCACGGCTGGCAGTTCGACACCCAAGGCCGCTGCCGGCGCATTCCCGCGCTGCCGGAGGGAGCCGCCCTGCAGACCGACAAAGTCGGCGTCACGACCTATCCGGCGGAAGAAACCGACGGGATGATCTGGCTCTACCTGCCGGACGAACGAGGTATCCCCGATCCGCTTCCGCCCGCCCCGCGCCTGCCGCTGCTTTCCGAACCCCAGCAGTCGTTCCACATCTCTCTGACCTACCCTTGTACGCCGGACGACGGCGTCATCGGCCTGATCGACCCGGTCCACGGTCCCTATGTCCATTCGTGGTGGCGGAGCGACGCCCGGATGCACGACAAGACGAAAATCTATGAGCCGATTCCCAACGGATTCCGGATGGTCACCCATCAGCCGGCCAAGAACAGCGGCCCGTTTCACTGGCTGCAACGGTTGTACGGAGGACCGTTGACGACCACGATCGATTTCCTCTTGCCGAATCAGCGAGTAGAGCTCATGCAGTGCGGCACGTTTTGGGTCGCCAGCCGGCTCATGGCGACGCCGGTCTCGGATATGGAGTGCCGTATCGATTTTTCAGCCCTGTGGCGCGGGCTCAACTGGGTACCCTTCGGCAATTTCATCTTCCGCACGCTTACCAAGATGTTCCTCGCCCAGGACGAACGGGCGATGAAGCAACTTGCCGTGGGTCTGCGCCACAAACCCTCATCCATGTTCGTCGGCGACGCCGACCTGCCGGCCAAGTGGTACTACAAGCTCAAGGCTGCGTATCTCGCCTCCGTGCAGACAGGCCGGCCGATGGACCATCCACTCAAAGAACGGGTGACGGTCCGGTGGCGAAGCTGACCGCGCTCCTTGGCACAGTCCTAGCCGTGACCGTCCCGACATCCGTCTGGACCTTGGCTCATGCCGGCAACGGGTCCCGACTTATTTCCGTACCGGCGTTGGGCGTGCAGAGCGACGGACTCCCCGGCGTCGTCAACTACATTCTCATCCAGTTCGACCGCACGAACGCGCAGGACGGCCCTATCGTGCAGTTCAACGAGGTCAACCTGGGCGGAGGTTCCCTTGTCGGCGAGGAGTGGAAGGAGGGAGCACGGCGGGCCGTGCAAGCCGTGGCCAGGACCGTCGGCGACGACGGTAAGGACTGGCTGATCACGATCAAGAACCGGTCGATGACGGCCCTCACCGACGGCGCGAGCGCGAGCGCCGCTGTGGCCGTCGGGATTCTGGCCGCCTATCAGGGCGAGACGATCGCTCCGGATATCGCGCTGTCCAGCCAAGTGACGCCGGACGGTCGGTTGGACGTGGTGGGTGGATTGCCGGTGAAGATCGAGGCGGCCGCTGCCGCCCATTACCGCACGATCGTGGTGGCCAGGAACCAAGCGCTCACCCCCGACTGGAGCCTCTCCACCGAGGTGGCGTCGCGCCGACGGATCCAGCTTGTCCAGGCCGAGACCCTCGAAGAAGCCTACCAGATCATGGCCGGACCACACCGCTAGCGCCCGTTTCTATTTTCACGTGCGCTACCCCTGCACGTTGCCCGACCACAGCAGTCCCATCGCACGCCGGATTTGATCGCGCGTTCCCAATAACACGACGATGTCGCCGGGGAGCAGCTTGGTTTTCTCCGGCGGGTTGGACTCAGTGACACTGGCCCTGGTCCAGGCGATGATCGAGGCGCCCGTTCGCGGGCGGATCGCCAGTTGGGCGATCGTCTTGCCGACGGCGGGCGAATCGTCCTCGATCCGGCAGGTTTCCACCTCCACATCGCTCAACGTGCCGCCGCGCAGATGGTGTGCCAGCTCCGGCAATTCGCTCCGGCGCAGCAGCGCGTAGCCCTCGCGCCGTATCTGCTCCGCTTTCCGCATGATGAACTCCTGCGGCATATTGTAGGTTCGCAACACCAGTGCGAAAATCTCGATCGACGTTTCGAATTCCTCCGGAACCACGTCGTCGGCGCCCAACTGATGCAGTTCTTCCAGCTCGCGCAGGTACCGTGTCCGGACCACGATATGAATTTTCGGGTTCAATCCCCTCGCTACCTGCACCGTCCGGCGCGCCATGAAGGGGTCGGAGATGGCGATGACCAGCACCTTGGCCTCTTCGATCTTCGCATGCCGGAGCACATTGGGATTGGTCGCATCGCCATAATAGATCGGGACGCCGTGTTGTGCCTCGCGCCGGACCGTGTCGCCGTCCAAATCCAGCGCAATGTAGGGGACTTCGGTTTCGCTGAGGACGCGCGCCAGGTTCCGCCCGTTCAGCCCATAGCCGACGATGATCACATGGTCCTTGATCCGGAGATGCCGCCCTTCCGTTTCCAACATGTGGGCCGTCGTCCGACCGGGAAACCAGCGGAGCGCGCGCTGAACCGCCTCCACTCGACGGGCCACATGCGGGGACCATTGCATCAGGAACGGCGTAATGATCATCGAGCAGACAGAAACCGCCAGGAACACCTGATACGGCACGCCGGACAGCAGCCCGTTCTCTTGCCCGACCTGGGCCAGGATAAAACTGAATTCGCCCACCTGCGCCAGCGCGATCCCCGCCATCACCGCCGACCGCGGGGGCGCGGTCACAGCCAGCACGGCGCAGGCGCCGGCCACGAACTTCACCACCAGGATCGTCACCAGCAGCCCCGTCACGACAACCGGGTATTGCAGCACGACTCGCCAATCCATCAACATGCCGATCGAGATGAAAAACAGGCTGTTGAAGCTGTCGCGGAATGGGAGCACTTCGGCCATGGCCTGGTGGCTGTACTCGGACTCGGATATCACGAGCCCGGCGATGAACGCGCCGAGCGCCAGCGAGAGGCCGCCCAAGGACGTCAGCCACGCGATGCCGAGACAGAGGACGATGATCGTCAACAGAAACAACTCGCGGTTGCGACTCCTCACGATATGCTCGAGCAATTTCGGCACCGCGTACCACGCAGCGGCGACGACACACGCCACGACGAGCGCCGACTTCCCCAGCGTGATCGCGATGGAGGCGGCGGCCCCTTCGTTCGGGCTCGCCAAAATCGGCGCCAGCAGGATCATGGGAACCACGGCCAGATCCTGGAACACGAGGACTCCGATCGTGGCGCGTCCGTGGATCGAATCGGTGTCCCCGGTCTCCGCCAGAGCCTTCAACACGATCGCCGTGCTGCTCAAGGACAGGAGAAATCCCCAGAAGACCGCTTGTTGCCACGGCACCCCTACGAGCAGGCCCCCCAGCCAGACGATCAGGATCACGCCGCCGACCTGCATCGGCGCGGCGACAAACAGCAGGCGCCGAAGCGAGGCAAGTTGGACCAAAGAGAACTCGATGCCGATCGTGAACAACAGGAGTACGACACCGATCTCGGCCAGGATTTGGACGGTCCCGACATCCGACACCATGTTGAAGCCGTGCGGCCCGATCAACGCACCTGCCACAAGGAACCCGGCGATGGAGGGCAGCCGGAACTGATGGAAGACGAACACCACTGCGATCGAGACGGTGAAGATCACCAGGAGATTGCCGAGCACGCCGTAGTCGGTCATCGCGAAGATTCGGTAATGTGTGAAGGAGTCATGTAGCGCGGAGGATAACCCAGGAGAGACAAAGGGACAAGGCAAAGCCGCTTGTGCGGTGATGCACAACCGATGACGGTGCGGAGAAGGGGCAGGATGATCGAAGCAGTGGTTTTGGACTTCAATGGGGTCATCGTCGACGACGAAACGTCGCACGTCGTCTGTTTCCAGCAGGCGCTCGCTGAGTTCGGCCTTTCTTTGACCACAGAGGACTACTACAACACGTACCTGGGCATGGACGAACGCACCTGCGCCGGGCGGCTCTTGACGGCCAAGGAAGGCCGGTGCGATTCCCTGCTCCTCCGGCAGATCATGGACAGAAAAGCTGAGTTGTTTCGCATCCACACGGCGCACCACAAGCCGCCGCTATTTCCCGGAGTCGTCGAATTTGTGCAGCAGGCCAGCACTCGCCAGCGCCTCGCCATCGCGTCTGGCGGGCGTCGGGAACAAATCCTTTACGCTCTCAGCGGCACGGCGATCGAGGGGGCGTTCGAGGTGATCGTGGCCGCGGAGGACTGCGCGGTGGGGAAGCCAGACCCGGCCATTTATCTTCTGACCCTGGGCAGGCTGAACGAACGGAGTCCGCAACGGATGTCCCTGACTCCGAGAGACTGTGTCGTGATCGAAGATTCCAAGGCGGGCATTCAATCGGCACGGGCCGCCGGCATGCGGGTCATCGGATTGGCCACCACGTACGACGCCGGCAATCTGACGGAAGCGGATCTGGTGATCCCCTCTCTCCAGCACGTCACGCCCGAGACACTCTCGCGATCATTGGCCCACACGGAGCCACACTCGCCGCGACCCTGACCGGCACTTGCCAGGAAACCGGCTCCTGGACTCGCTTTCCCCCTCCAAAGTGGCATAGACTGTCTATAACGCTCTTGCGTAGGTTGTGGCTGCAGTCGGACGATCCGACGGCGGCCGGACAACCGATCATCGGGTGTCGAAGCCATCTATCACCCGGAGGTGCTCTATGGGGCTGACGCATGTACTTCTTTCAGTCACAACACTCGTGGGGTTTACATCGGTTCCGGCCCTGGCTGATGCCCCTCCGCCTCCGGCGGAACCGACGGCGGCCTGGGAATGTCCGCAAGCCGACGGCTCCTCGGTCTATACCAACAAGGAGAAGGCCGGCTGTCGCGCGATGGTGCTGAAACCCCTGTCAGTCGTGCCGTCGCTGGACAACATGCCGATCATTCCTCAGACAGTCGCCGCGCCACATTATTATTATGATGTCCCGTCCTATCAAGACCGCGGCCCGGGCATGGTGAACCGGACCGTACCGGATTGGGCGCGGGATTGGTATGCCAACAATACGACATCCGCCTCGGTCCATTCCGAAGTCTGCAGCATGTACATGGAGTACCTGCAACTCGTTCAGAAGACCCGTGGTGGGTTCTGGTTCGGGTCAGACCCGTCTTATGGAGGCGATCTCTCCGGTCGCAACCAGCGAGCGCCCAGCTATTCGTTCTACGACAACGCGCGCTGGATGGCGCTGTCGCGGATCTTCGGAACAGGATTCGTACCGGTGGGCTGTCCGTAGATGGAACTCGGCGAGGGCCGATCTGTCGTTCGGAACTGAGGCACGGTCGAGCCGAGACGTCTCTCCTCACACCCCGTAAAACTCCCGGTACCACCGCACGAAGCGGGGGATACCGACTTCGATCGGTGTGGCGGGTTTGAACCCGACGTCGCGCGCGAGGTCGTCGATGTCGGCATAGGTGGCCGGCACATCGCCCGGCTGGAGCGGCATCAACTTTTTCTCCGCCTGCTTGCCGATCGCCTTCTCCAACACCTCGATAAAATGTAGCAGTTCCACCGGCTGATGATTGCCGATGTTGTACACGCGGGCCGGGGCAGAACTCGTGCCGGGGTCGGGCCTGTCTCCCGACCATGACGGGTTCGGCGCAGCCGGACGGTCCAGCGTGCGGATCACGCCTTCGACGATGTCGTCGATATACGTGAAATCCCGCTTCATCTTCCCATAGTTGAAGACCTCGATTGGCCTCCCTTCCAGGATCGCCTTCGTGAAGATAAACAGGGCCATATCGGGTCGTCCCCAGGGTCCGTACACGGTGAAGAAGCGCAGGCCCGTGCACGGCAATCGGTACAAATGCGCGTAACAATGCGCCATCAATTCGTTGGCCTTCTTGCTCGCCGCGTAGAGCGAGATGGGATGATCGACGTTGTCGTGGACTGAGAACGGCATGTGGGTGTTCCCGCCATAGACCGAGCTGGAGGAGGCGTACACAAGATGCTCGACCTGGCTGTGCCGACACCCTTCCAGAATGTTCAGGAAGCCTTCGATGTTGCTGTCGGCGTAGGCGTGCGGGTTCACGAGCGAGTAGCGGACGCCGGCTTGAGCCGCAAGATGCACGACGCGCCGAATTGGCTGGTCGGCGAAAAACGCCTGCATCCCGCTCCGGTCGGCGACATCGAGCTTGACGAAACGGAACCGCTCGTGCGGCGTCAATTGCGCGAGCCGTGCCTCTTTCAGGCGCACGTCGTAATAGGTATTCACGTTGTCGAGCCCGAGGACGTGGTCGCCGCGCTCGAGTAGCCGCTTGGCGACGTGAAATCCGATGAAGCCAGCCGCGCCGGTCACGAGAATCGGTGACGCTGAACCGCTCATTTCTGCTCCTTCGAAAAGCGTCCGGTAAGGGGACCGCCAGTCTTTTGGTCGGTGGCCATCACCATAAAGAACAGCGGAGCGGGCACCGGCAGAGTCGAAACCAGCCCCTAAACTCGCCCGCCCGGTCTCATGAACGGCGGATCGCCGTGGTCCAGCCGGTAGAGGGTCGGCGGAGCTAAGGCGTCACCCGCCGGCACGACCTCGATGCAGCCGTTCCCCACCGGCCGGTAGAGGTCGAGGGCGCGAGCGTAATGATAGCGGCAACCCTGCGGCGCGAGAAGGTCTTTCAGCTTTTCAGGCGCCTCCCAGTGCGCCGTCAGCAACGCCGTTCTGGCCGGATTGCGCCGGCTGAACATGAAGGAGAGATGATCGGGGTACCACTCGGCCCCCCCGGTCGCGTAGGAGACGAAGAGCTTCGCCTGCGCCGCGGCGCAGACTTCCGCCAGATAGGCGTTGGTGAGGTACCCGTTTTCGCCGACATCCAGCCACAGGCCCGGATGAGAGAACGGCGCGTGTGCCGCATAGGTCCGGACTTCGAGCAACTGCTGTTGCGAGGCACAAACCAGCGGGATCGGGCCGTACTGCTCGACCAGCCGGCTGATCACGCCGTCCTTGAGCGCCGACCGTCCGTCGTTCGTTGGCCCGCTGTCCGCATGCACCAATACATTGTAGCCGCGGTCCGAAATCAAGTAGCAGTTTCTCGGCATCTCCAGGTCGCACGGATCTTCGCCATAGAACGGCACGGAGACAACGACGCCGCCCTCGAACGGCCAGGTTTCCCCGTGCGCCAACTCCACGACCCGGCCGAATCCCAGTTCACGCAACAGCGACAGATAATCGTAATAAAGTTTCTTCCGGTTGCGTCGGCTGGGCAGAATGATCGGCGTGTCCTTCGGCAGATGGAGCAACGTCCTCGGGTCCACGTGGTCGTCGTGATCGTGCGTGAGAAACACCGCCGCGGGCTTGGGCAAGAGACTGCCCCACAAGGACGGTTCGGACGATTCGGCGAACCAGGGCAGGAGCCAAGGATCGAAGAGCAACACCGTGTTCCGCTGGCGATACAGCAACGCCGCATGGCCCAGGTGCACCGTGTCCCGATCCTGAACGACCTGCATCCAGTGTTGGCGGACGGAGGTCTTCGGGGAAAGGACCAGGCACTCGTATTGGTGGAGCGCTTCCATCAGCCGCGTGAGCAGCCCCTGGGCTTCACGGGGAGCCGTCGTCACGACGGTCTTGAGTTCGTCGACCTGGTGCGTCCCGTCGAGCATGCCGAGCACTTTCCCGACCACCGGTCCCAATGGGCGTTGGTCGAACCCGATGGGGATCGCCTGCCGCTTGACGGAATGGAAAATGCGGAGCCCGCCGTTCGTCACCGTGGCGGACTTCGTCGGATCGGCCGGAAAGTCCCAGAAGAACGTTCCTTCCGGCTTTCGGCCGCAATGGATGTGTTGGCGCAGGTAGGGACGCGAATTGACCAACTCTGCATAGGCATCTTCCAGCCGGCGGCGGCGGTCGGGATCGTCCAACGGCGCCCGCTTGGCGAACACGTCGCTGATCGCAGTATCGATGGCGCTGGACAGCAAGGTATGGGCTTCGTGCAGACTCGCCACGACTTCCGGCGCCACTCCCGCTACGAAGGGGAACGGGCCCGGCGGCTCGCCACTCTCCAGTTGCACCCAGCACCAGGGAACCAAGCTGAGATACTGGTTTCTTGGCAGATTGTCCCAGATCGTCATGGCTGCGAAACGTGAGACACGAAATGTCCAGTGCGACCGACCATGTTTTCCTTCACGCCTTGCCCTTCACCCACTCGAGCTTGCTGATCGTCGGTTCATAGAGGGCCTGAATCACGATGCCGTCGGGATCGGAAAAATAGAACGAATAGCTGCCGTCCCGATGCCGCTTGGGGGGTTTGACGATCGCCCCCCCCAGCGCCTCGATCCGCCGGACCACATTCTCATACATCCGGTCCACGGCCTCCGGACTCTCGACAATGATGCCCATATGATCGAGCGGTTGGGCGGCAGGGGGACGGGAGGACGGGAGTTCGTCCCGCGCGATTTGATGGAGCGCAAGATTGTCGCTTCCGGAGCTGAGATATACATTTTCAGAGTCCGGCTCCCACACGACCTGCATATCCAGCAGCACTTCGTAAAACTGCCGCGAACGCGGAAGATCTCTCACGCGAAGCGCCAGGTGGCGGAGACCTCGATGCGACGGAGCGGCCATGGAACGCTATCCTGTTGTCTTCGGAACCGGTGGCCAGCGTGTGTATAGTAGGGAGTGCGTCCCCAGGCCGTCAACGGAATTCAGCCCCTGCGGATGCCATGAAGGGTGTGATACGATGGAATTTTGCATCACACGAACAAAGGAGCTGAGACGCATGAGTGCCTCCAATCGCCTGATCGCTGCAGCCTGCATCCTGTTAGCGACGCCTGTTCTTTCGCTTGCCGCGGACCCGGCCAAAGAAATCGTCGGGAAAGACGGCGCTCCGATGGTGCTGATTCCCGCCGGCCCCTTTCCGATGGGAGTTCCCCAGGGCGATCGGGACGGCGGGCGCGACGAGTATCCCCGCCACGAGGTGTTCTTGGATGCGTTCTACATCGACAAATACGAAGTGACCAACGGCCGGTACCTGGCGTTCGTCAAGGCGACCGATCATCGAGTCCCGCAAAATCCCAAAAACCCGACCCGCAACCTTTGGCAGGGTGCTGAGATTTCGGAATCGCTCGTCGACCGGCCGGTCGTCAATGTCGATTGGACCGACGCGGAGGCCTACTGTAGATGGGCCGGCAAGCGGTTGCCGACGGAGGCCGAATGGGAAAAGGCCGCCAAGGGCAACCACGACTGGCGATTCCCCTGGGGCAACGTCGAGCCCACGGCCAAGCATCTGAACTTCAACCAGCAGTGGATTGGCGAGAAGACTCTCATGCCGGTCGGCAGCTACGAAGCCGGCAAGAGTCCGTACGGGGTCTATGACATGGCCGGCAACGTCTGGGAATGGGTCAACGACTGGTATGACCCCCGGTACTACGAAAAGAGCCCCGCGAAAAACCCTAAGGGGCCAGAGACGGGCACCAAGCGGGTCTTGCGCGGCTCCGGGTGGCAGAACGAAACACCGACCGTCCGCATCTTCACCCGCGTCGAAAGCGATCCCACCGTCCGCAACGAGTCCACCGGTTTCCGCTGCGCGGCCGATGTTGTCAGTCAAAACTAGAAGGGGGACGGTCGGCTGTGAGCACGTCTGGCTTCAGTGGACTCACCGTCGCCGCGTTCGAAAGCCGCATGGAGGCGGAGATGACACGGCTGATCGAGCGGTACGGAGGGCACCCGCTCGTTGCGCCGGCGCTGCGGGAGGTTCCGCTCACCGACAACGCCGCGGCACTGAAGTTCGGGGTGCGCCTGACGACGGAGCAGATCGATGTGCTCATCCTGCTCACCGGCGTCGGGACGACCGCGCTATTCGATCTGCTGAAGGCCCGTTATCCTTGGTCGTCCATCGTGGCCGCATTGAAACAGACCGCGATCGTCGCACGCGGGCCCAAACCCGTTGCAGCGCTCAAGACCTTCTACCTCAAGCCCACGTTGACCGTCCCTGAGCCGAACACCTGGGTCGATCTCATTTCCACACTCGACGAATACCGGCCCGTAAAGGGATTACGTGTAGCGGTACAGGAATACGGAATCTCGAACCCTGAACTGCTGGAAGCGTTGAAGCAGCGGGGTGCCGAGGTGTTTCCTGTCCCTATTTACCGATGGGCCCTGCCGGAGGACCTGGCCCCCCTCCGGCACCTGCTCGACCGCGTGATCGCGGGGGAGGTCCAGGTCCTGCTCATCACCAACGCGGCGCAAGTCGAGCATGCGATGCAGGTGTTGGAACGGGACGGCAAGGTCGAGCCGTTTCGCGTGGCCGTCAAGAAGATGGTGGTAGCTTCGATCGGGCCGACCGCCAGCGAGCACCTCCGCCAACACGATTGGCCGATCGATCTCGAACCGTCGCATCCGAAGATGGGGATTCTCGTCAAGGAAGCAGCCGAGCAGGCCCGGACACTTCTGGCCCGCAAGGCACCGGTCTAATCCCTCAAGCTGGTCTGCTGCAGCTTCCCGTCCGGCGTCTCGCCCGGTTCCTTGACATCCCGCGCGCAGCGGAAGCCGAGCCAGTTCATGGAGGTCTTGGGATCTGTCCCATTGCGCTGAGCCACCCGCACGCTGGGGGTGCTGTCGATCCAGCCGCCGCCGCGAAAAGCCTTTTGCGTCCCGGTCTCCGGTCCCTTGGGATTCCGGTCCGGCGCCGTCTTGTAATAATCCTTGTCGTACCAGTCGGCCACCCATTCGGCCACGTTTCCGACCATCTGAAAGACGCCGTAGGGACTGACCGAATTTTCGTACTTGAAAACCGAGATGATCGGCGGGTACAGGAGCAGGCGCTCCGGCCGATCGCGCACGGGTCCGGACAGACCGCTCCTCCCGTAGTTCGCCCGCGAGAGCCCTGCCATCTCGTTTCCCCAGGGATAGATCCGCCCGTCCGTTCCCCGCGCCGCTTTCTCCCACTCCGCCTCCGTCGGCAATCGCTTGCCGGCCCACCGACAATACTCGTCCGCGTCATACCATGTGACGTGCATGATCGGATGGGCGGCCATTGGTTCCTGGAAATTGCCGCCGTCGAATTTCCAATCCACTTGAGGCGGCCTGTTCGTGGCGAGCACGAACTTGAGGTATTGCACCGCGGTCACTTCGTATTTATCGATCTCGTACGCGTCCAGATAGACCTTCCGCTGCGGCAGCTCGACGAGATAGGCGTTCTTGTCGACCTTCTTGTCGCTTCCCATCAGAAACGTCCCCGCGGGAATGAGGACCATCTCGTCGTAGGCCGGCAGTTTCACTCGCTCGGCGGCGAGTTTTTTCCCTTCGGGCGTCCACTCCTGCTTGACGTCCCCGACATCCATCGCCCGAACCAGTCCGCCCACTCCCAGCACCCCTGCGATGATGGCACCCGGTAGCATGATTCCCCTGCGCACGCTGAGTCCTCCTTGCGACTTACATCCCCTGGTTCTGCAGTTCCGTCGGCGCGTCCTTGTCGAACTCCTCCAACGGCTGGAAGTTCACCGGCAGTTGAAAGAGGTAATCCGACACGGACCGCAGTTTCACATGTTGGTATTCCACGATCCAACTCCCATCCTTCTTCGCCAGTTTCATCGGAAAATGAATGTCGGTGGCCACCCACTGATAATACTCCTCTCTCCGTTCGCCCTGCTTCGTTACGACTTCGTAAAGGATCGTCGGATGTCCTTCCCGCACTTCCGCCCCGATCTCCTCGCGCGACACTTCGCCCGCCAGCTTCTCCGTGACGAACAAGTCTTGATCGGCGCTGTACGGAATCGTTTTGAAGTGCTTCATGCGAGAAAGCAACAGCCACACCACTTGTTTGTCTTTCCGCACGATGCTGACGTTCACCGGCCCCATGGTGTGATGCTCGATGCGCCACATGTCGTCGCGGTAGTAGATGACGGCCTTGCCGGTGCGCCCGTCCATCTTGGTGATGCGATCGGCGGTGAATTCCAGCGCCCAGGCGGGGTGGCCGGCTGCGAGGACCAGGGCGAAGGCCAGGAGCGCAATGCGTCGAGACATAATTTTCCAATCTACCATAGTCGGATGGTCGGTTGGCTAGACTCCTGGTGCGATGGAAAGCACGGCCGCACCTTGAAACGCGCCGGCCTTGAGCGCCTGCAACGCCCGGTTGGCCGCTTCGAGAGGGTAGCGCACGGTGTGGGGCCGGATCGGGATAGCCGCGGCCTCGCGCAGCAGGTCGAGCCCGTCCTGTCTCGTGTTGGCGGTGACGCTGCGGATCGCCCGCTCGCCGAAGAGCTCCCGGTCGTAGTCGATCGAGGGAATCGGCGACATATGGATGCCGGCCAGCGCCAGCGTCCCTCCCCGCTCCAGCGCCCGCAACGCCGGCGGGACCAACTCGCCGGCCGGCGCGAACATGATCGCGCCGTGCAGTGTCTTGGGTGGGCTGTCGGTGGCTCCCCCGACCCAGGCCGCTCCCAGTCGTCGGGCCAGCTCTTGATGCTCGGCCTTGAGCGAGTTCACATAGACCTGACAGCCCCAATGGCGGGCGATCTGGATCGCGATGTGCGCCGACGCGCCGAAACCGTAGAGACCGAGTCGTTGTCCGGGCTTGATCCCGCTGAGCCGCAACGCGCGGTAGCCGATAATGCCCGCGCACAACAGCGGGGCGGCCTGGTCGTCGGAAAAGACCGGGGGAATCGGATAGGCGAACCGCGCGGGCACCACCGCGTACTCTGCGAAGCCGCCGTCGACTCGATAGCCGGTAAACCGCGCCTTGGTACAGAGATTCTCCCGTCCGGTCGTGCAAAATTCACAGGTCCCACACGTCGCTTGAAGCCAGGCGATACCGACGCGATCCCCCGCCCGCAGGTCCGCCACCCCCGGACCAAGTTGTACGACCGTCCCGACCGCTTGATGTCCCGGAATCACGGGCAGCACGATCTCCGGCAGTTCCCCCTCCACCACGTGCAGGTCCGTGCGGCAGACTCCGCAGACATGCACCTTCACGAGCACGTCGCCGGGGCCGGGCACGGGAATCGGACGTTCCTCGAGCCGCAGGGGGGCACAAGCGACATCGCGAGTCTGATGCAAGACCATCGCCTTCATGGACGCTACAATCCGATCAGAGGGAGGCCCCGCCAGCGCGGAACCCGAAAAACGGCGAGCGCTGCATGGGTCTTATGGCTTCTTGGACTTGATGCATTCGATATCGAGCCGGATGTGGACTTCGTCGCCCACGACCAGCCCGCCGCTGTCGAGCGTCTTGTTCCAAACCATGCCGAAGTCCTTGCGGTTCAATTTGCCCTCGGCAGTGAATCCGGCTCGCATGTTGCCCCAAGGGTCCTTGGTCACGCCGTTGAAATTTCCGACGAGCGTGATCTCTTTCGTGACGCCCCGCAACGTCAGGTCGCCGACCGCGGTGTACCCGTCCCCGGTTTTCTTGTAGCTCTTCATTCTATAGGTCATCGTCGGAAACTTTTCGACGTCGAAAAAGTCCGCGTTGCGGAGATGGACGTCGCGCTTCTCTTGATTCGTGTTGACCGACGCCGTATTGATGGTCGCCTCGATCGTCTTGAACGTTCTAGTGTCCGGGTCCATCTCGACGAACCCGCTGTAGTCCATGAAGCGGCCCCCCGTCTTGGACACCACCATATGAGCGACGCGGAACTCGATGATCGAATGGTCAGGGTCGACGTCCCAGCGGGATATTTCCGCCTGGGCCCCGAGGGGAACAGCGAGACATCCCCACACGAGGCCGCCCGCGAACCATTTCCACACTGCCCTCATCTTGCTCCTTCGCGATCGGAGTCCAATCGGCGGCCTCGGTCAGCGTGCGGGTGTCACGGTCGCGGAACCGGCGCTCGCCGGCTGGGGATTCGTAACGGATTTCGCGTCCTGCGATCCCGGCCTGATGCCGGTCCGCATCCGGACGTGGACGTCAACGGGCTCCGTCGCCATATCGTCGGGGAACGGGGGAAACGGTTGCGCATGGACGATCGCGTAGATGCCGGCTTCGTCGATCTCACGTGCGCCAGACCCCCTTTCGATTTCGATTAACTGCGCCCGTCCGCTGGGATAGAGACGAAAACGGACACGGACCGTCTCGCTGGACGGAGCATGGCGCACGCGGCGCGCTGTCCGGCTCCAGCTCCGACTTACGAGCGAGCTGATGTGCTGCCAATAGGCCCGTCCCTGTGCCGGCGCCGGGAGTGGCAACAGGTCTTCCTCGACGACCTGCGCAGCGGCAAGAGGTTCCACGTCGGGCTGGATTTCTTCCTCGGTCCCCCTGTCTCCGTTCTCGTCGACGGCACTGGACGGCGCGAGCTCGGCGGGTTCGGTCGCAGGCTTCTGCCGGTCCAACGTCACGTACACGACACGCGTCATCACCCGTTCCAGCCGGTCCCGCTGGAAACGGGCGAACGTTACCTGCACCCGCGCGACCTTCGGAATGACGGAGAGTTTCCCCAATGGCATCGGCTCCAGCGTGACGACCCCTTTCATCGCCATCGAGACGGGGTCCAGTTCCAGGTTAACCATCTGCCGCTGGAAAAGTACCGACTCGCAGATCGCCACCAGCGGCGCATGGCCCTGTCCCATGCCGCCGATGGCAATCGACAGATCAAGCGGCTTGCCGAACGGGATGTCGCCCGATGCGTCCGGACCGGCGAAATCGAACTTCACCCAGCGCTTCACGGTCGACGCCGTCGTCAGCACGATCGGGGGAGAGCCGGCAGAGGCCGCCGGCATACAGGAGAGGAGACACAGAGTCGTACCCAGCAGTCCGGCAACGATCCTCTGCACGCGACGCGCGATCACCCCGTCCCCCATAGATTCATCCTACTCATCGGTCATGGGCTGTTCAACCCGTTTTTCCCGTTTGCGAAACAAAGATGCTCGATCAGGGGGAATCGGATAGAATGGGTCCATGCGAGCGCTCGTCAAAACAGTCGCCGCGCCGGGATTGACGGCGACAAGCTGGCCCGATCCCGTGCCCGGCCCCCACGATGTGGTCGTGAAGGTGGCGGCGACCTCGCTCTGCGGCACCGACGCGCACATCTATCGCTGGGACGAGTGGGCGCAGCGTCGCGTGCAGCCGCCGCGGATCATCGGCCATGAGCTGTGCGGCCACGTGGTGGAGGTCGGTCGGGACGTCTCGCTAGTCAAGGTTGGGGATTACGTCGCCGCCGAATCCCATATTACGTGCGGACGTTGCTTCCAATGCCGGACGGGACAGGCCCATGTCTGCAAAAACTACAAAATTCTCGGCATCGATCAGGACGGGTCCTATGCCGAATACGTCGCGCTCCCTGAAGGTGTCTTGTGGCGGACGGCTCCGGAAATTCCCCCGGAGTTCGCCTGCGTCCAGGAGCCGCTCGGCAACGCCGTCGATGCTGCGCTCGCCGAGGACCTGACCGGCCATACGGTCCTGATTACTGGCTGCGGGCCGACCGGCTTGTTCGCCGCAGCCGTCGCCCGCGTTGCGGGCGCGGCGGTGATCATTGCTTCCGACGTCAGCGACTACCGGCTTGGGCTCGCCAAACAAGTGGGAGTTGATCGTACCGTAAACGCGAAAACGGACGGGACGGAGGCAGTGGCCGCGGCCGTTCGGGACCTGACGGCCGGCGAAGGTGTCGATGCCGCATTGGAAATGTCGGGCGATCCGATGGCCATGCACCAGGCGTTTCGCGCGGTGAAGAACGGGGGGCGGGTGACCTTGTTCGGTATCCCTACCGGATCGGTCTGTTTCGATCTCCCCAACGAAATCATCTTCAAAGGCATCCGGGTATACGGCGTGACGGGTCGCCGGCTCTTCGGGACGTGGTATCGGCTGGCCGGTCTCTTCAAGGCCGGGTTGAATATCCGACCGGTGGTCACACATACGTTTCCGATGGCCGAGTTTGCGACGGGATTCGATTTGATCCAATCCGGGCAATGCGGGAAGGTGGTGCTGTTTCCCTAGCGTGCGAGCAGCGGATAGCCGGCGGCCAGGAGCTCGGATAGATGCACTCCGAGCTATCTGCTATTCGCTTCCCGCTGGATTTATATGGCCTACGAATCCTTCAAAAAAGCAGTCGAACAGCAGCTTGCCGACATCCGTTCAGCCGGCCTCTACAAGCAGGAACGGCAGATCCTGAGTCCGCAGGGCGCCGAGATTCGCGTGGCGCAGGGCGCGGTCCTGAACCTCTGCGCCAACAACTACCTCGGGCTTGCAAACCATCCGAAGATTCGCCAGGCGGCGGCGGAGGGCCTGTCGGAGCACGGTTACGGCATGGCCTCGGTCCGCTTCATCTGCGGCACGCAGGATCTCCACAAGCGGCTGGAACGGGCGATCAGCGCCTTCCTTGGCACCGACGATACGATCCTCTACGGTTCCTGCTTCGATGCCAACGGCGGCTTGTTCGAGGTGCTGCTGGACGAGCGCGACGCCGTCATCAGCGACGCCCTCAATCACGCCAGCGTGATCGACGGGATCCGCCTCTGCAAGGCCGTGCGCCTGCGCTATGCGCACGCGGATATGGCCGATCTCGAAGCCAAGTTGAACGAGGCCCGATCTGCGCGCCTGCGATTGATCGCCACCGACGGGGTCTTTTCCATGGACGGCGATCTGGCGAAGCTCGACCGGATCGTCGAGCTGGCCGACCGTTATGACGCCGCCGTGATGGTCGACGACAGTCACGGTACCGGCGTCCTGGGCCCGAAGGGACGTGGCACCCCCGCCCACTTCGGCGTGGCGGACCGCGTGGACATCGTCACAAGCACGTTGGGTAAGGCCCTGGGTGGGGCCGCCGGCGGATTTACCTCGGGACGAGCGGAGATCGTCGAGGTGCTCCGCCAGCGCTCCCGCCCTTATCTGTTTTCGAATGCACTGCCGCCCGTCATCGCGGCCGCCGCCCTCCAGGCCGTGACCCTCGTGGCCCAAGGCGACGCGTTGCGCGCCCAGTTGCGCGAGAACGCCGCGTTCTTCCGAAGCGGGCTCACGGCGCTGGGCTTCACGCTCGTGCCGGGAGACCATCCCATCATTCCCGTCATGTTGGGCGAGGCCGCGCTCGCGACGCGGATGGCCGACCGCCTGCTGGCGGAAGGGATCTATGTGGTGGGTTTCAGTTACCCGGTGGTGCCGAAGGGCCAGGCCCGAATTCGCGTGCAGATGTCGGCGGCGCACACCCAGCCACAACTCGAACGAGCCATCGCCGCCTTTGCGAAAGTGGGGCGAGAATTGGGCGTGATTCGATAGACCAGTTCGGTTTGTTCGGTTTGTGTGGTGTTTCTGGTTCGTCTCGTGTGATCAGCAAACTGGACAAACGAGCCAAACCAGATGAACCACACGCCTTTCTTACTCTCTGATTGCCTTCGCCCGTTTCTGGAGGTAGGCGTTGCGGACTGCAGTGTAGAGATCGAGGGTCGCCTCTTCTACGCCCTGGAACTTTTCCAGGTTCAACGAACGGTCGTTCACGATCTCGAACACGCGGCCCCCGAGCTGTACGAACGTCGTGGTCACGCGATTCTTGTGGGGGATGAGGGACGGGATGCCCTCGACTTCGATGATCGGCGCGACGAGCCAGTTGACGGGATGCAGCGCGATGTCGCCGAGAAAGCCGGTGAAGTCGCGCACCGTAAACGGCGGAAGCAGAGGCAGCACGAGGTACGGCCCTGGTTTGACGCCATAGAACCCGAGTGTTTGCCCGAAATCCTCCTCGGGAGTGACCAGATCGACGTCCTTGGCGAGATCGAAGAATCCGGCCATTCCCACCGTGGTGTTGAGCAGGAACCTCCCGATTTCGATGCCGGCTCCTTTGACCTTCCCCTGGAACACGTTGTTCAGGAAACGCGTGGGAAAGCGGAGGTTGTAATACATGTTGCTGATCCCGACCTGCACTAGGTTCGGGACGATGAAGTTGTATCCCTTCGCCACCGGCTTCAGAACCCACCGGTCCACTTGCCGGTTGAACTCGAAGATTTTCGTATTCAGCGGTTCCCACGGGTCGTATTCTTCAACACCCTCTTCGCCCGGTTTTGCAAAGGGATCGAACGGCTCATCGGGTGGTGTGTCCGACGCGTCTGCGGGAAGGGTATCGGGCGTGGAGGCCGAGGCGAGCAGAACCGGCTGCGAAGGAGGGACGGCTGTCGTAGCCGGATCGGCCGCCAATCCGATGCGGCCGCCGCAGCCAGCGAGCCCTACCAGGGCGATGACGATCAGGAGCCCATCCCGCACTCTGTTCTGATCGGTCGCTGCGTCGTCGCGTTTGATCGTCATTCCCCCGCGCCCTGTCTCGATCACCTCCGGACCCGGCCAAGAGTGCGGAGCCCGCACTGTATCAAAAGTCGGCCCGATCGCCAAATGTTCTTTTCTCCGGCACCAGGGAAAAAGTTCCCCCTATCCGCCAACGGCCTTGTGAATGAATTCGGCCAGACGACGGAAGTACGCGTCGCCTCCCACCTGATAGGTGTCGTTATGGTCGGCGCCGCGAATCACGTACCACTCCTTGGGAGGGATGGCCGCGTCGAACACCTGGCGACCGAATTCGATCGGGATGGTCTCGTCCCGGTCGCCATGCACGATCAGCTTCGGGAGCGAGAGGTGCGGCAGACGATCGACCAGACGGAACTCAGCCCCGAGCAGCCAGTGAACCGGCAGCCCGCCGTAGTAGTAGCGCGCCACGGCTTCGACGGATGGAAAGGGAGTTTCGAGAATGAGACCGGCCGCCGGCCTCTGCACCGCCAGCTCCCCTGCCACGGCCGAGCCGAGCGACCGGCCGAAAATGACGATACGATCGGGCCGAATCCTCCTCACACGCGTCAGGTAGTCGTAGGCGCCCAACGCGTCCTGATAGAGCCCCGCCTCGCTCGGCCGCAGACTCTGGCTTCTCCCATACCCGCGGTAATCGAAGATGAACACCGACAACCCCGTCAGATAAAGCCGTTTCAGGTTGTCGAGCCGATTGATGATGTTGCCGGCGTTCCCGTGGCACCAGAGGATGACGGGGCGATCGGCCTGCGCCTCGACGTACCAACCAAAGAGCTTTGTGTCGTCTGCCGCAGAGAACCAGACGTCTTCGAGCGGCAGCCCGCTGAGCCGGGCCCAGTCCCGATCCTGCCAGGGTTCAGGATGATAGACGAAAAATTGATCGAGGAGGCTCATGGGATTTGACAAGTCCTCAGGTGGTGTTTACGATGCCAACACTTTCCCATGGGAAGGTGACCATGTCCTCCAGGAATCGGCTTTATATTTCGATCTCAGCCCTGCTGCCGCTGCTCTCCGGCTGCTCTGTCGCGATGGCTCTGAGCGGGACGCCCGAACCCAACTTCGAGGCCTTTGAGGTCGGATCGAACCGGAAGCAAGTCGAAATCCAGCTTGGCTCCCCGATTGCGTCCCAGCAAGTTGGACGGTGGCAAGAAGGAGGACACCTACGAATTTGAGATGGGCAATTCTCCGAACGGCCACCGCGCGTTGATGAACCTCTACATCGACCTGGCCACGATCGGGCTCTGGGAGCTGCCCGGGACGATCATCGAGGCCATGATGGGCGATAAGCAGCACACCACGGTGGTGTACGGATCGGACGATCGAGTGCTGGAAATCAAAGGGTACAGGCCCCCTCCTCCCTCGAAAGCGCTGCGAGATGCCCGTGACGGACAAGCCATGTACCATGGAGGAGGCCCTCAGTCCCCACCGAGTACGGAGGGGACGAAATAATCGACCTTCGAGTCCGTCTCAACGCGTGGTGTTACTCCCGCCTCAGAAGAACGCCTGTAATGTGAACAACACGTCGTCATCATGATCCCGATGGTTGTATTCCAGCCGAATCGCCCAATTCCGGGCCAGTGTATAGCGCGACCCCACGAACCAGCGAACATCATCCGACTTGTACCCCAAGGCATAACGCAGGTAGGAGCCGGTGGCCATCAGTTTCCAACGTTCGGTCAAGTCGGCTAGCATCCCAGCTGTTCCTCCACCGCCGATACGGTGCCGTTCTTCATAGGCCTTGCTGTAGTTCGCCTCCGTTTCCGCGAACGCGAAATAGACCTCCCGCTTCATCCACTGAGTTTCTATGGCTGCGCCGACCCCCCCGTTCACAACGCCATTGCTGCACAACTGACAGCCATTATGCCTGATCGTTTGCATGCCGACATTGATCTTCCACGACGGCGAATGGAACACCGCGTCCATCGGCGACAACGAGAGAACATTCGCAAGAGTGGCCCGCTCAACCCTGGTCTGATCGGCACGGTTGTAGTGTCGCGCCGTGACCGATGCGATCTCGATTTGGGCGTCCGGGGTATAGCCGATCTCGGGGTCGAGGACATCGTGGTACCCCGCCCGTACCGTCAGTTCCTCGAATGTGTCGTTGTTCCGCCACCCGCCTGCCACGCTGGCGCGCGAGGTCTTGTGACCCAGCTCCGGCCGCTGCGCAAAGGGCGCCACGATGAAGTCTTCGGAGGGAATCCGGAGTTGGCTGCGCGCAGTCAGAAGAACTCGGTTCCGCTCTTTCAACTCGGGCGACGGATTGTCGCTCGTGTCGATCCGATAGCGGAGATAGTCCGACGCAAGATCGAGCAAGAACGCCTTGCGGGCCACATCCAACTCTTGGAACTCTTGTGCTGACATCGTCCCTGGATCGCCGGCGATCCGTTGCGCGAGCGACCGCTGCCACAGCGGGAGAGACTCGCGTTTGCGCCGGATCACATTGCTGCGCGAGGGCCGGTAGGCTATGGTCGACACCAATCCCGGTTTCGACGCGATGAGCCGGACCGTGTCAGCGGGAACGGTCCAGAAGCGAAACTCGTCCGTCAGGTGCAGCGTGGGGTCCGCGTAGTCCAACAGCGCCAAGAGATGGTAAGAACAGTTCTCCTTAAAGAAGAAATAATCGAAATAGGCATTGCCCAGCTCCCAGGCATGCATGAGCAACCGCCGCAACTGGGTTTCGGACAAATTGAGACGATATTCCCAGATGTCGCGGTTCTCGATGTCCCGATATTCCTGCACTTTGAGGTAGTAGGGAATGGTCGAGAAATATCCGCGGTACCCTCCGAAGATCCCCCGAATAGGATACGCAATCCCAGCATCCGGAGGCACGTCGGCGGCGTAGTTGATGGTATAGGCGAGAATCCGTGTCTGCTCGGTCTGCCCTCTTTGATCCACTCGCAGAAGGGTATGGCCGAACATCGAGGCCGGATTGTTCAGAAACGCCGAGGGGAAGATCAGCGTGATCGATTGGGCCTGGAAATCCTCGTACCAACGAGTGAATCGATCGCAGGACTGCGCGGGCAGGCGGGTGTCATCGAATCTTAGTCGCTCCTTGAGCCAGTGATACCGAGCGATGAACGCGCACTGCGCCGGTTGTTTGGAACGCCCCACCAACTCGGACGAGAAGAACTGCGCCAGAGTGGCTTCCAGCTCAGCTTCCGGATCGGTCTTTCCCTTCGGAGACAAGAAGAAACCCGGATCGTCTTGCTCGCTTTCATAGCCGCCGAACAGGCCGGCCCGGTAATGCATGAGGAGATGCCACTCCCGTTGCTCGGCAAGCTTCTGTGATCGAGCCTGTTGAATCAAGTGCGCCAGATACGGCTGGCCCTCAGGGTGTTGAGCAGCAGCGAGCCGGACCGTCAGCAGGAGGCCTACCAAGGCCAGAAGAGGAAGCAGCAATGCGCGCAGGAAGAACCAGCACGGGCCCTGGCGCGTGCGCCAGGGCCCTTCTGATGACTTAGCGAGTCGAAACTTGCGCGAGGACCGGGTGGCCGGCGATCGCATCATTCAACGCTTTCACCAACGCCACCGGAGACGTCTCGCCAGCCCGGATCAGGGAGGTGTACCGCTCCTGTGTCATCGCGAAGAAGGCGGCCTGGTGCTCGGCCGGCACACCCAACAGTGAAGCCAACGAGGCCAGGTGTTCGCCCTGCCCCTGGGCCATCTCGGCCGACAGGGCGTCAAAGTTCAGTTCGGCAAACATGGTCGTCTTATGCTCGCCCATAATCTTACCGTCATTTGTGCATCCAGAGGTTCCTGTACTGATCCCGAACGTCTGGCTGCCGAACGTGCCGTTCGTGGTGGCCATCAATACTTGAGGGGCGATTTCCTTCTGCCCTTTGTAATCGCTCCACGCCAACTTGCCCAATCCGCACCCCGGTCCAGTGTCCGGATTCGCCGCCATCGCCAGTCCGGCCTGCAAGCCGAACAGCACTGCAACTGAAAATAGAAGAACTTTCTTCACCATAAGCCCTCCTCCGTTAGTATTGGTTAAGTATCCATGCAACCGATCTGAGCACGTTGGGGCGAATTATAGCGCACTTCTGGAGATTGTTGAGAGAAATTTCGCCTCGTCCAAACAAAACTCCAGTTGCTTGGCGATTTCCTAGTGAGAATGCTGTACTTCCGCGAGCAGGGGCCAGCCCGTCATAGCTTGGTCCAGCGATTTGATCAACGCACTCGGCGACGTTTCATCCTGTGCCGTCAATTCCCGATAGCGTTCTTGCGCAAGCGCGAAGAATTCCGGCTGTCGATCCGTCGGCACTCCCATCAGAGTGGCCAGCGCCGCCAGATGTTCCCCCTGACCCCGAGCCATATCCCCGGCAAGATTTTCAAAGGTGGCGGCGACGAACATCTCCGTTTTCTGATCGGCCCAAACCTTTCCGTCGTTCGTGCACCCGGACGTACCGAAACTGATGCCGAAGGTCTGGCTCCCGAACGTTCCGTTCGTGGTCGCCATGAGAACTTGCGGGGCGATATCTTTTTGTCGCTTGAAGTCAGACCAGGCGAGCTTGCCTAGCCCGCAACCGGGACCGGTGTCGGGGTTGGGGGCGGCCGCTACAACCCCTACTTGACCGAGGACTACAATTCCTGCCACCACTGCACGTTGCCATGTCTTCATTGCCCACACCTCCTTGGTGAAGAACTCCGTCGATCATTGACTCCGGATCGGAACAATATAGCCTCTATTTTAGTTGTTCGAAAGAATCCCGCCTAGTGGCTTCTCGAACGCGACCGCGTCGATTCCGATGCCATCCGCCCCGCCAATCGAATGTGTTCCACCATAACGCGCCCCGTACAGAGACGAAGGAGACCGATGGCACGCGGCAATTTGAACCGCCTCGGCCCTGCCGAACCCGGGTTAAAGAGCAGCGTTCGACCCAGCCATTCGATTTTCGGTTGATGCGTGTGACCAAAGAGGCAGATGTCCGGTTGCTCACGATCCAAAAAGGCTCGCCCATCTTTGGTGAGCTTCCCGCCTTCGTACAGGATATGACGAATAGCAATGCGGAGGCCGGCCATCTTGATCACGGTCTCTTCCGGAAACCCGCTCCGTTCGTATCCATCGACATTGCCGGAGACCGCCGTCACGGGAGCGATGGCTTGAAGGTGCTCGATGACGGATCCTGCGCCGATATCGCCGGCGTGGAGGATGCGATCCACGCCGGCGAAATGCCTCACGACCGACAGATCGAACAGTCCGTGGGTATCGGCTATGACACCGATGCGGATCATGCGCGAGTTGGTCACGGCGCCACTACCGGCTGAGTCCCGAGCGACTCACGGACTTTGGCCCAGTCGAAGGTAAAGGGCTCTGCCGATTGCTTCGGCAGCGCGCTCAGTTCGGCCTTCAAACGCTCGGCCCGGCCCGCGCTCACCGGGTGAGTCGAGAGCCATTCCACCCGTCCTTCCTCCTTCTCGGACAACCGTTGGAAGAACGTAATCATGCCGGTGGGATCGATGCGGGCCCGATAGAGCAGCTTCAGCCCTGTCACATCCGCCTCCGTCTCCTGCTCGCGACTGAATTTGAGGGCCATCAGTTCGACGCCCAGTTGCTTCACCAGACCGATGAGGCCCTGCTGATCACCGACCAGGATCGTGACCACCGCCACAACCCCCAAGGTTTTGACAATGCGCTCAACCCCATGCCGCTGGAGCACGTGATTCAGCTCATGGCCCAAGACGCCCGCCACCTCTTCGCCGCTTTCCGCTTTTTTCATCAGGCCGGTAAACACGACCACATACCCGCCGGGTAGGGCAAAGGCATTCACGACGTCGCTCTTCACCACGGTCACTTCAAACCTATAAGGATTGTTCGGAATCTGCTCGATCAGACGTGTCGTCATTTCTTGGACGGCGGCCGCCGCCGGGCCTTCCTTCACGATCTCCTGATGAGACAGAAAATCTTGATACGCCGACTCGCCGAGCTTGCGCTCCCACTCTACGGGGATTCGATCGACGGCCAGTTCGACCAGCAGATCAGCCCCGAACCATAGACCCACCGCCACGGCGACGAGCGCCCCGCCGAGCACACTCCAGGCCATGCGGCGGCGATGGCGCGCTCGTCGGACCCGATCCGCCGCCTGCTCGAACGGCTGACTCAAGTGATCGGGCGCCGCCCGGCGAAAGGCGCGGATCAGGTCGGCGTCCTTGAGATAGAGCGTCCGTTCTCCCCGCTCTCCTTTCCACTGGATGACCAGATGATCGTGATCGAGGCCGCCCGCCGAAACCGACAGAGCCGAGTACGGCGCTCCTTCTTGCTTGCCGCCGGCCATTTCGGGCGCGAAGGTTACAGTGAGTCCCTGCTCCTCGACTTGCACCAGGCAGGGGGCCCCACTAGCGGGGAATTCATCGCCGAAGCAGAGCGCGTTGGGGTGTGCGGTCATCGTAAGAGGACGTTGCTCGTCACGCGTCAACCGCGTAGAGCGAACCGAGGCGTGGATATGGCCTCACGATTGACGTTTGACGGATGACGTGTGACGTGAGCCATCATTCCGATACCGGGATGAACTGCCTGATCCAGGCGCCGAAACTGCCCGGATTCCGACTCTGGAGATAGACCACTCCGGGGCCGCGAAAGCGGCAGACGAAGCCTTCGCCGGAGGTGAAGCTCGCCACCCACCCGGCCGCGGCCTTCTCAATGGCGTAGGAAGTGGTGGCCGACCAGGCAACGAGATGGCTGTTGTCGACGATGTATTCCTGATCGGGCTTGAGTTCGATGCGGTGAATCGCCCCGAAGCTGTTGAGAATCAGCGTCCCCTTCCCCCCGATCTTCAGAATGAAAAACCCTTCCCCGCCGAGCAGACCTCGGCTCAGGCTTTGCATCTTGCTCTCGATCGTGACGGAATCTGCGCCCGCGAGAAACCCGTCCTTCTGGACCATGTATTCGTTAACGCCGTCGAGTTCCATGATGACGATTTCTCCTGGTACGGTCGGCGCCAGGAGCACTTCGCCCGGGCCACGGCTTGCCCGTAAGGTCTGGAAAAAGAATTTTTCTCCCGTCAATAGTTTCCGCGAGAGCGCGCCAAGAAACCCGCCCTCCATCTTGCTTTCAACATCGATCGTGGGCGACGACGCCACCATCGCGCCGGACTCGGCCTTAATCCGCTCGCCAGCCACCAGTTCCACCCGCACCATCGGAAATGCCCCGGGATAGAGAATTTCACTTTTCATGTTCCCCTTGCTCCTCTCCTCTCGCTCCTCGTTCCTTACCAAAGCCTTAGCCTTGCGGCAAAGACGGTCGCAGTCGTCACTGCACGCAGGCCCCGAACACCGTCCGCCGTCTCACACTCCCAATCTGCGTCGGGTGCGCGGTGCACGAGCAGGAGACGCGAACGACTCTGCTGCGTTCAAGCCACCACCCATCCATATACCCGCCGGCTCGGTTCCGGCCCCTCCTCGAGGTAACTCATTCTCAGCTGGCCCAACACGTCGTGAGGCAACTCGTTCCGCTTGGCCTTCGCGTCGACACCGAAGAGTCGGGCCGCATTCAGGCCGAAGATTTGCTCCTTGATCTCCCGGGTGAGGGGTTGATAGCGACGCCGTTCGATCAACTGGTCCGGAATCTGGAATCGTCGGAAGGCCTCGATCTGCCATTGCGGCGTCCCGTACCAGATGGAATCCGTGCCCCACAGCACGTGATCGCCCCCGAAGGCCTGAATGATCCGGCCGAGCAGATGGGCGCAGACACCTGGGTGGGTCGTGACCAGTTGCGCGAACGTGGAACCCAGCTCCATGTAGATGTTGGAAATCCCCGGTTCCTTCTGCTTCATCTTGCAGAATTCCGTCGTCCAGGGAATCTCGCTGGTCTCCCTAAACACTTCATCGACCGCGGAGGCGCTTTTGAACCCGGAATGGTACACGAGAAAATCGATATCGGGAAAATCCTTCGCGGCCTTGATCAGATCTTTCGGATGGTTGTAGTCGGGCACGGGCCCCAATGGAAGACCTTTGTGAACACAGACGCGCTTCACGTTCAGTTTGCGCGCCTGCTCTAGCATGGGGTACGCAATCTGCTCGTCGTCCATCCACCAGCCATGGTCGAACCCCTTCGGACAGGAACCGGTATAACACTTCCACGCGTCGACCTTAAGGGCGTCGGCCTGCATGGCCATGAAATCCAAATCGGCTCTCCCCAACTGAGGCGTGGCAAGCCCGTGGGCCAGCATCCGTTGCGAGCCCGCCAGACGGTTGACCTCGTCACGGATATGCGCCATCTCCTTAGGCGGAACGACCGCCTCCTGCGGATAAGGTCCGGGCGGCGTGCTGATCAGACCCACGGCGGTCTCACTCTCGAGAAACACTTCTTTAACGAAGTTCCGCCAGGAAAGATCGTCGATAGTGCCGGTGTCGCCGGCCAATTTCGGATTGAGTCCCGCTTCGCGGATGCGCCGCCGCAGCGACAGCAGGGCCTCCTTGGACACCGCTCCCTTGCGGCGCTCCTCGGCGTTCGTCGGGTCATAGTGCGAGCTGACGTAATGGGTCTGCACATCGAAGATGAAATAGGGTGCCCCCTGTAGCTCCGCAAAGGCCGCCGTTTCGAACAGCTCGATCTCGCGCACGGTGAAGAACCGCCCGAACACGACGTTCATCGCCAGCAGGGTTGCCGCCACAGCGCCGGTGGTCCTCAGAAACTCTCGGCGCGTCAGGCCCGTCCGCCGGGCGGTTCGTTCGACAAAGGCCAGCGCGATTTGCTCGACGCGAGCCTGATCGGCAGTTTGCCGGACGGGAGCAAACTCCTCGTTCGACACGATCTGCGTCGGAATGGCAGCCCGACAGACGGCTCCTTTACTCGCCAGGGGAAGATACGGAAATGGGGGGCGCGGGGAGGCCATCGCTTCGTTCGTATCGACGCGTGCGGTGATTGTGTGGAATACCTGCGACGCTGTCAAGCGAGGGACGGAGCCGGTCGACGGCGATCACGGGCCGGGGCCCAACGGGCGGTCGTTCTGGGGGCGCTCGTGTTGGTGCGGCGTGCCTGGAGGTCCACCCGGCCCTAGACCGCCGAATCGTCGGCGCAGCTGGCGGCGGAACACTTCCCGTTCTTCCGGCGACAGGTTCTTCCACCGCTGGCGCATCTCGCGCCGTTCCTCCGGCGGCAGAGACCGAAACCACCGGCGGGCGTTGCGAATGGATTCGCGCTGCTCCGGAGGGAGGTTGCGGAACCGTTGGAACCGCTCGCGCAACCGCTGTTGTTGGTCCGGCGGCAGTTGCTTCCACTGTTGAAACCGTTGCTGAGCTTCCTCCCGTTCCTCCTGGTTCATGTTCAGCCACCGGCGCGCACCGTTGCGCAACCGCTCCTGCCGATCCGGCGGGAGCTGGTCCCAGCGTTGATTGAACTTCTGCAGAACGGTCTGCTCGTCCTGGGTCAATTGCTCCCACGGCACACCGGCGCCTTCCCTCTGCGCCCAGGCCGATCCTCCCGCCCAGCCCCATAGCATCAGCACGATCAGCAAGCGCGTCATGGTTTCACTCCCCGTCGGGGAACCGTCGTGTCGCGTTCGGACCGCTTCGCCTCCTCGCCCAAGCTGGCGGACTGTGAGCCGGTCTCCTCACGATCGTTGCGCGACGGATGCCCCTGCTCGGAGTCGCCCTGATCGACACCGGGCGTGTCATCCACCTGAAAGGGATCGATCCATTGGTCGTCTCCCGTCTGCCAGGAGCCCAGAAATTCCAGGAAGTCGGCATCCGCCGGGGTCGGCTGTTCGCGCATCGCGGCGGTGGCCGTCAGCGCCCCCCCGACCACGGCGAGGAGCATCCAGCTAACCCGCAGTATCATCATCGGCCAGCCAATGGTAGAAATCGAGGTCCTCGGCAAGTTCGACATCCTCGACCGACGTCACCAGCTCGAAATCCTCGAGCGGCACCGACGCAGTAGGCGCAGGAGCGGGCTGCCTGAGCCAGATCAGGATCGCTAGCGCGACGACCGAGGCCATCGTCGCGCTGGCCCACAGAAGCCAGGGCCTGCGCCTTGGACTGTCCAAGGCCGACAGGCGCGCCCGTTGCAAGCGGAGCTCGGCGCCGTGATCAATCTCGTTCACCGACCGGTCCAGCATCGCTTTGGCCCGCGCAATGAACTCCCGGTCCTCCGGCATCAATTCGCCGTTCATGGCCAATGACTCCCCAGCAGTTTTCGCAACGTCTGCACCGCCCGGAAGTAATGCGTTTTCACACTGCCCTCCGAGCATCCCATCGCGGCCGCGGTCTGTGCCACATCGAGTTCCTCCCAGGCCCGCAGCAGGAACGCCTGCTGTTGCCTGAGCGGGAGCGTCCGCAACGCCTCATCCAGCGCCGCGGCTGCCTGCTTCGTCTGCAGTTGACGCTCAACAGACAGTGCGGCGGGATCCGCGATCGACTCGAGCGGATCGTCCGTGTCCTCGCCGTCTTCATTTCCGCTGAACCAACGCTGCCAACGATTTCTCACCTTAGTGCGGCGATACCAGTCGCGAATTTTGGATTGGAGAATGCGGTGAAACAGCGGACCCCACTCCGTTTCGTTCCGCTTTCCGTACCGCTCGACCAGCTTGAGCATGGACTCCTGCACCAAGTCGTGCGCTTCCTCATCACGGCCCGTCGCAATCTGGGCCATGCGAAACGCACGGCGTTCAACCGACGCCAAGAACCGGTCAAGGGCCCGACGATCCTCCAGAGTTGACTGCCTCCTCGTTACGCACAGTCTCTCGGCCCGTGCCACTAGACCGGCGGAACCCGGCATGGCCCTCTCCTTCCTGTTTCGTAGGGGAAAGGCACCATCGTATGGGCTCGATTGTCGTCCGGCGCGCCTCCCCAGTCAAATCGACCCTGCCGGACACGAGGCTCACATTCGCGGGCGCTTTGCCCTCAACACGGTTGTCTTCACGAAGCAGCGCACCTACTAACCGTCAACGTGCTCGTATCTGTCTGGTTGACATGACGAGACCGCTCATCATCCCGCTGGACTTATGATGTCGTGTTCGGAGCGGACCAGGAGGAACTACTTGAATAATATGGTCGAGAAGGCCTTGCCCGGACCGGTAGGCGTGTGCCTGCCTGGAATGGCCACGACGACATCGGACTGCGGATCAGCATCCTGGTCCTTGCCGTCATGCCCGACGCTGTACATCACGCCTTTCTTCAGATTCACCAGCATCGGCAAGCCGGTGTAGGGGTCGTAGAAATTCTGCCCGGCTTTCGCGATACGCGCCAGCAGATCGGCATCCTGCGGACCGCGGCGCAGCCAGGCCTGCAGGCTGGCCAGGCGCAGATGCGCGTCCGTATCGACCACGAGCCCATTGTAGAGGTCCCATGGAGCGAGCGGCTCGATGCCCACAATGTTCTCGATCGGATTGCTGAGATAATCCAGAAAGGTGACGGCCGGGAAACGAATATAGTTTTTCCACTTCGGCAGCGAACCGTATCGCCCTTCCCCGGCGGCCTTGCAGGAGGCCTCGTAATAGGCGGCATAGCCGTTGAAGCGGCGTTGTTTCGGCAACGGAAGCGCAGCGGCCAACGCCACATGGAGGGGTGGATCCTCCCCGCGAACGGCCTTCAACTGCGCCTCGAAGTTCTTGGCGGCTGACACGAGCTCGCTCTGCATGGGCCAGCGGATCGAAAGTTCGACTTGATCGAACGGGCGAAGGATTTTGACGAGTCGCCCCAAATGCTTCCCGTCGAAATCGGGCCGTACGAGTATCGCGGACGCCACGGCGATGTCGTCATTGATCGCTTGAAGCGCCAGCGTTTTGACAGGCAGGGTCTTGGCCTGCCCCAGCGCGGTGCGCCAGGCCTCCAGGTCCGCTTCCAGCCGGTCGACGCCAATGTCCACTCCCTGCACAAATCCATCGGCCACGAATAACTGGTGCGTGAAGAGGATCGCTCCGCACGGCGGGCTCACGGTCTGACCATAGCCCCAATCCTCGAACGGGAGCTTTTGCCACTGTTTGTAGCGCGCGAGAGCCGACTCTGCCAGACTCGTCCAAGCTTTAACCGTGTCCTGATTCGATTTGAACTGTCCCAGGGGGTCTGCGCCGCGGAACCATCCACGCACCACGCCGGCCGAGGCATCGAGTTGGGTCCCGTGTGATCCGCTGTCGCTTCCTCCGAGACAAGCCAAAGCCAGGTCAGCATCTTTCACATCGGGTTTTCGATCGTAGCCGGCTTGTAACGGATCCTGCCCCGGCGGCGCGTCAAACCCCAGCAGCAGCAGATACCCGTTCCTCCTCGAATCCGCCAAGGTTCGGTGCGGGTTCGTGGTGAGATTTTGGAATGCTGGCGACGGAGACTCTTCCATAAGAATCCACATGAGTCCGATCGCTCCGATTCCCACCGCTACGAGCGCGCACGAGAGTACGGCAAACGCCACCAGCGTCATCACAATTGCGCGCGTGGTTGAGAAACAGGAACCCATGAACACCGAAATCGCAATGCGGATGCGAGACAACTTGGCTCGGAATCTCGGGCGTGGTCTCGCCTCGGCCACACGTTCCCTTGCCCCGGATTTGGTGAGGCGACCGGAGGATTCGAACAGCACGTCGACCGCCGCTGCCACTGCTGAGACAGGTGGAACGGGAGGGGCCTCGGAGGGAATCGACGCCTGCTGAGCCGACTCGGCCTTACCATCCGGTGGTGAATCGACGAACCGGATCGATTCTCCGGTCCTGATCCACTCCTCTTCTTTCTCACGCACCAACTCGGGGCCGTGGGCTTCAGCGGGAGCTACGACCGGCTCATCCTGCCGAAGACCGATCGATTCGATGGGAACTGCGTCCTCGATCGGTCGAGACGGCTCGGAATGTTCCACCTCTACCGGTTTGGCGGGTTCGTTCTTGGGTGCAGGTCGCTGCAGTTGAACCGCGACCTCCCCCGTTTCCCACTGCTGCGCCTCTCCCGTAGATGGTGGCGCTTGATCGCGATCGGTCCTCTCATCTCCCGATAGGGGAGCGACCGTTTCACCGCGCAGGGTGGTTCCGGAATCACTGTCGAGCATGGATCCAACACTGGCCACAGGGGATTCCGGGGGCCCGGGGGCCCGCGATGGAACAGCCTCTTCGCCAAGCGAAGACCGGGATTCGTCGAGTGCCGAGGCGGGCTCCTGAGTAAGCCCATGCGAAAGGGCTCGCGACCGGACCGATTCCTCATCGGTCGGCACCACCTCCGATGACGGCACGGCGGCGATGTGGAACGATGGCGGTTCAGAATCTGTGAATGCCGGAAAGGGATCGACCACCTTGACCGGGTGTTTTCCGCTCTCCTCATCAAGAGCGGACAGATCTGTCGATTGTGCCGATGGGAGCGGCTCAGTCGCGACGACAAACCGAAAAGCCGGTTCCGACGGCACAGGGGCATCCGATGGCTCTGCGATGGAAAGCGAGGCGGTTTGAGGCGACGATTCGACTGCCGGAGGCTCCGTGCCAGCCCGGTCCGGCTCTGGAGAAGGATCTTGAAGGCTCACCCCCTCAGCGGGCCCACTCACCGGTTCATCGAGCCGGGCGGGCTGGATCGTGATGACCGATTCCTGTACCTGCTCCCAGGGCATCGGAGCGGTAACGGATGCCGACAAGACATCGGACTCAGAGTTCGATCGTGATTGGTCACAGGACGGAGTTCCGGTGGAATTGGCGGCGGTCTCTTCGAATTTGAGGGAAGATTCGGTCGCGACGGGCTCGTCGGCGACGACGTTGTCGCTCGTGGCCGACGCTTGCTGCTGAGTTTCAGGCGCCACCGCATCACCGAATCGCCACGCAGTGTTGAAAATGGAGTCCCACGAGAATCCACCGGTTTTCACAGGCTCGGGGGGTGCAGGGGAGATATCGGGTTGCGGGGTTGTTGAGACGGGCTCAACCGGTTGGTGATCGCCGGGCATGGTATCCTCAGGGACCCGAGGAGCGCCCGTGATAAGGGACTGATTCTCGTTGAGACCGACCGAGCTTCGATTAGCGGACTCCGAGACGGGAGGTTGAGCTATCATCGCTTCTCCGGGCTCAGCACCACTTGTCGGCGGGCTATCGAGAACAGATTCGGGACCGTCGATCGCCGATTCCTGAACGCGCTCCCACAGCATCAGACCAGACACAGACTCTCCAAAGGTCTCTCGCTGCTTGTGTAGAGGGAGCGGTTCCGTTGAATGATCGGCGAGTGCGGCATTCACCGCATGCTCACCGGCCGGCACGGGCCCTGGAACTTGCTCAACCGAGGGCGATTGGAGAGGCTCATTGGCGGGAGCAACATCGGCTCCTGTTGCGGCGGGTACAGCGCCCTCGGCATCGTCTTCCTTCCCGATCACGCCGCCGACGCGAGGTTCTGGTGCAATCGACGTATCGTCCGATCCTTGAAGCTTCAGACTGTCGACAGACCGATCGATAGACGGGGCTGGCGGTTCCACAGCGGAAACCAGCTCGTTGACCGCGCCAGCTTCGCACGCATTGGGAACATCGTTTGTCCGTTCCCGTGGCATCTCGCCCAGGACGGCATTATTTAGCGCCGCAGGATCAACACGAGACTCGACTGGTGCCACAGCCGAGTCCTCCCTCGCCGTCTCGGCGTACGTTGCCGGTGGACGAGCGATCAATTCTCCTGTCTGGGCGTCGAAGAGCGGTGCCAGACGCAAGGCGATAGGGCTCGCCGGAGCGAGGTCTCGTATCTTGGCAAAAAGCTGAGAGGCATGGTGTGGGTTGTCCGGATCCGGGTCTTCGATCAGGATGTCAATAGCCTTGCCGTACTCAGCCACCGCCTCGAGCGCATCTCCTTTTTCTTGGTAGAGCGCCCCAAGTTTTTCTAGAAACGGCACACAGCGTGGACCGGCGGCCAGGTACTCCCGCAGCAGTGATTCGGCAAGCCAGTAGTCTTGCCGTTCGAATGCCTCATTGATCAGCGATTCAAATGCCTGTCGCGCAGGGATCAGGCTACCCAGGCGGAGATGGAGGGTGGCAAAGAGCCGCCTGGCCTCCATATTGTGCGGGTCGAGGGTCAGAAGCTCCTTGAGAGCCGCTGACGACCGGCCGTACTTGCCGGCATTCATTTGTGTGATGGCTTCTTCGAGGAGGGCGGTCTTCTTGCTATACCCGACAACGCCCCGTTTGTGGCTCCGGGCCGGTGTCTTCTTATCAACTTTTAGGGGAGATTTCTTGTCCGCACGCACGCTACAACCTTAGCAGATACCAAATGCCGCACCGGTTGCCGATTTCCGCCGATGGACCGCTGACTGACTGGAATGTCGGTACGGGATGGATCGAACAGAAGACTGCAATCCAGGTGCCTGATCGTGTCCAGATGGCCTGCGAAAACGGCTTGAGAATCGGCCACATGCCTGTCCGGTTGTCGCTTCATCTTCCGGCATGTGCCATTTTTGCACACCGCGAACGTAACCGATCCTGGGGAAAGCTCGATTGTGAAACAGGAATGGGTGGTCGTTAGAGGCAGGAATCGAATTCGTCGCAATCTTCGGAGGTCAACCGGGAACCGATCTCATAGACGTATCCGCTCAGAAAGGCCGTGCCAGTCTCATGACAGTTCCTGGCAAGAACCTTTGCACAGCGCAGGCAGTGTTGTACCCCTTCCCATGACACGTCACCGGCAAGGTGCTGAATGGGTTTCTGGATATTCGCGAGGTTGACCGGAAGCAATGCCTTGCGCACTTCTGCCACCAGTCGCTGGGCGTGTGCTTCAGATTCAAGATCCGCCCCGTCTAGGACAAGTACAAGCAATCCCAGCGCTCGCACGGGATCGCCGTTTGCTTCTTCGAGCAGGCGCTGCGCGAAGGCCTGCACTTTCCCTTGGAGAAGCTTCGGGTCCACGCGATTTTTACCCCGTTATTCTGCGATCCTTATCGGCGTGAGCTGCATGGAATATTAGTCGAACCGCACCATGTGCCATCGAAATGAAAAGACCTCAGCACGATTTGTGCCACTCGAAGCCAGACTGCCTTCCTGGTAGTGATCTAACCACCGAAACCAGCCACGGGCAAAAGCCGCGCCCATCTCTCAAGAAGCAACCTGGCGCTCAAGGCCCAACTCAACCAGCGAGACGTAACCGGTCGGATTCGTTGCAATAGGGTTTAACGGACGTGCCCGATTAGGGCCAAAAAACTCGTCACGATCATCTTGATACTCTACTCCATATAGTGGAGACTATAACATGAGCATACAATGTACAGTATGTCTACTTTTGTTCGACGGCCAGAAGTTTGGGCCTCGTTCATGCTATAGCACCAGCACTGTCATGTGGCTTACTGAAATTGTACAGAAATTGTACAGATCCAACCTGTTCCAGATTGAACGAATGGCTCGCAATTCGCGGCGCTCGGCTCTGAAGCGATCAGAAAATCGGGAGGCCGGCATGCCGCGAGAGATGCTGGCCGGTTAGAACACTAGCTCGGTTCGTTCTTCTTGCTTGAGGCCGATTCGGCTCAACCCTCATCTTCAGGGAGGTTCCACATGGAGACATCGCAAACGGACTTGTTGCAGGACTTCACCCTCGTCACCAAGGCCTTCGAGCGGCTCAGTGCTCGGCTGACTGAAGTCGCGGAGCAGGTCCGAACCTCAGGCGCTCCCCCCTCAGAAAGCCTGATCGAGGAGATAGCCACGTCCAGGCGAAGCTTTACGGAATTGCGCGACAAAGCCCTCGAACTCGTCAATATCCTCTCTGGCACATCCACCAAGGTTCCCGATGAAATCGGTTCGATTAAGGATTTGGAAGTGCTGCTCCACGCGGTCACAGAAGCCCAGCGGAAGAAAGCTCAAGACGAAAAGGCTCGGGTGCGCGCCTTAACGATTCTCGATCAGATCCTGTCCCTGATTCACCGAGAGCAGCCTGATTTTGAGCCCCTCGTCGAGGCCCAAGCCAAGGCAAAGGCGCTGCGCGACATCCTGCGTGCTCACAACGGTCCAGAGGCACATCCCGATGTTTACGCCTTAGCCCAAGGCCGCCATCCGCTAGCCGAATTGTTAACCTTGGTCGAGGGCTATGAAGACCTGGATGACGACCTTTGGCTCCTCCTGAAACACGCTGTCGCCGAAAATTTCGGAAAATCCCTGGCGATGAGTGCCGCGCGCGGCAAACTTCGCCCCTCGCCTGCCCGCCTCAATCAGGAACACCCATCCAGCGAGCAACAGAACGGGCAAAATCCGGGGCGGCTCAACGAGACCTTCTCAGATGGAGAGACAGAAGCTTAGCGCTTGAAGAACCCGAATCGCGACCGTCAGCGCCGTAAATAGCCCCTGTCAACGATACGAGACTCGTCCGCAGCTGTTGTCTCGTGATGAACAATTCCGAGACAACGGACATGGTAGCCTTTCCTCAGCCCCCAACCGTGGTTGTGTCCTTTGATCGCCCTGTGGTACGGTTTGTAGCCTTTCGGTCATGGGACTGAGCCGGTTCCTCACTGGAATCTGGCCTCGGGAAGAAGGTTTCGCCGTGCGACAGCCATCGCTAGATTGCTCACGAAAAATTCCGCCCAAGGCCTGGCTGCGGCTTTGTCTCTTGCTCTCGTGCATGCCGATGCTCTCGGCTGGAGCTATCCAGGCCGAAGGCGCCGGACCCCTGCAGGCCAAGATCGCCCTCGACTTCAATGATGTCGAAATTCCTGTGTTCGTCCGTTTCATCAGCGAACTGACCGGAAAAAATTTTGTACTGGATGAAACCGTGAAAAAACAGGGGGGAAAGATCTCCGTCTTTTCTCCCACGAAAGTGACCCCAGACCAGGCCTATAGCATGTTCGTGTCGGCGCTCGAAGTCGCCCGTCTTGCAGTGGTCCCGAAAGGCAGTGTCTACCAGATCGTCCAAATGGGCGACCTTCCGCCGGAACGAGGGGTGTTCGTCTACAAGCTGAAACACGCCAATGCTACCGACCTGGCCGCCGTATTGACGAACCTCGTTGCACGTTCACAGACCGTGGCGCAGACGGCCCCTGGCGCCCGTCCGCCAATCCGACCGTTAACGGAATTCGAAGCTCCCGTGCAAGTGTTTGCCGACAAACCGACCAATTCCATCATTGTCAGCGCAACGAAGACAGCCTACAGTCGGCTCCAATCCGTCATTCGCGATTTGGACACGAGACGAAAGCAAGTGTTCGTCGAAGCCGTCATTCTGGAAGTGCAAGTCGACCGGCTCAGGCAAATCGGATCGGACCCTCTTCAAGTGGTGGGAGCGGGCAAGTCGGGGGCCCTTCAGGGGATCGGAGGTTTCAACCGAGCTCCGGAGGACCTCGCCGCGATCGCGCAAACCATCAGTGGTATCGCGGCGGGCAGTGCGACGGGCGGGGCGGTGACGGTCCTTAACACGGTCAACGTCCGGGCCTTTCTTCAGTTGCTGCTCAGTCTGACCGACACAAACATTCTGTCCACCCCCCAAGTGCTCGCAGCCGATAACCAGAAAGCCAAGATTGTAGTCGGCGAAAATCGCCCATTCCCGACTGGACAGGCCCAGGGCATCACAGGAGGTACCCTCGTCACGATAGAACGGAAAGATGTGGGTGTGACATTAGAATTGACTCCTCAGGTGCTCGAGGACGACCTCATCCGTCTTGAGATCAAGCAGGAAATTACGGCGATCGCCGAGAACGTCGCCCAAACCATCGGCTCCGGTACGGCCACGGTTCCAGTGGGACCGACTACCACCAAGCGGTCGATGGAGACCACCACGATTGCCAGAGACGGGCAGACCCTGGTGGTCGGCGGTTTAGTCCGCGACAACATCAGCATCAGCGAGCGGAAGGTGCCGCTGCTCGGCGATATTCCTTTACTGGGCTGGTTGTTTCGATTCCAAAGTCGACAGACAGAGAAACTGAATCTTCTCGTCTTCTTGACGCCTCAGCTCGTCCGGGACGAAATCGACATGGTCGAGCTCAACGCCCGCAAGGCCAAAGAGCTCAACGTGCTCCAGCGAGAGAACCGCATCGAGGAATCCACCAGGCTCAAGCAAGACGTGCTGGAACACCTGGAACGACCCGGACCCGCTTCCTCCGACTCAGGCACTCCGAAATAAAGTGCCCGCTGGCAGACCCGACCCAACGGCACTCCTTCCTCACAGGATGAAGGACCTATCGGCACATGAGTGGACCGGCCGGAGGCGGAGAAGACCGACACCTTTTTGAAAAAGAAGCGACGAACGGCGCCGTGAGTTTCGGATCGCAAGGCGATGGGGTGAGTGACGGGCTTCGAACCCGCAGCCTCCTGAGCCACAGTCAGGCGCTCTACCCTTGAGCTACACCCACCACACGATGCGGAATGGACCGAGGGTGGCAAAAACGAATCTTAGCAAAGACCCTTGAAGGGCCGCAACCGGGCATCACGCTGATTTTCACAGAGGCCGCGCGTCGAACGCGGCTTGCATCTCCGCCACGATCGCCGCCACCATCGCGGGAGGATCAGCCGCATCGCGAATGGGACGCCCCACGACCAGGTAATCGGCGCCGGCGGCGATGGTTTGCGTGGGAGTCGTGGCCCGCGCATGGTCGTCCACGCCCTGACCGGCAGGGCGGACTCCGGGAGTCACGATCAGGAATCGGGGACCGACTTTCTGCCGGATGGCGGCGGCTTCTTCGCCGGACGCCACTACGCCGTCGCAGCCGACCTCCGATGCCAGCAACGCCCGAGCTGTTACAAGGTCCTGCACGGTCCGTTGAATACCCATTTCCCGCAAATCGTGGCTGTCGAAGTTCGTCAGCACAGTCACGGCCAGCAGCTTGAGCGAGGAACCGTCTCGGCCTTGGACGGCGGCGGTC
This sequence comes from uncultured Nitrospira sp., assembly GCA_964445795.1. Lineage (GTDB taxonomy): Bacteria > Nitrospirota > Nitrospiria > Nitrospirales > Nitrospiraceae > Nitrospira_D. Next base: position 30,561 of record CAYULI010000001.1, on the reverse strand, counting down.
AACGCCTTGCGGTTCGCGTGCACCGTCAAAAAATCGACCCCCATGGCCGCCACGCGAGCCGTGGCGCGACGCACGGTTTCTTCGATGTCCAGAAATTTTAGGTCGAGGAAAACCCGCATCCCGCGCTCGATGACCCGCTTGACCATCTCCGGACCGGCCGCCGCATACAGCTCGAGTCCGATCTTGACGAACGATACATGGCCTTGCAGCCGATCGAGCAGGCGGTCGGCCTCCGCCCCCGACGGCACATCCAGCGCGAAAATCAACCGCTCGCGGGCAAGGATCTTCACCGTGAATTCCTCCTACGCCAAAGCCCAATCCTTGACGATCAGCGACGCCCCATGATACAAGTCAAGTCCTTTTTGGGGAGGACTGTACGATGCCCGTGATTCATAAGTCCACAATCCGTCGAGCCCGTCAGGCCGAACGACGGCACGAACGCAACCGCGCGACGATGAACAGCGTGAAGACGTTGGTGAAGAAAGTGCAGACGGCAGTAGCCGAGAACAAGGTGGAGGAGGCTAAGACCCTCCTGCGTGAAGCATCTTCCGCCCTCAACAAGGCTGTGACCAAGGGCGTCATGAAGCGCAACACCGCATCCCGTCGTATCTCCCGGCTGACGCTGCGCGTCAACGCCCTGGCCGGTTCCCGCTCTTAATCGTCCTTACATTCGGCACCGCTCGTGCCGCGACCCGTCCGGCTGCGCCGGGGGACCGTCCCGGCCCGCTGGGCGCGGGGAACTTGACGAAGTCGCAGAGCCGCAACAGCAGCCGCTCCATCACTATACGAGGATGGCCGCTGCTTCCTCCCTTGAGCTGGGCGTCGGCCTCGAGGAACAGACGGAGCGCGGTCTGCAGGTGCTCATCGGAAAATCGGCCCAAAAACGATCGGACCTTCAGCGGGTCCATCCGCAACGTCCGCGCGACCTCCCCTTCCCGTCCGCCGATTGCGAGCAGCTCCTTCATCTTCCAGAGGCGACGATACTGCCAAGCCAGCGACCCGAGAATGCGCAGCGGCGCTTCCCCTGCCTCCAGGTTTCTCGCCAGAATCGAGAGAACTCTCCCGCGATGGCGCTCGGCGATCGCGAGGGCGAGATCGAACACCGACGCACCCGGCTCCAGCCCCCGGAGCAGAGACACATCGGCCGCCGTCACGGCACGACCGGGCGGCACGTACGCGGCCAGCTTCTCCAATTCCCGGCGCGCACCGTACAGGGATTCTCCGGCGATCTCCTTCAGCACTTGCGCTGCTTGATCGTCCAGCCGGACCCCTAACCATTCAGCATCGCGGGCAACCCACGAGGCCACCTGCGCCTCGCGCAGGGGGGCGCAGTCAATCACGACCGCGGCGCGGCCGAGCGCCTGCGCGAATTTCAGCCGCCCGTCCAGCTTGGTGCTGACGAACACAAGCGTGGTCGTCTCGACCGGCTGCTTGAGAAAGTCCAGCAAGGCCTCGCTCTCCCGGCTGGGGAGCTTCTCCGCCGCCTTCACCACGACCAACCGGCGCTCCGCGAACACCGGCATCTCGGACGCAGCGGTCAGAATATCGGCGCCAGTCGCGTCGTCCCCGTAGAAGAGGTCATAGTTGAATTCGTCCCTATCGCCGAGAACCACGGATTTGATGGCAGCCAAGGCGGCATCCCTCAGCAAATCCTCTTCGCCGACGATCAGGTACAACGGCGCGGGCGCCTGGTGTTTCAGCGACGACTCCAGCTGCAGTGCGGGGACGGCGGAAGCCATACGTGCTCCACGAGGTTATTTGTTCGCCGCAGGTTGGGTTACGGAAGTCGGGACCGGTTTGCTCAAGCCGCCCGACTCGACATGCGCGAGAAATCGCGCGGCCAGGTCGGCCGCCGCGAATCGGCCGGCCTGCTCCAGTGCTCGATTCTGCAAGGCTCGGTTGAACTGCAGATCAGGGGTCACATAGAATTCGGACGAGCCCTTGGCCGTCTGCATCCAAACGAGTTTCTTTGTTCTGGTCTCCTCGATCTTGACCAGCACCACCACCTCGGTCCGGCTTTCCAGGGTCGTCGTCTGGCTGAAACTCAACGTCGGTACGCTGACGGAAAGAATCTGCCCCGTCAGTACCAGATCGGCCGGGTCGGAGTCCGGCACGACCTGCGCACCGCTGCCGGACGCAAACTCATGGCGGAGATAATTCGTGTACCGCGCTTCCAGGTTCGGTTCGAAGCTCTTATTCTCCAGCGTCCTGATGACGAGGCGCGGCGGCGGTTCCTGCAGGGCGGACGCCTTCGTCCCGCCGATGGTCGGCCCCGGACCTTCCACCCGAAACTGATAGCCGCAGCCGAGAGAGACCAGGAGCGCACAGCCAAGAGCTGGCAGCAGACAACGCATAGCACTCAGACAAGCGAACAGCCAGCGACAGAGACTTGATGCCACTCGCTGCAAGCTGCTCACTACTTGCTTCCCCTAGACTACGAAATTGATCAGTTTCTTCTCGACGTACACGACCTTCTTCGGCTCTTTCCCTTGAAACCACTCAGCGACTTCCTCGCGGGCGAGGCGTTCGACTAGATCGCGCGGAGCGTCTTGCCCCACTTCGATCCTGCCCCGCAGCCTGCCGTTGATCTGGACGGGAATCGTCAACCGGTCGCTCGCCGTCAAGGCGGGGTCAAACGCCGGCCACGGCTGATCCGACACGCTTGGTTGGCGTCCGAGGATGGACCACACCTCTTCGGCGAGATGGGGCGCGAAGGGCGCCAGGAGGAGGACGAAGGGTTCGAGCACGGCACGTGGGCGCCGCTCCGCCTTCGTCATCTCGTTGGTGAACACCATCATCTGCGAGATCGCCGTGTTGAACCGCAGGGCCTCTACGTCCTCCGTCACCTTCTTGATTGTCTGGTGCAGTAGCCGTTGGTGCTCGATCGAGGGGGCAGTCGAGACGACCGCGCTCGACCGGCGCCCTTCTTCGTCCACTATAAGGCGCCAGACGCGCTCCAGAAACCGGGTGATGCCTTCGACGCCCCTGGTGCTCCAGGGCTTCGTCGCTTCGAGCGGCCCCATGAACATTTCGTACAACCGCACGGCGTCGGCGCCGAACCGGTCGATCATCTCGTCCGGATTCACGACGTTGCCGCGCGACTTGGACATCTTCTGATTGTCCTCACCGAGCACGATCCCCTGGTGAACCAATTTCTTGAACGGCTCCGGCGTCGAGACGACCCCGATGTCATAGAGCACCTTGTGCCAGAACCGCGCATAGAGCAGGTGGAGCACGGCATGCTCACTGCCGCCGATGTAGAGATCCACCGGCATCCAGTACCGCTCTTTGGCCGGATCTACAAGGCGCTCGGAACTCTTCGGATCGATGAACCGCAGATAATACCAGCAGGACCCGGCCCACTGTGGCATGGTGTTGGTTTCGCGCCGCGCGGGCTTGCCGGTGACAGGATCGGTCGTCCGCAGCCATGATTCGAGGTTTGCTAACGGACTTTCACCGGTACCCGACGGCTTGAAGTTGTTCGTCTCCGGCAGCACCAGCGGGAGCTGCTCTTCCGGAAGCGGGCGCGGCTCTCCGTCCACCCAGATGATCGGAAACGGCTCACCCCAATAACGTTGGCGGGCGAACAGCCAGTCGCGCAGCTTGTAATTGACCGCTCGCGCTCCCTTTCCCTGCTTCGCGAGCCAGTCGGTGATTTTCGGAATCGCCTCGGCGGGGGTGAGGCCGTTGATCGAGAAGCTGCCGTCGGATGTCGCCGAATTGACGACCGTTCCTCGTTCCGTCTCGGTAAAGGCCGCTTCCTCCACGTTCCCGCCCGCGATCACTTCGCGGATGGGCAGGCGATACCGCCGCGCGAACACCCAGTCGCGCTCATCGTGGGCCGGCACGGCCATGATCGCGCCGGTGCCGTAACTCATCAGCACATAGTCGGCGATCCAGATCGGCAGTCGCTCGCCGTTGACCGGGTTAATCGCGTAGCCGCCGGTGAATACGCCGGTTTTTTCTTTTTCCAAGTCCTGCCGTTGCAGATCGCTCTTTTTCGCGGTGGCTTCGCGGTACGCGGCCACGGCCGCCTTCTGTTCCTCCGTCGTCACCACGTCGACCAGCGGATGCTCAGGAGCCAGCACCATGTACGTGGCGCCGAAGAGCGTATCCGGCCTGGTCGTGAACACTCGGATCGAGCCCTTGGTCCCGGCCAGCGCAAACTCGACCTCCGCGCCAATCGACCGTCCGATCCAATTCTTCTGCATTTCGAGCGTGCTGGTCGGCCATTCAACGAGTTTCAAATCCTCCAGCAGCCGGTCGGCATAGGCCGTGATCTTCAGCACCCATTGCCGCATCGGTTTGCGGACCACGTCGAACCCGCCCACTTCGCTCTTGCCGTCGACGATCTCTTCGTTCGCCAGCACGGTCCCGAGGGCGGGACACCAGTTCACCGGCACCTCCGCGACATAGGCGAGCCCCCGCTCGAATAACTTCAAGAAGATCCACTGGGTCCAACGATAATAGTCGGGATCGGTCGTGCTCAGTTCTCGGTCCCAATCGTAGGAGAGCCCCACCCGCTTCATCTGACGCTTGAACGTGGCGATGTTCTGGGCCGTGGTGATCGCCGGGTGGATGCCTGTTTTTACCGCGTACTGCTCGGCGGGCAGACCGAACGCATCCCAGCCCATTGGATGGAGCACGTTGAAGCCGCGCATGCGCTTGTAGCGCGAGACAATGTCGGTGGCCGTATAGCCCTCGAGGTGGCCGACGTGCAGCCCGGACCCCGAGGGATAGGGAAACATGTCGAGGCAGTAGAATTTGGGCTTGCCGGGATCTTCCGTGACCCGAAACGTCCGGTGCTCATCCCAATAGGCCTGCCACTTGGCCTCGATCGTGCGATGATCGTAGCTCTTGCTCATGAGGGCGCTTGGCAGCCATCAGCTTTCGGTCGGCAGCATTCAGCTTGTATCGGATACAGTCGCACAGAAAGCTGATGCGCTGGAGTCCAGCGCATCGGAATCTAACACAGACGGGAAAGGGCAACAAGCCACGCCCGAACAGGACATTCACACGAAATGGTCCGAGAAAGAATGGTGAGAATAACCGTGGCCGGCCCCCATGAGGAACCGAAGAGCCGGCCACGAGAGCAAGGCCGGAGGCCACCGGTCTCCGGCCTTACAACATGGACGCGTCAGTTGAAGTGGTAGCCGACGCCGAAGGCAAGAAGATGCGCGGCGTAGTCTCCGTTGAATCCGCCGGTGGCCTGCGTCGGAGACGATTCAGCAAAGTTGAAACTGGCCCGGTTATATTTCCATTCGCCGAACAGCGAGACACTCTTGGTCACGAGATAGCGCAGCCCAACCTGCGTGTTCAGGCCCACTCTCGTGCTGGAGGACGACTCGCCAGTCCCGCCGTCCTTCAGGCGGGCAAAAAGACGCCCATCCCAATCCCTGCATAAGGCTCGAGCTGTCCCATTTGGTAACACACGACAACGTTGACCGGCGCCCAGGTCAGGACACGAACATACTGGCCAGTCAAAGCGCCTGAGCCAGAGCCAACGCCAGGCACTGTTACCGTCGCTGTTTGTTGTTTGAAGTGCGGCGTCGTGTTGAAAACCTCAGTCTCCACCCCCAACCATTTCATCGAATCAAAGTAATAGCCAAGCTTGGCTCCGTACATGAAAGAATTTTTCAATTCGAGATCAGACAGTGTCGTTCCGCTCGGCGCACCCGCCGCTGTAACATCGACGTTGCTAAAGCTGTTTGGTATCGTCACGCCGAACTGGTCGGCCACATACATCTCGGCCTGGGCCGGGAGACTCGCGAGGGTCAAGAGAGAGAGAGAACCGAGAGCCGATGCGTCACCCGTCTGTCCATGAACAAGACCTCGTGGTTAGATAAAAAGAATATGGGATGCGCGGAACCGGGGCGCTTTTTATCACACACGATTTTCGGCGGCAAGAGGAATTCGATAGCATGTCGGACAAATAGCTGCTATTTCCGGGCCGCAATGACTTTTCAATCGTGACGAGCGATCGCCATGCTACACTGCGTGCCAAACAGGCCTCGATCTGTGGTCTTGATCTGCTTCGCCCATGGGACTCTATTGTCGCCATATCTTTCCCCGCCTCATGGATTGGCTCATGGCGGGAGACGAGTTCCGTCGTTTGCGCTCGGAGTTGCTCGCCGCCGTGCAGGGGGACGTGCTGGAACTCGGCCTCGGGACCGGCCTGAATCTCTCCCACTATCCCGCGACCGTTACGGCACTCTGCGCGGTGGATCCGGCCGATTGTGTGCCCAAGACGGTCGCCTCCCGCATCGCCGCCGCTCCCTTTCCGGTCCGCGTTCGACATGTGGCCGCCGAAGCGCTGCCGTACGACGACCGGTCGTTCGATTTCGTCGTGAGCACCTGGACGCTCTGCACGATTTCTGATCCGGTCCAGGCACTGCGGGAAGTCGGTCGCGTTCTCAAACCAGAGGGGACCCTTCTGTTTCTCGAGCATGGCCGGAGCGACGACGAGAAGATCGCGCGATGGCAGGATCGGCTGAACCCAGTTCAGAACGTGCTCGGTTGCGGGTGCAACCTCGACCGACAGATCGATCACCTGATTATCCATGCCGGCCTCACGATCCTCCACCTGGATCGATTCCGGATGGAGCGTGTGCCCAGGCTAGGCGGCGAGATGTATCGAGGCGCTGCGAGGAGTCTTGCGGCGCCATCGAGCAGCGCGACTAGCCCATCGGCCTTCCGTTGAGCAGAGGGGCAAAACTGGAGACGGACGGGAAGCGGGCCAGCGGGGCGGGAGGCAGTTGCGAACTGGAGCGAGCGCTGTGAATCAAGTGCGCCACGCCGAAGTGTTGCGCCGCGATCAGGCACCCCTCGTCATCGTCCATATAGAAGGACCGAGCCGGATTGAATCCGAGCAGGCGCTGACACGCAGGCCAATACTCCGGCCGCATCTTGAGGTAGCCCACCTCGAACGCATCGACGATCCGGTCCACCAGGCAGTCAAGCCCCGTTTTGGCGGCTTTCACCGCTACGCCCGACTGGTGGGCGTTCGTGACGATCGTCACGCGCTTTCCCAACTCCCGCAGGTACTGCAGGAACGCCTCAGCGCCGGGGAGAAAGCCGATCATGTGGTCCAGTTCCTTGTGCATCGCCACCACATCGATGCCGACCCGCTCGGTCCAGTAGCGTAAATCGGTCCACGCCAGCTCGCCTTCCACTGACCGGTACATGGCCATCAGCCGGTCGCGGGCTTCTTCGAACGGCAGCGCGTGCAGCCGCGCGTACCGGCGCGGCAGCTCTTCCTCGAAGAAAAAATTGTCGAAGTGCCGGTCGAGCAACGTGCCGTCCATGTCCAGCAGCACGTCGTCGATCCTGTCCCACGAAAAGCCGTCATTCGTCATCGGTCACTCGTCAGGCGAGAGAATTGCACCAGTGTAGCATAGTGCACCGCTTGTCTGCGGGCTCACTTTCCTGCCATCATGCAGCATGAGTTGTCGCTTTTCGATACCCTGCTCCTTATCGCATGACGATTGACGCATGACGCATCACCGATCTTCAGCCCCCTCTACCCTCGGCACTCGGTTCTCAGCACTTCCGTTGGTCGCCATCATCGGCCGGCCGAACGTGGGCAAGTCCACCTTGTTCAACAAGATTCTCGGCGCCAAGACCGCGATCGTCGACGATGTCCCCGGCGTGACGCGGGACCGGAACTATGCGGAGGCAACCTATCGCGGGCGCACATTCCGGCTGGTGGATACCGGCGGACTCGAGCCCTCCGCCTCCGAGGGCATGTTGGCGCTCATCCGGCGGCAATCCGAACTGGCCATCGCCGAAGCCGATATTCTGATCCTGCTCATGGACGGCCGAGCGGGGCTGACCCCGCCGGATCAGGAGGTTGTCCGCCTATTGCGCGGAATCAGAAAACCGGTCTTCTTCGCGGTGAACAAGATCGATACGCCGAAGGCGGAACCGCTGGTCGCCGACTTCTATCGATTGGGCACGGACGTACTCTATCCGCTCTCGGCCGAGCACGGCACCGGTGTGGCCGAATTACTCGACGCCATCTACCCGCTCCTCCCGCCTGCCGACGCAGCCGGAGACCTGGCGCAACTGCCCCGCATCGCCGTGGTCGGCCGTCCCAATGTCGGGAAGTCCACGCTCGTCAACGCACTGCTGGGCGAAGAGCGCGTCGTCGTCAGCGACGTTCCGGGGACTACTCGCGATCCCATCGACTCCCTCGTCACACACGAGGGCCGACGGTACATCTTTACCGACACCGCGGGCATCCGGCGACGGGGGAAGATCGACCGCGGCATCGAAGGCTACAGCGTGATCCGTGCTCTGCGCGCCATCGGCCGGTCCGATATGGCCGTCCTTCTGCTGGACGGTCAGGAAGGCGTGACCGAGCAGGACACGAAAATCGCCGGGGCCATCCTGAAGCAGGGCCGGGCCTGTATTCTCTTCGTCAACAAGTGGGATCTACGGGCGGGCGACCCGGATGCCAGGAAATCGTACGAACTGGAGCTCCACCGCCGATTTCCCTTTCTCACCTGGGCGCCGGTGCTGTACGGCTCGGCGGTGAAGCCGGATTCGCTTCGCCGGTTGTTCCCCCAGATCGACAACGTCCATTCCATGTTCACCAAGCGCATCCCGACCGGCGCATTGAACGCCTGGCTTCAGGAGATTCTCGTCACGCACCCGCTGCCGGTGCGCAAGGGCAAACCCTCGAAAGTAACCAAATCCGCCTTCATGACCCAGGTCGCGACCAAACCGCCGGTGTTCGCGCTCTTCGTCGGACATCCGCAGGATGTCGTCACCGAGTACCTGCGCTATCTCGAGAACAAACTGCGCGAAACCTACGGCTTTGCCGGCACCCCGATCCGCCTCCTGGTGCGAAAAAAATAATCGGCCGCCTGCGAGGATCGCAAAGCCCGTGACCTCGACCACGTCGCGTCAAATCGGCAGAGCGGTTGACTCCGATGGAGGCTCATGCTATTCAGCATAGCTGACTGCTACAAGTCGCGTGCACGGCCCCATCGGCTCGCCGAAGATAGAAGAGCGTCCGGAACGCCGGACGACCCAATACCCCAGCCTACTATGTCGACCATGCGCAGTCGGTCATCGAGTCGTCAGCGGTTCTCTCGCCTGTTGGCGTTGGCCGTCATCGTGATCCTCGCCGACATCGAATCTCCGGCATGGGGCGATCCCCGGACGCCCACGCAGGGCGATGAATCGACGGCGCAGTCGGACTCCCAATCCGAGTCGATGGCGGACGAGGTGAACCCATCCCTGGTGCTGAGAGGATCGGTATGGCGCACCAAGCCCGGCATCGTGTTCCTGAAAACGCCGATCGGACTCCTGACGTTGAGCTCGAAGACGACGCTCAAGGATTTTCGGGCGTCGCACGAGGTGTTCTTCTGGGTTCATGGACCCCATCTCGCCGTCGACATCCGCAAGCGGGCCGATGGGTCCCTCGTCCATCGTTATCTCGGCGGTCCCTTCAAACCCGGCGAGGACGGTGCGAAGGAACTCCCTCGATGGACACCCGAAGGAGACAAGTCGTATCGCTACGGTGCGCACGAATCGGCGTTCGCGTCGCTGCGCGACGGCGATCCGATCACGGTCGAAGTCGACGAGTCCGGCACGGTGACCGGCCTCCACGACCTGCAATTCGACCTCCAGATTGGGCACGTTCCGGCGGGCGGAACCGACGCGCAGGTGCTACTGACCGGCACCGTCTCGAAGCTCAAATCGAATTTCATATTCTTCCGTACCCCACTCGGCATCGTGAACGTTAACGCCAAGATCGGCATCAAGAACGCCAAGGTCGGGCAGACCATGACCCTCCGCATCCACCGAGATCATGTGGTCGCCGATCTTTCCGCTCACGACCATTCGGGTCCGGCGCACCGCTTCCTGACCGGCCCGCTGCAATTCGCCACTCCGGACCGCACGAGCGTGAAACTCTGGACGCCCGACGGCGAACACACGTATTCGATCGAACGGGGGAAATCCGCGCTGGCCGGTGCCAAAGAGGGGAGTCCGATCACGGTCGAACTGAACGGGCAAGGCGCCGTGGTCGAGTTTCACCGGTTCAACTAACCCCCTTGTTTCCTTTCTTGACTCTCCTTTCCTTCCCTTCGTACACTGCCGCAGCCCATGAGCCCCTCCCCACCCACGTCCCGAGAGAAAGACCGCACGTCCCTACCCGCGCAGACTCCGGAAAATTTTGATAGGCTGTATCGGGACCATGTCGATTTGATCTACCGCTTCGCAAACCGGCTCTGCGGCGAGACCGAGGCGGCGAAAGATCTGGTGCAGGAAACGTTTCTCAATGCCTACCGCGGGTTCAACAAATTTCGCGGCGACGCGCAGATTTCCACCTGGCTCTATACGATCGCCTCGCGTGCCTGCATGCGCATGCGGCGCAAGCGCAAGGGCGCCCCGGAGCGCGAACTCTCGCTCGAAGAGTTCATTCCGACCTCGGACGGCGAGTTCCGCCTCCAGATCCCGGTGGACGGGCTCAGCCCTGAAGAGGCCTTGCAAAATAAGGAACTGCGGCAGGCGCTGGACGCCGCCATCGATAAGTTGCCCAAGAAGTACAAGATGGTACTGGTCCTGCGGGATATGGAAGGCCTGAGCGCGAAGGAAGTGGGGACGATCATGGGCCTGAGCGAACGGGCGGTGAAATCGCGGCTCCACCGAGCCCGTCTGTTCGTGCGGCGGGAACTCAGCGCGCGCGGGATCGCCAAGAGCGCGCCTGCTCAGTCTGGGGCACGGAGGTAACGGAGAGGACAACCATGACCAAGCACGCACCGTCACGAGGCGGCGAAGCTTCAAGGGCCCAGACTCATCGGCATGAGAAAAAGCGGTGTCTCGCTATCCTGCGCGAGCTGTCGGCTTTCATCGACGACGAGCTGTCCAGTGAAATCTGCCGGGAGATCCGTCTGCACCTGGGCGTCTGTCCCAACTGCGAACTGTTCGTCGCCTCGCTACGTCAGACCGTGTCGCTGTGCCGGCACAAGCCGGTGTCGCCTCTATCCGCGGCCGATCGCTCCCGCCTGCGCGAGGAGATTCTGCGAGCCGCGCAAGCCCGGTGATCGGACACGAATCCGTGTTCCGTCCGTCCGTGAGACTGGGCGAGGAGTCGAACATGCGCTCGGGTGTAGGCTTTGCGTGCCTCCTTATCGCAGCGCTGGGATCCCCCGCCGCCGGGCCTGCCGGTGAAGAAACCGTGACCGTGACGATGGAGGGGCGGCAGTTCGTTCCGGAGCGGACGCTGCTCCATCGGGGACGACCCACGCGGCTGATCTTCAAGAACCACGATTCGGAGCTCCATGCGGTGGTGCCCTTCGGACTGTTTGTGGGAGCAAGCCTCAACGTGGCCGGCAACGGAGCGCCGGAGTTCGGACCGGACGGATTGAAGCGGGTGATTGTCCCGCCGGACGGGGCGGCCGAGATTTACTTTACGCCCGCCAAGCCCGGCGAATACCGGTACCTCTGCGACATGCCCGGACACCAGATGCAAGCCACGATCATCGTGGAGTGAAAGCGTCATGCGGCGCAAGGTTGTGCTTCTCGGTGGCTGCCTCATACTCGCCAATGCGATCCCGCCAGGACAGGCACAGTCGCCATTCACGGACGGAGCGGACATCGGGAAGCGCATCTATGAGCAGCGCTGTCTCGATTGTCACGGCCCGGAAGGGCGGGGCGATGGAATCAAAGCGCCTTATCTGTCCCCGCGCCCGGGAAATCTCGTTTCGGCGGCCACCTCTGCCAAGTCCGACAAAGATCTGTTGAAGATCATTGCCAACGGACGCCCGCGCACGGCCATGCCGGCTTGGAAGGATGAACTCACCGAGGAAGAACAGCGCGAAGTGCTCCGCTACATCCGCTCACTTGTCCGGTTCCATCGCCCCCTGACCCCTCCCCCACCCAACCCGTAACGCTCAGGCACTCCGCGATTCCGGCCCCTTTCGGATTCGGCAAACCCCATGTTAGAGTATCAAGCTTCCTACGCCGAGGCTTCTTTCAGGACTGGAACCTTCATGACCTGCCCCAGAATTCTTGTACGTACTCTTGCGCTCGTGGGACTCATCACGTTCGTCACCAACGGGCTGGCGGCCACTGACGTCACCGCAGCAGCCTCAGCCAAGAAATCCCAAAGGCCCGCTTCGACCAACACCGTCGCTGTCGAGACCGCTCGCCGGTATGCAGAGGCGGTGGCCAAAGGCGACCGCGTCACCATCGGGCAGTTGGATTTCGCCTGTCAGTACCGGCTCGTGTCGGCATCACCGTCCCCCGTCAAGGCCTATCCTCCGGCAAGCGATCCATTGTATGAATCCTGCTGGAACGATTTGACCGCCGCCCATGCGCCGGCCCTGAAACGAACAGACCGCGGCATGGAGGTCCTCTGGCCCAGCGTGGGCCCGCTGGTCTTTTTCGGCGATGATCTGCCTCGGATGCCCGCCACCGCCTTCGTCATGGACGCGCTTGGCATTTCCCCGCCGGGGAGCGGCCTGCACGTGACGACTGGAGAAAGCCGCGCCCTTCCGGCCGGTTCGTTCCGGCTCAAGCCGAACGGGCCCGTGATCGGTGTCCCGACGACGCTGGTGCACCTGAACGTCCGCTATCAGGACCCGCTGACATCGCCGGTGACGTACGCACCCGGCACCGTCAAATGGACCAGCACGGTCAAGCGCGCCCGGCGCGCGGTGAAGTCCCTGACCACCCAGTGGGTGGTCTTCACCGGGCTCAAGCAACACGGTTTTCCCGGAGACGCCGCGGTGTTCGTCCTGCCCGTACCTACCCAGCCGGAAGCGCCGGGGATGGCGCCGGAGAAAATTCCCTTTACGACGGAAACGAGCCGCGCGCTGCCCGATTCGATCGTGTGGTGGGGACCGGACGACCAGCCCGGCACGCTGACCGCCGCAGCCGCGCGGGCGGCGACCTTCCCGGAGTTACGGGATCGCGTGGCCCTGCTCAACCGCGTGTTGATCATCGACCCGAACCAAGTCGACGCCCTGACGGTGCTGACCAGAAACCTGTACACCGTTCTGCTCCGGGAGGCCGCCAAGGAACACAAGCTCGCCGTGAAGGATCCGGCCCTCTCGCTCGTCGTGAACGAATTCTATTGGAACATCTATGCAGGCGCGGCTCGTTTGGATCTGGCCAACGACATGGAGATGGGCGGATTGTCACAGCCGACTCCGGCAGACTACCTCTACCGCATGCTGCCGGCCCTGGAAACACTCGCCCAGACGCACCCGGAGCTGTTGGACAACCGCTTCCGCCTCGGCGTCGCGTACCGCTGGAACAACGACCAACTCCCGATGATCGCAACCTTCGAAGCGCTGGTGAAAGACATCCCGGACGAACGGAAGACGCCGAAAGCGGAGGCTCTGCTGCAACTCGCCTGGTCGCGCATCAACAAAGTGGCCTGGAACCGGATCCTCCACGACCCAGAAAGCCTCCGGGCCTATGCCGACGCCGAAGCTTCATTGGCCTTCGCCGAGCTGCCGCTCGACAAGTTCCTGGCAGAATATACGATGGCCTACAGCATGATCTTCATGCCCAACTACGGCGACAAGGCCAGGATGCTGCACCACCTCATGGAGGCGAGGCGCTGGTTCGACGAGATCCCGGGAAAAAGCGAGGATGTGTGGCGCTATTTTCTCCACACGGAATTGCTCAAGGTCGTCCTCGACGCCGATCCGAGTTTCCAGCCGATCCTCGCAGCGGGAGAAGACAAGAAGGGCTAGCGGCGCAGTCCTCAGCTGGCGAAGGGCTCCTGTTCGCCGGCTTCACAGACCTGAGCCGGGTATGGTCCGGTTACGAACGAACGGGCAAGATCTGCGTTTTCCGCCGGTTGAGCAGGCCACGCCAGAGGGCTTGCTCGCCATCGGCGGCGATTTGCGCCCCGAGCGGCTGCTGGAAGCCTACCGCCACGGCATCTTCCCCTGGTACAGCGACGATCAGCCGATTCTCTGGTGGTCGCCCGACCCCCGCGCCGTGCTCTTCCCGGAGAAACTCCACATCTCGCGCAGCCTGAAACGCAGCCTCCGGCCCGGAGTGTTTTCCACGACGTTCGACCGATGTTTTCGCAAGGTCATGGAGCGCTGCGCCGGCCCTCGTCCGCAATATCCGGAGGGCGGTACGTGGATCACGCGGGCCATGATCGAGGCCTACACACGCTTGCACGAGCTGGGCTACGCCCATTCGGTGGAAACGTGGAAGGACGCCAACCTCGTCGGCGGGATCTACGGCGTGGCGCTCGGGGGTGCCTTCTTCGCGGAATCGATGTTTACGCTCGTAGACGATGCGTCGAAGGTGGCGCTGGTCCGGCTCGTCCGGCAGCTCCAGGTCTGGGGCTTTCGCATCGTAGACATCCAGCAATCCTCACCACACCTCCGGCGCTTCGGAGCCGAAGAGATCCCGCGACGCGACTTCATCGCGCGTGTAGCTGAAGCAATCGCCCTCCCCGACCGCCGCGGGCCGTGGGAATTCGACTGACCCGACCTTACTTCCTCCGCACTTCAAACCTTGCCCAATTGAGTCGAAGTCCGCTCTCTGATCGAGCAGACGGTCGGGCTGGCTCAGTGGCGAGCGGATCGACCCAAGCTTCTCGGCCTGCCGATCGAAATTGTTCCAGTCGATCAGGAGTTGACCGAGCTGGCCAGGAGATGACGGCAATCGAGAAGGCGTCATTGGCCGATTATTTCGCCGCCGCCCTTTACTTTTTCCCCATCTTCGCGACCTCCGCAAAGTAATGCGCAAACGCCTTCATCCCGCCGGAGGCCTGGCCCCAGTCGAAGCATTCGTTGGGCGCGTGGTAGCCGTGCTCGGGCAGACTCAAACCCATGAAGAGGATCGGAACCTTCCACGCTTTCTGCATCGTGACGACGGCGCCGATCGAGCCCCCTTCGCGGATGAACGCCGGTTCCTTGCCGAACCCCGCTTTGACCGCCCGCTTCACCGCCTCCACGTAGGGTCCCTCAAACAATCCTCGGAAGGGATGCAACATCCCTTCACACTCGACTTTCACGCCGGGATTGATTTTCGCAACATGCTTCTTCAGCAATGCATAGGCTTTTTCGGGAGTCTGCTTCGGCACAAGCCGCATGCTCACTTTCAATTCGCCGTGGCCGGGCACGACCGTTTTGACGCCGGGCCCGTGATAGCCGCCGGTCAGTCCATGGATCTCGAACGTCGGCGCCGCCCAGATGCGCCTCATCACGTCGGCGGGATCGTGCGTGCGCAGGGTCTCAAATCCATAGGCTTCTTTGAATCGTCTGACGCTGAAGCCGGACTTGAGGAAGCTCGCGATTTCCGCATGGGTCGGCTCGACCACGTCGTCGTAGAATCCCGGAATTTTTACCTTCCCCGTTTTGGCGTCGACGCACGCGTGCGCCACCTCCATCAGTTCGGCCAGCGGATTCCTCACGGCCCCGCCCGTGACGCCGGAATGCGCGTCCTTCGTTCCCGTGCGCAGGGTCAACCGCGCACCGAGCAGGCCACGGAGCCCATAGGGCATCGCCGGGCGCCCTTTGGCGATCCAGATCGTATCGGAGACGACGACCGAGTCCGGCTTCGGAATGGCCGCTCGGTTCTTGAGACCGGCCGCAAAATTCGGGCTCCCGATCTCTTCTTCCAATTCCCACAAGAACCGGATATTGATCGGCAGGCCCTGGTCGACGGCGAAGCGCGCGCCGAACATCGCCGTGAGCGCCGGCCCCTTGTCGTCCGTGGCCCCGCGACCGCGATAGATCCCGTTCTCCCTCTTGAACGCGAACGGGGCCTGTTTCCACTCAGGTTCCTGAGCCGGCTGTACGTCCAGATGATTGTAGATCGTGACGGTGGGATGGTGCGCGCCGGTGGTCCATCCCCCGGCAACGACAGGATAGCCGCCCGTTTCGACGATCTGCGCGTCGGCACCGAGATCGATCAGAACCTGGACCGCGAACTCCGCCATGCGCCGCATGTCGGTCGCGCGCGACGGATCCATACTGATCGAGGGCACCTCCACCATTTGCCCCAGCAGGTCTTCGAACCTGGATCGAGATCCCTCGACAAAACTGTGCAGCATCCCTTCGTTCACCATGCCCGTCGTCCCCCTGGCCAATGGGGGCGGATTATAGCGACCCACTGCGAGAAGGGAAAGCCGAAGTGCCACAAGAATGATAGAATGGGCCGGTCGTCCATCGCGGAGCCTGTCTCTCCATGCCTCGCGTGATCGTTTTCTTGGTCGGCTTGTTGCTCCTGCCGGCCTGGCTGGGTCGGCCGGCGCCCCTTGGGGCAGACGAGCCGCTCACCATCCAACAGATTCTCGATGAGCCGCAGGTCTATCATCTCCGGCGCGTGACGCTGCAGGGCACAGTGCGAGACGTGCGGCCGCTCGATCCCTACACGCTGCCCAACGGGACGAACTGCTACGGCGCCTACCTGTTCCGCCTGGAGGACGATACCGCGACCTTGACGGTGGCCGTGCTCGGCATCTGCGGCAAGCCGCTCGTGCGTGATCCGGAAGTGGCAGACGGCGACCGTGTCGTCGTGAACGCCACGATCCAGGCACCCAGTCACGGCGGCTACTATCTCAGCTTTCAGGGCTTGAAGGTCGTGACGGAGACAGCGGGCCTCGTCCAGGCTGTAGCCGACCGCATTCTGCCGGTGATCGAATAGCTGCCGGTACGGGCTCCGAACGCGAGGGAAGCGGGACTGTCGCTATTCCGGGCGGCGACTGTCCCCATCAGTGAACCACCGGCACGGCTCGACCGGGCGGGGGGCAGGTGAGAAGAATGGTTTTTCAGCACACTTACGGGGAGTCGAATGTCCAGAGGACGCTCAACAGGAGCAGGTGCTGGGCCGGATTCAACCCGATCATCCCGGGGCTGATCTCGCCGCGCCGGAAGAACCCGCCGCCCACGCCGGTCGATTCGTCATAGCGGTGTTCCATTCGAACGACGGTGTTCGTGCATCGAGAGGAGAACTTGTATTCGACTGTAGAGGTCAGCGCTTTCACAAACTGTTCCGCTCCGGTCCATCGTCCGTTGCGATCCCAATAGAACTCCGGCCGGAGCGCCAGACTCCACGGACCGGCCACATGCCACCTCGCGACGAGGTTGCTACCCATCACGAACGTGCGGGGGCTGCCCGGCTGATTAGCGATGCGCTCCGTCCCCACGTCATACGATGCCGCGAGGGTGAGGTCGTCACCCTTCCATTCCAGGATGTGATTGCCATAGAGCCGCCAGAATTCCAGCGCGGTCTTCGCTTGGTCCGGCCCCCAGTAGATGGTCTGCGTCGCGGTCAACCGCGGCGTCATTTTGGAGGACCACTGAGCGCCATACGAGGGCTGGTCGTTGGGGTGAGAGAGATGAAAGTAGCCGTTGATGACGAAGGCCGCGATCGTGAGCTGTTCGTTGACCGGATACTTCGCGTTGATGCCGAACATCATATAGGGCGTATAGTCGGCGATCCACGATCGTGTGTAGTTGGCATTATCTTTGGCGTACAGAGATTCGTAGCCGATCAGACTGTTGAACAGGCCGGCCGTGACGGTGAGGCCGTTTCCCATCGGCGCAAGGTAAGACACATTGGCTCGATGCACGTGCCGGAGCGTGTCCGCCCCGTCGATCTTGCTTTCTCCTTGCAGAAACGCGAAGTCTTTCGAATCGTAGCCGCCCTGCAGGCCCAGCTCCATCCCCCAGCGGGACGATTCGCTCGCATCCTTCCGCACATACGCCAACGCCATATTCGGCGCAAACTCGTTGTGCCGGGACGCCGTCGAACGACTGCGCCAGAGATGATTCTCCGGAAAATTGAAATTCACGATGTCGCTGACATCGAGATAGGCCCCGTAGTGCCAGTCGGTGGCCGAGGCGGCTGGAGAGGCGGCCGATGACGATGGGAGGCTCGCGTCGATGCCGTCGTGGCTTTGGGCTGAAGCACCGGTGCTCGGAAGCCCTGCACACATGAGCAGGCAGAGAAACGTGGCGCGGAGCTGTGCCACTACTTGCGGGGCTCCCCCAGGACGCACCAGATGCGGCGGGTGCCGGATTTCTGATCGGTGACCGGTTCCCCGCTGAAAAAGCTGACCTGCCAGGCGACGATGTCGTCGGTGGGATGCGGCGTCGCGGTCCAGAAGATTTCCGATTTGATGTTGGAGAATGGATGACCCGCCGGCAGTGCCGGGTCGTGTTGCGACGGATCGATCAGGGTCTTCAGCTCGTCGACGCTCGGAGCGCGCCAGCCCGTTTGCCCGCCGACTTTCTTCGTCGCGCAACGGGCGACCGACCGGCTCCAGACGTCATGCTCCCGGTCCGGCTCCTGCTCCCAGATCAGACCGGTCTGATTGTCCTTCACGGCCGCCCCATCGAGCACCAGGTCGAATCTCGACGAGCCGGCCGGTTCCGCGGCGGGAGCCGGAGATGAGGCAGTCGCTAACCACACAGCGATGCACGCGCACCAGAGCGTCCTGGTTTTCACGATGACGGCCCTCCCGTCCCGGACGGAAGCCTATCGTAAGAGAGTTTCGGAAGCTGCGCAAGCGGTACGGTCAGCCCGAGAGACGGCGATAGTGCTTCCACACCAGCAGTCCTCCCCACGCGAAGGAAGCCAGCATGAGCACAATGCCGAGATTTTGGACCAGGTGGGCCAACCGATGGTCGTATTCCAGCCAGCCCAGCATGGCGAGGATATTGTTCCAGTCGTGGCCATCCGTCTCCTTGCCGGTGACGCCGCCGAGCAACACGAGATCCAGCGCCCGCGCGTCGTTGATGTAGGGAGCCACGTCCATCAAGCTTTCCGCCGTCCACCAGAGCGCGACGGAGGCGCCGAAGGGATCGCGTGTCTTGACGAGCAGCGCGACGAAACAGACGATCGGCATGAGCACTTGACCGAGGCTTCCGCCGAGAATCGTCATGAACCGGCCGAACGGCATGAAGAGAACGTGGCCGGCCTCATGGAACGGCAGATTGATCAGGTGCAGAAACGACTCGCCGGCATAGTTCGATTCGAGCGGCGTGGCGATGAAGATCCACCCCCACCACAGCAGCCCAAGAAACACGACGGCCCGTCCGTAGAACGTCACCGAATCCGTCGTCGTATCCGACTCGATCAGCCAGCGCTTGGCCGTCTCTCGCCACCCCGTCTCTGCGAGATGCATGATCGCATGCTAAGACTGCCGCGGTGATCCGGCAAGAATTTCCCCGTAACCCGTCCGATCCGTTCGCGCTCATCCTGTTGAAGCGCCCGTCGGCGAGGACGTCAGCGCGACATGATGGGAAAGGGTGGGAAGATGAGAAAAAACAAGACGACGGTCGCGCGCCCCAACCACACCCGCACCGGCCCCAACGCGGCCTGCGGGCAAGGGATCGGCGGATGGGCGAACCCGAGCAGACCGGCCATCCCGATCCAGAGCAACCAGCCGTGCCAACCGAAGTATCCCAATGCGAACAAAATGGGCAGAGCGGCAAAGGCGATGACCCGCTGCCGGTCGCCCCACAGGGCGTAGGCGACATGCCCTCCGTCGAGTTGCCCGATGGGGAGCAGATTCAGACAGGTCACAAACAGTCCGAACCAGGCCGCCTCGGCGATCGGATGGAGATTCACCGTCGCGCCAGCCGGCAGATCGCCCATCATCAACGACATGACCAGGTCGAGCAGCAGGGACCCGCCGACGAGAAACGGCGTCGGCCCGCTAACGCCGATTTCCACCTGCGACCAGCGCAGCCCGATCACCAGCGCGACCATCGCCACGACGAACCCCGCCAGCGGACCGGAAATGCCGATGTCGAAGAGAGCCTTCCGTTCGAGAATCGGCCCTCGCACCCGAATAATCGCGCCGAACGTGCCGACCAAGACCGGCAACCCCGGAATGAACAGCGGTAACGAGGCCGGAACACGGTGGACCTTCGAGCAGACGAAGTGCGCCAGCTCGTGCGTCACAAGGATCAGCAAGAGCGTGAGCGCGAACGGAATGCCGTTCACGAGTTCACCCGGCCGCTCCGACAGCAGGGTCCAGGCGCCGAGGAAGGGATGGAAGAGGTCGGGATGGTCCTGATAGGCGCCGGCCCAGAGCGTGGTGAAGATCGTCACCAGAAATAAACCCGTCGGGAGGACATATTTCGAGAAGCGCGTTTCCTCCGGCGCCTCGAAGTTTTGATCGCTCCAGTCCGGAGAACCCGCGTTCACGAGGTCGTCGGGAACCGCTTGCAGGGGGCTGTCCTGCCGATCCATCTGTCACTCCGCTAGGATGCAGTATAAAAGGGATTATGAACGAGTTCCTCTTCGACCGTCGTCGCGGGCCCGTGTCCCGGAAACAAGCGATACTCGGGCGCGAGCGTGAGCAGCCGGGCGCGCATGGAATGCAGATGTGTCGCGTACAGCTTGCTGGGATTCGACCGGCCGATCGACCCGGCGAACAGCGTGTCGCCGACAAAACAGACCGGATGCGTGGGATCATCGAGGCGATAACAGATGCCGCCGGGCGTGTGCCCGGGCGTGGCCAGACAATGGATCGTGCGACGGCCGACCGTGATGGTCCGGCCGTCCGTTGGCACGGATAAGAGATCCGCCCGCGGCCGCCAGCCGAGCAAGTCCAGGTCCTCCGGCCCCAGATAGACGGGGACTTCATGGTGCTTCAGAATCTGGCCGAGCCCGTCCGCGTGATCCGCGTGGCCGTGCGTCAGGCAGACCGCCCTCAGATGCAATCCGCGCCTGTTGAGCGCTTCCAGCATGGCGGGCGCATTATAGGCGGTGTCGATGAGCACCGCCTCGCCGTCGTCGTGCACGATGTACCCCTGAACGCCATAGCCGTTGATCGATCCGTGCACCGTCTCGACCCAGATCGGCGGCTGTTGCGGCACCGGTTCCCATTTCTCGATGGCGATCTGTTCGAGCGCCGCAGCCCGCAGTCCCAGGGCTTTCGCCAGGGCCCGGACTTCGGCCCGGTCCCGCGGCTGATCTCCGCGCTCCAGGGCCGTGATATCCCTGTTCGGTAGGCCCGTCATCCGCGCGACATCGCCGACGGAGAGTCCCTGCCCCATTCGAGCTTTTTTCAGGATGTCACAGAAGTCGTCTTCGAGCGGCATGGGAATATCTTGAGGGCCCCCCTCAGGGACCTCTCGCCCCTTATCCGTGGTCTGATCCGCCGGCGTCAGCTCAGTCCGGCGATGATGTGACGGTACTCGTCTTCCGAATAGGCTTTCAACGTCGTCGAACGGACGTTGCCGAGCGATCCCAGTTTCAACGCAAAGCTCGCCAGCTTGTCGTTGTTCGGCAGCTCGACGATGAGGACCAAATCATAGGCCCCCAACGTCATGTAGAACGACTTCACCTCGCCGCCCATGTCCCGCGCGAGCTTCTTCACCGCCTCCAGCCGCTTCGGCGAGTCTTTCACGTTCTTGATACCCTGATCCGTCCAGTTGAGGAGCATCACACCGGTCACCATGATGGCCTCCTTTCAGACGCCTGCGAGTGCCGCCGCCCGGGGTGCAATCGCCTTCGATTTCATTCTCCCTGCGAGGTGGTTCGATCGGTCAGCTCCCGCGCGCATCCACCGATGCACGTCGTCTGCCGACTGAGCCGTCCGATTTTCCGGTTTGCGGGGTGCGCGAGCAAGCAAGCTCGGCCGACGACTCGCCGCCCCCTCCCTCACCCCTCCGGCTGGAGCTTGATCTCTTTGACCTCTCCGAATGCCGACAGCAGCCGCGGCAACGTCTCGCCCGCTCCGACCGCCACGATTTTCAAGCGCTCCGGATGGAAGTGCTTCCTGGCGGCGGCCAGGATGTCTTCTTTGGTGAGCGTCACGACTCTGTCGCGAAGCTGTTGGAGAAAGTCTTTGGGCAATCCGTCGTACTCCAATTCGATCAGGCGGCTGACGATCGCCGACGGACTGGAGAACGAAAAGACGAACGAGTTCACGTAGGCTTCTTTGGCCTCCGCCAGCTCCTCGTCGGTCACCGGCTCGGTGCGCATCCGCTCGATATTGGCCACGAAACGGCTGATCACCTCCTGCGTGGAAGACAGCTTCGTTTCGGCCCGCATGAGCCAAACACCCTGATCGTGCACACCGGTGTTCAATCGGCTGCCGACGGAGTAGGCCAGCCCGCGTTTCGTCCGCACGTCGTTGAACAGCCGGCTGCGGAACGAACTACCGCCCAGGATATCGTTGGCGATCGCCAGCGGCACGTAATCCGGATCGCTCTCCCTGAGCGAGAGGTGGCCGACCCGGAGGTGCGTCTGCGTCGTCTCCTTGTTGATGAATCGGACGGCCGGCTTCGACGCCTCGTCTTCCGGCACATCCGGGATCTTGAGCTCCGGCACCGCGCCTTTGCTCCAATCGCCGAACATCTCCCCCAGCATCGCGAGCATGCCCTCTCGCGTGAAATCGCCGGTGACGCCCAGAATGATCCCGTTCGGATGGACCGTGTTGCGGTGGAAGGCCACGAGGTCGTCGCGGGTGATGCGTTTCACCGTCTCGATCGAGCTCTCGCGCGCCGTGGGATGGTCCGGTCCGTAGAGCAGCTTCATGAATTCCCGGCTGACGACGGATCCGGGATTGTCCTGGCGACGGCGAATCCCCTCGATAGCCTGCAGCTTGGCCAACTCGACGCGCGCCGGCTCGAAGGCCGGCGCCCGGATGAGACCGGCGAAGATCTGCAGGCCCCGCTTCAGATCCTTGCTCAGCACGTCGAGCGACGCCGAGCCGGACTGCCGCCCGATGGAGATGCTGACGTCCCCTGCGAACTGCTCCAGTTCCTCATCCACCTGCTGCGCGGACAGTCCGCCGCCCCCGCCCGTCCGCATGACGGACCCGGTCAACGCCGCAAGCCCGAGCTTATCAGGCGGATCGAGCCAACTGCCCGTTCTGATGGTGGCCGTGACGGTGACCAGCGGCAGCTCGTGATCCTCCAACAGGTAGACGACCATGCCGTTCTCGAGAACGACCCGCTCCGGCTCCGGAGGCGAAAACTCGACAGGCTTGAAGGTCATCGTCCTGGGATCCCCCAGGACAAGCTCGCCGGCCCATGCCGTCACCGCCGCCAGCACTGTCGCCAGACCGAGGAGGCTCAGGATGCCGACGCGCCTCATCGCTATTCCACGCCCCTTCACCGGTTTCATCGCGCCACCTCGCTTCCCGGCAGCGCGGCCACCTGCATGCCGTTGCCTTTCTTCACGAGGGTCCCCACGGTGCGATTGGTTTTTGTGAAATACTGGATCGCCACGCGCTGGATGTCCGCGGCGGTCACGGCGGCGATCTTGTCGCGGGATTTCAGCACATACCGCCAATCACCCGCCAGGCTCTGATACAACGCGAGTTGCGAGGCCAGCCCGCTGTTGGACCGGAGCGCCCGCACGAGGTCGGCGTCCAGGTTGTTGATCACTTTCTCGAGTTCCTTGGACGAGACGGGCTCCGTCTTCAGTCGCTCTAGCTCTTCGTAGATCGCGGCTTCCACCTCGGCGGCCGTGTGGGGCGCCAGCGGAGTGGCGGTGACGATGAAGAGGTTCGGCGCGCGCACGCCCGGATAATTGGCGTCCGAGCTGACCGACGCCGCCAGCCGTTTTTCCCGCACGAGTTTCGTGTGGAGCCGGGACGTCAGGCCGTCCGTAAGGACGGCGTCGATGACGTCGAAGACGTCGTCGTCCGGATGCCCAAGGCCTGGCTTGTGATAGCCGACGGCGATCATGGGTTCAGCGTCGAATTCCACCTCGATCCGCCGCTCTCCCCGCTGCTCCGGCTCGACCGTGACCAGCGGAGGCGGTGGCGGCGCGGCGAGGATCTTGCCGAACGTGCGTTCGATCAGCTCGATGACGTCCTTCGGATTGAGGTCCCCTACCAGCGCGATCGTGGCCCGGTTGGGCCCATAGTAGGTCTTGAAAAAGGCCTCGGTGTCGGCCGGCGTCAAGGCCATGATGTCCGACCCCCACCCGATCGTCGGCACGCCGTACTGATGGGCTCTAAACGCGGCGGAGGTGAAGGTCTCAAACAGCAACCCCTGCGGGCTGTCCTCGTTGCGTAGGCGTCGTTCTTCCATGACGACGCCGCGCTCCTTGTAGAATTCGCGGAGCACGGGATTCGCCATCCGGTCGGCTTCGATGGCGGCCCACAAGGGCAGCCGATTGGCGGGCAAGCTGATCATGTAGCGCGTGAGATCCTTCCCCGTGGATGCATTGAGCCCGACACCGCCGTGACGCTGATAGAGCAGCGCCATTTCATTCCCGACCACGTATTGGGACGCCTGGGCCTGGAGCTCGGTGAATTTCCGTTGCAGCGCGTCGATGGCGGCCTGCTCGTCGGCGGTCGGCCCGCCGTCCTTCGCGGCCGCCTCCCGCTGGCGGCGTTCCAGCTCCGTGCCGACACGCGCCAGTTCGTCGAGGATCGGCTTCTCCTTCTCGTAGTCTTTCGTACCGAGCGTCCGCGTCCCCTTGAACGCCATGTGTTCGTACAAATGCGCCACGCCCGTCTGTCCGACCTGCTCGTTGATGCCGCCGACAGAGAACGTGATGTTGATCGACACGACCGGCGTCTGATGGCGCTCGACCATGAGCACCGTCAGGCCGTTCGCGAGCTTGTGCTCGATCACGCGGTCGGCCAGGCTCGGCCCGGCCGCAAACACCAAGTCGAGGTTCAGGCTCAGGCTGAGGATGACAGCGATGCCGAAACCTTGCCTCCATAGGCTCGGTCGCCTCCCGTTCTCTCCCAACTCTCCGAACCTAAGCCCCCACCTTGTCCGTTTCTTCATACAAACAGCTCCATGAGTTCTTCCGGTCGTTCGATGAACCAATCCGGCTTGCAGGCCGCCATCTTCTCCCGATTGCCCATGCCATAGCCCACCGCACAGACCCGGATGCCGGCGTTGTGCCCTCCGTTGATGTCGTTGGTGCTGTCGCCAACCAACACGGTGCGGTCTTTCGAGGCGCCGACTGTCTCGATGACATGGAGCAGCATCCCCGGCTCCGGTTTGAGGCCAAACCCGTTGTCCCCGCCGACGACCACGGGAAAGTGGTGGGCTCCCAGGCCGTTTAGAATCACGCGCGTATACTCGATCGACTTGTTCGTCGCCACCGCCTTTTGTTTCCGGCTGAAATGCTCGAGCATCGGCTCGACACCGGGATAGAAGACCGTCTGATCGAGGCAGTGTGCGAGGTAGTGCCTGCGGAACACGTTCAACGCCTCGTCGAACCGCTCCTGGTTCTGCTCCCCCACCGCCAGCCTGAGCAGCTTTTTCACGCCGTCGCCGACGAACCCGAAGATCTCCTCCAGGGGGCGTTCGGGCAGCCCCAGGTCGACCAACGTCAGGTTCACGGACTTGGCGATATCCCACTTGGATTCGATGAGCGTCCCATCGAGATCGAAGATCAACAGGTCCACGGACGTCTTGGCCATCTATCTTGCCTTTCGCATCGAAGCTTCCAGCGCGGCCAGCGCGCCGCGTCTCTCCGTGTCCAGTTCGTGCAACATGGCTTCACGCACGAAGTTCACCATGCGCTTGATCCCGACGTGCGGGGGAATCACCGGCTCGACGATCCGCCATTTGCCCCGCACCTCCTTGACGCGAAACCGGACTTCTTCGACCTTCTCTTCCGGGACGAAGGCGGCGGTCTCTAGGTAGACGGAGCCCACCACCCGAAAGGTCGCCGGGATGATTACCTCGAGGTGGCTGATAACTTCCCACTTCCGATAGTCATCGGGAACGGCCACGTCCTGAATCACGACGACACGCCCCCAGGCGGGCTCCTCCCGCCAGTCGATGTAGGGCACGATCGTATCGAACGACATGGCGTCCAGCCGGGCGCCCTTCTGATCGAGCGTCACATATCGCTTCACGACTTCCGTCGGAGACCGATCGAGCGAGCCGCTTTGTGGGAACGCAACGGGCACCGGCGCGAAGGCGGCGAGCAGCAAGGCCAGCACACGCCGGGCGACCGGGCAACGGGCGCGTGTCTTCAACTGCGAAGTGGCCATCGGCTCGACATTGAGGTGAGCGGGAAATCGGTTCAGCCGAACGCGTATGAGACGATGGGATCCACTCGTCCCTTCTTCGCACGAAGGCGTCGGGCCCGGTTGGGATTCATTTTAACAAACGCCTTCCGACACAGCCAAGCGCGGAACGAAACTCCCCCCAGGCCTGTGTGACCTGCATCGCGCACGCATGGTACGGTCTCGCCCTCTTCGCGGCGACCACTCGGAGTCCGTCCGGTCATGGTAGTCTCTCCCAGCGCACGGCGGGTGCCACTGCGATGGGTCGTCCTGTTCCTTCTTGGCTGGTCATCGGGCCATCTGCTCGCACTGCCGGCCTGGTGCCTTGGGTTCGGCGATGGGCGCGCGGAGAGCGCGGCGCTCTCCGCGCGGTCGTCGCACGAAGGCGCCGAGGTTCAGGCCGATCCCCTGCAGAAAGCCCGCGATCTGCTCAAAGCCGTTCAAGAGCGGCACGGGGTGCCGCCGCCCGGCTATCTCGGCGGCCGGGAGTTTCACAACCGCGAGCGGCGCTTGCCAAGGGGCCGGTACCGAGAGTATGACGTAAATCCGAAGACGCGCGGCCGCCCGCGCGACGGGGAACGGATCGTCATCGAGCAGCAGACGGGAAAAGCCTACTACACTGGAGACCATTACCGAACATTCGTTCCGTTGAATTGACGCACACGAGAACCGACATGACTCCGAAACGCACCGTCCACACGCATCTTCAGAACGCCACGGCTCCCTGGTCCTCGCTGGTCGTGGTCCCGCCGGGCGCCACGGCCACGTCCCTGGTGAAAGCGCCGGCGGGATTCGCACTCCGCGTCGTCAACGGGAAGAAGTGCCGGACTCCGGCGGGCCTCTTCAGCGAGTTCGCGCGCGCGCTGCAGTTTCCCGATTACTTCGGCCACAACTGGGATGCGTTGGAGGAATGTCTGGCCGATCTGGAATGGTTGCCGGCCAAGGGATACGTCGTTCTCGTCACCGATGCGCACTTCGTGATCCCCGACGACGAAGAGGAGTACGAAACGCTGCTTGAAGTGCTCGACGACGCCGGCGAGGCCTGGAGCAAGGGGCAGACCGGCGACGGGCGGCGCGCGCCCTTCCACGTCCTGTTCGCCGTCTCGGCGCAGGAAAAGTCCAAGCGGAAACATTGGGGATTGGAAGAGCTGCCCCTGACCGCGTCGAACAACGCGAATCCCGGCAGTCGTCGGAACGCTCGTGCCAAGCAAAAGAAATAGAACCGGGGGCGCCGGTCAGGAGAATGCGGGTTAGAAGCGGGGTTTTCGCGCGAGATTCTTCAGCCCGATCCACATGCGGGTGGCGGAAAGGACGAAGGAACCGTCGCCGGTCGCACGTGATGGCGCATTCACCGAAGCGGCCGACAGGAGCTGCTCGTGAAAGGCGGGCTCGGATCCCCCGCTCGCTTCCCGCCAGCGGGTCTGCACGGCGATTCGGTGGGCCAGGCAAATGCCGTGAGTCTCCCGCCGATCCTCCAGGGGTTTCTTCTCCCCGACCAACCCGATTCGACCTTCCTCCCGGCACCAAGAGCAGATGATTCGCATGACGGTTCCGTATCTCCTCCGTTGCAAGCCCGATATAACGAGCAAGAATTACGCCCAAGTTAAAGAATTGTGACTTGTCAGAAAACAGCAGAGAATCGCGATCCCTATCTTCCGGAAGACCCGGCCGGCTGAATCGAATAAGGATCAGGGTGTATCACTTGAGACATTATTTGACCTCAGGTGGGGCGATCGGGAGCAGGATCTCCTCGGTACCTCACATTTCTTGACCGTTTCTCTCGCTGCGTGATAGGTTCCGCTCCCGCGATGAAGACGACACGGTCCGCCAAGCTCTTCGCCGAAGCCCAACAACTCATTCCCGGCGGGGTGAACAGTCCGGTACGCGCCTTCCGTTCGGTCGGCGGGCAGCCCCGATTCATCAAGCGCGCCAAGGGATCGCGTCTCTACGACGTCGACGGCAACGCGTACATCGATTATGTGCTTTCCTGGGGCCCCATGATTCTGGGGCATGCCGCGCCGCCAATCATCAACGCGATCAAGACAGCGGCGGGACAGGGCACCAGTTATGGCGCTCCGACCGAGCTGGAAGTCACGCTTGCCAAGGAGATCCGCGCGGCTTTTCCGTCGATGGAAAAAATCCGGCTGGTGAGTTCCGGAACGGAAGCGGTAATGAGCGCCATCCGCGTAGCGAGGGGATTCACCAAGCGCGATGGCGTGCTGAAATTCGAAGGCTGCTACCACGGGCACAGCGACTATCTCTTGGCGAAGGCCGGGTCGGGTCTGGCAACGCTCGGAATTCCCGATTCACCCGGCGTCCCGGCTGACTTCGCAAAACACACGCTCATCGCTCCTTACAACGATATCCGCACGGTCCAGCAGCTCGTCACCCGACACGGTCGCGACCTGGCCTGCATTATTGTGGAACCGATCGCCGGCAACATGGGCGTCGTCCCGCCAGCTCCGGATTTTTTGCCGGCGCTGCGACAGCTCACGGCGGAGAACGACATTCTCCTGATCTTCGACGAGGTGATTTCCGGCTTTCGTGTGGCTTATGGAGGAGCGCAGGCCCTGTACGGCGTCCGGCCCGACTTGACGGTACTCGGCAAGATCATCGGCGGGGGGCTCCCGGTCGGAGCCTATGGCGGACGGAAGGAGATCATGGACCTCATCGCGCCAGCGGGGCCGGTCTATCAGGCCGGGACTCTCTCCGGCAATCCGCTCGCGGTCAGCGCCGGCCTGGCCACGCTCAAGCAGTTAAAAGCGCGCGGCATCTACAAGGCGCTCGAAGAGAAGTCGGCGGCGCTGGCGAACGGCATCGGCGAAGCGGCCAAAAAGGCGGGGATTCCGCTCACGCGAACCGGAGTCGGGTCCATGTTGACGGCGTTCTTTACGCCTGGCCCTGTGGTGGACTGGAATACGGCGAAGCAGTCGGACACCAGGCGATACGGTCGGTTCTTCCACGCCATGCTGGCGCAGGGCGTCTACCTCGCTCCGTCGCAGTTTGAAGCGGCCTTTCTCTCGACCGCCCATAGCTCAGCGGATATCGACAAGACGATCCGCGCCGCGCACGCCGCGTTCAAGCGCCTATAACCACGTCATTCGTGCAGCGTCGTTCGTATCTCGCGAGATACAGAGGAGAGACCCCTTAGGATACAATTCGCTTGCTCAGGAGTCTGTATTGCGTTTCCGCTATTCGTCGTCCTCGTCGCCGGCCTCCAGCGCCTCCTGCCGCTTCTGCTCTTCCATCGCATTGTGCAGCAGCATGCGGATAAACATCGAATAGAGCGAGCCCTTTTCCAGCGTGCCGCCGGGAGGAATCGCAATTTTGCCTTCTTTGATCATCCGGTCCATCCAAGCCTTCTGGTCCGGCGCAATCAGAATCGGGATCTCGACCAAACCGACTCGTCCGAACATTTCCATGGTGTATCCCTCCGCGTCACTCTCCTGCAATCAGCCATCAGCTCTCGGCTCTGAAAATGCCACGCGGTTTTCTCCATTGTCAACCGCGCGCAAGTGGCACGGTCTATGCGAGACGGCACCGGCATGCATCTCACACCACACTGCGTTATCGCCTCTATCCTGTGCGCCCTTACGAGCACTGCATGTTGGCCGTCCAACGCTCACGCCTCGAAACTGCCGACATCGCGGGGAGAATCGACCATCCCGCAGCGTTGCGACCTCTGCTGGTCTCCGGCCATCACCGAATCGCCGCTCCCTTCGACCCTCCAGCCCCATCGCCAGCGGCATCCCCGGGACAGCCGCCCGCACCGCCTGCCGAAGGGCCGCTACAAGATCGTTCCCCATCAGAAGCAGGCTCGCCCTTCCGTCCTAGGCAGGATGTATGGAAGACGGCTGCCGACCAGCCAACCGATCTACACAATCGACGGCGACACCCTACGCGTCGGAGCGGACCGCATCAGACTTCGCGGCATCGACGCACCGGAGTTAAGTGAGCCGGGCGGTGACGCGGCGCGCCAACGACTGGAGCAATTGCTGCAAGAAGGCCCGATCCGCATCGTGCCGTACGGCCAGGACGTCTATGGCCGCACCATCGCCGATGTATTTGTGGATTGGAGAAACGTCGCGGAGGTGTTGAGACAGGAAGGCTTTGCGAAACGCGGCTGAGACGCGCGAATGACGTTTGTACGGAGGTTGTTATGCACCTGGGTCCGATCCTGATCAAGCGAGGGGAGGCCGGAAGGCTCCTGGTGCAGGTGCCGTATACCCGGGAGCGCGTGGCAAAGATCAAAACGATCCTTGGTCGCCGCTGCCATCAACGGCTTGGGTAAGGAGATCGGCTACGTCAATGGCGTGGTGCGTGCCAAGAGGCCGCACAGGTTACCGGTGGTCTTAACGCGTGAAGAAGTGAGGGCGCTGCTGCGCCAACTCGATGGAACGGCATGGCTCATGGCGACACTGCTCTACGGCGCCGGCCTTCGTCTTATGGAATGCTGTCGTCTGAGAGTCAAGGACATCGATGTTCCTCGGATCAAATCGTTGTTCGAGGCGGCAAAGGCGACAAGGACCGCTATACGACGCTTCCGATGGCCGTCAAGGACCCTCTCGCCCTGCACCTTGTTTCCGTGAGACGGCAGCACGAAGATGACCTTCGACAAGGGCTTG